>NZ_JACHGL010000004.1:0-9240 GCF_014207505.1 Leuconostoc carnosum
TCCCTTCCTCTCCATTATGGACGCTTAGCTCAGCTGGGAGAGCACCTGCCTTACAAGCAGGGGGTCACAGGTTCGATCCCTGTAGCGTCCATTGGTCGCATGGTCTAGCTGGTTAGGACGCCTGCCTGTCACGCAGGAGATCGCGGGTTCGAGCCCCGCTGTGACCGCTATATGACTGACGAACATGAACAGCCAGTGTTAAGTGGGGTGCAATTCCCTACCATGTTATATCAGCATGGCTGATTATTATGATTGTAGGGATATAGTTAAACGGTAGAATAGCGGTCTCCAAAACCGTTGATGGGGGTTCGATTCCCTCTATCCCTGCCATGGCGGTAGTGGTGAAGTGGTTAACACACTGGTTTGTGGATCCAGCATGCGAGGGTTCGATCCCCTTCTACCGCCCTATAAGCCATTTGGCTTTAATATGCCGTTGTGGCGGAATTGGCAGACGCGCTGGACTCAAAATCCAGTGGTGGCAACACCGTGTGGGTTCGACTCCCACCGACGGCATTAGGAAAGCACAATATCTTCGGATATTGTGCTTTTATTTATTTTAGTATGTAATTTTAATTAACAGCCAGGTTGCCAGGTTATTAAAACCAATTATGCCACTATATTGACAAGTTATGCCAAAATGATTGTTTTTTGCTTTTAAGCATCTTACAATTTGATTATCAAATATAAATGGGGTAAAAGGTATGGCTAGGTATAAAAATAAAACGTTCACAGAATTATTGAGTTTATTAATGGTTTACGGTGTTCATTTAGATTTAAATATTACTTTAGGAAAGGTAGACCAAAGTAAAGAACAAGAAAAATTTGGTGAGTGTGCCAGATTTTGATACAATAAAGACATGATAATTGGTATTGGTAATGATATAGAATCTATTAGTCGAGTAGGGCAGATTGTAGATCAAAAAAATAAGTTTTTAACCTCAATTTTAACTGCATCAGAAATTGATCAAGCATCAACACGGCGTGGAAAACATTATCACGAATTTGTTGCGGGACGATTTTCAGCAAAAGAAGCTTTTTCTAAAGCTACTGGATTTGGTATTGGTGAAAAAGTAAAGTGGCAAGATATTGAAGTTTTGAATGAAAAAAACGGACGTCCCATTATACGAGTGAAAAATTTTCCTTATAAAACTTATGTGGCAATTACGCACAGTGGTGACCAAGTTAATACTGTAGTTATTATTGAACGCCGCACTTTGCTAGAAAAGATTAGTTTGAAGATTTTCCCAAAACGAGGAGTATTATAATGATAAAAGAAAATGATTTATTATTGACGCGACCCTCTTGGATTACAGTCAACCTAGATGCAATAAAGCAAAATGCACAAACTATGTTAAAGTACACTGGAGCTAAAAGATTAATTGGTGTGGTCAAAGCAAATGCTTATGGGCATGGTGACTTAGCTGTTTCTGAAGCCTTGTATGAAGTAGGCGTTCGTGATTTTGCCGTGGCAACAATTGATGAGGGTGTTAGGTTACGTCAAAGTTTTATTAATAAAGATGTGCGTATCATTTTGTTAGGGGTTCAGGATGTGTCACAGGTATCAGTAATGGTATCGAATCAATTGGAACCTGCGGTTGGTACATTAACATGGCTGCAAGAAGCTGTTTCAATGATTCCTGCGGGAGAAAATTTAGCGCTTCAGTTAGCTGTTGATACAGGTATGGGACGTATGGGAGTTAATTCAGAGTCTGGATTGAAGCGCTTATACGAATTTATTAATGCCAACGACAAATTATTGCTTTCAGGTGTCTTTACACATTTTGCGACTGCAGATGATGGAAACCAAAATTACTATTATTCTCAAGTTCAAAAATTTAATAAATGGGTTCAGGCTGTCGGTATTCCTAGAAAATTTTGGCATTTAGCAAATTCTGGTTCGGCACTTTGGCATACTAGCGAAATTGATACAAATACAATTCGTGTAGGTTCAGTGTTGTATGGTTTTAACCCTGGTGCCCCACTTCTCTCATTGCCAATGGCATTAAAACCAGCATTAACGTTAAAGTCAAAAATTGGATCCGTACATCAATTGCAAGCGGGTGAGTCAGTTAGTTATGGTGCAACCTATACAGCGCAAGTGCCTCAGTGGGTTGCTACTTTGCCAATTGGTTATGCTGATGGCTACTTACGTCGTATGACTGGCATGAAGGTTCTAGTTGACGGACATATTGAGCATGTTATTGGTCGTGTGACCATGGATCAAATTGTCATTACGTTGGCACATCAATATCCAGTTGGTCAAGAAGTCACGTTAATTGGGCGTGATGGTGATGAAGAAATTACAATTGAAGATTTTGCCCATTATGCAGACACAATTCCACATGAAATTGTGACGATATTTGGTTCAAGATTACCAAGAGTATATGAATAAATGCGCTCAGGCGCGTACATAATAAGTGAGATTTTATGACAGATGAACATCAAACAATCATGCGTGGCGATATTTTTTACGCAGATTTAAAACAAGGAATCGGCTCAGAACAGGCCGGCATTCGTCCAGTATTAATCATTCAAAATGATGTGGGTAATGCTAATTCACCAACTACAATTATTGCTGCAATTACATCACAAATATCTAAACCTAAGTTACCAACGCATATCTTATTACCAGCACATATGGGTGGTATGAAGAAAGATTCGGTTATCTTGGCAGAACAGGTGAGGACTATCGATAAACGCCGTTTGCGTGATAAAATTGCCCATATTAACGCGAGCTCGCAGGAAATGCAACAGGTGGCCCATGCTTTACGCATTAGTGTAGGGATAAAATAGAAGGGCTTGACGAAAATACTATTTTCTAGTATTATTAGCATTATCTTAGAGGATTAAGCAAGCGCATGTTAAAGAGAGCTGATGGTGTTGTGAATCAGTGATGTTAATGCCCAAGGTTGCTAAGTGTTAAAAATATGAATAAACAAAGTGGTTGTTGATATGCATAACTGACATCAATAACAATGCAGGTGGTACCACGGTGAAAATCGTCCTAATTAAATTTTTTAGGACGATTTTTTTGTACAGCCATTAATAAAGGAGAGTAATATGCGCGATATTAATATGACTACAAAATATGAACCAACTTCTGTTGAAGCTGGACGGTATGATAGCTGGCAAGAAAAAAAATTATTTTCTCCAGAATCAAATAAGGCCATTCAAGGTAACGAACCTGAACCCTATGCAATTGTTATTCCGCCACCAAACGTAACAGGGAAGTTACATTTAGGACATGCTTGGGATACGACGTTACAAGATATGATTATTCGTCAAAAGAAGATGCAAGGTTATGATGCTTTGTGGTTGCCTGGTATGGATCATGCAGGTATTGCTACGCAAGCCAAAGTTGAGCAACGTTTGCGTGCTGAAGGTATCACTCGTTATGATCTAGGACGTGAGAAGTTTGTTGAACAAGTATGGGATTGGAAAAATGAATATGCTGCAACAATCAAGCAGCAATGGGGAAAAATGGGTCTTTCTTTAGATTTTGATCGAGAAAGGTTTACTTTGGATGAGGGTTTGAATAAAGCAGTTAATAAAGTATTCATTGACCTCTATAAAAAAGATTTGATTTATCGTGGCGAATATATTATTAATTGGGATCCACAAGCACGGACTGCACTGTCAGATATTGAGGTGATTTATCAAGATGACGAAGGGGCATTCTATCATGTGAAATATCCATTTACTGATGGCACCACTTTTGATGGCAAAAATTATATTGAAATTGCAACAACACGCCCAGAAACAATGTTTGGTGATGTGGCCGTGGCGGTTCACCCAACTGATGAACGATATAAAGATCTCATTGGTAAAAAAGTAATGGTACCATTGGTTGGTCGTGAAATCCCAATTATTGCTGATGAATATGTTGAAAAAGATTTTGGAACTGGTATGGTTAAAATCACACCAGCGCATGATCCTAATGACTTCCAAGTAGGGAATCGTCATGACTTAGAGCGTATTAATACGATGACCGAGGATGGACATCTAAATGATAAGGCTGGAAAATATGATGGTATGGAAAGATTTGAAGCACGTAAAGCCATTGTAGCAGATCTTGAAGCTGGAGATTTCATGCTAAAAGTGGATCCGATTGTTCATTCAGTTGGTCATTCTGAACGTACAGGAGTGCCTGTTGAATCACGCTTGTCAACCCAATGGTTTGTCAAAATGGAACCATTGGCGAAACAAATTTTGGATATGCAAAAAATTGATGATGAAAAAGTTGAATTTGTTCCTGCACGATTTGAAGATACGTTTACGCGTTGGATGGAAAATATTCGTGATTGGGTGATCTCACGTCAATTGTGGTGGGGACATCAAATTCCAGCTTGGTACAAGAATAAAGGAACGGATGAGGAAGAAATATATGTTGGCGCAAAAGCACCTGAAGGTGAGGGTTGGGAGCGTGATCCAGATGTTCTAGATACTTGGTTTTCATCAGCATTGTGGCCTTTTTCAACGATGGGTTGGCCTGAAAATATGACGGGGGATTTTGCACGTTATTACCCAACTAATACTTTAGTAACCGGTTATGATATTATCTTTTTCTGGGTGGCACGTATGATGTTCCAAGGAAAAGAATTCACAGGACAGCGACCATTCAAAAATGTCTTAATTCATGGCTTAATTCGTGATGGTGAAGGACGTAAGATGTCTAAGTCATTGGGTAATGGTGTTGATCCAATGGAAGTTATTGAAAAGTATGGGGCTGATGCTTTGCGTTGGTTCTTGGCTACAGGATCAACTCCTGGACAAGATGTGCGTTTTACCTATGACAAAATGGACGCAGCTTGGAACTTTATTAATAAAATTTGGAATGCTTCACGTTATGTTATTATGAATTTGGATGAGGACACGCCAGCAACTTTGCCTGATATCGCTAAATTAACACTGGCTGACAAGTGGATATTGTCTCGCTTGAATCGAACGGTTGATAACGTGACACGTAACTTTGACAAGTTTGAATTTGGCGAAGCTGGTCGCGAGCTGTATAATTTCATTTGGTCTGATTTTGCTGATTGGTATATTGAAATGACCAAGGAAACGTTGAACAGTGACGGTGATAAGTCACCAGTTCAACAGACTTTGGCATATGTCCTCGATCAAACACTTCGCCTCTTACAACCTATCATGCCTTTTGTTACAGAAGCTATTTGGCAAGAAATGCCAGATCAAGTTGACCAAAATGCTGATTTTGCTATCGTCCGTTATCCAGTGGTGCACGATCAATTAGATGATCCAGAAGCAGAAATGTCATTTAAATCATTGCAGAATTTGATTATTGCTGTGCGAAATATTCGTTCAGAAGCTGGTGCACCAATGTCAACACCAATTGATTTATTGATTAAAACATCTGATGAAAATTTGATTCAGATTTTTAATGATAATGCTGAATACATCAATCGTTTTGCTCATCCTAAATCACTGCAAATTGATGCGCATATTGAAGCACCTAAGTTATCTATGTCCCAAGTTATTTCTGGCGCAGAAATCTATGTCCCATTAGCAGAATTAATTGACATTGATGATGAGATTAAACGGCTTGAGGGCGAAGCTAATAATTTCAGAAATGAAGTTAAACGTGCTGACGGTAAATTGAGTAATAAAAAGTTTACTAATGGTGCCCCAGAGGCAGTCGTGGCGGCTGAAAAAGAGAAGCTATCTGACTGGCAAGCCAAGTTATCTGCTACTGAAGAACGGTTAAATACATTAAGAAATACAAAGTAACGATTAAAAATCGGTTCATTTTGGATCGATTTTTTGTATCAACTGATTAATTGTTACTGTAATATAATTTAGTCGGAAATTAGCAAATGACTTGCGTAATCACTAAAATCCGCTACAATGGTATGAGTATAAGTTAGAAAGAGACAGCATATGCCCGGAATTAAAATTTTATCAAGTGCTCATTATGTACCTGAGGATGTTGTCACCAATGATGATTTGGCTAAAATAATGGACACCAGTGATGCTTGGATTCAGGCACACACTGGTATTAAGACACGTCATATATCATTAAAAGGTGAAAATACCAGTGATTTAGCGACCAAAGCTGCACAAATAGCGTTAGCTAAAGCGCAGGTTAAGCCAGAAGAACTTGATTTAATCATTGTGACAACCTTTACTCCTGACGGTTTAGCACCTTCAACCGCAGCACTTGTACAACGTAATTTATCAGCAAAAAATGCGTGGGCTTATGATATTATGACAGCTTGCGCAGGTTTCATATTTGGTTTAAGTACAGCCGATAAATTTATTCGTTCAGGTGCCTATCGCAAGGCTTTAGTTGTGGCAGCCGAAGTCAATTCAAAAATGATGGATTTCAAAGACCGTACAAGTACGGTGTTTTTTGGTGACGGTGCTGGTGCGGTCGTGCTCAGTGCGGATGATCAAATCGATATGGTTAAAGGCGAGCAAATGTGTACCATTGGGAATGCTGAAGTTGTTCATTCTGGTAGAATTGCGCCGTTGACGACTTTATCTGCAAATAACTATCCAGTAACAGATGCATTTACACAAATTGGACGAGATGTTTTTGACGAAGTCACCATGTTGATTCCAGAACATATTCAAGCATTTTTAGCTAGTAAAGACTTGGAAACAAAAGATATTGATTATTTCATTCCGCATCAAGCTAATTTGAGGCTTATTGAGTATATTGCAACCGCATTAAATGAACCTCTTGAGAAATTTTCGAGAAATGTTGTTTACAATGGCAATACATCATCTTCAGGGATTGCCATTGGTTTTGATGAACTCAATCAAACTGTTGATTTAACGGGAAAAAGAGTGCTACTAACAGGTTTTGGAGCAGGGTTTACTTATGGGAGTATTTTGCTCGAACTATAATATGGAACAAGTGTAATGATTTGTAAATCCTTTTTTTGTAATTTTTTTGTAACAATGTTATACGATTGAGAAATCTAAACAATATGTGCGTTATAAAAAATGGATATACTTGATGATGTTGTTAAGATTTGTATAAAAGCAAGTCAAAAAATTAATAAACATAATAAAAATTAAATTATTTGGAGTTATATCTTATGAGTCATAATTTGAAGAAAACATTATTAGCAGCAGCGGCTGGTGTCGCAGCAGCAGTTGGCGGACATGCAGCAGTTTCAGCTGATTCAGTTGAAGTTCAGTCTGGTGACACACTTAATAGCATTGCGCAAAAGAATAATACAACTGTTGATGACGTAGCAAAAGCCAACGGTATTACAGATACGAATTTAATTATTGCTGGACAAAAATTAAATATTTCAACACCAGAAGCACCTTCTGTTTCAGCTGATGGATCGAAGTATACTGTTCAAGCTGGTGATTCATTATCAAAGATTTCTGAAACAACAGGTGTCAGTATTGCAACCTTGACATCTTTGAATAACTTGTCAAATCATGATTTTGTTTTGACTGGACAAGAATTGTCATTGCAAGAAGCACCAAAAAATCAAAATACTGCTGAAACAGTTACAGCAACAGAGCAAGCACCAGTTGCAGCTGCTACTGATACTGAAAAAGTAGCATATATCGCAGCTGCTGATACAGACAAAAACGGCTTTATGACAACAGCTGAATATGATGCCTATCAAGCTAATGGTGGTCAAGTAGCTGCAGCTGAAAAAGCACAAACAGTCACAGCACAACCAGCAGCGCAGGTCAGTGAAAATGTAACTTATAATGCAGCTGCGGATGCAAACCATGATGGCTACATGACGGCTGCAGAGTACAGTGCCTATCAAGCTAATGGTGGCAACAAACAAGCGCCCGCTGCAGTACAACCAGCAACAACACAAGCACAAGCTTCGACACAGCAATCTGCACCTACACAAGTTTCAACAAATAATACATCAGCACCTAGCTCTTCAGCAGCACAAACAATGTTGAACTCATTGAACGCTAAGCGCGCTTCATTAGGTTTGGCACCAGTAACGTTGGATGCAGGATTGTCAGCACATGCACAGTCTCGCGCAGCAAATGCAGTTGCTAATGGTGGTATTCCAACCAACCATTTTTCAACTAATGGTGAAGTTGTTGCCGTTGACTTTGGTGCTGGACAAGTCATTGATGCATGGTATAACGAAACGAATATGACAACGAATGGCACACCTGGACATCGTATGTGGGTAGCAAACGCCCGTGCCACATCAGTAGGATTTGGTATTGTTGGCGGTACAATTGTTGCCGAATCAAATGCCGGTCAATATTAATAAATAAAAGTCTATGACGAGTAATTGGTTAGACTTAGCACTAGCGCAGTTAGGGAATAAATATTATTCTCCAGGTGCGTTTGTTGCGTTTATTTTTAATTCAACCCATGTTCATTCGCATGTTAAATCTGGCAAATGGTCTGCAGATTTGGTTGATTTAACATATGATGTATATGAATTAAACACAATTGAAAATACTAATCCGGGTGATTTACTTTTTTGGGGTATACCGGAGCAACCTTATACTACTGGTATTTATGTTGGTGGCGGACAATTTATTGCAGTTGATGCAAATGATAAACGTGTCAAAATGCAAATGCTAAATACAAATTGGTTGCCTACATTTACTGGTACTGTATTTTGACTTGATAGTGACATCTATTTGTATTCTTTTTGTCATAAAAAACCGTGTTTTGTTGCATTTGTGTTTATAACGTGATTTTGATAATAAAATGCAACTTATGTAAAACATGCATGTGACATTATATTGGTAAACTATTCAATGTCGAGAAAAATATCAAACAACTTTAGTATTTAATATTTACTGAGTGAATGTACTTTTAAGGAGTTAACTATATTATGAAATCATCTACTATTGTCAAATCTGTTGTTACTGCAGCTGGTGCATTTACTGTCGCTGGTGTTGCTTCTGTATCTGCTGATACAATGACTATTAAATCTGGGGATACATTAAGTAAGATTGCAGCTGCAAAGGGAACTACCGTTGCAGACTTAGTAAAAGCTAATGCTATTAAAAACCCAAACTTGATTTTTGTTGGACAGCAATTACAAGTTCAACCAACTACAAAATCAAATAAAGTTGCTGCAACACAAAAAAGTACAGTTAACTCTGGTTCATATAAAGTGAAGTCAGGCGACACACTTTATCATATTGCTGCAACAAATGGAACAACTGTTGCTGCATTAGTTGCTGCTAATTCAATTTCTAACGTTAATTATATTGCGGTTGGACAAACATTGAATCTTGCACCAGCAGCCGCAACACCATCAA
>NZ_JACHGL010000004.1:9338-69062 GCF_014207505.1 Leuconostoc carnosum
AACACCTGCTGCGTCAACATCAAGTGCACCAGCAGCCGCAACACCATCAACACCTGCTGCGTCAACATCAAGTGCACCAGCAGCCGCAACACCATCAACACCTGCTGCGTCAACATCAAGTGCACCAGCAGCCGCAACACCATCAACACCTGCTACGTCAACATCAAGTGCACCAGCAGCCACAACACCATCGACACCTGCTACGTCAACATCAAGTGCACCAGCAGCCACAACACCAGTTAAAGCAGCTAGTGCGCAACCATCAGCACCAGCTGCCGAAAAAGTTAGTTATATTGCTGCAGCTGATGCAAATCGTGATGGCTTTATGACAACTGCTGAGTACAATGCTTATAAAGCCAATGGCGGAAACAAGCAAGCACCAGTTGCAGCAAAACAGTCTGCACCTGTTCAAGTAGAACAAGTTTCAAAAGCTACAACAACTCCAGTAGCACAACAAGCTGCACCTGCTTCTTCAGCAGCACAAACAATGTTGAACTCATTGAACGCTAAGCGCGCTTCACTTGGCTTAGGTGCTGTGACATTGGATGCTGGATTGTCAGCACGCGCACAGTCACGTGCGGTTAATGCTGTTGCCAATGGTGGCTTACCAACCAATCACTTCGCAACAAACGGCGAAGTTGTTGCCATTGGTTGGGGTGCTGGAAATGTTATTGATGCATGGTATAACGAAACCAATATGATAACTAATGGCACACCTGGACATCGTATGTGGGTAGCAAATGCCCGCGCCACATCAGTAGGATTTGGTATTGTTGGCGGTACAATCGTTGCCGAATCAAATGCCGGTCAATATTAATAATTACTGAAGCGTCTATACGACGCTTTTTTTATTTTGTATAATAGTAATAGAGGACTGAATTTTATGACGTTACAGTTTATAGAACTTTCACCACAAGAATACGCAGCATTTGAATCAAAGCATCTATTAGGCACTTATACACAGTCAATTTTGCAATATGAGTTATTACTAAAAAATGGACATCATCCTTACTTGCTAGGTGTCAAAGAAAATGGGCAAGTAATTGCCGGTTCATTGGTTGTAACGGAGTCCACTCGTTTTGGTCAAGTTTTTCTATTTGATCGTGGGCCTTTGTTAGATTTTAACGACCTCAATTTATTATCTTTTTTTGTTAAAGAAGCAAAAAAGTATGCGAAAAAACATGGCATTTTGTACATAGAATGGGCACCTAATGTAACTTATGTTAAAACTGATAATACAGGTCAATTTATGCAAGAAACCAATGATGAGTTTCTAAAGAAATTATCGCGGGAAGGGTTTGAACATCAACCATTTGAATTTGGCATGTCAACAAACAGTTCACCGGCCTGGGAATATGTGAAACCAATATCTGGTCTGACCGACGAAAAATCTATTTTGAAATCGTATACTAAAAATGTGCAGTACTATCTCAAAAAGAATAAACAATTTGGTATTCAGTTACGTCAGTTGGACAAGAATGATTTACCAGATTTTAAAAAATTAGCAGCCACAACAGCTAAGCGACTTAATTATCATGATAAGGATTTATCATTTTATGAGATGTTGTATGATATTTATGGTAATGATGCTACGTTTATGTTTGCTGAACTAAATTTTGAAAAATATATTTCTGAAGAAACTGAAAAAATACAAGAATTAAATCAAAAACTAGATAAAATTCAGCAAAAGATTGATAAATATCCATTGCAAGACAAGTTTAAACGTCAGTTTGCAGAATTTAATGATCAAAAGCAGCAACATATTAAACGTATTGCTAAAGCCACAGA
Source organism: Leuconostoc carnosum (assembly GCF_014207505.1). Classification (GTDB taxonomy): domain Bacteria; phylum Bacillota; class Bacilli; order Lactobacillales; family Lactobacillaceae; genus Leuconostoc; species Leuconostoc carnosum. The sequence goes on from NZ_JACHGL010000004.1 coordinate 11,127, forward strand.
ACAAATGAATAAAGCTGGGCGACCAACTGTTGTGATAGCTGGCGCTTTATTTATTCAACAACCTCAAGAAATGACATATTTGTATTCTGGGACGTATGAAGAGTATATGGATTATTATGGCCCTTATCAAATTCAACATGAAATGATTAAAAAAGCTGTGGCTGGGAATATTGACCACTATAATTTTTATGGTATATCGGGACACTTTGATGGCACAGATGGTGTATTTCGCTTTAAAACAGCATTTTCAGGCTATGCTCGTCAGTTAGTTGGTAGATTTATTTTGCCAGTCCATCCTTTAAAATATAGATTATATCGTTTATTAAAACATATTACCGGACGTGCCTAATATTATTCACCTATAAAATAATTAATGGTATAATTATTGTTATTAAATGGGGGAAATATGGATAACCAAAGTATGAGTCGCCGAGCGCGACATGAACAAATTAAAGCTACCCAAAATCAACCTCGAGGGCCCAAAAAGCCTCAAAAACCGCGTAAACGTAGGAAAATATGGCGTTGGATTTTTGTGATATTGCTTATTGCACTGATTATTGGCGGTATAGTTTTTAGCAGAGTGTTGAGTAATGTGCACCGTTCGGTTGATAATATGCAACGAAGTGCTAAAATTACCAAGGCACGTGATGTCAAACAAGTTGTTAAAGAGGGTAAGCCTTTTTCAGTTTTAGTACTGGGTACTGATACTGGTGCACTTGAACGTGATCGAACTGGGTTAACAGATTCGATGATGTTAATCACGATCAATCCAAAAACTAAACAAACTACTATGATGTCAATACCACGTGATATTATGGTTGCAGTAGTTGGCGCTGAGCATACATTCCCTCAAAAATTAAATGCATCCTTTCCAATTGCCGGTGTCGGTGGTGCAATGATGACTTTACAGAATTATCTTAATGTGCCAATTGATTTTTATGCTTTGGTTAATATGGGTGGACTAGAAAAGTTAATCGACCAAGTTGGCGGTGTAAAAGTAGCATCACCGCTAACTTTCACATATACAGCTGATGAAGATGTCAGTCCTGCAACATACAAGTTTGTTAAGGGACAAGAACGTTTTCAATATGCAAAAGATGGCAAAAATTTTAAAACATATACTACTATGAATGGTAATGCAGCATTGTCCTTTTCTCGTATGCGATATGATGACCCAAAGGGTGATTACGGTCGTCAGTTACGACAACGAATGGTTCTAAAAGCACTGCTAAAAAAGTCAGCTAGTGTGTCAACTCTGCTTAATGCTAAATTCATGGCGTCTATTTCAAAAAATGTTAAAACTGATTTATCTTATAATGAGATGATTAAAGTTGCACAAAAATATATGTCCGCAACTAAAAATCAGGTTTCTGACAACATACAAGGTACAGGCGATATGTATAATGGCATCAGCTATCAGATGGTAAAGGAAACAGAAAAGCAACGTGTCACTAATAAATTACGTCAGTCATTAGATTTAGCGCCAAAGACAACAGGAAAACAATTTGGTGGTGCTGTACCAGCAATATCATATGGTATTGCTGAGACCAATTTAAATGGTATCAATGAAACATTGGATCCACAATAAATAAAAGCACCAACTATTTAAAATAGTTGGTGCTTTTATTTATTGTGGATCCATCATTTAACTCTGGACGTTTGACATTTTGAGTAAACGGAATACCATTGCGCCATAAATAACCGTGGTAGTAACTTTCCATTGCAGTAATTTGTGTTAATGAGGTGAGTGGCAATACAAATTTTAACCAGAGCATATTAGTTGTGAGAAAAGGGATGGACATCATGCTAGCGGTAATAAAGTAGATGACAACTCTGCCGCGCAAAGATAATTTACGATTAAAAACGGCTTCATCAACATATTTAATGTAGTATTTATTTTTGTGTAACCATTCTTCAAGACGATGAGAAGATTTTGACCATAAAATGGCAGTTAATACGTAAAAACCAGTAGTTGGTAGGCCGGGAATCCAAATTGCAATCGTACCGACAGCGAAACTGATTATGCCAAGTAGAATATAAATAATTTTCATAATGATATTGTAACATGTTTCTTTGCCCGTAGTTCAGGCTTTTTTGGTATACTAGAAATAAATAACATCTAGGATATCTTACATGAGCTATTTAGCAATTGTCGATCTTGGTAGTAATTCGGCACGTATGGTGGTCGAACAACTCAATGATGACGGCACATATACGGAAGTTCTCCGTGAAAAAAAAGATACACGTATTGCACAATATATGGGTCCTGAATTAATGTTAAAGGAAGAACCTATGGTACGTACGATTGCGGTACTGAAATATTTTCAATCACGCTATCAAACATATAATCCAGAAGTACGTGCTATTACGACAGCAGCAGTACGTATGGCAGCTAATCAAGCTGATTTTTTGAGACGAGTAAAATCTGAAGTAGGCATTGACTTTAAAATTTTAACTGGTGAAGAAGAAGCTCACTATGATTATCTTGGTGTTATGGCGACATTAAAGATACAAAACGCGGTTATTTTAGATACCGGTGGCGCTTCTGTGGAACTCATTGCTGTCAACAATGGGCTAAGTACTGCTGAAGTGAGCTTACCATTTGGTGCGGTTAGTTTATCGGAAAAATATAATTTAGCAAATGAGATTAATCAAGTAGATATTAATTTGGCCAATCGGGATATTTGTGAGCAATATGCACCGTTATCATGGTTAAATCATCAAATTGGTGATCCGGTTATTTTATTGGGCGGCGCTAATCGTTCACTTGCGCGTATGGCACGTACGTATTCAGGCGAGGCTGAAGTCAACCATATTCACGGTTATGAAATGTCAGTAACGATGGTTGAAAATATTTTTGATGATATCCGCCATATGACACGACAAGAAAGGGAACATGTTGCAGGTCTAGAAGTATCACGTGCTGATATTATTATCAGTGGTTTATTACCTTTGCTGAATTTAATGCACATGATTAGCGCACCTAAAGTCATTTTTTCAGAAAGTGGTGTGCGTGAAGGACTGATTTCAGAAACACTAAAAAATGACTAAAAAATATTATGAACTGACGCCGGATGAACGTTTGGCGTCTTTAAATTTAAAGCAAGAAACAATGACTGCATTTCAAGAAAATCAAACACCACAGCATGCGCAAATTATTGAAAACTATATCAGCGATTTTCGTGTGCCGATGGGGATGTTGCATGATATTATAGTTAACGGGCAACATGTCAGTGTACCAATGGCCATTGAAGAACCAAGCGTGATAGCAGCAGCTAATAATGGTGCTAAAATGATCAATTCAGTTGGCGGTGTTAAGGCAATGTTACCTAAAAGAACGGCAATGATCGGGCAAATGATGTTTGTTGATATGCCAATTACGGTGCTAGATGATTTTGTGTTGTCACATCAAAATGAATTACTAGCAATTGCCCAGCGAGCAAAACCAACAATTTATCAGCGTGGTGGTGGTTTATTATCAGTTACAACACGGCAAGTATCACCTACAGAAGTGAGTGTTGATTTTATAATTGATACGCAAGATGCGATGGGTGCTAATATTGTCAATACAATTTTAGAAGCAGAAATAAGCGCTTTTTCTAAATTTGAAACACATTTAATAGGTGTGATTTTAAGTAATCACGCTTTGAAACAAATTGTTACTGTAAAGGTTAATATGACATTTGATAGTGTGGGTGGACACGATGTCGCAAAAAAGATAGTAGCATTAAATCACTTTGCAAAAAATGATCCTTATCGTGCAACAACAGAAAATAAAGGTCTATTCAATGGTATTGGTGCAGTTGTATTGGCGACGGGCAATGATTGGCGTGCTGTTGAAGCTAGTGGTCAAGCCTATGCTAGCCGTGACGGACAATATCGTGCATTAGCTTCATGGACAATTCAAGAGGACCAGCTGATTGGGGAGTTGTCTATGCCGATTTCTGTTGGTACTGTGGGCGGGGCTATTTCAGCCATGCCACAGGCTAAAAATGTGTTAAATATCATGAAGATTACTTCTGCTGATGAACTACGTACAATCATTTTAGCGACAGGATTAGCACAAAACTTAGCTGCTCTAAAGGCTATTGCGTCAGGTGGTATTCAACGTGGACACATGCGTATGCAATATCGTGTACTGGCTTTGCAAGTTGGGGCAACTATGGCAGAAGTACCCATTCTGGTTGCTAAATTAAATCAGTTAAAACAAGTTGATACTACTATTGCATCAAAATTATTATCGGAGATAAGAAAATGAATCCCAAAATTAAAGAATTACTCAATCAAGTGAATCAGTTGTACCCAGGTACGGTGATAACTCGTGTATCCGGCGAGGATGCTGGCGAATTACATATAGACCGTGTTTCACAAGAAATGCTAGGTGACCGTATTTTACTTGAATTAGCAGAAGATACAGAAACTGATTTTATGTTTGGCAACGAATTACTAAAAATGTTGCTGACCTTTAATGGTGTAACACCGCAGGTCTTTTTTTCGTTAACATTTAAGGATGATGATTTAGACAAACAGCTCATTCAAATTGCGACTCGTATGCAGCGTGTTGTTGTGCACGCAATCACATATCGCGAGTTATTAAAGCAAGGAATTTTAACTTCAACCACAAAAACCGCTTATTTTTCCGGTATTAAATCTGAATTAACACCGGAAAATGGTGAATTAGATGATGAGAGTCTTTGGCGCTTGCTGGTCTTATTAGATGCACTGATATTTGCTGATATTAGTGGTTTAGATATTAGTGAATTAGCTAACTTGTATCCATTAGCCTTTACTGCTGCTAAAAAACTGGTAGCACCAATTTTAAATGCTGATTTAAAGCAATCACGCCACATTCGTCGTCAAATTACAGCTTTATTCTCAGGCGTAGATGAGGTATTAGAAGCTTGGGGAAAGCCAACTGTTAATGCCAAAGAGTATGTAACATTAACAAGTGTCCTATCAAAGCGACAATTAGATTTGCCGGTTAGTCAAGTTTTTACAATTTTCCACTCAGAAATGACAGATTTCCAAACTAAAAAAACTGCTTACGTCGGCTTAAGTCAGTTAGATTCACAAAATAGTTTTGTCATCACAAAGCCAGAGAATCAAGACTCGGCAACATTTTTCAAGGCATTATACAAAATGAAGGTTGGCGATTTGTTCAAACAAATGGCCTTGCCTTACATTGAACGTATGTCATAATTTAAAGTCATAGTAATATCAGGATGATGAAAGGGGAAATAGATGTTAGTGACAGCAGATATTCAAGCACAGTTTGATCATGCTAAAAATATTGTCTTTATGACAGGCGCTGGTGTTTCGACACGTTCAGGTATTCCTGACTATCGTTCGAAAGGAGGTATTTATGATGGGGTCAGTTTGAGACCAGAGTATTTACTGTCAGCGACAGCGTTTCAGGAAGATCCAAAACGGCAATATCAGTTTATGATTGATAATATGTATTTCCCTGATGCGGTGCCAAATATTATTCATGATAAAATGGCGGAGATGACACGTCAAAATAAAGCTAAAATCATTACACAAAATGTGGATGATTTGCATATGAAGTCTCATCCCAAAAGTGACAGTATTATTCGTTTTCATGGTTCATTATATGATGTGTATGCGCCTGTCGATGATAAACAGGCTGATGTAACAGCATATTTGCAATCAATGACACGTTCTGATGGGGCAATATTAAGACCACGAATTACTTTTTACGAAGAAATGCCCTTTGATATAGAGAAATCTGTTTTATGGGTGCAACAGGCTGATTTAATTGTGGTAGTGGGTACAAGTTTTCGAGTATATCCATTTGCTGGATTACTAAACTATGCTAATCAACAAGCAAATATCATGTCAGTCAATTTGGAATATATTGATACACCTTTTAAAATTAATCAAATTGTTGGTGATGCGACAACCTTTTTTAGCGAGCTTAAGTTGTAATTAAGATGAAAATTAATATCCGATTCATGTATAGAATAGTTCTAATATAAGAAAAAATATAGATATTAAAGAAAAATTATGGTAATATCAAACTATATTGGTAATTATCATCTAGTTGTGTCAGCCTAGAAACAACCAGATGATAGTTAGTCAATATAAAAATAAAATGTTACGACGCACTTATTTCGATTGTGAATTTTAAACGCGCCTTTTTTGGTTATCAGAAAGTTTTGGCTGAAAGCATTCTAAATTAAAAAGCACTTGAATTAATGCCAAATGACATTAGGAGAGTACAACTAATGATAAATATCCGAGATATGACGGTTACCTATGGTGGTAATCCGATCTTTACGAATCTGTCCATTCAGTTTGAACCAGGTAAAATTACGGGTATTATTGGTCCTAATGGGGCTGGTAAGTCAACAATGATTAAGGCGATGTTAGGCTTAATCAGTAAACAGACAGGAGAAGTCACGCTTGATGATAAGCCAGTGACTAAACAATTAAAGAGAGTTGCGTATGTTGAACAACGTGCAGCGCTTGACTTGAGTTTTCCAATTAATGTATTTGACACTGTCATGACAGGGACTTACCCTAATTTAGGGCTATTTCGTGTGCCAGGTGCAAAGGAAAATGAAGCGGTAACAAAAGCGTTATCCGATGTTAAACTTTCAGAATTTACTAAGCGACAAATTGGTGCACTGTCTGGTGGACAATTACAACGCGTTTTCGTAGCACGTGCTATTGTGCAAAATGCCGATGTCATCATCTTAGATGAGCCATTTGTTGGTATTGACATGAAATCTGAAGTTGAAATTATAGCAATATTGAAGCGTTGGCAAGCAGCAGGAAAAACAATTATTGTTGTGCACCATGATTTAAATAAGGTTACGACGTATTTTGATAATCTTGTGATTATCAAACGTGGGATTGTTGCTGCCGGTCCAACAGCTGATGTTTTTACAAAAGAAAACATCGCAAATGCTTTCAGTGGTGACTTGTCAACGATATTATTCGCAGATAAGGAGTCAGAAAATGCATAGTATTGAATTATTTATTGATGGTTTAATGAAATATAACTTCCTACAAACAGCTTTAATTACTTCTATTTTAGTAGGTATTATGTCAGGCATAATTGGTTCTTTTATTATTTTAAGAGGCATGTCATTAATGGGGGATGCTATCTCTCACGCAGTGCTACCAGGTGTTGCTGTCGCCTACATGTTGGGAATTAACCTACTTGTTGGTGCATCGATTTTTGGAATTTTAGCTGCTTTACTAATTGGTGTTGTGACAATGAAGTCAAAGCTAAAAAATGATACGGCAATTGGAATTGTTTTCTCGGCGTTTTTTGCTCTAGGATTTATTTTAATTTCATTAGCAGAATCTGCCACAAATTTACATCATATTTTGTTTGGTAATGTGCTGGCTGTTTCTGACAGTGATTTGGTTACAACGGCTGTTGTCTTGGCTATCATTTTATTGTTTGTTGTCATCTTTTACAAAGAATTACTCATTACCTCGTTTGATAATACTTTTGCCAAAGCATACGGTTTGAAAACACAAGTGTTGCATTATGCATTGATGTTGATGTTGACACTAGTTACAGTAACGGCTTTACAGACAGTTGGAATTATTTTGATTGTTGCCATGTTGATTACGCCAGCAGCAACAGCGTTTTTGTTAACAAATCGGTTGTCACACATGATGGTTTTGGCAGCAACATTCTCTGTTATTTCATCAGTTATTGGCTTGTATTTCAGTTTCACGTTTAACTGGGCTTCAGGACCAGCAATTGTACTTACAGCAGCGATGTTTTTCCTAGTGACATTTATTTTTTCACCAAAGCAAGGCATTATATTTAAACAAAAAGAGAACTAAATAAAATCAAAGCCAGCGCAATAGCGCAGAAAATAGCGGAGAATAAAATGATTAAACGTCTAAGTATTATTATTATTGCAGTAGTGGTTGTTTTGGGTGGTGTATTCTGGTTTGTTAACAGTAGCCAAGGTGGTAAAACAAGTCAACACGATAAGATTCAAGTTGTTGCCACGAATTCGATTATAGGAAACATGGTTGAAGAAATTGCTGGCGATAAAGTAAAGTTGCACACGATTGTGCCACGCGGAACAGATCCTCATGAATATGAACCACGACCACAAGATGTTCAAGCCACACAAGAGGCCGATATTTTGTTCCATAATGGGTTAAATCTTGAGACAGGCGGATCCGGTTGGTTCAAAAAAATGTATCAAAACGCTGGTAAAGCCGATAATAAAGAAGTATTTTCTGTCTCAGAAGGTGTCCAAGCTAAGCACTTAACAGACAAGGGAAAAGAAAATGAATTAGATCCCCATGCTTGGTTAGATATACAAAACGGGATTAAGTATGTTAAAAATATTGAAAAAATATTAATTGACAAGGATCCTGATAATACTAAAACATATCAACAACGTACCAAGGCATATATTAACAAATTATCTGAGTTAGATAAGTCAGCGAAGACGAAATTTAACAATATTCCTGAAAATAAGAAATTATTGGTGACATCTGAAGGTGCATTCAAGTACTTCTCAGCTGCTTACGGTATTACACCAGCTTTCATCTGGGAAATCAATACAGAGTCACAAGGTACACCAGAACAAATGCGAAATGTATTAGCTAAAATCCGTGCAACAGAGGTACCATCATTGTTTTTGGAAAGTTCAGTATCGCCTAAAACGATGGAGAAAGTATCAAAGGAAACTGGCTTACCAATCTATTCTAAGATTTATACTGATTCATTAGCTAAGAAAGGTCAAGCAGGAGACACTTACTACGGCATGATGAAGTGGAACTTGGATAAGATTTCTGCAGGTTTATCAAAATAATTACATGAAATCATTAATAGTTAGCTATTGATGATTTTTATTTACAAATTACATGAAACAAAATTCATATAAGTGGTATATTAGACGTATAAATAAAATAAGATATATGAGGAAGAACGATGGTACAACAAAAGATGAAACAAATGCCGTATATTATTGGTATTTCTTTGAATCTCATTTTCGTATTAACCGAATTAGTTTTTGCTAGAGTAGCACATTCGACAGCTTTATTTGCTGATGCTTTTCATAACTTGAGTGATGTGTTAGCTTTGGTCGTTGCGTGGTTAGCAGTGATTGTTTTTGGATTAAAATCTACGAGTAAACGTACATACGGTTGGCATAATGTGTCGATTTTAGCTAGTATTTTTAATTCAGTTTTACTAATATTTGCTGTGATCACTATCTTTTATGAAGGGATAAGTGATCTTATTAATCCGGGCAATGTACGGACAAGCGGTACAATGATTATGATCGTTGCAGCAGTAGGTATTGCCATTAATTTCTTTACAGCAATGTTATTTAAAGCTAGTGGATCTCCTGATGAGCATGGGCACCACCACGACCAAGATTTAAATTCCAAAACAGCTTATATTCATTTATTGGCTGATGCAGGTGTTTCCGTTGGGGTGATTGTGGCTGGTTTGCTAATTCAATTAACAGGTTGGCATGTGATTGATGCGATTGTCTCGATGATTATTGGTGTTATTATTTTGGTTACATCGTGGTCTGTAATTGCAGAAACATTTAATTTAGCATTAAATAGTGTGCCAGAAAAAATTGATGAAAAGAAAATATTAAATTATCTCCAGTCACATCAAGGTGTCAACCGTTTACACGATTTGCATATTTGGCCATTATCAACAACAGAAGTTGCCTTGACAGTACATCTATCAGTTAAGGATAATGTTGATACACAAATTTTATTGGAAGATATATCTCAAACACTACGACAAGATTTTGATATTAATCACGTGACAATTCAAATTGAAACAGCTGTTTTTGATCAAATATGTAATTCGATTTAAAAGGTCATATAATTACCACATTCTCATGAAATCGTTTACAAAAGCTTACAGAACAAAATCGATTTATCATTTTTAAAACATGAGGTATTAGTGAATAAAAACACAATTATTTTTGTGTGTTTTTGTTGTTGACGAATTTAGAAAAAAGTGTATTATTAATTATGTACTAGGGCATCAATAGCCGAGTTAGGTAACTTTCATAAGCTTTCAACAACAAAGTTGAATGAAATCCTTTATGAAATTTATTTAGCACTTAAGTATGTGTTTGGCTAATATTTTAGCACATACAGCTCGTAAAAGTGAATACTGGGTACGAATTTGAGTCAAAATTCGGCTATTTTTGTCCTGAGGAGAAATCTGAAGGAGAGATTAGAATGGATAATTCTAAAGAAACAAAAAATCATCACATCGTTCAAGATGCGACTGATACTTTGAGTTTGAGCGATGTTAACAGCTCAATTGAAGCGCCGAAAGATGGGTCTTTCTGGCGAAAACTACTTGCATTTTCAGGTCCGGGCGCGTTAGTTGCTGTGGGATATATGGATCCAGGTAACTGGGTTACATCAGTTGGTGGTGGTGCGCAATATCACTATGTTTTGCTATCAATTGTTTTGATTTCAAGCTTAATTGCCATGATGTTACAATATATGGCTGGTAAGTTAGGTATTGTTAAGCAGGAAGATTTAGCGCAAGCAACACGTGACCGTACCAACAAACCAGGTGGTATCGCGTTATGGATCATGACTGAGTTGGCTTTGATGGCAACTGATATTGCCGAAGTTATTGGTGGCGCTATTGCGTTGCATTTGCTGTTTGGTTGGTCAATGATTGCCTCAGTTTTGACAACAGCATTTGATGTTATTTTGCTTTTGTTACTAATGCGCTTTGGTTTCAGAAAAATTGAAGCTATTGTTATTACATTAATTGTGACAATATTGGTAATTTTCGCTTATCTAGTAATATTGGCGAAACCTGAATTATCTGCTATGTTTGGTGGCTATTTACCACAAATTCAAGATTTGAGTTCAAAAACACCCATCGGCGGTGGGGATTCTAAATTGACGTTAACGCTTGGTATTATTGGTGCTACTGTTATGCCCCACAATCTTTACTTGCATTCATCAATTTCACAAACGCGTAAAGTTGATCGTAAAGATAAATCAGCTATTAAAGAAGCAGTTCGCTTCATGACTTGGGATTCAAATATTCAATTAACGTTTGCTTTTGTTATTAACTCGTTGCTATTGATTTTAGGTGCTGCATTGTTCTTCGGGCATGCTAATTCAGTAGGTACTTTCGCCGCAATGTATGATGCATTAGGTGATAAAACTATTGCTGGTGCGGTTGCATCGCCAGTATTGTCAACATTGTTTGCTGTAGCTTTATTGGCTTCTGGTCAAAACTCAACTATTACTGGTACTTTAACTGGTGAAATCATCATGGAAGGTTTCTTACACATGCGTGTTCCAATGTGGATACGTCGAGTTGTAACTCGTGGTTTAGCATTAATTCCAGTTGTAGCCTTTACAGTTATTTATGGTGGTGCTGAAGAGAAACTTGATTCACTTTTAATTAATTCACAAGTATTTTTGTCCATTGCTTTGCCATTTGCCATGGCACCATTAATTTTGTTCACGTCTTCTAAGAAGATTATGGGTGAGTTTGTTAACCCAAAGTGGATGGTTATCTTAGGTTGGCTTTCATTTATTGTTCTAACTGGGTTGAATATCAAATTGATTTTTGATATGGTAGCAGGTTGGATTGGATAATTACTGAAATTAAGGAGACGATTATGAGTGAATTAAACTTAGATATTGAACCATTGCAATTTAAAAATATTGTAGTTGGTGTTGATGAGTCTGAACAAGGCTATTTTGCCTTAACAAACGCCGTTCACCAAGCACATGAAGATGATGCTAATTTGATCATTGCTTCAGTGTTAGAAATGGGTGATTTGTCTGCGATTGATGCGCTACACTTAGGTGTTATCAAAGAAAAACGTGCAGAAATTGAAGCAAATTTAGCTCGGTATAAAGCATATGCAGAGTCTCAAGGGGTTAAGCATGTCGTAACTATTTTTGCAGATGGTGCGAAGGCTGGAGAAGCCTTATTGCAAGATGTTGTACCTAAAGTTAATGCTGATTTCATTATTGTTGGTGCGCATTCACGTGATGGTTTCTGGGAATCGTTAGGTTCACAGGCTGCATATATTGCACGTCATGCAAGAATTTCATCAATGGTTGCTCGTAAGAGTTATTAATAAAAATGGGTCGTCTTCGGACGGCTTTTTTTATTGCCTAATGATAATATATGAACGTGTTAAGTGTCCTACCTTCCTGAAATTTATCATTGTTTGAGACCAGTTGTTTTATTATTTTTTACAATATAGCGTTACTAGATTAAACCAGTATAAAATATGAAAATGTCAGCATGCTATAATATTGAGGAGATCGCAAATAAAAGGAGGAATTATGTTACAAACATTATTTACCGCTTTTATTTCGTATTTGGGTACTAGTTCTGATTATTTTGTTGTGTTGTTGCTAGTATTTGGACAATATCGATCAAATGAAGAATCACGTGCAGTAATATTTGGCGCATATTTAGGTAATCTGCTACTGATTGGTACTGCAATAGTTATTGCTGTCTTTTTGAAACGTGTACCGTCAGAGTGGGTACTTGGTTTATTAGGAATTATTCCTGTTATCATGGGTATTTATGGCTATTTTTCAAATAAAAATGAAAGTGCAACTATATCGGAGCATTTAGACAAAATTGGTATTGGAAAAATTATTTTTCATATTGTATGGCTGACAATAGTAGCATGTGGGGCGGATAATCTAGCATTGTATATTCCTTATTTTGCAACTACTAACTTTGTATATTTACCAATTATTTTAATCATGTTTGCAGTTGTTTTAACAGTTACTATATTTGTTGCTCGCCAAGTTACGCATTTAAAAATAGTTTATGATTTTTTTGAAAAATATGGCGATATGATGCAATTAATCATATATGTGGTTTTAGGAATATATATCATGTTTGCTGCAGGTACCTTCCAACATTTAATTTCTCTGCTATAATATAAATATGAATAGAGAAATTAATATTGAATTGGAACATATTTTTAAAATTTTAGGTAATAAACAACGATTAACGATTCTTGAATTATTACGTGTCAGGCCACGTACAGTGTCAGAAATCGTTGATTCTTTAAATATGGAACAATCTGCTGTGTCACATCAGCTAATGGTTTTAAGAGAGGCTGAATTAGTGCAATCACAGAAAAATGGGCGAGAAGTTTTGTATGCTTTGAGCGATTCGCACGTTTTGATATTATTGGATAATGCGTTGAAACACGTGGGTCATATACTAAAACATTAATTCAATGAATGAAAGCATATTGACGGATAGCTGATTTTTTGATATTATAATATAGTTGTTTAACGAAGTTAAATAGCAAAACAACTATAATGCCGTTGTGGCGGAATTGGCAGACGCGCTGGACTCAAAATCCAGTGGTGGCAACACCGTGTGGGTTCGACTCCCACCGACGGCATAAGATAAGCAAAAAGCACTAACGTAATTTACGTTGGTGCTTTTTGCTTAATAAATAAAAGCTCGATAATATTTAATAGAAATTCAGGAATTGAAGTTGATACATTTAATAGGTATTATTCATTTGAAATAGCCAAAATAGATGATCGGTCAATAATTGCTGGAATGCTTGAAAATTAAGGGTTTTTCAGGTATTCTAATAGTAGTTGTAATTAGCGCTTTTCGTGCTGCACAAACTTGAAACGGAGCAAAAAATTGACAGTCGACGAGTTTATTTCAGCCTTAAAAGAAGCTGATATTATTTTAACAAAAAAACAAATTCAACAATTTGAACAATATTTTAACATGCTGGTTGCTACGAACGAGAACGTTAATTTGACGGCTATTACAAATCAGCCAGATGTTTATTTAAAACATTTTTATGATTCACTAACCATTGCTTTTTATGAAAAGGATTTGCAATTAGCTAATAAAAGTTTAATTGATATTGGTGCAGGCGCAGGGTTTCCCTCACTACCGTTAAAGATTGTTTTCCCAAATATTAAAATTACGATGGTTGATGCCTTGCAAAAACGTGTTAATTTTTTGCAAGAAGTTGTAACAACACTAGATTTATCCGGTGTTGAAATTGTACACGCACGTGCTGAAGATATTGGCCAAGATTCACATTATCGTGAACGCTTTGATTATGCAACTGCTCGCGCAGTAGCCCGTACGAGTGTATTAGCTGAATATACGTTACCATTTGTAAAAATTGGCGGTCGTTTCTTAGTAATGAAGGGTTCAGCAGCTGAACAAGAGCTGGCTGATGGTCAAAAAGCATTAGCCGTATTAGGTGGTGAAGTCAGTGAGTCGTTTGAATTTAAATTACCAAATGGTGATGTACGTTATATTCAAATGGTTGATAAACACAAAAAAACACCCAAAAAGTATCCAAGACAAGCGGGCACACCAAGTAAAAAACCGATTAATTAAGTACACATAACATGTTTTTTAGAAAGGACGTCTAAACCAAATGGCACAAATAATTGCACTAGCCAACCAAAAGGGTGGCGTCGGGAAAACCACAACAAGTATTAATTTAGGTGCAGCATTGGCACAATCTGGTCAACGTGTGTTACTTGTTGATATTGATGCACAAGGGAACGCAACGAGTGGTTCTGGTGTGGATAAATCTGAATTAGAGCATGATAGCTATGACGTCATTGTTGATTCAACACCTATACGAGATGTTATTGTACCAACAGACAACTATGATTTAGTACCAGCCACCATTCAACTTTCTGGTACAGAAATTGAATTAGCTAGTTATGAACGACGTGAATATCGTTTGAAGGATGCACTCGTATCAGTCTCTGATGATTACGACTTTATATTGATTGATAACCCACCGGCTTTGGGTTTGTTAACAGTCAATGCGTTTACTGCCGCTGATGCAATTTTAATTCCAGTACAAACTGAATTTTATGCGTTAGAAGGCCTGGGCCAGTTACTTAATACTATTGAATTAGTACGACAACAATTTAATGATAATTTGGACATTGCGGGTATCTTGTTAACAATGTATGATGCGCGTACCAATTTAGCAAAACAAGTATCATCAGAAGTACGTCAGTACTTTAATGATAAGGTTTACACGACAGTGATCCCACGCTCAGTTCGTTTGAGTGAAGCGCCATCTTATGGTCAAGCAATCATTGATTTTGATCCACGTTCATTGGGCGCGCAAGTTTATACTGAACTTGCTCAGGAGGTCTTGAAACAATATGGCAAATAAAAAAGGTGGTTTAGGAAAAGGTCTTGGCGGGTTATTTAATGCCAACAACGTGACTGAACAGGCATTGGAGCACACAAAATCAGTTACAAAAAAAGCATCGGACACAGAAAGTGTTGAAAAACTTGATTTAAACAAAATCCAAGCAAATCCATTCCAACCACGTCATCATTTTGATGACGTTAAGTTACAAGAATTAGCTCATTCCATTAAAGAAAACGGCGTCTTAACGCCAATTATTGTCCGTAAATATGGTGATCAGTATCAAATTATTGCTGGTGAGCGTCGTGTGCGTGCTTCACAATTGATAGATGCATCTACAATTAGCGGTATCGTTCGCGATGTTGATGATGATACCATGGCAGCCATAGCGCTTGTGGAAAATTTACAGCGTGATGATTTGGATGCCATTGAAGAAGCGCAAGCTTATGCATCATTAATGACGCAATTAAATTTAACGCAAGCACAAGTGGCTGAAAAAGTTGGCAAAGAACGGGCAACGGTTGCCAATGCGATTCGTTTGTTAAAATTACCAGACGCTGTACAAGAACTGTTACAGAACCAAGATCTATCTATGGGTCAAGCCCGCGCACTTCTTGGTTTGAAAGCTAAAAATCAGATTGATCATGTTGCGAAATTAGTGGTAGCACGAGATCTAAATGTTCGCCAAGTAGAAGCTTTGATTAAACAGATGAACAATGGCGAGACAGACAAAAACGAAAAACATGTATCACCATATATTAGTGCACTAGCAACACAACTTGAGGAAAAATTTGGTACAAAGGTTAAGGTTAACGCTGGATCAAAAGGTAGCGGTAAAATTGAAATTAATTATGTATCTAATGAAGATTTGAGCCGGATTTTAAGTTTAATAGATATTGAGGTGGATTAATATGGCAGAACCACTTGTTTATCATTTACATGATATTGTTGAGATGAAAAAGCCACATGCTTGTGGGTCAAATGCTTGGGAAATTACGCGTGTTGGTGCAGATATTAAATTAACCTGCACCAATTGCGGTCGTGGTATTATGATGCCTCGTTTTGATTTCAATAAACGTTTGAAGAAAGTTTTGAAATCAGCTGATAGGGCTGATTAGTTAGTTTTAATTAGGAAAGGAAACGTGCTCCGGTGTCCTAATGACACCGTCACACTTACATTCATGGCACTTACAGCTGGAATTGTTGGTTTACCAAACGTTGGTAAATCGACATTATTTAATGCAATTACTAAAGCAGGGGCGGAGATGGCGAACTATCCATTTGCGACAATCGAACCAAATGTTGGCATGGTTGAAGTACCTGACGATCGTTTAGCACGTATACAAAAAATTGAACCTGCTGATAAGGTCGTGCCAACAACGTTTGAATTTACTGATATTGCGGGTATTGTTAAGGGGGCTTCACAAGGTGAAGGCTTAGGTAACAAATTTTTAGAAAATATTCGTCAGGTAAATGCTATTGTTCATGTAGTTCGTGCGTTTGATGGCGATGAAATTATTCATGTTAACGGTGTTGTTAATCCATTAGATGATATTGATACAATTAATACGGAATTGATTTTAGCCGATCTTGAGACTATTGAGAAACGATATGCGAAAGTTGCTCGTGCAGCTAAAGGACCAGATAAAGAGGCTAAAGCTGAATTTGGCGTGCTAGAAAAAATTAAACCAGTGCTTGAAGCAGGAAAATCTGTTCGTACGATTGATTTCAATGAAGATGATCAAAAAATTGTTAAAGGCCTATTTTTGTTAACTGCTAAACCAGTACTATACGTTGCTAATTTGGCCGAAGATGACATGGCTGATCCAGAATCATCAAAGCACTTTAACGACATTAAAGATTTTGCTGCTACTGAAGGTGCTGACGTGATTGGTTTGTCTGCAAGCGCTGAAGAAGAAATTGCACAACTGGCAGATGAAGACAAGGCTGAATTTTTGGAAATGGCTGGCGTTGAAGAGCCAGGACTAAATAAATTGATTCGCGCCGCATATCATTTACTTGACTTGCGAACATTTTTCACTGCTGGTGGTAAGGAAACAAGAGCATGGACATTTAAAGCTGGTATGAAGGCACCACAAGCAGCAGGCGTTATTCACTCTGATTTTGAACGTGGATTTATTCGCGCTGAAACAATCGCTTTCCAGGATCTAGATCAAATGGGATCCGTTAAAGCGGTAAAAGAGGCTGGCAAGCTACGTTCAGAAGGAAAAGAATATATTGTTAATGATGGCGATATTATTGAATTTAGATTTAACGTGTAATTTGATTTGTAAATAATATATTAATGCAGAGACATTCTGCGTACATATTCTCGGAGGAATGATGACATGTCAGAAGAAAAGCGCTCACTAACAAAGAAAAATGAGGACTTTGTTTTTCGTTTTAAAAAGATAATTTTGCAAAACAGTAAATTATCTACTGAAAAAATAGAAGAGATAATTGCAGAAATCGAAGATGAACTGCGTGTAGCACAAAAGTCTGGGCAAACAGCAGCACAACTATTTGGGACACCAACTCAAGCAGCGCAAAAGTATTTGGACCCAAAACAAACCGCTAAAAGAATGCATGAATTTAAGTTTTGGACGCTAGCATTAGACACAACTTTAGTTATTTTTATGTTATTTGCTGTTGTGTTTGGGTTTACCTTGTTCTTTTCAAAAAATGGGAACAATCAAGCTGGTGGTGGTATTGTGTCATTAATCTTAATTGCACTACTTGGTGGCACAATATATACTGGCGTAATGTTAAAGGTAACTCCTAATCCAAAGGCAGCTCAGAAGCAAGAGGCTAAATGGATCCGATGGGCCTATTTATTAGGTGCCGTTGTCGCCTGGATTGTTGGCTTTACTGTTTTAGGATTGTTACCACAGTCATTAAACCCAACTCTACCACCAGTTGTTTATCTGGCGTTAGCTATTTTGGCTTTTGTAGCATTTCGCTGGAATCGTCAGCGCTTTGGTTTGAAGGGTGGGTTCTTCGCTATTAGTCAATTAGCGCAACAAGCAAGATTAGATGAAGCACGGAATAAGAAATAAGGGGTGCGGATATGAAAATATTAGTTGTAGATGATGATATTGAAATTGCTGAATTACTCGAAATTTATCTCAAAAATGAAGGATATGATCCTGTCATGGCAGCTGATGGGAAAGAAGCCATTTCTAAGTTAAATACTAATCCTGACATTGCACTAATGATTTTAGATGTCATGATGCCTAATATGAATGGCTTAGAGGTTGTTAAGGTTGTTCGTAAAGATAGTCGGATTCCTATTTTAATGTTATCAGCAAAATCGGGTGATATGGATAAAATCCAAGGCCTAATTACTGGTGCAGATGATTATGTGACAAAGCCTTTTAATCCTTTAGAAGTCATGGCACGAGTACGTTCATTGTTGCGTCGGGCAGAAAATGCAGTACAAGATCAGGCGCCTGACGTATTGGATATTGGCTCATTAATTATTAATAAAGATAGTCATGAAGTTAAAACATCAGATGGTGATTTGGTCAATCTCACTGCTCTAGAATTTGGTATTTTATATCTATTGGCTTCACATCCAAATCGTGTTTTTTCAGCAGATGATATTTTTGAACGTGTGTGGCAACAAGAGTCTGTTGTATCAGCTAAAACAGTTATGGTTCATGTCTCACATCTTCGGGATAAAATTGAAGAAGCAACTAGTGGAGATCAAGTCATTCAAACAGTGTGGGGCGTTGGGTACAAGATAGAAGTAAAATAAATGAAGAGATTAGTAGTTTTTTTTAGACGTAATCGCACAAAAATTTATTTTGCGGTAGTGACGATTTTGTTACTGCTGCTTTTTACTTTTGTTGTGAACATGGGGATAATAGTATTACGTGGACAATGGTCCTTATCTCTGCCTATGACCCAGTGGTTAACTTTTTTAGTGTTGATTATAGGGAACTTGAGTATTTTATTTTGGCAATATTTGAGATGGCGACAATCTGAAAGCCTGATACGATTAATTCGAGATTTGCGACAGATAGCAAGCCAAAATTCAGATATGACAATTGATTGGCATGCGCCATATGCTCCAAAAACACAAGCACTGATTAATGTTTCAAATCAAATTGCTCAAAATACACGCAAGATTCGTGAGGAAGAACGTCAAAGTGAGCGATCAAAAGATGAAATGATTACGAATATTTCTCATGATTTACGTACACCATTAACAGCAATTATTGGTTATTTAGGTCTTGTTGAAATGAATGGTGATAGTATTAGTGCTGCTGATCGAAATAAATATATTCATACGGCTTATGATAAATCTAATCAGATGAAAGTATTAGTGGAGGATTTATTTGAATTCTCAAAAACGCAGGCACATGATGCTGTTCTTAATATCACGACATTGAGCTTGGGTGATTTATTTGCACAATTGCTAGCGAGTTATGAATTAGAAGCAAGAGACAGACATATCAAGTTGACACAAATGACAAATCCAGAATTAATTATTTTGGAAGGTGATTCAGATAAATTGGCACGTGCATTAATGAATTTAATTACCAATGCTTTCAAATATGGTGATGGTGCGACTTTTATTAAACTAACAGCACAAGTCAAGGAATCACAAGTGGAAATTCATGTCATCAATGATGGTGTCGCGATTTCAAGTGATGCTATTGGTGATATCTTTGATCGCTTTTATCGAGTTGAAAGTTCGCGTAATAGCAAAACCGGTGGTACCGGATTGGGATTGGCAATTGTTAAAGGCATCATTGAACAACATCATGGGGAAGTATTTGCAAGATCAAACAGTGAATTAACATCGGTTATTATGACATTACCGTTAAAACAAATTGGGGCAGGAAATGAAAAAAATTAATTTTATTGTGACAAGTATCATTACTTTTTTAGTAGGAATAGTGATGATTTCAGCAAATGACAATACGGCACAACCGCTAGCTTTGCAAGAAAATGTGACTTCAGCAATTGTTGTCGATGCTCAGACAGGTCAAATCTTAGCAGAAAAAAATGCTGATAAAATGGTACAAATTGCCTCACAATCAAAAATGTTAACAGCATATGCTGTATTACGTGGTATTAATTCTGGAAAAATTAAGTGGACTGATAAAGTCCCTATTACAAAAAAAGCTGATTTATCTAAGCAAGATAGTCATTTGTTTTCGCATTTGGCAGTTAAAGCAGGTGATACACTAACTGTTCGTGAATTATATAATGCGATGATTAAGTTATCAGCTAATGACGCGGCCTTTGCCTTGGGTGAGTACATGACACCAAAAGGTATGACAATGCAAGGGGCACTTAAACAGTGGGCAGCAGAATTGCATTTAACAGGGTCAAAATGGTATAATTCTGCCGGACAGGTTAATAAAGATGCCTTTAGTCATCGTGTCAAAGATGCGTCTGATGAAGCAGCGAACGAGGCTAGTGCTGAACAATTAGCAGTTTTGGCACGTACCTTGGTACAATTGGATCCAAATATTAGGACCCTGTCAGAAATGCAGTATATTTCATATAAGTTGACACCACAATACACCGTAAAAGAACCTACAGACTATTTAGTATTGCAAAAAGAAGTTTTACCTAATTTAATTAATCCTAATCAATTGGTCATCGAAGGTTTAAAAACTGGGTCAACACCAGAATCAGGCGCTGCATTTACAGGACTGATTAAAGATGCAGATGGACATGAATTTATTACTGTTGTTAATGGTGCAGGTGTGTATACAGATGTACTTCAACGTTATCAATCTACAATCAATATTGTTAATGATGTGTTAAAGCACCAAGTACCTATAACTTACACAAAAGGTAATGAATTGGCGGGACAGAAAACGATTAAATTACGTACAATGAAAACGCACCAAATGCCTGTAGTTATGTCAAAAAGTAAGACGTTTTGGGCCAATAATAACATAAAACCTAAAACGGAAACTACATTAACAAAAGTTAAAGGAAAATCTGTTAAAAAAGGGGATGTGCTAGGGCATGCACATGTAAACCTAGCGGGGGCTAAATATTTAACAGATGCAACACAGAGTAATCAAACAATACCACTAGTTGCTACCGAACAAACCAATAGGACAAATTGGTTTGTTCGCACGTGGCGAGCAATATTTGATTAATGAAAGCAGTTCCTTTTTGGAACTGCTTTTTATTAAGTTCATTCAAATTTGACTTTCAAAGTCCAGATAAATGTGTTATTATATTGGTATAGACCAAAGTGGTATAGACCAATAAAGGTGGTACTGATATGCAAATTATTAAAGTTAAAAATGCAGCAGAAGGCGCAAATAAATCATTTGAAATTTATCAAAACGCTTTAGCGAATGGTGTTAAGGTGTTGGGACTAGCAACAGGCGCCTCACCAATTGCTTTATATGATAAATTAGCAACGAGTGATTTAGATTTTTCTGATGTGGTTTCAGTTAATTTAGATGAGTATTTAGGTTTAGATGGTAACGACCCACAAAGTTATCGTTACTTCATGAATGAGCATTTGTTTAACAAAAAAGATTTCAAACAAACTTATGTACCAGATGGGAAACAAGCAGATCGTGATAAAGCGGTACATGACTATGATCAAATCCTTTCTCAACACCCAATTGACTTGCAGTTGTTAGGTATTGGACGTAATGGTCACATTGGTTTTAATGAACCTGGGACATCGTTTGATTCAACAACTCATATTGTCGATTTAACTTCATCAACAATTGAAGCCAATGCACGTTTTTTTGAGGACCCTTCAAAGGTACCAACGCAAGCCATATCAATGGGAATCGCATCAGTGATGGCAGCAAAAAAAATTCTCTTAGTAGCATACGGAGAAAATAAAGCTGATGCAATTGCAGCAACTATTAATGGTCCTATAACTAAGGAAGTACCTGCCTCAATTTTACAGAAACATCTCGATGTCACATTAATTATTGATGACGCAGCTGCGTCAAAATTGTGATAGAATAAACTTGTAAGCGCTTAAAAGAATAAGGAGGAAATACGCTAATCCGGACAAACACACTGCTTTCTACAACTCAGTGGTTGGTCAACTTTTTAAGCTAAGGATAGCGTTTGAAGCACAATGGCACACATCACATTTGATACAAAGAATATTGAAAATTTCGTGGCAGAACATGAAATTTCAGAAATGCAACCATTAATTACAATGGCTGATCAACAATTACGTAACCGTTCAGGAGTAGGGGCTGAATATTCTGATTGGATTACATTGCCAACAGATTACGATAAAGAAGAATTTAATCGTATTCAAGTAGCTGCTAAGCAAATTCAGTCAAAATCAAAGGTTCTGGTTGTTATTGGTATTGGTGGATCATATCTTGGTGCCAAGATGGCAGTTGATTTCTTAAATCCTGTTTTTAATAATGAATTATCAGATGAACAACGCTCAGGCGTTAAGGTGTATTTTGCAGGTAACTCAACATCAGCTTCATATCTCAATGATTTAGTACGTGTAATTGGTGATCAAGATTTTTCTGTTAATGTGATTTCAAAATCAGGAACAACGACCGAACCATCAATTGCTTTCCGTGTCTTTAAACAGTTATTGGAAAAGAAATATGGTGTTGCTGAATCTAAAAAGCGTATCTATGCAACAACAGATGCAAATCGTGGTGCTTTGCATGATGAAGCCGCAGCTGAAGGTTATGAAACCTTTACTATTCCTGATGGCGTTGGTGGTCGTTTTTCAGTACTAACAGCAGTTGGGTTGTTACCAATTGCAGCCTCAGGTGTAGACATTGAAGCACTAATGTCTGGTGCAAAAGATGCGCAGGACCAGTACTCTGAAGCCGACGTAACGAAAAATGAAGCTTATAAATACGCCGCCGTACGTCGTATATTATATGATAAGGGCTATACGACTGAACTCTTAATTAATTGGGAACCTTCAATGCAATATTTGTCAGAATGGTGGAAACAATTGATGGGTGAATCTGAAGGCAAAAACCAAAAAGGCATCTACCCTTCATCAGCTAATTTCTCAACTGACTTGCATTCATTAGGTCAATACATTCAAGAAGGTCGTCGTGACTTATTTGAAACGGTAGTTAAGTTAGATAACCCTGTATCTAACTTGGATTTGCCACATGAAGAAGGTAATAACGACGGTTTGCAGTATTTGGAAGGCATTACAATTGATGAGGTCAATACAAAAGCTTCTCAAGGTGTTACTTTAGCCCATGTTGACGGTGGTGTGCCAAACTTGGCAGTTCATATCCCTGCTCAAGATGCTTATTCACTTGGTTACTTGATTTATTTCTTTGAAATGGCTGTTGGTGCTTCGGGTTATACATTTGGAATTAACCCATTTAACCAACCCGGCGTTGAAGCTTATAAGACAGCAATGTTTGCTTTATTAGGTAAGCCTGGCTATGAGGAAGCAACTAAAAAGTTCCGTGCACGTTTAGACAACTAATAAGATAAGATATTTTTAAAACATCCAGATTTTTCTGGGTGTTTTTTTGTGACAAAAATTGTGGTGCTCCGTATGATGATGTATAGAAGGAGCGAACATGAATGATATTTTAGAGGCAGCTATTGAACAAAAAGTAAATGATATTTATCTTTTACCCACCGAGGATCAACAATATGTGATTAAGTTTCATCTTGATGGTCAAGCAGTGACATTTAAACAAATATCTGAAATAAATGCGCAAACGATGATTTCAGCGCTTAAATATCGTGCCAAAATGAATATTTCAGAACGCAGGCGACCACAATTAGGTCGTTTTCAAAATGATGAGATTTGGCTACGTGTATCTACTGTTGGTGATTTTTTGAACCGAGAAACAGTTGTTTTGCGACTTATTTATCCGCAAAGGCAGACACAAAATTGGCTCGTTTCTCAACAGTTTGAAGCAATACAGACAGCATTGCCGAGTGCAGGTCTATTTTTAATTTCTGGGCCAACAGGGTCTGGGAAAACAACAACTCTTTATCGTCTATTAGACCAATTAGCAGATGATAAACTCGTATTGACAATTGAAGATCCAGTTGAAATTCAACAACCAAAATTTGTGCAATTACAAGTTAATGAAGATGCTGGTATTTATTATGATGAGTTAATCAAAGTAGCACTACGACATCGACCAGAAATTTTATTAGTAGGTGAAATTCGTGATAAGAAAACGGCGCAGGCAGCCGTTCAAGCCGCACTAAGTGGGCATTTGGTATTAAGTACTGTGCATGCTATGTCAGCACGTGATGTTATTGTACGGTTACAGGATCTAGGCGTCGATCATATGAAACTAATGGCGGCATTGGCTGGTGTTGTTTATCAACGTTTATTGCCAACTAACAACCATCAACAAGCAGCCATCATGGATATGCTCAATGATCATCTACTTGAACGTGTTATGCGTGGTGATGAGATTCCTAAATTTTCAAAAAAATGGCAGGAGGTGTTACAACATGCAATGGAACAGCAAATTATTTCGCAAGAAACATGTGAAATCTATCAAAAGCTTTAGTTCACACGACCGCGTACTATTTTTCCAAGAGTTAGGAGAATTGTTGCAATCAGGTTATAGTCTTGCGCAAAGTTTAGATATTTTAGTCAGTGCGCATGTGAAATGGCAAGATAGGCTAAATCAAATTATAGACGACTTAAATCATGGTATTAAATTACATATTGCACTTGAACCACATGCTAATCATCAAATTATTTTACAAATCAAACTAGCTGATCAACATGGTAATTTGTCTCAAACATTGGTTGCGATTGGGCAAAGCCTAGCCAAATTACAACAACAAGAACATAAAGTAGCACAAGTCATGCGTTATCCTTTAATTTTATTAGGTATTTTAGGCCTTATGTTGGTAGGATTGAAATATTTTCTATTTCCAATTTTAAATCAATGGCAAAATGAAACAACAACTGTTTATGCATTAAATCACACATATGCCTATCTATTTATTGGGACAGTGGTCTTGCTATTATTTGGTGTTTGTATGATCTGGCGTAGTCATACACCACGGCAACGTTTGATATTACTGGTTCACATACCAATTATAGGAAAAATTATCGAGACAATCATAACATATCAAGTCGCACAACAATTAGCCATTTTATTATCCAGTGGTGTAACTGTACCTGAAATTTTAGACGACATTAGTCAGTCGCACAAAAAGGATATGGCAGTTGCTCTAGTGAAACATGCACGTCAATCTTTAGAAAAAGGAGAGACAATAGAGGCCTATGTGCTAAAACAACCTTATTTGAATCGTTCGTTAGCCGGGTATTTTGCACGTGGACATGAACCACGTGTGTTAGCTGATTATTTAGCTTACTATGCGAAAACACAGTTTCAGTTACTCATGCAACAAACGGACCGGTTAATCGGTACGTTACAACCATTATTTTTTGGCATCATTGGATTAGCCATTGTTGGCCTATATATGTCTATGTTACTGCCCATGTATCAATCAATTGGAGGATTATATCAATGATATTATTAAAACGTCGTAAATCAGCTTTTACATTAATTGAAGCAGCTATTGTACTATTTATCATTAGTTTACTAATGCTACTGATTTTACCCAATCTTAACAATCAACGTAAAAAAGCTGTTGATACACATGCAACTGCGATGGTATCAACAGTTCAGACACAAATTGATCTATATGAGAATGAACATCCACAAAATCATAATGTAACGATGGATAATTTAGTACATGATGGTTATTTAACCAATAAGCAGGTACAAAAAGTTAAAGATTTAAATATTACAATTACCAATAATGAAGCACACAAATAGTGCTTTTACCTTATTAGAATCTCTTATTGTACTGACGATTGTTGCTAGTATGTTACTCATTGGTGGGCAAAAAATATCTCATCAGCAAAATCCGGATCAGTGGTTTCATGCGTTTGATGGTCGTTGGCAACAAGCACGTTTAATGGCGCAAAAGGAACAAAAAGTACAAGTCGTCAAGTTTGAAGCAAGTGGTGTATCATTTGATGACAAAAAAATTAAATATCCAAAAGGCTATCTCAATTCAAATACAAAGACCTTGAATATTTTAGCAACAGGATATGTCGCGCCAACTACCATAATACTAGATAACGGGCAGAAGGTAATTAAAATTGTTTTTAGTTTAGGAGGTGGTGATTATCGTACCGAAATTCAATAAACCCGCATTTGTCTTGTCTGAATCATTAATTGCTTTGAGTTTAATCAGCTTGGCATTAGCGGTTGAATATGATCAGGTGAAAAATTTCAATCACCAAAAGCAACGATTACAGTTGAAAGAAAAGCGTGTTCAATTGGAGCGTATTGCGACAATTAACGTTTGGAATGATTATGTTGACAAGAAATAAATCGGCGTTTACATTACTAGAATCCTTAGTAACATTAGCCATAACAGCATGTGTTTTACTAACTATTGAATTTTGTTTACCCTTATTGCACACTAATTCAAATACACCACCCGATATTGCTTTTAAAGGTGTGATACATCAAATTGAAATACAACGTTATCAATTTGTGAACGCGAATGAACACCAAGTTGCTTTAAGAAGCTCTGAAGGTAAGCGCATGCTACTTGAGGTCAAAAATAATAAGTTACAATTATCAGCTGTGGGTGCAGGACAAATTATTTTACAACAAAAAGTGAAATCATTAACTGTCAAAAATTGTCGAGGATATTTTATCCTTAAATTATTAACACATGATGATCAGACAGTTGACGCATTATTATATTTGCCAAAGGAAAAATAAATGATAAAACGTCAATCAGCTACCATTTTAGTGTCTACAATAATAATTATGGGTGTATTAAGTAGTGTCTTCTTACTACAAAATGTGGCTTTTAACGCGCAATTACGTGCAAGATCTGAATTAATAGAGTTAACGGTCATTGATAATATACAATTACAAGCGAGTCTGAAGTATAGTCAACAAAAAGCTCATAATCAAACAGTTGGTGAGGCAAACGTCATTGTTACAGGTGATAAGCTTCTTATTAATTACAATGGCACGCGCTATACACGTCAATTGCTTGTGAAACCAACTTGAAAAACATGTTTAAAACCGATAAAATAAGGCTATGACACAAGAAAATATAGCACGGTATTTCAACGCTCTAACTCAAGGTGCGCAGGCGTTATCACACGATGCCGACCTCAGCATGATTGATGGACTGATTGAAGTAATAGCAGACATTAATGCTGGTGATGTTCATCATGAACAGGGGAAACCAACACCAGCAGTCACAGAACAAATACAAAATATTATTGCTAAGATAGATTGGCAAAATGCGACATCGACTGATTTAAGGAAAGCTGTGCAATTAGCGATTTTAAAGGTTAATCGTGATGATCAGACGCAGGCGAATCATCAAATAACACCAGATGGTATTGGCTATCTATTGGCAGATTTGATATTACAGACAGCCGAATTGAAAGATGGTGATACCTTGCTAGATTTTGCTGTAGGTACGAGTAACTTGCTCAACACTGTCAACGGCATTGTCGAGATGAATGATATCGCGGTAAAACGTATAGGTATCGATAATGATGATATCCAGTTAGCATTAGCTGCAGCGGCAGATGAACTAATTAATCACGATACAACAACTTTCTATCAGGAAGATGTTGTATCGTTGGATGCTGATATACCTAAAGCCAAGGTTGTGATTGCCGATTTGCCTGTTGGTTATTATCCGATTCAACCTGAAGGTGCATATATCACACAGGCAGATGATGGTAGATCATTTGTTCATCAACTCATGATTGAAAAAAGCGTAGATTTTGTAACTGATGATGGTTGGATATATTTAATCGTACCCGCTAATATATTATCAGATAAAGATTCCAAAAAATTACTGCAATTTGTGACTAATGAAACGCGCCTTAAAGCTTTTTTACAATTACCTAACGATTTTTTCCAAGATCAACGCGCCGCAAAAGCTATTTTAGTTCTTCGAAAGCGTGATACTATTGGTAATAGCGAGGTATTAATGGGGCAGTATCCGACACTCAAAGATATTAAAGCTTTGCAAAAATTTTTGCAAGATATTAAAACATGGGTTAAACTGGATAAAGAACAAGACAGGGCGTGAATTGCTGTTAAAAACAGCATGAAAATCTAAGGTGTTATTAGGTAATTTAATTAAAAATAAGCGCCTTATATTTTTATACTCAGCAGCTTGTAACGTGTTTTTAAGAAAGACAGGTAGAATTAAATCATGGCTAAAACAATGGCTGTTAATGCAGGTAGTTCATCACTGAAATTTCAATTGCTAGACATGCCCGCGGAGCGAGTAATCGCACAGGGTGTTATTGAGCGTATTGGTATGGACGATGCTATCGTAACAATTAAGTATGGTGTATCTATTGCATCAGAAAATGCCGTTGATCATTTAGAAGATGATGAGCATATCACCTTATCAAAAGATGGTAAAGGCAAGAAGTATGAGAATGTCTTAGCTATTAAAGATCACCAACAAGCAATTAATTTTATGTTACAAAAATTGACAGACTTAGGAATAATTGCTGACTTTAATGAAATCACAGGTGTTGGGCATCGTGTTGTTGCAGGTGGCGAGTGGTTTAACCATTCTGTTGTTGTAACTGATGATGTGTTAACTAAAATTGATCGTTTGGCAGATTATGCACCATTACATAATCCAGCTAATGCGATGGGTATTCGTGCCTTTCAAAAGTTATTACCTCATGCCTTATCAGTAGCTGTTTTCGATACATCATTTCATCAGACAATGCCTGAAGAGAACTACTTGTATTCGTTACCATATGAATATTATACGCGTTATGGTGCACGTAAATATGGCGCACATGGTACATCACATCGCTATGTATCTGCACGTACTGCCCAATTATTAGGAAAAGATTTAAAAGACCTGAAGTTAATTACACTACACTTAGGTGCAGGGGCCTCAATTACCGCAGTCCAAGGTGGCAAATCAATTGATACATCCATGGGGTTCTCACCATTAGCTGGTTTGACTATGGCAACACGTTCAGGGGATGTTGATACATCACTTGTTTATTACATTCAAGAACGTGAAGGTTTGTCGAATGAAGAAATGACTAATATTTTAAACAAGAAATCAGGCTTGCTTGGTATTTCAACTATTTCTTCAGATATGCGTGATCTGCTAGATGTTCAAGATACACATGACCATGCAAAATTAGCTGTAAATATCTTTGTTAACCGTGTTGTGAAATATGTTGGTCAATATGTTGCTGAAATGGGTGGTGTTGATGCGATTGTATTTACAGCGGGTATTGGAGAAAATTCAATTCCTGTACGTAAAATGATTGTTGATAAGTTAGGATATTTTGGTATCACGCTTGACGAAGAAGCCAATAATGTTCGTGGAGATGAGGTTGAAATTTCAACTAAAGACTCACGTGTCAAGGCACTATTAATTCCAACTAATGAAGAATTAATGATTGCTCGCGATGTCGAAGCCCTTAAGTAATCTGTTTTTAATCTACAACGCTCAAGAGTATGATAAAATATACAAAGTCGACTAGTATTTAGTATGCTAGTCGCTTTGCTATTATAATGATATTTTTAAAGGGTGAATCATGGAATCCAGAAAAGCACGGCATCAACATGAAATCAAGGCTGCAGAAGCAATAAATGCTAGCCAACATAAATCAAAATATAAAACACAGTCACAAACAGCCAATCACGATGGTGGAGGACCGCGAAAAAGGAAGCGGGGGCCAAAAAGACGATTGATAGGATTATTAGTGATCCTGGCTATAGTTATTGGTGGTGTATTTTTGGGTAAAAATTTACTTGATAACAAAAATGCAGCATTAGATCCTGAAAATACAACGTTTAAAACAATTAAAATTGAAACAGGATCGACACCAGCCCAGATGGGTCAAATCTTAGAAGATAAAAAAATTATAAAAAGTGGTCACAGCTTTTATAAGTATGCGATGTCGCAAGGTGCTGAAAAATTGCAGGCTGGTACCTACCAGCTTTCACCTTCACAAACAGTAGAGTTGATTTTTTCACAGATGGCAGCTGGACCAGGTGCCTCACCAAAGTTACCAAAGGGTTATGTGTTGATATCGGTTGGTCAAACTTCTGGTCAAGTTGCGCAAAATATTGCAAACGAGGTGAAAGATGTGTCACCTCAAAGTATGATGAAAGCTTTTGACGACAAGGCACTTACTGCTAAGATGGATAAAAAATATCCTGACTTACTAAGGGGTGTCGAAGCGTCTAAAACTAATGAAGCCAAATTACTTGACTACGTGTATCCTCAAGCGTTTGATTTAAGCCAAGTTAAAACAGCTGATGATGTGGTTGAAAAACTTTTGGCAGTATCAAATACAACAATGACACCGTATTACAAAACGCTAAAAGAAAATAACATCCAGACACCTAATATTATGGCGTTATTGGCAACATCAGGAAAAGGTGAATTTGAAAGACGTTTGGCTTTTGTGAAGAAAATTGCGCCATATGCTCAAAAGTTAGCCAAAAAATATGATATTTTAGCATCTATTTCTATTGCACAAGCTGCGCATGAATCAAACTGGGATAATTCAAAACTATCGTCTAAATATAATAATTTCTATGGTGTGAAAACACAGGATGAGACACCTGGCAAGTCTGTAGTATTAACAACTACTGAATATGTCGATGGTAAAGCAGAAACTCAGAAAGCGCGATTTGCTATTTATGATAGTTGGCAAGATAGTATGAAGGAACATGCTGAGACCATTGTTAACGGTAACACATGGAATCCTACACAATTTAAAGACGTATTAGCAGCGAAAAACTATAAGCAAGCTGCTAAAGCACTATATGACAATCATTATGCAACTGATGTTAATTATACGAAGTTATTGACAAATGTCATAGAAACTTGGAATATGCAGCAGTATGATAAGTAACATAAAAAATCTCGTAGATGAGAAAATCTATGGGATTTTTTTAAATAAATAAGTTGATGTTAAAATTTGAAACCGTTTACAGAAATTTTACTAAAAGGGTTGTGTAAACGTTTTCATTCGTGTAAAATAGTTTTTGTGATTAAATCATGTTTTCAGAACATGATAATATGAAGGAGCAGTAGTATATTATGAATGCAGCAATTTTATTAGCCCTCGTACCAGCATTAGCTTGGGGATCAGTGGGTCTTGTTAATACCAAAATGGGTGGTTCAGCTGGACAGCAGACGTTAGGAATGACTTTTGGTGCGCTAATTTTTGGACTTGGGACAATGTTTTTTTATGTTATGCCTAATCATGCTTATATGGGTTCAGAAATTTGGGTAGTTGGTTTGGTATCAGGTTTAGTATGGGCGGTAGGTACTGCGGGACAATTCTTAGCGATTAAAGATCTCGGTGTATCGCTTGCTATTCCATTGTCGACTGCTGGTCAAATTGTTACCAATGCTTTAATGGCAGCAATTGTCTTAGGAGACTGGAAAACAGGAAGAATGTGGGCAATTGGCGTTATTTCGATTATTGCTGTTGTTATTGGGGCAACACTAATTTCAGCACGTGATCGCGCATTAAATTCAGGAATTAACGATCAAGTGCAAGCAAATAATATGACAAAAGGCCTAGTCTACTTAGCCATTTCAACAGCTGGATTCATGTTTTACTTTGTTCTACCCAATTTTTTAAATAAAATTGGATACATTTCTGATACGATTAAGTCAGAACACAATGGTGTTGACTACATGACTGCCATTGTTGGACCTCAAGCGTTTGGTCAAGTAATTGGTGCTTTCTTGATTGTTATCTTTGTCTTAAAAGAAGCAGATAAAATGTTTGCAAAACCAACTTGGAAAAATATTGTTACTGGGTTAGTTTGGGCTATAGGAAACATTTTCATGTTTATATCAGCAGCCAACCCAGCAATTGGTCAGACAATTGCGACAACATTCTCACAACTGGGAATTATTGTGGCAACATTTGGTGGTATTTACTTATTAGGTGAAAAGAAATCTAGCTATCAAATGCGACTGATCGTTATTGGTACGATTTTAGTTGTAGTAGGTGCTATTATTATTGGTAATATTAACTCATTTACTTGATTTAAAAAAGCTGGGACATTTAGTTCCCAGCTTTTTTATATACAAAAAAACCTGCCGAAGCAAGTTTTTGAATAGTGTTACTTTTCAACTTTTAGTATTTCAACACGGATACTTTCGCCACTTGGTAATGGTACAGTTACTGTGTCACCAACTTTTTTACCAAGTAAGGCAACAGCCATAGCTGATTCGTTAGAAATTTTTCCGGCAATTGGGTCAGATTCTGTTGATCCAACAATTGAATATGTTTCTGGTTCTTCATCAGGTAACTCTTTAAAAGTTACCATTTTGCCAAGAGAGACTTCATCTGCTGCTGTTGCATTTGGATCTATAATTTCAGCACTTTCAATCATTTTTCTCAATGTTTGGATGCGGCCTTCAACAAAGGCTTGTTCATCTTTGGCAGACTGATATTCTGAATTTTCTGACAAATCACCGTATGAACGGGCAATTTGGATACGTTTTGTAATTTCTGGGCGTTGATTAGCAATAAGATCTTCCAACTCAGCTTCAAGCTTAGTACGGCCTTCAGCTGTCATTGGAAATGTTTTTTCTTCTGACATCTTTTTAAATTCCTTTCATTATGACTTATTCTATAAATAGTAAGCAGAACGAGCATATCATGGTGAACGCTATCTTGCAAGTATTTTATTATAAATGAAAGGGACTAGTAGCGTGGCACTTGCTAGTAATGAAATATATAGCCCTATCAAAAAATAGGGTGGTGTGTAAGTGAATTGGATGATGTGTTGTCCTGGTGTTGTTTTGATGGCCAAAAAATAGTCGGCAACTTGCTGTGCTTTAATTGGTCGGCCATCAATTTTGATACGCCAACCAGGCGCGTCAGGGATAGTTGTCATAATCAGTGGTTTATCAGCAGTTGTGGTGATTCTCCCTTTAATCATGCGTTCATCACGGCTAATTATACGTAAGGGGTTTGCTTTGAAATTAAGGGCATCACGTTGAAATTCGTTATTATTGACACGATAAAGCGTTACATTGTTTAATACAAGCATTGTCGTATTTTTAAATCGAATAGTAATAGTTTGCGTTTGATTTTTAGCATGTGTTGCTAAATTAATCAAGACAGTATGGCGATAGCTACTAAATTGTGTGATGACTTTATTATTAATTAATAAATCAAAATCTTTAATAGGTAAGCCATTACCAATGGTTAGGTAGTAACTATCATCGGTTTGTGGTGTAAATTTCAAATCTAAACTAGCTGGTTTTGTGTTATTCACACGTGTAAGAGCAGCACCAGTGATTGTTGTCGGCGTATTAACATTATGACCAATTGCC
The DNA here is from genome assembly GCF_014207505.1 of Leuconostoc carnosum. GTDB lineage: Bacteria > Bacillota > Bacilli > Lactobacillales > Lactobacillaceae > Leuconostoc > Leuconostoc carnosum. The sequence goes on from NZ_JACHGL010000004.1 coordinate 44,633, forward strand.
TGTTGAAAGTTTTCGGAAGTAACAGTTGAGCGAGAATTACCTGTTAAAGCTTGCCACAGATTACCTTGATTTATCAAGGGGTTATTGTGTAACATTGTTGTTTTGAGAGCGGCATCGTTAGCCGCAAAAGCAATTGGTAAAGCTTGTGGGTTTTGCCAAACATTGGTTGTGCCGGCTTTTGATTTAAGTAAGTACCTTGAAGTGTCGGGACGAAAGCCAATGAGATGCGTACTAGGTTGGCCAGCTTTGCCATTATCAGTACCATTCGGTGTCACTAAATACTTCATATTGAGTAGGGCATCAGACAGTACGCTACCATTACTATAGACAACATAATTATCGCCATCTGGCTGTCCGAAGTTGCCAAAAAAGTTTGGTGTCTTTTTTGGCAATGCTGAACTAAAGTGTGAACCACTATAATAATCAAGCATCATAGCATCGCCACGTGTTCGTTGGAAAGTTTGAGCAACTCGATACCATGAGGTGTCTTTTTTAATTGTCTTATTTGCTGTTTTAAGTGCTTTGACTGTATTTTGATATTCAGTATTTGTTAGGTAAGAAAAATGATTAAGAGATAGGATCACATTGGCAGCAAGAGATAATGTGGTGAGTAATAGTAAAATTGGTAAACGCAGACGATCGGTCGTGTTAAAAGTAAATTGCGCCAATGTGAGTAGCGCAAGACTAGCAAAAATTGCAATACTTGTTGTGTCGATAAAGCTAGTTTTGTGATTTGCAAGTATCGCATAAACAACAATACCGCCAAAAGCGATGAAAAGACCAATTAGCGTTGGAACACGAGGTTGCCATCTCGGTTGCCAGGCTAATGCTGCTAGGTAAATAATGAAGAAACTGATAATAAAACTAAAACGATAAGGATACCAGACAGGATATTGAAAGCCATGGAAAAATAAGGTGAGTGGCGCCCACGTTGTTGCAGCAAACAAAAATAGCAATATTAATAAGGCACCTATTTTAACAGACCAATGTAATAGACGTGTTGTGAAAAAAGCAACGCAAGTAATTAAAATAAAGGAAGCTACATAAAAATTAGCTTGCCCGGATTGCATTTGATTAAAATCAAAACTACCAGGGATTAATTTAAGGAGTAATTTAATTGGATGATTATCAAACTTGAGTGACCAATCTGAACTGTATTGTGCCTTACCGAGTTGTAGCTGATAGTATGTTGGTAATATAAGCCAAGCACTTAAGCCACCACCAACTAAACTACCGATAGTAAAAGCTTTAATGGTTTGCCAACGTGAGTGAATTTGATTTGGCCAAGAAATGCGCCAAACAGCATAAAGAACAATGAAGATAGCAATCATATAACCAATATAGTAATTGCTTATAATCGCTAATGCTAATAAAAGAGAATAACGCCACCATGAACCATGCTTAAAGAGTTGTTCGATTTGATAAATAATAAGTGGTAACAAGATTGCCGAGTCTAACCACAGTAAATTCAGATCATTAGCTACAAACCAGCCAGAAAGTGCATAGTTAATGGCAAAAAGGGTAATATAGTGACCATTTTGAATCTGAAGTTTTTGTAATAAGTAAGCCATTGATACGCCAGCAGCGCCAAATTTTAGTACAGTTACCAATAGAATTGCAGCTGGTAGATGATTAATTGACACAAACAAGTAAATTAAATTAAATGGGCTCATCAAATAATAGGCCCATTCACCCAACATATCGCCACCTAAGGCATTACTAAATGAGTAAAAGAAACTACTAGGATGTGATAATAAAGTATGTTTAAAAGCAGCAAACTGGTCAATGTATTGCTGTCCTAGATCAACAGTTAGAATAGAGCTACTCCCAAAAGGTGCCATACCGCGATAAGCAAAATAGCTCAACATGATAATTGCTGGAATCCAAAAACTTAATGCTAGTGGTGAATTAAAAATCTTTTTTTTGTTCATGATACTAATATACCAAATTTTAATCATAATTTTAGCGCGAAAGCAAGATTTGTGGTAATCTAAATAGAGTAATTTATCAACAATTGGGGTCAATCATGCAACGCAATCCGTACTTAGAAGATCGTGACAAAAAAAATAGTGCTAGTGCTAATTTGCCAGTACGATTAAATATATTATTAGGTATCGCCCTGACGCTCATGATTGCACTTGTTGTGCAATTAGCTTTTTTGACGATTCAACAAGGTGCTTTTTACCAAGGAGAAGTTAATACAAGTGAACAAACGGTCGAAAAAGGCAATGTTCCTCGTGGGATGATCTATGATAACAGTGGCCGTGTCCTTGTGGGAAACAAAGCACAAGCCGCAATCACCTTTACACGAGGTACTAACGTCAATGCTAAAAAAATGTATGAAACGACCGCTAAACTATCAAAAATTTTGACTGTTGACACAGAACGATTAAATGAACGCGCGAAAACGGATTTTTATTTATCGAATGAAAAAAATAATAAAAGAATATCGGCAATTATTACCAAGCAACATAAAAATGATAAAATTGCTTTAACAGCAGCACAAATTAATGATTATGAAGTTGATTATGTTCAAAAACACAAATTAGCTGAAGATGTAGATAAAAATGCTGCTATGATATTTCAACGCATGAGTGGCGCCTATTCATTATCTACGACTTTTATTAAGGAATCAGGCGTTACGAACACAGAATTAGCCAAAATTGGTGAGAATCTCAGTAGTTTTCCTGGAGTTAAATTGGGAACGAGCTGGTCGCGTCAATATCCTGAAGGTGAAGAATTTAAATCATTAGTTGGTAATGTTACCAATGAGGCAACAGGGTTACCGGAAGACCGTTTACATACTTTGTTAGCACAAGGCTATTCTCAAAATGAACCAGTAGGTAATTCAAGTTTGGAAAAGGGGTATGAGTCTATTTTGAAAGGTTCTGCTTCACAAACTCTTGTTACAACAAGTGGAAAAGATCAAGTACAATCTTCGCAAATCAAGTACAATGGCCAGGCTGGGGATAGTTTGAAGTTAACTATCAACGCCCGTTTCCAAAATGAAGTTCAGAAAATATTAGAAGATAATCTACCAGGTGGCGATGTTGAAGGCGCTTATGCAACAGTTATTAATCCATATACTGGTGGTATTTACGCCATGGGTGGTGTTGATCGTGACCATGCGACCGGTCAAAAAACGGCTAATCCACTTGGAAACATTAATCATGCCATTGTTATGGGATCTGTCATTAAGCCAGCTGTACTGGCCACGGCCTTCCAAAAAGGGGTTATATCAGCTGATAATAATGTCTTGACTGATCAGGCCATTAAAATTCAAGGCACACAAGCAATCACATCGTATTGGAACCAAGCAGGGAACCCAACACCAATAGATGCTAAAACAGCTTTAGAGCGTTCATCTAACACCTATTTCGTACAATTAGGTATGAAGATTGGTGGACAAAATTATAGTCCAGGAGCGCCATTAGGGTTACGTTCAGATGCATTTCAGACACTTCGTAATGGATTAGGTCAATTTGGTTTAGGAACAAAGACAGGTATTGATATTTCTGGTGAAACTGGTGGTTATCGTGGACCAACAGATGCTGAAAATCAAGGAAAATATTTGTATGAAACCTTTGGACAGTATGATACTTATACGACACTGCAATTGGCACGTTTTGTTTCCACAATCGCTAATGGCGGTTACCTCGTACAACCACGTGTGGTTGGGTCTATTTTGCAAAAGCAAAAAAACAATGATCAAACTAAAACAATTTGGTCGGCATCACCAAATATTCAAGGTCAAGTAAAGTTGGGTGCTGATGAGTGGGATATTCTTAAAGATGGTATGAATCGTGTGGCTAACGGCTCTGATTCATGGAACACAGGTGGAGAAGACATGCACAAATTGAGACCACGTGTTCATGCTAAAACTGGTACGGCAGAAACGAAGACTAATGGCAATGATACATACACAGAGTCTATGGTGGCGTATGTACCAGGGCAACCATTTGCTGTAGCGATGGCCATTCCTGGAATGAATAACTACTTGGATGGTACAAACGGTAAAATATCAGCTAAAATTATTGATGCTTACTGGAAATACGTTCAAGCAAAGCCTGATTCAAAATAAGACATAAAAAGCTCGGGCAATTTGCCCGAGCTTTTTATGTCTTATTTTTCAGAAAGGGCAACCGATTGTTTGATATAATCGGTTGGGTTTAAAATTAGTTTAGTAATAAATTCAGCAACACTAGTACGTGTAACTGGGTTACCAACAATTTTTTCATGACGATCTGTTTGAATATTGAGTTGTTGCATGACGTTATCGTCTAGCAACTCATTAGGCCGAATAATCGTATAATCCAACTGAGAAGCTTCAATACGAGCTACAGCCGCAGCCTGATCACCAATGTAGGTATTTTCATTATTGACTGTACCTAACACATTTGACCAAATATCGCGTGTTTTATCAGGTAATTCATCATAAACACCAATTGTTGCTATCCAAATCAAACGCTTAACGCCGGCAGCATGCATGGCATTAACGACACTATTGGCCACTACTTTTTGGCGCCCTTCAGCACCGATATTAGCATAGACAATGTCAATATCCTTAAGCGCTTGAGCTAAGGTATTTTCATTTGTGGCATCAAGTGATTTAATGTTTTTGTCTGGTCGACCGTGTAGAGAGGTCAATTTAATCTCTGTTAGCGTATTGGCTAACATTGGAACTACAAGTTTTGCTATTTGGCCGTTAGCACCAAGAATTAATAGTTTTGTCATGACTTTATTTTAGCACGAAAAGTTTACTTGCGGTAGAATTGAAATAAGAAAGAAGAGGACGTCATATGTCATTATCGTTTCAACAACTACTCACTGCCGTACCACTTGTGTTACGTGGGGGCAATGTGCCAAATATTGTTGGCGAAGCTGGTATTGGTAAGTCAGCCTTGGTTTCAGAAATTGCACATCATATGGAAGCTCGACTATTTACTACTGTTGTTTCGTTGTCAGAGAAAGGGGACTTGGCAATACCCATTCCGCCACTCACAAAGGATGCTTTTTTAACAACTAAAAATTATGGTCAGTTAGCAGATGTAAAATTTGGGTACACACATACTTTGATTCAAATTATTCAACAAGCTGAAAGTTTTCCAAAGCAAACAATTATTTGGTTTTTAGATGAATTTAACCGTGGGTCACAAGCTGTCCAAAGTGAATTAATGAATCTGGTATTACAACGGCAGATTAATGATCTTATTTTGCCAGATAATGTGTATCTTATTTTGGCCGAAAATCCAGATGATTCAATGGCAGGATTTGAAAATGCTGAATATGCGGTACAAACTTCAGATGCAGCAATTAACGATCGTACGACACGTTTAGTCATGACAGTATCTGTGACCGATTGGTTGTCATGGGCAGAAAAACCAGGCAACCAGCGACCACATATACATCAATTGGTCAGACAATTTATAGCTGAAAATGCTGAGTTATTATATCCTCAAACACGAGGCATTGATTTGAATCCAACACCACGTGCTTGGCAACGTGTGTCAGATAATTTCTATGAACTCAGCAAACTACCTTCTCAGCAGCAAGATACTTTGTTATTTGATATCATTGCTGGAGATTTAGGAAAAGCTGTTGCAACACAATTTGTTAGTTTCGTGCATGAAAAAGTTAGTGGATTAACCGCTAAGAATATTTTTGATTCGGAACCAAAAGGCCCCAAATTACCGCAAGACATTCGTCAACAGTTTGTTCGTATGTCTGAGATTCAAAAATTAACTGTTATGAAAACAGTTTTGCTGACATCGAATTTAACATCAAACAATCATGCCGGACGTTTCGGAGAATTATTACATCTATTAGCACCAGATGGGCAATATGCATTGATTAAGCAGATGACTAATTCACCAATTTTAGATGATTTATATCGTGCCGATTCACATTATGCTAATGTTTTGTATCAACAAATTATGGATATTGCTACACGATGAATGCAGAAGATAGAGACAAATTAATTGTAGACGGGATCAAGACATTACTTGATGTGGCACCGTTATATGGTAATGTCATTATGAACTTAACTCGTGAAAATAACGATACAGCTAGTAACGCTTTATCTTTAAAATGGCAGGCTAATCAATGGCATTTGGTTATTAACCCAATATTATTGACAACTTATTTTATAAATCACACACAGATTGCACTTGCTTTTGCGCACGAGGCCTTGCATATTATCTGGCAACATCCAATACGTTATGCTGATGAGCGAGTTAAAAGTCCTAATCTGATTGATTGGGGAACAGATTTAGCCGTTAATCAATATTTACCGGTTGCATTAGGTATGTTACCAGGTGCCGTGACATTACAAACAATTTTAGGATTATATGGTAAAATGTTGCCAATTGAACAAGATTCTGCTGAATATATTGCTTTGTTGTCTGAATTAACAGAAAATCAGCCAGCACGAGGTCAAAAGCCGGTTGATGGGCATGGTGATTGGGCAAGTGCTGGTCAAGGTATTGACGAAGCAACATCAGCACTTAATTTTGTGATTGAGAAAGCAACTGAAGATACCAATCGGTCAGGGAGAGGGGACATAGCTGCTGCTGTACTGAAACAAATTGCTTCAGTTACCGTACCTAAACGTCACTGGCAAGCTATTTTACGGACTGGAATCAGCCAATTACCCACGAAAAAGAAAGCATCACACTCAAGATTTAATCGTCGGCAAGCTTATCGACTAGATTTACCAGGATCAGTGAGTGAGTATGAAGCTCAGGTGACCGTTTTTATTGATAATTCAGCTTCTATTTCTGACCATCAGGCAGGGGTTATGCTAGCAAATGCGAGGCAAATTATACAACAATTTGATGTTGAAGTGACTTTTTTTTCATTTGATACAACGGTTCATGAGATTAAAAATATCAAACAATGGCAACGTCAAGCTGGTGGTGGGACACAATTTCAAAGTATATTTGATACTTTAAAAGTAAGAAAATTCAATCCGAAACACACAGTTGTCGTCATTTTAACAGATGGAGATGGTGAAGAAACAGTATTATCTACCAAGTTTCGTCAAGTTTATTGGTTGTTGCTGTCCGACCATAAACTAAGTATTTTAGAACCATTTGGTAAAATTATGACTTTGTAGATAATGGAAAGCTGGCACAGGTAGTATGACAAAAGAATTGAGCCCACGAGATTTGAAGAGCCTCATTAATAAAGATGATCGATTTAAACGGGCAGAAGCATTATTGCAAAATCGTTGGGAATCACTATTATTAGATGCACATTTTGGTATGACAACAATAACACGTGAAGATATTAGCTTGGCACGACATTTAATTGATGCAGAAGTCATATCAACAGTCGTAGATTTACGAACTTTTTCGGGCATCAAAAAATTTATTATGACGAACCAATCCCGCTTGTCAGAAGATGTGATTAGAACATTAAAGGAGCCTTTCTTATGAAAATTAACTTAGTTTTAGCACCTGAACAGTTACCAGCACAACTATTGGCATTCCAAACTGCTAACTCCGCACATTTTTTCTATTTAGGCAAAGAAACGCAACTTTCTGGCGCAAATGTGCTGATTGTCGATGAACCAGAATTGGTTGCCCAGTTCAAGCGACCTCTTAGTTTTGATAGTCGTGTTGTGAGTGGTAATTTAGCTGGTGAAGTCATTCATCAAATATCTTTTCAGACCAAGGGTCGTAATGATGAATTGATTGAACAACTGGTCACAGGCAACGCAATTATGGCACAAAATGCGAATGGCAAAGCAGACTTTATGTTGTGGACCTTTTGGCCAGATCACCAAGCGTTGGCTAATTTTGTCAATAGTGATACTTTCAAACAAATGAAAAATTTGATGAAAAATGCTTATACAGTGAGTTATTTTCATATTTCATCAGCAGACCAACTGTCTTTGACACATCAAATGCGTGATTTTGACGATAAAACGTGGTGGGGTTAACATTTTAATCTTGCATAAATAATTGTTCTACGTTACAATAATGCCATGAGTTAATAATCTATCTGGGGTGCCTTTTTGGCTGAGAAATACCCATTGAACCTGATCATGATAATGCATGCGAAGGGAGATAACATCTACGATAACTACTTAAACTGCTTATATTGTGTAGTCGTTACCTGTTCTCCTAACGTGAAGATCAGGTAACGGCTTTTTTTGATCTGTCAGATAGTATTTTAAATATTAACTAAGTTAGAAAATAATTTAAAATGAATAGAGGATTTAATGATGAAACTATCAGAACTCAGACAGCAAACACCACTTGTCTTTAATTACGCTAATTATGTCACACCACAACTCGTTGCCAATGTTGTGAATGTTATTGGTGGTTCACCAATTATGGCGCGTGAAATTGAAGAATTTAAAGATTTAGTCTCACTAAGTGATGCCGTAGTTGTTAATACAGGTACATGGCAACGTGAGGAATTACCTGCAGCAATTAAACTGATGCAGTTAGCCAACCAAACTGAGACAGTTGTCGTCTTAGATCCTGTTGCTGTAGCTATACCCTCAAGAAGTGTACCCGTCAAATCACTAATTTCAGAATCTCAGGTAAATATCATTCGTGGAAATGCCGCAGAAATTGCTTGGTTTGCTGATGTTGATTTTGCTAGTCATGGTATTGATGCAACTGGTGATGGGGATGTTGCATATATTGCCAAATTAGCTGCACAAAAAACTGGTGCTATTATTGCATTGAGTGGTAAAAAGGATGTGATAAGTGATGGCGAAAGTACAATAAGCATTGCAACTGATGTGCCACTTTTGGCAACTAATGTTGGTACAGGTGATGCTTTATCTGCTTTGATTGGTGCATTTAATGGTGATAGTATCTCATTGGATAATACGGTACGTGCTATGGCAACGATGAAATTAGCTGGGCTTAAGGCGACTAAAAAAGTAGCAACACCTGGTTATTTTTCAAATCAATTGTTAGATGAGTTATATCTGTTGCCAGAAGAAGAATTAGAAGATTTCATTAAGCAAGAGGTGACGCATGATTAATGAAACACCACAAGTACTAACCATTGCTGGTACTGACTCGAGTGGCGGGGCAGGCATTTCAGCTGATTTGAAGACTTTTGCAGCTCAGGGTGTTTATGGTGCTAATGTGATCGTATCAGTGACAGCACAGAACACAATTGGTGTACAGCAAGTTCAAATGATTCCAGCAAATATGGTAACAAACCAAATAGAATCTGTCGGAGCTGATTTGAAAATACGCGCTTTCAAAACTGGTATGCTGGGTGATGCCCTGACAGTTCAAACTGTGGCTGATGCCATTAAAAAGCAACAATTCGGTGATTTTATTTTAGACCCTGTGATGATTGCAAAAGGTGGTGCACGGTTGTTGGCTGAAGAAGCTATTGATGCTGTTAAAAAAGAATTACTGCCATTAGCCACATTAGTCACACCAAACATTCCAGAAGCGGAAGTATTATCTGGCCGTACGATTAGTACCCATGAAGATGTGCAAAAGGTGGCGCAAACTATTCAAAAGCTTGGGGCAAAAAATATTTTATTAAAGGGTGGACATGCTGAAGGGCAAGCAGTTTACGACTATGTGTTGTTGGAAGATGGAACACATTTTTGGTTGAAAAGTATGCGCGTGAATACTGTGAGAACCCACGGTACAGGCGATACAATTTCAGCAGCCATTACAGCACAATTAGCCTTAGGTAAGGCATTAAAAACAGCGATTATTTTGGCTAAATCTTATGTTGATGCCACAATTCGCGAAGGTATTTCAGTAGGGCATGGTCATGGACCTCTGAATCATTTGGCGATGGTTAAGCCATTAAATTCTCCGGAGGTGTTGGATGACATTTGATAAAAGCATGTTAGCGCGTTACTTTGTTTTAGGTACGCAAAATGTTGCTAATGAAGCAGAATTTTTTAATATTTTAGAACAAGCTTTGGTAAGTGGCATTACTTTATTTCAGTTTCGTGAGAAAGGACAACATGCATTAACTGGGAATGATAAATTGCGTGTTGCTCAGCAAGTACGCCAATTAACAACGAAATATCGTGTGCCATTGGTCATTGATGATGATATCGCATTGGCACATGTTGTCAACGCGGATGGCGTTCATTTTGGGCAAGGTGATGGTAATATTTCTGAAAATATTAAGGCAAGTGCGCCTTTATTCGTAGGTGTTTCGGTTTCAAATCAAGCCGAGTATGATCGGATTGCTGGTTTGCGTGGTATTGATAATATTGGTATTGGTCCGGTATATGAGACAACTACTAAATCAGATGCTAGTCCAACAATTGGTATTGCAGGTCTCAACAAAATTGTTAATCAAAGTCAATGGCCTAGCGTCGCAATTGGTGGCATTACCCAAAAGAATTTACCAGATGTTTTAGCTACAAATGTTGATGGCGCAGCAGTGGTTAGTATGATTACTCAGAGTAAAAACATTTCAGAAACTATAAATATATGGAAACAACTTTAACAGTTGTTTTTTTTTGCAATTAAACCATATATAAGGTATATTATATTATATAAGAAACAGTATATAAGGAGAAATAGCATGAGCATACAAACACCGACAGAATTGCTCGATGGTACAGTGTTAGCTATTTTAGAGAAGCAAGATTTATATGGTTATGCGCTCACAAAAGAAGTTAAGCAACATGTTACTGTGTCAGAATCAACGATGTATCCAGTATTGCGGCGTTTGGAAAGGTGTGCGGAATTAACCACATACAGTGAACCATTTGAAGGGCGCATGCGGAAGTATTATCAGTTAACACAAGAAGGTCGCGAGCATTTAATTCGCATCAAAACCGATTGGAAGAATTTCGCCACGGGGATTAACGAGATTTTAGGAGAAGAATGATGAGCTATTTAGATGAATTAGAAGGTTATTTACATGCTTTACCACGCAATGAGCGTGATGACATGATGTCATACTATGAGGAATATTTTACGGATGCACATATTGATGATACATTAGCAAACCAAAAATTCGGCTCATCAAAACAATTTTCGCGTCGTCTGATTGCTGATTTTTATATGAATGAGGATGATGCCGTTGAAAATAAGCCGAAACATCAGTTACGTATGATTTGGGTTGTTATATTGGGTATTTTGGCCTCACCAATTGCTTTATCAGCTACAATTGTCGTTGCCTTTTTATTACTTGTTGTCATTGGTGTCGTATTGTCGGTGATTGTGAGTGTCATGATATCATTAGTCATCTCTGCAATATTGGCAGTATTCAGCATAATAGCGGGTATTATTATTCTCTTTAGCTCGCTCACAGGGGGAATATTTGCAATTGGTGTTGGTTCAGCAATGATTGGATTAATAATTCTTGTCGTACCATTACTGATTAATTTGACTAAAATATTAATCAGTAGTTTTGCGAAAATTATTAAACTTATTGGTCGTCGATATATCCAAAAAGGAGCAAATTATGAAGCGTAGAACAATTATCGGTTTGTCACTGTTAGTCGTTGGTGTAGTGGCAGCAACAACATCAGCATTAATTGATACCCCCGGGACAATTGTTTGGAATCAAGGTGGCATAGCTTATCAAAAAAGACGTGCCTTAACAAACGTTGATTTAACAAATCAAGTGCCTAAAGAAACAAAAAATATTCAAAAGCTTACAGTAATATCAGATGATACCAATGTATATGTGCAACAGGGCACGCAATTTTCAGTCACGCAAAATAAAGGTGGTAATGAGAAAAAAGCTCGGATAAACTATAGTAATGGTGAATTGACAGTTGATACAAAATCAAATTCACAATCTAATCGGCGCATTATGGACTTTAGTATCGGTGATGACGATGAATCTCGGATAAACTATAGCAATGGTGAACTGAAAGTTGATACAAAATCAACTTCACAATCTAATCGGCATATTGTGGGGTTTAGTATCGGTGATGACGATGATGGCATTAAAACTGGACCGAGTGTAATAATTACAATACCTAAGCAAACGAACATCAAAAATATAGACATTACTCAAAATAACGGACACGTGTCAGCTTCAGACATAGTGCTTGACAACATCAATATCAAAACGCAAAATGATGATGTTGATTTTGCTCGCGTTATCGCTAAAAATATAATTATTGATGCTAAAAATAGTGAAGTTGATTTGAACAGTGTGACATCTGATCAGTTAACGACCAAAAATTATAACGATGATTTAACTGTGAATGGTAGTACAATTAAGGATATTAATGTATCAATGCAAAATGCAGATGTTGATATTGAACATAGTGCGATCACAAAGGGTGGACGCATTACGAATCAAGGTGGAGATATTTCTTTTGAAACATCACAATTACCAACATTTTCAGCTCAAGCAACAAATGGTAATGTTGAAATCACACCACCATTTGCTCAGCAGCAGGGTACAGCTGCGCTGGTTATTCAAAATCAAAACGGCGATATTGAAATGGAATAGTTCAAATTTTTTGAACGAATACAGTGATAAATTGCTTTGGGCAACCATATCATCAATTGATTGAACATAAGAAATAAAATGGCAGGTATGGCTATTTATAAATGAAAACAATGACACTAAGTATCAAACAACGTCAAATCATACGACGATTATTACAGGTAGCAACGAGTATTGGTTTAATTGGCACAATATGCCTTGGATTCTATTTATGGTACAAAGGTTTACTCACTGACCCATCACTGCTACGACAAACAATTAAAAATTTTGGGTTTTGGGGGCCGTTAGCTTTTATTGGCGTTCAGATGATCCAAGTTATTGTTCCCATTATTCCTGGTGGTATTACGTTGGCAGTTGGCCCGCTACTATTTGGCCCGTGGTTTGGGTTTTTGTATAATTACATTGGTATTGTTGTTGGATCAATTATACTGTTTTGTATTGGGCGTTACTTTGGTACACCAATTGTTGAAACTTTTGTGTCACGAAAAATACATCACAAATATATTGATAAACTCAATAGTAAAGGTTGGGTAAAAACATTTACTGTTCTTATGGCTTTTCCCATTGCACCTGACGATGCATTGGTTTTACTGACGAGTGTGACGAAGATGCGGTTCAAGACGTTTATTTGGATATTACTTTTGAGTAAACCTATTGGGATCGCATGCTATAGCTTGCTACTGTTGTATGGTTTTGAGTGGTTAACACAATTAATTTGAATATAGGATGATAATGAAAAATAAATTAATTAAAGATTGGTTCATACGTTTTATAAAAGGTGTATTCATTGCACTAGGGTTTATTCTGCCTGGTGTTTCAGGTGGTGTTTTAGCCGCAATTCTTGGATTATATGAGCGTATGCTTAGTTTTATGGCGCATATTCGTCAGAATTTTAAACAAGATTTTTGGTTTTTTGTGCCAGTTGGGCTAGGTGGTATTGCGGGTATTATTTTATTAAGTAACCCATTAGAATATTTGTTGACCACTTACAAAGCTGTTGTATTGTGGGGTTTTGCAGGTGCTATTGTGGGAACATTACCATCATTGTTTAAAGAAAGTGCGAAGACTGGCCGTCGACGGTCAGATTGGTTCTTATTTATTGGAACGGTAATCATTGGTGGCATATTTTTGTATAATATGACGACTATTTTTGGTGATTTACCAATTAACTTTTTCTCATGGTTATTAGCAGGTGGGCTGATTGCTTTGGGAATTATTGTACCAGGATTAAGTCCATCTAATTTACTGCTTTATCTAGGGTTATTTGATCCAATGATTAAAGGTTTCAAAAATGCCGATCTGACAGTCTTTATACCCATGGCTATTGGTGGGGCTTTGACACTAGTTATTTTTTCCAAACTCATGCACTATCTTCTGCAAAACTTCCATGCAAAAGTCTATCATTTTATTTTAGGTATTGTCGTGGTGTCCACACTACTCATTGTTATTCCACCTGTAGCTGATTACACTGGCTTTACATTACTTAGTGTTTGTATGAGTATCGTATTATTTTTAATTGGTGGCTGGATTGGCTATTGGATGAGTCATTTGGAACAACAATATAAGTAAACTAATCAAAAAAGCCAACCTGTTATTTAACAGGTTGGCTTTTTTATAATTAGTTAATGCTAGCGTATACTAGATAAATCACGTGTACGGGAGGGGAACGATATTAATCATAACTTATTGGGTTACCATCAAAATTAATTACCTGACCAGAACGATCAGTGTCATCAGTTATTAGATCAACGGTTAACTTTCCAGCTTCGGCCGCTGTTTTGAATCCAGGACCTGCCATATGATTATTGAGATCTGTTGTCACACCACCGGGGATGAATGCGAAAATTTCTATAGCCTTATTTTGTGCTTTAAATTCAACATGCCAATTCTTAGTCATGACGTTAAGTGGGGCTTTAGCTGCAAGATAGCCAAAGGGATGGAAGAAACTATTGGGCTCAATTGGAACGGTCATGCTTAATATTTGACCATTATTCTTATCTAGAATCGGAAGAAGTGAACGACTTAATTCATAAGGACCAAGAAAATCAACAGTGTATGTTTCTACCAATTCATCAGTGGTAAATTCCCAAGCAGTTTTACCCATATCACCAGCAATGCCGGCATTGTTAACTAAGAGAGAGAAATCAGGATGCTGAGTTGTGATATCTTCAGCAATTTTAGCTAATTCATTGACTTTACTCATATCAATGATTTGTAACTTGGCGTCACCGAATGTTTTTAATTCATCAACGGCTTTTTGACCGCGACTTTCATCTCGAGAACCTACAAGTACAGTGTAGCCTTTTATTAATAGGTTTTTTGCAATTTCATAGCCAATACCTTTATTGGCACCGGTTACTAACGCTGTTTTTGTCATTTGTGAAACTCCTTTATATATGATCAACAATGTGTTGATCTTCCTTGGTATTCACATTAATTATACTACTTATTTTAAGTAAGCGAAAGTATAAATTATTTTTTAAGTAAATTGGCTATACGTTCTTTCAAATCAGGGTCTGATATTAATGATTCAAAGTCATTTGGAGACAACTTTGAATGCGCTAGTTCATTTACTAATATTTGATAAAATTCGTCGGATTTTTGGTCGTTGTCTTCCGAAAACTTGATTAGCGCATGTAGGATAGGTAGTAATTCTTTACCTTTTTTGGTCAATGAATATTCAACTTTAGGTGGCATTTCTTGATAATCATGCCGATGAATAATATCTTCCTGCTCAAAACTACTCAGTGTTTGAGAGAGCATTGTATCAGAAATACCAGGCAACAGTGATTTCAATTTATTAAATCTGATTGTTTTAGCCAAAGCCAGTTGCCAAATGATTTGCGTACGCCATTTACCCGAAATAATTGTTAGTGCATTTTGAATTGGATTGGAGTTATTGGTCATGAGAGATTGTCCTTAAATTTTAAAACATACTAAACTTTTTTTCAGTACTTATATTAATTACTTATTGAGAATACAATACTTAGTATACTAAAAGAAAAGAGAATTGCATAATGACAATTATTAATGTTAATACGTTAGAAGGCCGTTTTACGATTGATGAAAAAAGAATGTTGGCAGAAAAGTTGACTGATGCTGTTATGATTCCTGAAATTGGTCAGTTTGTTGCTGCAGCTCGTGTTGGTTTTCAGGTGACATTTACCGAATTCAAATCAGAAAATATGGTTGTTTCTGGCAAACTATTGTCGGATTTAGATCCAATGCCTGACAATATTAATGTACATGTTTTGGTGATGGATGGTGATTGGACAGTGCCTGTTCGTCAAGCAGTTATTGAAAATATTGCAAAAGCTTTAGCAGAAGTTAGTGGGTTGCCTGAGCCATTGAACAGTTGGAAATCAACTTTTCAAGTCATAGATGAGGGTAGTTTTGGTACTGGCGCAGGCGTATTATCAATTTTGGATTTACTTAATAGTGGTGTCTTTTCTGAAGAAAAGAAGCAAGCTGTAATTAATCATATTAATCATTAATAGGTTGAAAACAAGATATTACTAAATATCTTGTTTTTATTTCGCTAATTAATAGAATATATTAAAAACGTTGGGAATATGTTGTTAAATATTCCCAACGTTTTATAGACAGCATAAATTCACTCATGCTTTTTAGTTAGTATATTAAATAAATTGTTCTGATAAAGTTAAAAATTCATCAATGTCTTTTTGGATTAAATTAGCACCAGCTTGCCAAAAATCTGGTTGCGTGAGGTCCACGCCAAGATGCTTTTTTGCTAGTTCTTCAGAAGTCATATTAGCTGTGTCACGCAATAAGGCGATATATTTATCTTCGAAATCAGCACCGTCTTTTTGTGCTTGCGCGTAAATACCCGCTGAAAACAAATAACCAAAAGTATAAGGAAAGTTATAGAATGGGACGGAATCAATGAAAAAATGCAGTTTTGATGACCAGAAGTGTGGGTGGCGTACATCTAAAATACCGTCAAAGGCATTTTTTTGTGCGTCGTCCATTAATTCATTCAATCGCTGTGGCGTAACCACACCGTTTTTACGTTCTTGATAGAAAGCATCTTCAAATAAGAAACGCGCATGAATGTTTAAGAACATCGCAATTGGATTGGTCATTTTAGCATCAAGTAAAACTAACTTTTCGGCATCTGATTTTGCGCCACGGACATTGGCATCATTAACAATCAGTTCTGCAAAAGTTGAAGCAGTTTCGGCCACATTCATTGCATAAGCATCACGCCATAATGGTAAATCTGTCAATTGTGCAGAATGGAAGGCGTGACCTAATTCGTGAGCGATGGTTGCTGCATCATTAACGGATCCTGTGTAAGTTAAGAAAATACGGGATTCCTGTAAATCAGGAACAGACTCCATGTAGCCGCCTGGTTGTTTTCCGGGACGATTTTCTGACTCAATCCAACGTTTTTCAAATGCCATTTTAGCAAATGAAGCCATTTTAGGTGAAAATTTTCCAAATTGCTCAATAATGAAAGCGGCTGCATCATCGTAGGATACTTCTTCAGGTTGGTAGTTGCCGATATTTGTCAATGGGGCGACTTGATCTTGCCAGCCAATATTTTTTAAACCGAGTAATTGTTTTTTGCGGTCAAAATAAGGTTTAAACATTGATTTATTGTCGTCTACAACACGCCACATTGCGTCAAGTGTTGCTTGAGACATACGGTTCATCTCTAGTGGCTGTTCGAGATGATTCTTGCGGTTATGCGCTTTTTGGTTCGTTAATCGGAAGCCAGCGAGATGATTTAAAGTATCTGCGGTAAGATTTTCGGCATTGCTCCACATCTTTTCGTAGTTAGCCATGATGTTGGCGCGAGTGTCGTTGTTAGCTTCACCATCTAACATATTCAATGCCTGACCAGCAGAAATGTGTCGTGTTTTACCATCTTTAGTATCTGTGTAATTCATGGATAAGGACGCCGATATGGTATCATAATGTTTAGACCAAGCCTGTTGACCATCTAAATCAAGTTGATTAATGAGTGACTCGGTATCATCATCCAATAAGCGCTTGGCATTAGTACGTAATTCAGTAAGATAGAACGCAATATTAGTTAAGCGTTCAGAGTGAATGACTCTTTCAAATGATGCATCATCTAGCGTTAATAGTAGTTTTTGAAATTTATTTAGTGGTGCTGAAAAATCAACAAAAAGTTTGCCTAATTTGTCAAAATGAGGGCTATAAATACTATTACCATAGTCAACTGATGCCCAACCATTGATAAAAATATTGATTGTGCCAAGCCCAGAGCCAATCGATTGTGCGAGGTCAGAAAGATTAGCGATAGTTTCAGCTGAGACTTCTGCTTGATCAACTGCTTCAGCAAATGAATGGATTTGTTCAGCAACTAAATCATATTTTGCCATCAGTTCTGGTGAATTAATGCCACCTGGGTAAATACTTTCCAAGTCCCAAGTCTGTGAGTAAGTCATAATATATACCTCATGCTTTTGTTTTTATTATATCAGTTTGAAAAATGTGATGATATGTTATTATCGTTTAACTATGAATTTAATATTTAGTCAGTAAGTCACTAGTTTGCGTTAGATTTTGTTCTATCGTACAATAAGAAAGCTATTATTTTAAGGGGTAGAATATGACAAAATTAGTTAGGTGGTTGCTTGGATTGGTTATAATATTAGGTATTTTATTATTAATTGCGGGCATGTATTTTTTTCAGGTCGCACAAGTTCGTGACCCAAAATCAAATCAACCTGATACCTTACGGACAGAAACTAATGCGCTTTATCAATATGAACATCAGTTTTTGGCACGTGAGAAGCAAACATGGTATGAAACATCAAATGATGGACTTAAGCTAGATGCATGGTATGTACCCGCGGATAAAAAAACAAATAAAACCGCTATTTTAGCTCATGGGTGGCATAATAATAAGACAACCATGGCTATTTATGGTGAGTTGTTTCATGAGCTGGGCTATAATGTGTTAATTCCAGATAATCGTGCGCATGGTGAGTCACAAGGAAAAATGATTGGTTACGGCTGGCTGGATCGCCGTGATTACATGCAATGGCTGCATCAAATCATCAAGAAAAATGGGCAACAGTCTGATATTGTGATGTACGGTATGAGTATGGGTGCAGCAACAGTGTTATCAACCTCTGGTGAAAAAGATTTACCAAAGCAAGTAAAAGCGGTGATTGCTGATTCTTCATATACAAGTGTATGGGAAGAGATGAAACACGAGGCAGGGGATATGTACGGTTTGCCATGGTTTCCGTTGGTCAATGTTGTGTCAGGGATTTCCAAGATAAGAGCAGGGTACACTTATTCTGAAGCTAGCCCAGTAAAGCAAGTTGCTAAAAGCCAACAACCAACATTGTTTATACAAGGTGGCGGTGATACATTTGTGCCAGCACATATGGTTTACACATTGTACGATGCACTTCATGCGCCAAAAGAACTTTGGATAGGAAAAAATTCTAAGCATATTCAAAGTTTTAATGACCATCCGATAGCATACCGTGAAAAAGTCAAAACGTTTTTAGAAAAATATGATCAATAGCTCAAAATTGAGTTAGCTTTAATGATTATGATATAATAATTAGTAAATGAATAAAATATCATGTCAGCTACTCACATAATTCTGATGGATATATAGTTAATTTAAATGAGGGTTCTATCATGTCAGTAGGTTCAAAAGAACACCGTAACGACAATAATTGGCGGCGTCTAGTGATCAAAGTTGGTACAAGTACAATTGTCGACGGTAAGGGTGAAATTAAGTATCCTGTGATCAATCGGCTGTCGCAAACGTTGACTCAATTACAGAAATCAGGCTACGAAGTGATTCTAGTAACTTCTGGGGCTATTGGGGTTGCCTTGCAACAAATGAAAATATCGCAGCGACCAGCTGATATTCCTGAACAACAAGCACTAGCAGCCATTGGGCAAAGCTATTTAATGGCGATATATAATCAAAGTTTTGCATTTTATCAGCAACATGTGGGGCAAGTATTATTAACTTATGATGTTTTTGATAATAAGTTAATGCTACAGCACACAATAGATGCCGTCGATGTGATGTTGGCGCAACGTGTGATACCAATTATTAATGAAAATGATGTGATTGCGGTTGATGAGTTAGATCATCAACATTCATTCGGTGATAATGATCGGTTGGCTGCCATTGTAACACATGAAACGCAGGCTGATAGTATGATTGTTTTAAGCGACATTGACGCATTGTACACTGCTAACCCATTTGTCGATCCGACAGCCCAACCAATTTCGTTGGTCTCAAGTATTACGCAAGAACTATTAGACAGCGCTACTGGTTCATCTACTTTAGGTACTGGTGGCATGTTGACTAAACTAAAAGCAGCCGAATATTTAATGCAGCAGCAGCGTCAAATGGTATTAATCAATGGTGCTAATCCAGCAACTATTTTAGATGTCGTTCAAGGTAAACAGGTTGGTACGCTATTTAAGGGAGAATAATATGGCACTTACAGTACAAGAAATTGGTCAACGTGCAAAAAGAGCAACCAATGATGTCGCTCATTTATCAATTGCAGTGCGTAATAATTTGTTGTTAGAAATGGCGGCGGCTTTATTGGAACAACAACATGCAATTATTGTCGCAAACCAAGAAGATCTCGCTGAATTTGCAACGCAATTAAGTGAACCCATGCAACATCGTCTGACTCTGGATGAAAAACTGATACGTGATATTAGTCAGTCGATGGCAGCGGTAGCCAAGTTGCCGGATCCAATTGCAGGCCCTTTTGATGAGTGGCGTACACATGTTGATTTGAAAATAGTTAAAAGAATTGTGCCATTAGGTGTCGTAGCAATGGTATATGAAGCACGTCCGAATGTGACAGTTGATGCAGCAGCATTAACGTTGAAATCTGGCAACGCCGTTATTTTACGTGGTGGTAAAGAGGCTAAACGGACAAATATGGTGCTTGCAGGTATTATGCGACAAGTCTTGCAACGCAATCAATTAAATCCTGATATCATTCAATTACTTACTGATACATCACATGAAACAGTCCATACATTGCTCCATATGAGAGATTATGTGGATGTTTTGATTCCACGTGGTTCGGCGCAGTTTATTAATTTTGTGGTAGCCAATGCTACAGTACCTGTCATCGAAACAGGTGCTGGTAACACGCATATCTTTGTTGATGAATCAGCTGACCAAGAAGAGGCTATACGAATTATACATAATGCTAAAACACAAAAACCTTCAGTTTGTAATGCAGCAGAAAAACTCTTGATTCATGAAAATATTGCAAATGATTTTTTGCCAAAAATTGTTGATGTGCTTGTTGCCGCAGGTGTCGAGGTGCGTGGTGATGAATTGAGTCGCACGATTGATGAGCGAATTGTAGTAGCCGGAGATAAAGATTGGGACACGGAATATAATGATTTAATCATTGCAGTGCATATTGTGTCAAGCATCGAGGAAGCAGTAACCTGGATTAATACGCATACGACGCATCATTCTGAAACAATTATCAGCACAAATACGGAAAATGTTGTAACATTTATGAATGATGTTGATGCGGCTGTTGTTTATCAAAACGCATCTAGTCGTTTTACCGACGGATTTGAATTTGGTTTTGGTGCAGAAATTGGTATTTCAACGCAAAAGTTACATGCTAGAGGACCAATGGGACTGTCGGCACTGACAACAATTAAGTACGAAGTGTTTGGTCAAGGACAAATACGAGAATAACAAAAAAACAAGTTGAGTGAATTGTCAACTTGTTTTTTTAAGCTAATACATTAAGCATCAATTGTTGGAAATCTGACACAAAGCGATCAGTGTCAACTAAAACGGCAGCTTGAGAAGTTGTTGGTTGGAGAAGTTTCTCTTTATCACCAATTGTACGACCATAATCACCTGTTTCTTGATCATAAGTCACGTGCATAGTTAATGGTATTGTGGTCACGTACGAGGCATCAATGCCAACTGCAACTGCTAAAGGATCATGCAAGGCAGCACCTTTCTTATCAATATTGAGGTTGAAATAAGCATCAATATAAAAGTCCATCAATTCAGCAAACTTTTCACCTGCAGTGGTTCCTAATGCACGCCATTGGGCCGTTTCTTGTTTTGTTAATAATGTCCGTAATGTGACATCCAAACCAACCATTGTCAGGTTGGTTTGCTTTTGGAAGACAATATCGGCTGCTTCAGGGTCTTGGTGAATGTTGGCTTCAGTAAATGGGGTGACATTACCAGGCACGGTCAAGGCGCCACCCATGAGTGTGGTATGACCAATTAGAGTAGCAACTTTAGGATCCTTCTCAATAGCAGCTGCTAAATTTGTTAGAGGACCAGTCGGGATGAAAATAAGATCATCAGTATATTTATGAGCTGCTTCAATTAGAAAATCAATACCAGATTGCTTTTCAACGAGTCGAGGCGATTGTGATAATTCGACTTCACCAATACCATTTTTGCCATGAATTAATTGTGAAATGGGCATGACATCAAAGTGGTCGGTAGTGGAAGAATGTTGTTCGCCAATAAAGACAGGAACGTCATCAACACCTAGTAAGTGCAAGAGGTTGAGTGAGTTTTGGGCGGACGTTTCAACATATGTGTTACCATAGCTTGAGATAATGCCGATTAGTTCGACGTTTGGATCAGCAACAGCATAGGCGATAGCTAGTGCATCATCAATACCAGTATCAAGATCGAGAATCATTTTTTTTTGAGCCATATTATTTAAATCAGTGTGTGACGCACAAGAACATCGTATATTTTAGCGCCAAACAACACGTTTCCTCCATTTGTATGATAAGTCCATTATACCGATTAGCAGCACACTTTGGGTCAAAAAGGTATAATAATTAAAGTAAAAAAATTATAGCTGAAAGGAAAAGTATAGGTGTCCATCTGATTTAAATTGGGCATTGATACACTGAGATTATGGAATTATATGATATAGCCATTATTGGTGGTGGGCCAGTAGGCATGTTCGCTGCTTTTTATGCTGGACTACGTGATACAAAAACTGTGTTAGTCGAGAGTTTGCCCACACTGGGTGGTCAAGTGACTGCCTTATACCCTGAAAAGATAATTTTGGATGTTGCTGGATTTGCAGGTGTTAAGGGTTCAGCATTCATTGAATCATTAAATCAACAATTGAAGTTATTTCCAGTTGAAATTAAAACCAAAACAACTGTGACTAATGTGCAAAAACAACATGAGTTATTCACAATAACCACGGACAATAATCAATCGTTTCAAGCTAAAACAGTTATTGTGACGACTGGGAAAGGTTCTTTTGAGCCACGCAAAATACAAATAGATGGTGTTGAATCACTTATTGGGCAAGGTGTTCATTATTTTGTAACCAACAAGCAAGATTTTGTTGATCATGATGTTGTCATTGCTGGTGGCGGAGATTCTGCTGTAGATATGGCCACGATGTTGAATGAGGTGACTGCATCAACTCGAATTATTCATCGACGTGACACATTTAGAGCCATGGAGCAGAGTGTTAACGCGTTAAATAACAGCACGGTTATTAAAGAAACACCGAAAAAGATTGTGTCAGTCAATAAACAAGTTGATGGTAAATTAGCTATCACTTTGGCGCATGTCAAGGCACCTGATGATATAACTGTGCTTTCTGTTGATGATTTAATTATTAATTATGGTTTCTTATCAAAAAATCAAACGGTACAATCTTGGGATATTCAACCCACACATGATGGCCAAGTTTTTGGTGTTAATCAGCAATTACAAACGAGTATTGATGGTGTGTTTGCTATTGGGGATGCTAGTCACTATATTGGGAAAGCAGACTTAATTGCAGTAGGTTTGGGAGAAGCGCCAAATGCTGTCAATGCGGCAATTAACGCATTTGATCCTCATCGTGGCGGACCAGGTCATTCTAGCGCCATGATAATCAAAAATGGTCATCTCGAGTGAGTTTGAATTGAAACTATTTGTCTAGCTTATCAACATATTGTTGATAAGCTTTTTTCATTTGTGTGGAAACAGTGGTTTCAAAAATATTACTTTTCAATAAATCATAATTTGAGTTTTCTAGGTCATCGTGTGTTTGGGTAGGATAGAGTATCATGAGTGCTTGACGAAAAGCATAAAACTTGGATGAATATGTTGGTTGATCAAGTAGGTAGAGTTCACTAATTTCAAGGAGCTTTTTTGAAGCAAAATTATATAAGGACCACGATGGGTATTCAACTTGATCATTGAGTCGAATCACTTGAAATAATAGGGGCGCATATTGGGACGCTTTATGTTCAGAAGTGATGCTTGATAAGGCACTAAAAACAAAGCGCAAGCCAAGTGATTGATTAAAGAAAATAATGTTTTGTTGTGACATAGATAGGTCACCAAGTGAAAATGTCATATCAATGTTACGCTTGATAGTTGCGATGAGATTGTGCAAAATATTGACAAATTCAGCTTCGTGAAATAGTTCGTTATTGAATTCTAGCTTCAATAGCACGAGTAAATTAACTTCTTCTAATCCAAATTCACCCTTAAGTAGGATACTTTTGAGTACTTCTCTTAAATCTAAGGGCAAATCACGATTAAATGATGAAGTAGAGGATAGGCGATAAAGTTTAACAGCCATTTTTAAACGCTCAATATTATGTGTGGTATAAAATTCACGAAGAGGAATTTGGTAATTAATCGTGGTAGGTAAATAGGCTGGTATATCGTAAAGTTTAAGATAATTATCTGCCATACTCTTCATGTGGGCAACTTCAGAAAATGTTGTTCGTAAATACCGTACTGTGTGGAGAAATTGCAATGTTGTAATATCTGTTTCACCTTTAACATAACGATACCAAGCCGAATTTGAAACATGTATGTAATCTAAAAGACTCGATAATTTAATGGATTTGTTCTTGCGTAATTCGTTTAAATGGTATCCCATTGGTTTGGTTTGGTTTGGTTTGGTTTGGTTTGGTTTGGTTTGGTTTGGTTTGGTTTGGTTTGGTTTGGTTTGGTTTGGTTTGGTTTGGTTTGGTTTGGTTT
>NZ_JACHGL010000004.1:69153-195949 GCF_014207505.1 Leuconostoc carnosum
CTTTGGTTTGGTTTGGTTTGGTTTGGTTTGGTTTGGTTTGGTTTGGTTTGGTTTGGTTTGGTTTGGTTTGGTTTGGTTTGGTTTGGTTTGGTTTGGTCATTTAGCAGCCTCTAGTTTTTAATGATATATTTAATATTCATTTTAGTATATTATGTTAGAAAAAACGCCCCGAATTTGGGACTTTTGTGAATGAACGTGATTTAAATCATATAATAGCAAGGGTCGCTTTTTATACTTGATTATTTGTATAATGAGAAAATTTGACTAACAAAACTATAATAATGGAGAAGTATACGATGGAATATTCAGAATTGTCTAAAACTAACTTGATGGATTTACTAGCACAAGCGTATCAGGTGTTGTCTGATAAAAAAGAACGAGAGGATCAAATTGCAACAATTAATCGTCGTGTACATCAAACGCTAAACAAACCAGTGGGTTTTCAAGGTATTTTAAAATGGGGAATACCTGCCGCTGCTTTCTTGGTAGTCCATGTCTTAGTATATTCTGTTTTAGGTATTGGCATTGGCATTATCTGTGGTGGCGTTGCAGCATACTATGCCTACAACTACAGTTCTGGTAAAAAAGATAAAGCCTTGGTGAAGGAGAAGGTAGCCCAGTATCGTCAACTGGCGAACAAAGCACAGAATGAACTAGAAATTTATCAAGCAAGTGACTCTTTTCTAGACAGTCTTGATTTTTTATTGCCTGAAATGAAAGATATATATGCTGTAGCAGCTTTATATAACATACTGAATAGTGGTCGAGCTGATAATTGGAAAGAAGCTATTAATAAATATGATACTGAAATACATAGGTATCGCCAAGAGCAGAATCAACAAGAAATCATTAATAATCAAAAGAAGCAAATGATGAATGCAGAGCAAAATAACATTTTAATGAATAGAATAACTACATCTATTGGTACACAAAATGCAATGATCGCAACACAAATTGCGCAAATTGACAATATTAATAAAAATACCTCATCGATTAACAGTAGTATTAACGCAATTAAAAATCGATAAAAAAGGAGTACATCAATGGGATTATTTAAAATGTTTGGGAATCATATCAAACAACAAACAATTCAAAATTTGGCTGATTCTAGTGGCCTTATGCGTGATCTAATTAGAATTAATCAGATAAAAAAACGTGAGAATGCACAAAATAAATTTGGTGTGAGATTGGAATATGTACCAGAAACATCTGAAGAAGATTTAGTCAGTGTCTCTAGTGAATTATTTGATATGACAAAAGATCAAGTATTAGGTTATGTAGCAAGCACACCTGTTGTATATGTTAAAGGGTTGGATAATCACACAGCAAAAGAGGTTGTTAAATATTTAAAAGGTATTGGTGTTCAGTCCAGTGTTTCTTAAGTCGGGTAGTATTTTTAAAGATGTTAGCCGACAGTAATATATCAGGGAGATTATAAATGAATCAGTATAATAATAGGGCAACAACACGCAGGGAACGATACGCTGTCAAGTCACACAAACAGATAATTGCTTTAACTACAGCAACGGTAGTCACAGCAACAATTGCATCAACTACTGTCAATGTTAATGCTGATGTCATCAGCGGTAATCAGTCAACGGATACAGCAACACAGACAAGTTCAAATCAAGTTACACCAAAGTCAGATTTTGAGAATGCTCAAGAATCAGAAGCTCAAAAATTAGCTACGTTGCAAGCACAGCAAAAAGCCGATGAAGAGGCCAAAGCGCAAGCTAATGCCAAAGCCCAAGAAGCTACTGAACAAGCCAATGCTAAGGCATTGGCTGATGCACAAGCAAAACAAGTCGCCCAAGCGAACGCTGATGCACAAGCTAACGCGCAAAAGCTCGCGGATGAACAAGCAGCAAACGAAGCTGCAAAAGCACAACAAGCTCACGACGCTCAAGTTGCTCATGATGCTGAAGTTGCCAAGCAACAACAAGCAGCAACTGATTTTGCAAATCAACAAGCTCAAGAATCTGGTTCTGCTCAAGCACAACGTGACACTGTGACTAATCAATACAATGCTGACCAGCAAGCTGCTCAAACAGATGCTACCGCAACAGACAAGGCTATTGATACTGATGCAAAAACAGCTACGGATGTTGCATCTACCCAGCAAGCTACAGCTAATCAAAATGCTGATGCCGCACAAGCTAAGGCTCAAACTGATGCTCAGAACCAACAAGCATCAGATACAACAAAACAATCTGCTGAAAACACAAAAGCCCAAACAGCTCAAAAGCAAGCTAACACAAAAGCTGAAGCTACTGCTCAAAAGACTGTTACTTCAGCTAAGCAAGCTGTTGATAAGACTAGCGTAAAAACAGCAACACCAGCCAATCCATACGCTGACAATTTTGACTCATATGATTCTGATGCACCATCTAGTGTCAATGAAGTTGGCAACTTACCAACAAAGATTACAGACCCAAAGATTCCATCAAATCATGTTAACGACCAAGGTTATATTGATTATTACCAATACTTTGGTGACAATGACAAGACACCTGAAATTAAGGGTACTCCTACGGATATTCAACAAAATGAATTAGCTGATTATGCAGTAACTCTTGTTAATTCATATCGTGCAACACAAGGTAAAGCACCTGTTCGCTGGACAAAAGAAAACCAAAAAGCTGTTATTGCTTCAGCAAAGGCTCGTGAAGAAGCCAATGCCGGATTCAAGCATACAGCCTACTTGGGAAATTCAGCTACAACAAAAACAGATGAAGCCTATGCCGCTCAAAACCTTTGGTTTGCTGGCGAAAATCTCGGTGTTTCACCTTATTCTGACTTAACAATGTTATCAGCCAAAGTTAATCTCTTAAATGTTATTACTGCCATGATTTACCAAGATGGTGCCTATGGAAATGGTCATCGTAACAATTTCATGAAAGATGACCAAATTATGGGATTTGCTATGCAGAAAGATAACACTGGTGATTGGCCATATGTTGTTATTTTCCAGAATGCTGCTATTTCCGATAATTTGGATTTAACAACTGACATACAGACAACTTCAACTCAAGCAATTGAAACGGCTCGTGGTGGTAACACGCAAGCCAACAAGCAAGCTTTAGCTGACGCTCAAGCTAAGTTAGCCCAAGTTAAAGCTAACAATGCAACAGCTTTGTCAAACTTGCAAGCAAAGAATCAAACTGCAATTGACAATATCAATCAAGCTTATGCTGACGCTATTGCTCAAATCAAGGCAAACCATGATTCAGCAATTTCTCAAAATGCTACGAACTATGCAAACAAGATTGCTAGTATCAAGGCTGATGCCACAGCAAAGCATGATGACAATGCAACCAAATTAGCTGAAACACTAGCTAATTTGAAGACTGACTATGAGACTACAATTGCTAGTATCAAGGACCTTTCGCCTGAAGACTTAGCAAGTAAGAAAGCCACTGAAAAGGCAGCCTTTGACAAAGCACAAGCAACTGAATTAGCTACGTTTGAAGCACAACAAGCTCAAGATGCAAAGACTTTCTCCGCGCAATTGGATACAAACCTAGCTAACTTGAAAGCCCAATTGGATGCTGATTTGGCAACAAAGACAGCTCAAGGAGCAAAGAACGTTGCTCAAATCAAAGCTCAAAATACTGATGCTTACAACAAGTTAGTAGCAGCTAATGCTAAAGCATTGACAAATCTCCAAACAGCCAATGCATTAAGTTATGGCAAAGCCAAGGCTGAAAGTCAAGAATACTTGAACCGTATCAACCCAGCCAACGCTAAGCCAACACCAGAACCATCAAAGCCCGATGATACAAAGCCATCTCAACCAGATAACTCAAAGCCATCAAAGCCTAATGATTCTAAACCTGGTAAGACTGATTCAAACAGTAAAGATGAGTCAAAGAAGCCAACTGCAAAGCCAGTTGCCGACAAGACAAATTCTGAGTCTCAAGCCAAGACTGACTCAAAGAAGACAACGATTCAAAAAGCCGATACAAACAAGAGCTTAACGCATACAAAAACTCAAGTAAATACTGTCAAAAAAGTACCCCAAGTGACAGTAGCTAGCAAAACAAATATCGTAATTGCACCTGATAATACAACATATATCTATGATACGGGTACTAAAGCGTTAAATATGATATCAGTAGAAAATCAACATATGAATGTTACAGCTCAGCCCGAGATTAATAGGCCAGTATCAGTGAAACAAGGGAACCAAGTTAATGCTACACCAGCTGTGCTACTTCCTAAAACCGCAAAAAATCAACAACACAGTAATCAGGCAATATTAATCAGTTTATTTGGTTTACTGGGCGTTTCATTGTATGCCCCAAAGCATATGAAAAACAAACGTTTTAATGCATAATATCAGCAAACTAAAAAAGGACTTCAAATTTTCATACTTTGAAGTCCTTTTTAAATACTTATCATTAAAATTTCAAAAACACCCCGATATAGGGAGGTTTAGGTAAATATACTTTTTTTATATTATAATTTTTGGATAATGGGTTTTTATTGAGAAAATCGAAGTAGGGAGATCGTATGGCTACGAAGCAAGAATGGCAAGAATATTTTGCACTAATTAATGACCGCCAACCATCAGCAGATGAGGTATTGGCAGCCATTGAAAAAGGGGAGATTACACTGGGGAATCAAGAACAAACTATACCTAAGGCAGAGATTACAGAGGACGCTAATCGTGTTTATACGAATGCGAAGCAACATGCTGGGAATTATTGGACATGGGTTAAACCAATCATTGTTAATCCAAGTCGCTCTAGTGATGCATCAGACAATACACTATTTTTGTGGGTGTCGTTTGTTATCGCATCATTAACGGGAGCATTTTCATTCTCAAACGTTATTCGACGTGGTTTGAATGTTGCATTGAATAGTTATTCATCTTTTGGCACAGATTTAACCAAGATTCGTAGTCAGTTAAGTGCACTAAATTGGCAATTATTTTTTTATGTTGTCATTATTTTTGCCATATTTTATCTGGCAGCATTGCCTGGGTTACTACTACTTAATCGTCGGTATCTTACTGTGAAACAAACAGTTTCCAAGTATTTAAAGTGGTTCGTACCGTTATCTTTGATTAATATTATTGGTGCCATATTATCATTTTTTGTACCAATTGCATCTATTTCAATTTCAACATTGGAAGATATGTCGTCAATCGTTAATACCTTTTTTGCTTCCTTTGCGGTGATTACTTTTATTTTGACACTCGGAGCAGCGTTGTTAATTGCAGCCCAACAATTTTTAATTTCAGAAGTACATTTACATCAAGGTAAATTTGATGCTGCCTGGGTTACTTTACTCCAGTGGATCATCAGTATAGTTGTGATTGCCATTGAAGTACGTATTATTGTAATACCATTACTTCAAAATCTAACCCAATCAATAGGAAATTGGTAAGGAGCATAATATGGATCAGAAGAAAAAATGGTTAGCTGATTTCAAAGCTAAAAATCATCGTAATCCAACAATCGACGAAGTTACTGAAGCTGATAAACATGGTTTTGTTTTAATTGATGATGAAATGCCTGTACAGAGTGAAGAAGACTTAGCAACAGCAACGCCATCAGTAACACCGGCAACGTCTTGGCGTGAAAAGTTTAAATTAGCTAATGGTCGCTTACCCAACCTTGAAGAGGTGAAGCAAGCTAAAGCTACTGGTTTTAAAAGTGTAGAACCACTAATAACAGCCCAAACTGAGAGTGAACAAAATCCAGTGCCTAGAGCACCGAGACAACAAATGTCTAAAGGCAAAAAAATTGCACTAACAACTGGAGTAGTGATTATTGCGGTTGGCGTTGCCTTGGTGACTTGGGGCAATAAACATTATGCTAAATCAGCAACAGCACAACGTACTTTAAAAATTTTGAAGTCAGAGAGTGCTTCGCAATACGCGAAGAATTTTGTCTGGTCAGATACAAAGAAAAAAATTGACCAAGATGAATTGGCACCATTTGTTAATAATATGGCTAGTAGTAAGTGGTCTAATCAACGTGAGAACGACATTTATAATCAATTGTTATCTGGACAAGCTGGCAACGGTTTTACTTTTAAACGAACAGGGCATGCTTTCTTAGTATTTCCGAAGTATCAATTAACTGTGAAACCCGTCGATTTTAATGTTTCAACGAACAATAAAGATATAACCTTAAAAATGAATGGTAAAACGATTGGTACTTCAGATTCGGATAGTTATTCTAAATCATATAAACACCAAGTTAGTGGTTTATATAAATTTAATGCGACAGGCAAGATAAGTGGTCAAGATGTCGCAACGAGTGATGAAAAAGAAATTGATAATAATACCAATGTTAATTTGGCGATTGACATGATTAGCTTTGATGTTAATTCAAATCTTAGTTCAGGTGATTTATACATTGGTGACACAAAAGTTGGTACTTTAACAGATGGCTTATTATCAGTAAAAAATATGCCAGTCAGTAAGGGTGCAAAGGCCTATGTACAAGCTAAGTTTGGAGATCAAACCATTCGAACAACTAAAACAAGTTTGCAAGACATATATGATGGGGAAAGTATCAATTTAAATGCAGATGGTTTAATGACAGAAGATGATGCTAACAGCACAGTTTCGTCAATGTATGATGCTTTGGGGTCATATGCTTCACAAGAAGAGGATCCAGACAACTTGGATATGTTTAAAAATGGTGCTAATAACAAAGCCTATCAAGACTATAAAAAAATGATACGTCACAATCTTCATGATGCCAAACGAAATGCAGAGTCTGTTTCATTTAACTCGCCAGACGTTAAATCGGTCAAGCAAACTAGTCTGACGACAGCAAATGCAGTGTATCAGGTAAAAACTGATTTTTATTACAGCTCTGATGATGATAATGATTCATATGGGGATTTAACGCAGACATTTGAATTAACCGCACATATGGTTTATGACAAACGTAATGAAACGTGGCAGGTTGATTCAATTGATCCTAATCAAAAGAAAATTTCTGAAGATAATAATGTTAGCTAATCGAAAAATAAGGGAGTATACAAATGTCTGAAAACGGTGCAAGTCATGTTGTCATCAATAATGTTGTAGCAGAGAAAAATGGTATAGGACTGGCTGGATTGATTGTCTCAATCGTTGGTTTTTTCTTATCATGGATTCCGGTACTGGGATGGATTGTTTGGATTGTCGGATTAGCACTGTCTATTGGCGGCTTATTCCGTAATCCTAAAGGAACAGCGATTGCTGGTTTAATTATTTCTTTCTTAGATTTAATTCTACTAATCATACTAGTAAGTTTAATTGCTGGTGTAGCTAGTACAATCTAAAATATTGCTAAGATGTGCTTTTAGCACATCTTTTTAATTGATTATAAGAAAGGACGTTATGATGAAACGTTATTATAAATTAGGAGTCGGTGTCGTTGTTATCATTGTGTTATTGGTGATTGCTGTTCGGATGTGTACTCATACTAATGATCCTATCGCACAGCGAGAAAAAGAGAATAATCAACAAACTGCATCAAACGCAGGGAAATCTGTCAAACGTTTTATGACAAAAAAGACTGTTGATTTACAGTCGGCATCCACGGAAAAGCGTATTCAGGTTGTGAAAAAGTTTTATAATTGGGCTGGCACATATGCTAGTCAGCATAATCAGGCTCTAACAGCTGTGGATACTGAAGCATTAGGTATGCGTCAAGGTGGGCCAACATCATATTATATTAGTACAAGTGATGGTGATATGTCGGTATGGAACCAAGTAGATGCTGTTGACTATCAACTACAATCTGTTTATGCACAAAAAGATGAAAATGATCAATTCAGTGGTCATGTAAGCGATATGTTGTGGTTGTATACTAATACAAACGGTGATACAGGTATTTCGGATGAAAACGATACAGACGAAAGTGAGGCGACGAGATATTCAAATGTTGATATGACTAAACCAATCACAATGCTAGTACTTGGACTAAATGGCAAGGTTTATAGTGCTACATTTCATCAAATGCCAACGCCGTTTGGTCAAAAGCCAATAACTCGAAGTATGATTAATCGTGGGAATACATCTAAAACAGGTATTTGGACTTCAGAACAATTAAAAAAACTAAATCCCATCGAAGTTAATCATAATATGACGCATTTACTTGCACCACAGGCTAGTATTTTTAAATCAAATCATACAGAAATATCAGAACAATATCAAAAACTAATTCAAAGCCAAATTGGTCAATAAACAGTGGGTTTCTTGAAGCAATAAAAAAGATGACTAATATATATTAGTCATCTTTTTTATTTAGCTGAGTCCAGTACTTTGAATTTTGCTGTCTGGTAGTCAATTTCAATGCCTGGTTGAACATTGAAAATCCAGTAATTTAAATTAAGCGTTTTACCGTTATCTTGAACAGATTTTGCCATGTAATGAACACCACGGGCTAAACGATTGTTAGCAATGTATAACGGGGTTACTTGGGCGCGAATTGTGATAGTTGGATGTTTATTAATGGCATCTCGAATATCATCTTCAGGAGCTAACTGGCCAGGATAGGCATTTTGTACACGTGTACCAGTAGTCATATTTTCAGTTACCATAGTTGGTAAGCCAAAAAATTGATAGCCAACAATATGTGATTTATTCCATAATGCCTGCTTACCATTACCTAGCTTGACGTTTGGATTATCATGGTAACCACCAACCCATTTTGTACCATTATAATGATCATTTATAAACCAACCTGATGGCCGTACATCATAAGGAATACGGTCAGGACGTGCAGTGACCTTTCGAATAGCTTTTTTGCTAGCGACAAAATTGGCCTGTTGAGAACGTCCTTGTGAATCAAGTGGCGATAGACTTAAACCATCAGCAGGTCGTAATTTTGAACCTTGAGATGGGAAGGTTTCATCAAGTTGATCATCAGTAAATGTGGCCTGATTGTTATTGATACGCACAATATCACCATCTAAAGTGCCATCCCATTTTAAATTAATTAATGCTTGATCTGATTGGGCAGTGACAGTTTTAGATTTTGAGGTATCAGGTGAAGTGGGTTTGCTATTTTGTTCATTTTGCCAAAAGTAAAAACCGGCAACAATGAGGACAATAAAAAGTGATAATATTTTGTTCTGGGGTTGCTTTTTACGGCGATAAGTACGTTTTTTAGCCATGTTAGTCTCCAATAAATACAGTTAATCATACCATCTTTTATAAACAAATAAAAACAGACATATTGTCTGCTTTTATTTGTTTATAAAAGATGATTACTGGATATAAGTAGAAAATTATTTCGTTAAGTGCCACTCAGATTTAAACTGATCTAGGAAAGCTAACATAAATTGATGGCGACTAACAGCAATTTTCTGTGCTGTTTTTGTGTTAAGTCTGTCTTTGATCAGGAGTAGCTTTTCATAAAAATGATTGATTGTTGTACTGTCATCTTGGCGATATTGTGCTTTAGTTTGAGCAATGCGTGGTGGTATATTTGGGTCGTATAAAATCCGATCTTTTACAGCACCATAAGTGATGGCACGTGTAATAGCTATCGCACCAATCGCTTCTAAACGATCAGCATCTTGCACGATTTGACCATTAAGGTCAAGTGGTTTGACGTTACCAGCAATTGATTTAGACCATGACATATTGTCAATTATTGTGATGATTGCGTTGATTTGATGTTTAGTCACGCTAATAGACTGTAAAAACAAGATCATGTTTTCTTTGGCGGCCTGTGCTTGTGCTAGTGAATGAAAGAGTTTATCATCATAGACGTCATGCAATAATGATGCAGCGCGTACAATAAAAGTATCGGCTTGAGGATAGTCTTGAAGAATTTTATTTGATAAAGCAAGTACTCGATCAATATGATCAACGCTATGACCAGTTTTATCGGCACTTAGCGATTTTTGCATATAATCTGTAATATCATCGAGTTGGGTCATAATTGTCCTTCCAAAAGCATAAAAGCGCATTCAGCTAGCTTTATTTTAATTTTGTATCAATCTAAAATTACTATACCAGAAAAAATTTTTAAAAACTATGAAAAGTCCTTAAAATTAGTTATAATTATCTTAGTAAAGTCGGCCTCATGCGGCTAAATGTGCGAATGAATATGATAAACGTTAATTGACTCATCGACACATTAGAAAGAGAGAAGACTCATATGTCAGAACCAAACAATGTCTTGTTTAATACAGCTAATCTTACGGATTCAGCAGTTATTTATGATAAGTTTTCAAAAGCAGAACAACAATTTGCAACTAAGAAAGATAAAACTTTCTATATTACAACGCCTATTTATTATCCATCTGGTAAATTACAATTAGGTAATACTTATACGACGGTGTTGGCAGACGCTGCTGCGCGGTATCATCGTTTACTAGGGGAAGATGTTTATTTCCTAACAGGAACAGATGAGCATGGTTTGAAAGTACAGCAAAAAGCTAAAGAAATTGGCAAATCTGAAATTGAATATTTAGATGGCATGGCTAAACAAATTAAAGATTTGTGGCAGTTAATGGATATTTCTTACAATGATTTTATTCGAACAACTGAGGAGCGTCACGAATCGATTGTTCGTAAAATTTTTAAGCACTTAGTTGATAATGGTGATATTTACAAAGGTGAGTATCAAGGTTGGTATTCCGTTTCAGATGAAGAGTATTTTACAGAATCACAACTTGCTGAGGTTTATCATGATGATGAAGGTAAAGTTATCGGTGGTAAGGCACCGTCAGGTCATGAAGTGGAATTGGTCAAAGAAGAATCTTATTTCTTTAAGATGAGCAAATATGCTGATTGGTTGTTGGAATATTATAAAACACATCCAGAATTTATCCAACCAGAAGCTCGTATGAATGAAATGATCAATAATTTCATTGCACCAGGCTTAGAAGATTTAGCAGTGACCCGTACAAGTTTTGACTGGGGTGTGTCCGTTCCTGGGGATCAAAAGCATGTTATATATGTTTGGGTTGATGCGTTGGTCAACTATATTACAGCGCTTGGGTATGATACTGATCATGATGAGTTGTTTAAACGCTATTGGCCAGCCAATGTCCAATTGGTGGGCAAAGAAATCGTTCGTTTCCATACAATTTATTGGCCAATTATTTTGCATGCCCTAGGTCTAGAGCTACCAAAGACAGTTCTTGGTCACGGTTGGTTAGTGATGAAAGACGGTAAAATGTCAAAATCTAAGGGTAATGTCATTTATCCTGAAGTTTTGGAAGAGCGGTATGGCTTAGATGCTGTCCGTTACTACTTGTTGCGTGCTATGCCATTTGGTAATGATGGTGTCTTTACACCAGAAGATTTTGTTTCACGGGTTAACTTCGACTTAGCAAATGATCTTGGTAATTTACTAAATCGTACCGTAGCTATGATTAACAAGTATGAAAATGGTATTGTACCAGAACTAAATACTGGTAAAACTGAATTTGATGATGATTTGGTGCGTACTGTGTCAGAAGGCATTGCTGAATACCATAAGAACTTTCAGAATATGCGGACAGCTGATGCACTTGAGAGTGTATGGACAATTATTCGTCGTGCAAATAAATATATTGATGAAACGCAGCCTTGGGTATTAGCTAAAGATGAAACCAAAAAAGTGATTTTGTCTAGCGTGATGGCACATTTAGCTGCTTCATTACGTGTTGTAGCTGTGTTGTTGCAACCTGTTCTGACCAAAGCGCCACGCAAAATATACGAACAACTAGGATTTGATTATCCTAAAAATGGTGCGCCAATTGCTGGTTTGTCATTTGGTAAATTACCAACAGGTGGTAAAGTCGTTAAAAAAGGACAGCCGATTTTTCCACGGCAAGATGTTGCTGAAGAAGTTGAGTTTATTTCTGGATTGGTATCAAAAGATACTAAAGGCAAGGGCCGCGCTGTTAAAGAAGCTGCTAAACAAGCGGCTGTTGCAGCTGATTCTGGTAAGTCACTAATTGCTTATGATGATTTTGATAAAATTGAATTAATAGCGGCCAAAATTACCGCCGGTGAAATTGTTGCTAAATCTGATAAGCTGTTGAAATTTACACTTGATGATGGTTCAGATAAACCACGCCAAATTCTGTCAGGGATTCGTCAATGGTATGAAAATCCAACTGTATTAGTTGGTAAGACAGTTGTCATTGTTGCCAATATGAAGCCTCGTAAAATGGCTGGTGAAGTATCAGAAGGCATGATTTTATCAGCAGAAAAGAACGGGATAGTCACTGTTACAACAGTACCAGATAGTATTGAACCTGGTTCAGGAATAGAATAAATATACTGTGTATTAGCATGATTTAAGAAGACGCTTTGGCGTTTTTTATGATCGGATGAATATTGTTTGATATTTCACAAATAAGTTTAAAAAGTAACACACCGCTGAATCTTAAAGTATGTGAGATTGTGATCAGTACAATTTCAATTTTAAAGGAATGACTATAAAGTATATTTATCTTAAAACCAGTCATACCTAATGATAGACCATTTTTTTGCTGATATAGATAGGCAGTTTATCTGTCATGAATTGTGCTTGGAAATACTATAAATACGGAGATTTATTCAGAAAATAGTGGTATGTTTACATTCGCTCACCTGATAACTTTGTGCTATAATAGTGTTGTTGACATAAGTCAAAAAATTTTGGAGGATCTAAACACATGACTGTTAAGATTGGTATTAACGGATTTGGACGTATTGGCCGTTTGGCTTTCCGTCGTATTCTTGAGTTGTCAGACAAGGCTTCAGATATCGAAGTTGTTGCTATTAACGATTTGACAAGCCCTGATATGTTGGCATACTTGTTGAAGTATGACTCAATTCACGGTACTTTAAACGCTGAAGTTTCATCAGATGATACAGGTATTGTTGTTAATGGTAAGCACTATGCTGTTTACTCAGAACGTAACGCTGCTGACTTGAAGTGGGTTGCTAATGATGGTGTTGACTATGTATTGGAAGCTACTGGTTTCTATACATCAGCCGAAAAGTCACAAGCTCACTTAGATGCAGGTGCTAAGAAGGTATTGGTTTCTGCTCCAGCCGGTGCAGTTCCTACAGTTGTCTATGGCGTTAACCAAGACATCTTGACAGCAGATGACAAGATTGTTTCTGCTGGTTCATGCACAACGCAATCATTGGCTCCAATTGCTAACGTATTGGAAACAGAATTCGGTGTTAAAACTGGTTTGATGTTGACAGTACACGCTTACACAGCTTCACAAAGCTTGCAAGATGGTCCTAAGTCAGCTAAGTTTGCAAAGCGTCAAGCTAACCGTGACGCAGCTTCAAACTCATTGCCACATTCATCTGGTGCTGCTAAGGCTATCGGAATGGTTGTTCCTTCATTGGATGGTAAGTTGACTGGTTCAGCTATCCGTGTTCCTGTTCCTGATGGTTCAATCACTGAATTGACTGCTGTCTTGAAGAAGGATGTTACAGTTGAAGACGTTAACGCAGCTATGAAGAAGTACGAATCAGATTCATTTGGTTACAATGGTGATGGTTTGGTATCTACCGATATTATCAATGATACACATGGTACTGTCTTCGATCCAACACAAACTGAAGTTGTTTCTGGTGACGGACAACAATTAGTTAAGGTTGCTGCATGGTATGATAACGAATACGGTTTCACTTCAAACATGATCCGTACATTGTTGCATTTCGCCACAATGTAATATTAAAACTAGATAATCTTGACATCGTCATATATATTGTCAAGCGTAAGAATCCCATTTTGGTGGGGTTCTTTTTCTATTTGTGCTAGAATATTGTGACTAATATGTGCTATAATCTATTCAGTGCTTTGAAAGAGGTTTCACTTGTGAAAGTTGCATTTTCATCAGATAATCACTTAGATTTGAATAAAATTAATGTTGAGCGTATTATGAATGTCCAAGCGCTTTATTTGCTGAATGCGAGTATAAATCTATATGTCATTGCTGGGGATTTATTCAATGATTTTGAAAAAACCTTAACTTATGTTCGCGATATGCAAACATTATTAGCAGATAAAGTACAGATTCGTTTTATTGCTGGGAACCATGATATGGCTAAAGGTGTCACTTATGAAGAGTTAGAAAGTGATATTGACCCATTGTACTTACACAATAAGTTTATTGATCTGACACCAACTGTTCGCCTAATTGGCAACAACGGTTGGTATGATTACGATTTTGTAGGTGATACCTACACAGATGCACAGATTCAACAATTCAAACAAACTTTTTGGTATGATCGTCGTATCCAACAACCTGTGACAGACAAGGAACGCTTTAATAGGAATATGGCGCAAATTCAGGCACAATTGGATGCTGCTGATCGCCGGCAGACAGTAGTAGTATCTCACTTTGTGCCACGAAGTGACTATATTAAGCGTTTTCCAGCTAGTAATCAACGCTTAGACATGGCAAACGCCCTTCTAGGCAGTTCAAAATTAGGGAAGATACTAGATAATTCTTATACGGTAGCTACGGTTACCGGGCATTTACATTTACATCCGGCGCCGTTAAAGGTAGGGAATAATACCTATTATAATGCTGCTGTAGGATATCACACTGTTCGAGTAAATGAATGGGATAGTGATGATTTCATGACTGAATGGCAAAGACGTTTGGTGGTATTGGATTTTTAAGATATTGTAAACAATGGTTTGTTATATAAAAATAGTTTGACTATCGAAGTAAATAATGCGATAATTTCTTTATCATATTATTTCGATAGTCAAACTATTTTTTCGAAAGGACTAATTTAATACTTAAAACGTATTAAAACAATTAAAATTATGGCAGTACTTACAACAACAGAAATTATGGCATTGATTCCCAATCGTTATCCCATTCTTTATATGGATTTCGTTGAAGAAATGACGCCAGATGAATCAATTGTCGCAGTAAAAAATGTAACGATTAATGAACAATTTTTCCAAGGACATTTTCCAGGGAACCCAGTAATGCCAGGGGTTTTAATTATTGAATCACTTGCACAGGCAGCTTCTATTTTGATTTTATCATCACCACAATTTAAGGGTAAGACAGCTTACATGACTGGTATTGATAATGCTAAGTTTAAGAAAATGGTTGTACCAGGTGATGTCTTAAAGTTACATGTTAGTTTTGGTAAGTTACGTGCCAATATGGGTAGCGTACTTGTTGAAGCAAAAGTTAATGGACAAACAGCAACATCTGCTGAATTGATGTTTGTTGTCTCACCAGACGAAGAGAAATAATTATGGGTGAAACACTAATAACTAATTTTGAACAAATAAATAGTGAATTAGTAGGTGTTTTTAATAATGTAATGTGGATTGAAGAAGCTGCATTAAAACAGAGCCTTTTTAAAGATCTTTCTATTAAAGATATGCATACAATTGAGGCAATCTCGATGTATGAAGAAAAGAGTGCTTCTGAAGTTGCAAGGATAATCCATATCACACCCAGTTCTATGACTAGCGCAATTGATAAGCTAGTTGAAAAAGGTTATGTGGAGCGGCGTCGTTCGATTCAAGACCGACGAGTCGTTAAGCTAGGGTTGACACACAAAGGACGTATTGTTTATCGTGCTCATCAAGGTTTCCATCGCGATATGGCACGTAACTTTTTGGAGGGCATGTCATCTGAGGACGTCACGGTTGTGCAGAAAGCTATTCACAATTTGATGAGTTATTTGACACGGTTACTTCAGAAATAAGGGGATTATGGAACAAATTAAAATTGTGGCCAGTGCGCGGCAAATACCGCAACGTACTGTGACAAACGATGAATTGAGCGCCATGATGGATACCGATGATCAATGGATTTATTCACGTACAGGTATTCATGAGCGCCATGTTGTGACAACAGAAAATACAAGTGATTTAGCCTTAAAGGTAGCACAAAAGTTATTAGAACAAAGTAACTATGATGCTAATGATATTGACTTTATTTTGGTAAGTACAATGTCTCCTGATGCGACATCGCCCAATACAGCAGCACTTGTACAAGCAGGGTTAGGTGCTAACCAAGCATTCGCAATGGATTTAAGCGCTGCTTGTTCAGGTTTTGTTTACGGCATGAGTGTGGCAACATCATTGCTTAGTTCGCGTTACCGACGCGGTATTGTGATAGGTGCAGAAGTCTTATCTAAATTAGTTGACTGGACTGATCGCACGACAGCTGTACTGTTTGGTGATGGTGCAGCTGGCGTATTGATCGAAAAAACAGATGATGCTGTGGGACTATTAGCTGAAGATTTACGATCATTTGGTGACGTGAATGGTTACTTAGTGGCAGGAAGATTTGCAAATGCAAATGCTTTCAGTGGTGAAATTACTACATTGGATCCTTTTTTTCACCAAAATGGTCGAGAAGTGTATAATTTTGCTACACGTGAAGTACCAAACACCTTAACACGTGTCTTAGCTAAGGCAGAGTTAACCGCAGATGACGTCGATGTATATCTGTTGCATCAAGCCAATGCACGTATTATTATGTCAATTGCTAAGCGGCTTGGACAAAACATTGAAAAGTTTCCTATGAATATGAATAAATATGGGAATACAAGTGCAGCGACTGTGCCAATTTTGTTGGATGAACTACGTGCTGATAATGTTGTCCATGAAGGGCAAACAATCGCACTGGTAGGATTTGGTGGCGGATTAACGATTGGCGCACAAATTTGGAAGTTATAATCAGGGTATTATTTTAAACAAACGTTTGGTGTGGGACGGCTGCACCATAAAAATCTAACCGATAAATATAAAAGAATCCTACAGGAGAAAAGAAATATGACAGATGCAGAAGTTTTTAACAAGGTAAAAGAAATTTTGGTTGACCAATTTGATTTGGAAGACGACGAAGTGTCTTTAACAACTGATTTAACTAATGATATCGATGCCGATTCATTGGATTTGTTTGAAGTTTTGAACCGTGTTGAAGATGATTTTGATATTAAGTTGGCTGTTGCTGAAGATATCAAAACAGTACAAGACTTGGTAGACAAGGTAAAGGCGCAATTAGCAGCCTAAATGTTACAAGTGGTCGGCAATGATCACGTACATAACTTTATTTAAAGGAAAATGAAATGGTTGTAAAAGAAATGAGCCCAATTTTTAAAAAGTTAGGCATGAAGTATCCTATTGTTGAAGGCGGAATGACATGGGCAGGAACAGGTAAGTTAGCTGCTGCTGTTTCTGAAGCTGGAGGCCTTGGTTTTATTGGTACAGGTTATTGGCATGGTGAAGATGTGCGTAACGAAATTCGTCGTGCAAAGTCACTGACAGATAAGCCTTTTGGTGTCAACGTGATGTTATTGAGCCGTCACATTCGTGAAGTGTTTGATGTCATTATTGAAGAAGGTGTCAAAGTTGTTGCTACTGGTGCGGGAGATCCCTCACCGTTCTTAGATGAACTTCATGAAGCAGGCATTATCGTTATTCCAGTTGTACCTTCTGTATCATTAGCTAAGATGATGGAAAAAAAGGGTGTGGATGCTGTCGTTGCTGAAGGCATGGAGTCTGGTGGCCATATTGGGATGCTGACAACAATGGCCTTAGTACCACAAGTTGTGGATGCTGTTAATATTCCAGTTATTGCAGCTGGTGGTATTGGTGATGGACGTGGTGTGGCTGCTGTCTTTATGTTAGGCGCAGCGGGAGCTCAAATGGGCACACGTTTCTTAACAGCAGCGGAATCTGAAGTTCATCCAAACTTTAAGCAAAAGGTTTTGAAAGCTAAAGATATCGACACAATTGTTACAGGTAATTTGCTTGGTAATCGTGCACGTGTTTTGAAAAATAAAATGGCTAAGTCGTTTGTCAAAAACGAAGTACTTGAATTACAAAAAGAAAAGCCAGATGCTGCAGCTATCGAAAAATTAGAATCTGGTACCTTGCGTAGTGCGGTACAACAAGGTGATAAAGAAGGCGGTGCATTCATGGCTGGTCAAATTTCTGGTTTGATCCACGATGAA
Organism: Leuconostoc carnosum; assembly: GCF_014207505.1. Taxonomy (GTDB): domain Bacteria; phylum Bacillota; class Bacilli; order Lactobacillales; family Lactobacillaceae; genus Leuconostoc; species Leuconostoc carnosum. The sequence goes on from NZ_JACHGL010000004.1 coordinate 87,056, forward strand.
AAGCCTGTTAATGAAATTTTGGCTGATATTTGGCAACAAGCAACAGATGTCATGGGCATTGAAAATACGACATTATAGGAGGCAAGCTACTTTCGTAGCTGCTTCTTGTAAAGAAATAGTATATGGGGTTTAATATGAAATTAGGCATTTTATTTAGTGGTCAAGGGGCACAGAAAGCAGGTATGGGATCTGATTTATACCAATCTCTGCCTGCATATAAAGAGACTGTTGACAAGGCTTCTGAGATTGTTGGATATAATCTCCAAGAAGTAGCCAGAGATGAAACTAAAATTTCTCAAACAGCATATGCACAACCAGCTATTTTAACAATGAGTCATGCGATTATCAGTGCTTTAGGTGATGCATTACCAGTACCTGTAGCTGGGTTAGGTTTAAGTCTTGGAGAATATTCTGCCTTGACAGCAAGTGGTGCGTTAACGTTTGATCAAGCAGTTGCTATCATAAAAGATCGTGGTGCTTACATGCAAACAGTCGGGGATGCGAATCCTGGTAAAATGGTTGCTGTGATGGGTGATGATCAAAAATTAGTCGAAAATGTTTTGGCAACATTGCAATCAGAAAGAAAAAAAGTTTACCCGGCTAACTACAATACATTTGCTCAATTAGTTATCGGTGGTGTGGCGGCTGATGTTGATCTGGCTGTTGAAAAATTGACAGAAGCTGGTATTCAACGCATGGTAGAGTTACCAGTTTCAGGTGCTTTTCATACGCCATTATTAAAGGACGCGGCGACACAGTTGGCAACACGTTTGACTGGCGAGAAATTCAACAGTTTCAAATATCCTGTATACTCCAATACAACTGGAGATATATTTACGCAAGACACACTTTATGATACTTTAACGCAACAGATTATTTCGCCAACATATTTTGCGCAAGCTGTGCAAAATATGTTAGATTTGGGAGTAGATACATTCCTAGAAGTTGGACCATCTGAAACGTTGGTAAAGTTTGTTAAAAAGATTGCACCTAAAAGTGTAAAACGTTATGCTATTACAGATTTAGAAAGTTTTAATACTGTTCGGGATATGCTAATAGCAGAAGGAGAGGAAACTAAATGATGGATTTTACAAATCAAACAGTGTTAGTTACTGGATCATCACGTGGTATTGGCTTAGCCATTGCGCAAGCATTTGATGCTGCTGGAGCCAAGTTGATTTTGCACGCACGATCAGAAATCAAGCCTGAAATCATCGCATTGTTCAAGCAAGAGCCACAGGTTTTGCAATTTGATATTGCTGATGCAGAAGCTGCAGAAGCTAGCTTGAAAGCGTTATACAAACAAGATGATTTTGATGGTATTGATGTATTAGTTAATAATGCAGGTATCACAAAAGACCAGTTAGCAATGGCATTGGCGCCAGCCGATTTTGCTGCAGTTGTTAACGTTAACTTAAATGGGACATTCAACGTAACACAACCCGTATTTAAAAAAATGATTCGTCAAAAGCATGGTGCAATTATTAATTTGAGTTCAGTTGTCGGGCAAATGGGTAATATGGGGCAAAGTAACTATGCTGCGTCAAAGGCTGGCATCATTGGTTTAACTAAATCATTGGCTAAAGAGGGTGCGCGTCGCAATATACGTGTCAATGCTGTTGCGCCAGGTATGATTGTATCTGACATGACTAGTGTTTTGCCAGAAGCAACACAAACAGAAATTTTAAAGAATATCCCGCTGTCACGCTTTGGCAGTGCAGAAGAAGTGGCTGACGCGGTGTTATTCTTAGCTGAAAATTCATACATAACAGGACAAACACTTACTGTTGATGGTGGATTATATATTTAATCAAAGGAGATCTTAATGTCACGAGTAGTAATCACTGGGCTTGGTGCTGTTACACCACTTGGAAATGATACAGAAACATTTTTAAATGGTATTTTTAATGAAGAAATCGGTATTAAGCCTATCACAAAGTTTGATGCATCTGAAACAGGTATTACAGTAGCTGGACAGGTCGATGGTTTTGACCCAGCTCAGCGTGTGGGTAAGCGTAATGCTCGTAAGCTGGATTTGTTTTCACAGTATGCTATTGATGCTGCAGATCAAGCATTGGAAAATGCTGGCTTGAAAGCACCAGAAGGATCAGAAAATCCAACAACTGTTAAGGATCCAAACCGATTTGGTGTTATTTTAGGTAATGGTATTGGTGGATTAACAACAATCCAAGAACAAGTTATTAAAATGCATGACAAAGGACCACAACGTGTGAGCCCATTGTTCGTACCAGAATCAATTCCAAATATGGTTGCTGGTAACGTATCATTGCGTTTTGGTGCTAAAGGTGTGAACTACACCATCGTTACAGCGTGCGCCTCAGCTACCAATGCAATTGGTGAAGCATTTTGGCGTGTACAATCGGGTAAAGCTGACGTGATGTTGACCGGTGGTTCTGAAGCGACAGTTAACGAAATAGGTATTGCTGGTTTCGCCGCTCTAACAGCATTGTCCACTGAAACAGATCCTAAAAAAGCTTCAAAGCCATTTGATAAGAATCGTCACGGTTTTGTCTTGGGTGAAGGATCAGGTATCTTGGTTATCGAGAGTCTAGAACATGCTCAAGCCCGTGGTGCACATATCTTGGCTGAATTAGTAGGCTATGGTTCATCTTCTGATGCTTACCATATGACGTCACCATCACCCGATGGTGAAGGAGCTGCTCGCGCTATTAAAGATGCACTACAAGATGCTGATTTACAACCACAACAAATTTCATATATTAATGCACATGGTACTGCTACGGGTGCTAATGATTCTGGTGAAGCCCACGCTATCGCTACAGTGTTTGGTGAGAATACAGTAGCTGTATCATCTACAAAGGGTATGACAGGTCATTTGCTTGGTGCGGCAGGTGCTATTGAAGCATTAGTTTCTGTTGGTTCGTTAGTTCGTGGTGAGTTACCTGTTAACGTAGGTATCGATGAGCCAGATGAAGATACTAAAGTTGTTAATTTAGTATCGGCAGCTACAAAGAATCAAGCACCAGAGTACGTTATGAGTGCAAATTATGGCTTTGGTGGTCATAATGCTGTTGTTGTATTTAAAAATTGGCATGAAGAGGCTTAATTCATGAGTTTAAAAATTGATGAAATCCGTGAACTGATTGCAGATTTAGAAAATAGTTCGTTGCGTGAATTTGAAATTGCAGATGGTGATTTTAAATTACATTTGTCAAAAAATGATAATGCAACAGTTATTAATACACCAGAAACACCTATATCAAAACCAGCTGCTAAAGTAGATGCTGAACCTGAGCATCCTTTGGCTCAGCCCGCTCAAACAGGTACTGAGATTGTGGCTCCCATGGTTGGAACAGTATATTTGCAACCAAAGCCTGATGCGCCAATGTTCAAACGAGTAGGGGACAAAGTGTCAGTTGGTGAAACAGTTGCTGTCATTGAAGCTATGAAACTTATGACTGAAATCCATAGTGAAGTAGCTGGTACGATTGCTGAAATTTTGGTAGAAAATGAAGAAGTTGTTGATTACAATAAGCCTTTGTATGTTGTAACAACGGACTAATGCATGCGGTTTTTCCGCGTACATATTTTGGAGGAAACACAAATGAGCGTTTTAAGTACAACAGAAATTATGGCAATCATTCCGCATCGTTATCCAATGTTGATGTTGGACACAGTTGAAGAATTAATACCTGGTGAGAAAGCCGTTGCGTTGAAGAATATTTCTGTTAACGAAGAAATTTTTCAAGGCCATTTCCCAGGTAATCCAACTTTTCCTGGTGCTTTGACGGTTGAAGCATTGGCACAAACTGGTGCTGTTGCCTTATTATCACTCCCTGAATTTAAAGGAAAGACTGCCTATTTTGGTGGGATTAAAAAAGCACGTTATCGCCAAATGGTACGTCCAGGAGATCAATTACGTTTAGAAGTAACGCTTGATCGTTTACGTGGCCCAATTGGAACAGGTAAAGGTACTGCTTGGATTGGCGATAAGAAGGCAACAACTGCTGAATTAACATTTATCATTGGAGATTAACTGTGTTTAAAAAAGTATTGGTTGCAAACCGTGGTGAAATTGCGGTACGCATTATCCGAACATTAAAAGAAATGGGCATCGCTTCTGTAGCAATTTATTCAACAGCTGATAAAGACAGCTTACACGTACAAATTGCAGATGAAGCAATTTCAGTTGGTGGTCCAAAACCAAAAGACTCTTACTTAAATATGAAAAACATTTTAAGTGCTGCCCTATTAACTGGTGCCGAAGCAATTCATCCAGGATACGGTTTCTTGTCAGAAAATGCACTATTTGCCGATATGGTTGGTGAAGTAGGCATTAAGTGGATCGGTCCAAGACCAGAAACAATTTCATTAATGGGTAATAAAGCCAATGCACGTGAAGAAATGCGTCGTGCAGGTGTACCAGTGATTCCAGGTTCTGAAGGCTTTATTCGTGATTTCCATGAAGCAAAAGCAGTTGCAGAACGTATTGGATATCCTTTGTTACTAAAAGCTGCAGCTGGTGGTGGTGGTAAAGGTATGCGTTTTGTGTATGCAGAAGATGAGTTATCAGATAAATTTGATGATGCTCAAAATGAAGCAAGATCATCATTTGGTGATGATCATATGTATATTGAAAAAGTCATGACTCGTGTTCGTCACATTGAAATGCAGCTTGTACGAGATGAAAACGGCCATGTGGTTTATTTACCAGAACGTAACTGCTCATTGCAACGTAATAATCAAAAAGTGTTAGAAGAATCACCAGCAACTGGTGTCACAACTGAAATGCGTGCTGAATTAGGTGATATTGTAACTCGTGCAGCGCAAGCATTGCGTTATGAAAATACAGGTACAATCGAATTTTTGCAAGACCGTGAAGGCAAGTTTTATTTCATGGAAATGAACACACGTATTCAAGTTGAACATCCAGTGTCAGAAATGGTAACTGGAATTGATTTAATTCGCTTACAAATTATGATTGCTGCTGGTGAGGATTTACCAGTTACACAAGATGATGTTAAGGTTCAAGGTCACTCTATTGAAGTACGATTAACAGCTGAACAACCTGAAAAGAACTTTTCGCCTAGTGCAGGTACAGTTGATTTTGTCTTTTTACCAATGGGTGGTTTGGGTATTCGTATTGACTCTGCTTTGTTTGCAGGTGATAAAATTCAACCATTTTATGATTCGATGATTGGTAAGTTAATTGTCCACGGTGCAAATCGACCAGAGGCAATGGCAAAGTTACGCCGTATTGTTAATGAAACAGTTATTCACGGTGTGCAGACAAATCGTAATTTCCAAAAAGCATTATTAGACGACCCACAGGTACAACGTGGTGAATTCGATACACGCTATTTGGAAAATGAATTTTTACCACGTTGGGCTGAGAGTTTGTCAATTAAAGATTAGTTATAAAGTCGTAGACGGTAAAGAATTGTAAAGAAAGGCATATGTTCAGTTACCTGTGAGGGCACGGAACATACTCTTGAAAATGGATTTATATAATAACGACAAATCAACATCGAAAATTAAACGTGCTGAATCAGTGAATGAACGTATTCCCGACGGCTTATTTCTAGCGTGTCCATATTGTGGTACACAAATGTACAACAAACAATTAGGTGCTTATCGTGTATGCGCTAATTGTGGATATGGTTTTCGTTTACAAGCAAGGGAACGCATTGAACTTTTAACTGAGTCGTTTGATGAATTGGATGCAGATGTTACAATGACACATCCTGATTTCCCTGGTTATGCTGATAAGTTACAACGAGCCAAGGATCAGACAAATCTTGGCGAGTCTGTTTTGACTGGTGTCGCAACGATTAAGGAACAAAGGGTTGCGCTAGGTATTATGGATTCGTACTTTATGATGGGATCACTTGGATCAATGACAGGTGAGAAGATCACGCGTTTATTTGAGCACGCAACATCAAACAGGCTACCAGTCGTATTATTTACGGCATCTGGTGGTGCACGAATGCAAGAAGGTATGAATTCCTTAATGCAAATGGCAAAGGTTTCAGCAGCGGTGGCGGAACATCAAGAAGCTGGACTATTGTATTTGGTTGTATTGACTGATCCAACAACTGGCGGCGTGACGGCTAGTTTTGCTATGCAGGCAGATATTACCCTGGGAGAACCACATGCTTTGGTTGGTTTTGCTGGTGCGCGAGTGATTGAATCAACGATTCATGAAAAACTACCAAAAGACTTTCAGCGTGTGGAAACACTCTTGAAGAACGGCTTTGTTGATGATATTGTACCAAGACCGGAACTCGCTGAAAAGATTGCAACCTTAGTGAAATTTCATCAAGTGACGGAGGAGTGATATGGCTGTTAATATTGGTTTGAAATTATTTAAACGCGAGCTGACGCCAAAGGATATTGTAAAGAAATCACGAGAAGATCGCTTTCTTGCTCGTGAAATCATTAATGGGATTTTTACAGACTTTGTGGAATTACATGGTGATCGATTGAGTGGGGATGATACATCGGTTATCGGTGGTATTGCACGACTTAATGACCAGCCAGTTACGGTTATCGCCATTGATAAAGGCGTTGATATTCATGATAAGCTAAGTAAGCGCAACGGTTCGCCTGAGCCATGGGGTTACCGTAAAGCACAACGCTTAATGCAACAAGCAAATAAATTTCACCGACCTATTGTGACTTTTATTAATACACCAGGAGCTTTTCCAGGTAAAACAGCTGAGGCACAAGGACAAGGCGAGGCGATAGCACAATCTATTTTGTTATCGATGAAGCTAACAGTACCTATGATCGCTATCATTTACGGTGAAGCTGGCTCTGGGGGAGCGCTAGCGCTAGCAACTAGTGATCAAGTCTGGATGTTCCAAAACTCTACGTACTCCATTTTATCGCCAGAAGGATTTGCTTCTATCTTATGGAAAGATAGTAAACGTTCTGATGAAGCTGCGGCATTGATGGGTTTGACACCTAAAGACCTATTAGAAAAACAAGTAATTGACTATATTATTCCTGAATCTCGTAACCATCCCCGTGTATTTAGTTTAATTAGAAAACGTTTGGACAATGAATTTAAGCAGTTAAATTCATTAACACCTGAAGAGTTAATGAAACAAAGACGCGCAAGGTTTAGAGCATTTTAATTTGTGGTATAATAGATTATCAGCTGTTGTTGATAATCTATTATTTTTCTTTATTGAGAAAAACTATTGGTTTTTGGGGCCGTTTTTGGAATTCGACGGGTTGTTTAGGGCAGGGACTGCGTTTCGCCATCCGGGCGTAAAGCGGGCAGACATTTTAACTGCAAAAAACGAAAACACTTTCGCAGTTGCTGCTTAAAAAACAGTAACGCGTAACTTAGTCTTGGTTGCTGACATCTAAGATTAGGTCATAAAAGGTCAGATCGTATACTTGTTTAAATCTGGAGCAATTATATTAAATTAATCAGGTTAGTGATTAATATTAGCCTCGTTTTGTGGCGTGATTAATTATGAAATTTAAATGACAAAGCTATAAGCGTAGATGTTTCTGTACCGGGCGGTCTGGACAGGGGTTCGACTCCCCTCGGCTCCATTCAGTATTTCATGGCGTTGCATAGGGTTTCAAAAACCTAATGTAGCGCTTTTTTGTTCAAAAACGTTGCACTGTATTTCATAGCATTTCACACAAAGTGGGGAACTTTTTGGGAAATATTTTAAATACGTAAGTAAGCAGTGTAACGGCGTTTAAGCCGTTTTTTATTTGCAGAAAAGGGCAACAAATAACACATAAACTAGAATGTGGTACATATTTTAATAGCATAAACGAGATAAAGAATGACAAACAAAACAGATAGATTAGTTTGTGATTGCTGCTCTGGCCGATTAAACCTTATGGTAGAGCTGAGCCAACTTACAAGAAATATATTACTGATATTACTTTTTATTTAAAAGTCATCTGGCTAGGTCAGTTGTAAACAAGAGTTTATAATGAACATAGGTATAATTAAGGGGGATATTAAGTAATGACTATTTTTGATGAAATAGTAGATGACAAGGCAAATTCTGAGTTTACTAGCAAAGGACTGAAACCAATCTATCATGCGCCAACGAGCGCAAAAATAGTTATTATCGGACAGGCTCCGGGATTACGTGTCCAAAACTCAGGTATAATGTGGAACGATGCTTCAGGAGATAGGTTGAGAGACTGGATGGGTATCAGTAAAGATGTTTTTTACAACTCTGGTAAGATTGGTGTCATACCCATGGACTTTTATTATCCTGGAAAAGCTAAGTCGGGTGATTTACCACCACGTAAAGGTATCGCAGACAAATGGCACCCACGTTTGTTAAAACAGATGCCCAATGCACAGATGACTATCTTAGTAGGTTCCTATGCACAAAAATACTATCTAAAGCTAAATAGTCAGGCTAAAATAACGACAGTCATAAAAGATTATCAAAAATATCTTCCTAATTACTTCCCAATTGTTCATCCTTCTCCTAGAAATAATATTTGGCTCAAAAAAAATCCTTGGTTTGAGCAAGAAGTTGTCCCAGACCTGCAGAAAATGATTTCTCAAATCATATCAAATTGAAATCCAGGTTGACATACTTGATAATCAATAATATAACAAGTTCAATACCTCATATAATGGCGAAAAATATGCTTTCATATGTACGCACTCTATGAGTGCATGATTATTATTTATAAACTATTAAGGCAGTATATGCAAACACAGGCGTTCTATACTGTACCTCAATAATTTCGTGGCCATGAGCCTCTAAATCAGCTAAATCCTCATTTAGTTTGTCAGTAAATCCTTTGGCTGTCCAAAAACCAAGTACAAGTTGTGTCCTCATTTGTCATCCCCTGTAATGCTTTTAACGTGGTTCAATGCACGTATTATGTAATCACTCTGTGAGTACTTTTGATTTGTATAATCAGGATGTACAAACAATTGATAGTATGTGCCATTGGAAGATAATTGATAACATCAAATGAGTACATTTCTTTTTATTGCTTTTAACAATTATAATACCAAAGAATATCACGTATTTAAAGGCAAATACCCACCGATGTAGCTTAAATTGACATTGATCATACTAAATGAAACGATGATTTTTTGCTAAACAAATACTAAAATATATATCAATCTAAAAATATATTTTTAATCTAAATCACTAGGAGAATTGCTCATGAAAAAAATATCTATGCCAATTAGAGCTATATTGTTTACTCTAGTTATTTTCTTATTAGGAGCGTTGTCCTCTTTTAGTGTTGAATGGATTAGAGGTGTGTCAATCGGTGAGGTATATGGCACATTTAGATTACCACCTTTTGCACCACCGAGATGGCTGTTTGGACCGGCGTGGGGATTTTTGTATATTTTGTTAGGTATTTATTGTGCTAACTTAAATTCAGTCAAAAAGAATAGAACGATGATATATAGTTTCATGTATATTCAATTAATATTAAATATCTTTTGGACTGTTGTATTTTTCTCTTTTGCTAATTTATTCTGGGCTAGTGTAATGATTGTGGTGATGGATATTTTAGTTTTTGGTTTACTTCTCGCGGATCATCGACGTATTAGATATATTTTGATACCATATTTAGTTTGGTTACTGTTTGCTAGCTACTTATCAATTGCTGTTCTTTTATTAAATTGAGTACTTATCAATAAAACTAGTCAATCAATTCGTTAAAATGTGACATCACTTGAAAATGAGAATACAAAAAGCACGGAAACTTTAATATTAAAGTTTCCGTGCTTTTTAATGACATTAATTGTCTACAACAGTATAATGATTTTGACGTAAGCACACTATGGCTTTTGAAAGGTTAGCTTCTTTGCTGTAATGTACTCTTTTTACCCAGCAGGATATTTTCAATGTTGGTCGCAAAGTCCCTCCGTGAGATAGGACGTAAATTGTTAAAATATTTAATCCAACTAAGATAGGTTAAAAATAGACCTGGTAGATATGAACTATATCTTGCTTTATCAAAGATAATACCAGGATAAACAAAATATGCACGACTTGCTAATCGTTTTTTGGCTTCGTTTTCGACAGCGCGTTTGGCGTTAAGATAAGGTTTCATAAAGAAAGGACCTGTATTTGCTGAAATAAATAAGAACTTTGGTGTAGGTTCCGCAACCAGAACGTCAATAATACTTTTCGCTGGCTCATAGCTACTGTTTTGATAATTTTGTTTTTTAATTGGGTTCGGTAACAAGATACCTATTGCATCAATAATCCAGTCGGCATCTGCGACAATGTGTTGCCATTCCGTAGGATTACTGAGGTCTACTGCATGATAAAAAGTTTGATCCTTAGCATGTGATGAAAATGGGTGCCTGGATAAACTGTGTACTTCAAAAAATTCTGGTGAAAGTTGTTGAATAATACCTTGTCCAACAAACCCAGTACCACCGGCAATGACAATTTTTTGTTTTTTTATAACATCCATACTTTAAAACCCTTTCAAATTGTATTGTGGTAGGCTTGGAAATTAAGGATAGGGCAAATGTAGTTACCTCACTAATAAAACATGTGATATCTGCCCAGTAATTGTGAACATAAAAAGTAGCAGCAAGGGGATGATGACAAGTGACAATTTCGTTTTCCAAATATCAGGGTATTTTATGTTGATATGATAATAATTTTTGACATAATATTGAACACTTTACATTGGTATTTCAATAATTTCTGTTCATCATAGTTGATAAAAATATTACTATAAACAAGAGATATAGCGCCATTAAAACAATAAAAATAATAAATTGGACTAAACCTGCACGGTTCCATGTCGCTTGCACAGCCTTAAATGTGTCAATATCTTTATAATCGCCCTTTTGCCATGCCCACTCATTACCTTTAAAGCCACAAACAAACATCCAAAATAAGTTAAACACTGGAATCAAGCAGAGCAAAGGTAGATAAGTTTTGTTACCTATACCCCAGAATACATTGTACATGAAGGCACCCCAGTTCCATCCTCTAATCTCATTTGGTACGGTTATGCTATTCTCGTCCATAATATTTTCTCCTAATCTTTTTAACATGTGTCAGTGTAGTGATTGAGCGATGTGCATTATATGCCATCCTCATTGTTAATCAAAAAAGATTGCATTTGTTGCATAAAATATCATATTCTAATTAAATCATACCATTTACGAGTTGGTCGGTGGGGTTTGTTGTTTGTCATCTAGGATAAACGAAATATAGCTATGATAAAAACGTCACGCGTTTAAAAAAACACATGTTCTAACTTAATATTAGAGCATGTGTTTTTGAAATAAATTAGAACCACAAAGGTAACATGATGGCTGATGCTGCAATGGCATCATATTTTGTGGCATATTTTTTGATTTGGTTATGTAATGTAATTGCTGCTTCAGGCAGTTGATTTTTGGTTTCCCAGTAATACAAAACAAGACTTTTAATCATTTTTGAAGCGACCAAATGATAGTTTTGTGTCTTATCTAATTCTTTTGCATAGTTAAGAATCATGTCGCGTAAATCAGGCTGTGCTTTCACTTGTGGATCAGAAAATGCAACGCTCATCTGGTCTAAGATTGTTTCAACTGTTTCTTCTTGTGAAGCCATACTTCCCCCTAATTATTTATATACTTGTGTGGCGCGTGGATCTGTTAAAAAGTGTGTTATTTCATTAACCCATTACGATTATCCCAAATGTAAGAAATCGCCAGAATAAGTAAACCTAAGTTAGAAGCTAAAATAGCAAAGGTAGATTCGTTCATAATCCAGCTAACTAACGAAACAAACATCAAAATTAAAGCTAAAATAACGACATATACTGAACTTTTTTTCATAATAATCTCCTTGGCAGTTTAACGTGATTACGAGGCACGTAGGGTCATGATTTATATCATGTTGTATTGTCAAATCAGAGTACGGCTTTTTTCCACTTGCGTATTTTTGTTCTGAACGTACCAAAGGGTGCAACAGAGTTGATATGAACCCATTTCCAAACTGGACATTGTGCAGCAGTAGTTGCCCATTGACGTTGATTTGGTTCAAATAAAACCTCATCGTTGATAGGATAAGTTTTCACTAGGCATATGATTTCATTGAGTTAGTACCCGTTCTTAACAATTTGGTGACCAGTAGAGGGATATGTAGCAAATTATTTTATATCATTAGTGTAGCAGATTATGCTTATATTATAAAGATTAGCAGATAGTATGTTAATTTTGTAACAATATTTTTTAATTTGGCGTTATATTATTAAAAATGGTAGGATAGAGGTAGTTAAATAAATCACGGTTGGGCGAAAGCTTCAAGAAATGAATTGGTCGGGGAACCAATTATTTCTTGGAGTTTTTTGAATTAAGGAGAATGTCATGGTCTATGTATCAATTATACTATTAATTATTGTCACAATAATATTTGGAAAGATAGGTGTTAAGTTAGGATTTTCAGAAGTTGTCGGACAACTGTTAGCTGGTATTGTATTGGGAGGTAGTGTATTTAATATCGTACAACCGACTAATTTAATTCATGTGATATCTGAAATTGGTATCTTATTACTAATGTTAAATTCCGGTATGTCATCTGACATCAAAGAAATGAAAAAGTATATTAAAGCATCCGTTCTCATTGCTGTAATGGGTGTTCTTGTTCCGGCAATTGTATTTCCTATAGCATTCATTTTATTAGGTTACAGTATACAAGTTGCGATTTTTTCAGGCGTTATTTTTTCAGCTACGTCAATTTCTATTACTTTAGCAGTATTAGCTGAGCAAAAAAAATTAGCAACGACTATGGGTGCTATTATTCTTTCGGCTGCGGTTTTAGACGATATTATTGCATTAATTGCGGTTATTCTATTTTCAATATTTGTCGGTGGCGGTGGATTAGGTATTAATAGCTTATTACCACTAGTTGCTTTTGCAATCGGTATTTTATTACGAAAAGTATCTTTTTCACAACAACTGTCTAGTGGTTTTAATATGATTGGGCAATGGGTGTTTTATCCCGTATTCTTTGGTGCCATTGGTTTAGGCTTAGCTGTACAAAATTTAAATGATAAAATCTTGCCAATTATTATATTTAGTGTGTTAGCAGTCATCACGAAGTTTGCAGGCTCATTTATTGGTGCAAAAATAGCCGGATTAAGTCAAAATATTGCTAGTGCTATTGGGGCTGGAATGATTTCCAGAGGAGAAATGGCACTTGTGATTACGCAAATAGGTATATCATCTAAAATTATCAGTGAAGCGACATCTGGTGAAGTTATCATAACTGTCATTATTTCTACGATTGTTGCACCGATACTGATGAAACCGTTGTTTAGCAAGGTATAGATCATTTGATGCTAAATAGAGGATAGGCATGAATTGATTGATTGTTGTAAAATATGTTCATGATGAAAAATAGTTTTATGTTAGCAGCAGATGAAGTGTTATCGGATGAGCAGACAGAGATTGTCACGCAAGCAGTTCATTTTGTTGAAACCAGTTTACAACAAGACCAAAAACGTATTTTTGTTATCGAAGGTGGTGCAGGTACCGGGAAAAGTGTGGTATTGCTCGATATTTTTAAACAAATACAAGAAAAAAACATGCAACAAAATCAACAATCAAGTCACTATTTACTCGTCAATCATGCGGAAATGTTAAAGATTTATCGTGATTACGCTGGTAGCCAGCCTCTTTTTAAGAAGAATCAATTCTTGAAACCCACGTCTTTTATTAATCAAATGGATAAGAGGAAAGCCACAGCAGATGTTGTTTTAATTGATGAAGCGCATTTATTGTTAACTTCGCCGGACCGTTATAATAAATTTAAACAAGATAATCAGTTAGTTGAAATCATCAAGCACGCGCGAGTTATTGTTATGGTTTTTGATCCAAAGCAGGTTCTGAAATTTAAAAGTATGTGGGACAATCAATTATTAATGCGCATAATTGCGTCATATCACCCTGTGATTGAACATTTAACCAAACAATATCGGATGACGGGGCAAAGTGAAGCTGTGGTGAAATGGATTAATCAGCTGACGCAAGACCGACAAGTAGCACAATTAACAGCGGTGAAAGATTTTGATTTTCGAGTATACAATGATGCCACAGCAATGTATCAGGCAATTCAGGAAAGAAACCAACAATTGGGAATGTCACGTATATTGGCAACGACTGATTATAAATATACTGTTAATCGCGGGACATGGTACGTCACATTGGATAATTTTCAATTACCATGGGATCAATTAGATACTGGCACAACACCGTGGGCAATGCGGCCAGACACAATTAATGAAGTGGGATCTGTTTATACCATCCAAGGGTTTGATTTGAACTACGCGGGTGTTATTATTGGCCCTAGCATTCAGTTTGACGAACAACTACAGCAATTGGTGATTGATCCCCATCTTTATGAAGACAAAGCAGCTTTTAGGCAGTTAAAAGGGCAATCATTTAATCGTCAGGCAAAAGAAGAATTAATGCTCCATGCATTAGAAGTACTTCTAAAACGCGGTCGATATGGGCTTTATTTGTGTATTGCAGATCGCAAGTTGCGCCGACATGTTTTGAAACAAGTGAGTTCTGAATTGTGTGTTAGTGATAACATATAGATACTAAAAAGCTACAAATATTGACAAGATAATAAAGTGATGGTAAGCTTCATAATATAATTGAATAGAAAAATATCTGGGGTGCCTATTATTTGTTTGGCTGAGAATATACCCATATAACCTGATCAGATTAGAATCTGCGTAGGAAGATGTGATTAATAATATTATTTATTGAACTGTTTTTTGCGTACTTTTAACGTGGGAAACAGTTTTTTTGTATTTTGGCAAGTGATTTTAACAATTGAGAGGTTAATCAATGATAATGACTAATAAAAATGTAGATTACTCGCTTTACTTAGTGACCAACAGATATGATTATTCTGATAAAGCATTTTTACAAATTATTACTCAAGCTTGTGAGAGCGGTGTGACTTTGCTAGAACTAAGAGAAAAAGATGTCACATCAAAAAGATATTTTGAGTTAGCAAAATCTGTGAAACAGGTAACAGATCGTTTTGATATTCCATTGATTATTGATGACAGAGTAGATATTTGTCTGGCAGTTGACGCAGCCGGTGTTCATGTTGGTGATAACGATTTGCCAGTTTATAAGGTACGCCAAATGATTGGACCAAATAAAATACTAGGTGTTTCAGTTAAAGATATGGCTCGTGCGATTGAAGCCAAAGAACAAGGGGCAGATTATTTTGGTGTTGGTGCCATTTACCCAACAAAAACAAAAGTAATTACCAAACATACATCAATTGAAACGTTGAAAAATATAGCAGAGCAAATGAACATACCGGTCAATGCAATTGGTGGGATTAAAGAAGACAATATTAGTAGCTTGAAAAATACTGGTATTGCTGGTGTCTGTATGGTAAGTGATATCATGCAAGCACCTGATGTTCAAACAAAAGTAGCTCATGTATTAGATCAGGTAAAAAAGATACTATAGATAAAGTATTTGGGTAACACCAATGATAGCATTCAGTTTTTAGTCAATTAACCCGGAACGCTAAGAGAAATTGTGTAATAAACAGTATGATATGTAAAATGATGTAGAAAGTAGACTAAATAATATTAAAAAAGCTATATTCTTAATCGAATTAGCTTTTTTAATACGTTTAGAACAAGTACATGAGGTTTGAAGTTATCCCGAGAAATACAAAATACTTATTGTGGAAAGTCATTTTCTCAAAGCGTGTTGTATTATTTGCCGACAAGATGTATACTTACTATTAGTAAGAAAGAAGGATTAAAAAATGACTAAATATGGTGTGGTAGTAGGTTCAATTCGAAAGAATTCATATTCAAAGGGCGTAGCTGATGCTTTGGTAGCGGGGTTACCTGAAGATTCAGAAGTGACTTATATTGATATTCATCACCTACCTTTATATAATCAAGATTATGATGCAGATTCACCTGAAGAATATACAGCATTTCGTTCAATAATAGCAGCGCAAGATGCCTTCATTTTTGTGACACCTGAGCATAATCGTAGTATTTCAGCAGCGCTGAAGAATGCACTCGACGTTGGTTCACGTCCATGGGGTCAAAACAGTTGGGCTGGAAAGCCAGCTTTGGTAGCGTCGCAGTCAATTTCTGGGATTGCCGGTATCTTAGCTAACCATGTGTTACGCCAATCTTTGGTTTTTTTGGATATGACGACAATGCAACAACCTGAATTATATATTGGGAATGTTCAAAATCTAGCAGATGAAGAGGGACATATTACAAATACTGATACACAAGCATTTTTGGCTAGTGCAACACAACAATTTGTCTTGTTTGCAGATAAGTTAATCGGCTAAATTGTTTGGCTTCAATTTGCTGATAGGCGACAAAGAGATACGTGTCCTCATGAAAACGGTTCTGGACAATTAGCAACAACAGTTGGCATGGCATCCTTACTGTCGTTGATGACTTATTGCGAATGCTTAACTTTTATTTGAAAACAGATTAAAAAAGCGCCTTCTTTTAGAAGAGCGCTTTTTTAAGACATTTAATGATGTACTAAAAATGGGGTTACAATAATTTTTTTGCTTTTTGCGTATTAGCAAAATGTAATTTAGCAAAGTGATTGAGATCCAAGCCTTTTTTCATTAGTTTAGCGGCAATGATATCAACTTGATGTCCAGCACCGATAGGGAGCAACATACCAGCTTCTTCACTCAATCTAGCAATGGCATCAAGTTCAACAACACGTGCCAAAATTGAAGCGGCAGCCACGCTTAGATGGTATTGTTCACCCTTTGTTGTAAAATAAACATTTTGATTAACAATATGTGATTGTTGCGCATTGCGTAAATATTTGTAATAAGTACTTTCTTGAGCAAATTGATCAATCAAAATGCCATCTGGCACATTTGGGGCAATTTTTTCTAATACCTTACCCAGGGCAAAATTGTGAGAAATTGCCTTCATTTGATTGACATTATTTTTTGTTTGTAGCACATTATATTTTTCGGGCATAATGTTAACAACATGATGAGGTAAATGATGAATAATTTCTGGGGCAATTTGTTTCATTTTCTGATCAGTTAATGTTTTAGAATCAGCAATGCCAAGTTGGCGTACCCAATCAAGATTATCTTTAGAGACATAAACGGCAGCTGTAGTTAAGGGACCAAAATAAGCACCCGCACCAACTTCATCGGAGCCAAGAACTGACCAATCAGCGAAATCTCGTGGTATACTAATGCCTGGTGTTGTATTTTGCCTCACCATGGCATGTGACTCCTTCTGGGGTTCTTCAGTATGCCAGCGCGCGGCTTCTTGTGCGAAGCCAGCACCTTGGAACATTACTTTACCTGATTGATAACCGGTAATGGTTGCGCGAGGTGTTTTCGCTGCAAAAATTGCGCCGTTTGGTAATTTTGATGTCAGCTGTTTAGCATAATAAGATGCCATTTTTTTTAATTGTGGTTGAGAAACTTGGATAACTGTTTGCATACGATCAATTATATCAAGTTTTAGCTGGTAAGAATATGGTGTATAATTGATTAGACACTATTAAGGAAAAGACTATGGCAGGAAAAAACGATAAACGACGATACAAGGCAAATATTGCTGGCAAAAGTTACACGATTTCAGGTCATGCTAGCTTGCCACATTTTAAAGCAACAGAGACATTATTTAATAAACAATGGACACAAATTCAAACAGTTGCGCCTCAGCTAAAGCCACTTGAACAAGCTGTTTTATTAACTTTCAATACCTTATCTGATCAACTTTACAAGCAGGCTGAGCTAGACGAATTGCAGAAGCAAATCACGTCATTACAAGCAGAATTGGATGAGCTACGGCAATCTCAAAAATCAACATCAAAACGAGAGCCTAAGAGTGCAATTACATCGATTATTGATGATGCTAAACATGATAGTCAAGTAAGGTCAACTAACAAACTATTTAAACAGGATAAAAACACATGATATTATTGATAATTGCAGTTATTTTTGTACTAGCTTCACTGCTTTCAGGATACCGACATGGTTTTGTAAACGGGCTCTTACGCTTGGCATTGTTAGTCGTCGTGTGGTACATTGCGATTAAATTTGCCGAGCCATTAGGAGCAGTATTTTCAAATTTTGTGAGCGGACAATTTGTACGAACAGATGTCCCACAAGATGTTGCTAATCAAGGCTCAAAATTTTTAGCTTCAGGTCTCACGTTTACAGTACTGTTAATCATAGGAGGAGCAGTTAGTCATTATATTCTGAGGTCACTCAGCATTATTCGACGAATTCCATTATTAGGATGGGTTGATGGTGTTCTAGGTGCGATACTATATGGCTTAATTAGTGCAACAATTACCTTTTTTGCGCTACAGTTGTTATCCGTCATACCGAATGTATGGCTTCAGGATCAATTTTTGAATACACCTTTACTAAATGAAATATTAGATAATGCACCATTTTTTGCTCAGCAAATCTATCAATGGTGGTTATGAGTGGTGAACTTTTGAATAGAAAAAAAGGATAGCGTATTTTGCGCGTAGATGGATGAATAAAAAAGTATTACAAACTTTAGAATATGACAAAATAAAATTGCAATTGCATGCTTTTTTGCTGACACCAATTGGGCGGCAAGAAGCAGACGCGCTGGCACCTGAAACAGACATCGACAGGATTAATTATTGGCTACTTGAAACGGCTGATGGTGTTTTAATTGATCGTTTAAAAGGTGGGTTGCCAATTTCTAAACTGGCGGATATTACACCACATTTAAAACGATTAAATATTAATGCTAGCCTGAGTGCCACTGAGTTATCAGAAGTAAGTACGGTACTACGTAACACAAGCACAATTGCTAATTTTTTTGAGCAGTTACAAGATGAGGTGATTGGCGAATCATTACAAGTATTACCTGAACAAGCACAAAATCTTGAAATATTACAAGATGTCACGCGACAAATTCAAATAGCTATTGATATATCGGGGCGAATTAATGATGAAGCCTCCTTTGAATTGAAAGCCATTCGTGGCAAGATTATTGGTCATGAAAATGCAGTTAAGCATCAGATGCAAGATTATACGCGTGGTAAAACAGCACAGTATTTGAGCGACCCAATTGTGACTATTCGTGCTGATCGCTATGTGTTACCGGTTAAAGCTGAGTACCGTAATCAGTTTGGCGGTGTTGTTCATGACCAAAGTCAAACGGGACAAACGCTTTATATTGAGCCACAAGCAGTTGTAGAGTTAAATAATAAGTTAAGCGAATTACGTGTTAAAGAAGCGGTTGAAGAGCAACATGTGCTGCAAGAGTTATCTGCTGCTTTAGCACCACATACTGTAGAAATAGCTAATAATGTGAAAATTATTGGTCATTTTGATTTTATTAATGCTAAATCCAGATTAGCTGCACGCTTAGATGCCATGCAGCCTACGGTTAATCCAAATAATCATGTGAATTTGCAACAAGCTTGGCACCCTTTGCTAGATAAAAAAATTGCGGTAGCTAATGATATTGTTTTAGGTGAAGACTATAAAGCAATTATTATTACAGGACCTAACACTGGTGGAAAAACAATTACCATCAAAACATTAGGTTTGCTGCAATTAATGGCGCAATCAGGTTTATTTATCACAACAAAACGGCCATCCACAGTTGGCATTTTTAATGAGGTCTTTGCTGATATTGGTGATGAACAATCTATTGAGCAAAGTTTATCCACCTTTAGTTCACATATGGCCAATATTGTTTCAATGCTTGATAATATTGATGATCAAACACTGGTTATTTTTGATGAATTGGGTGCAGGTACTGACCCCGCCGAAGGGGCGGCTTTAGCGATTGCTATTTTGGATAAAGTTGCTAGTTTGGGAGCGTATGTTATTGCCACCACCCACTATCCAGAATTGAAATTATATGGTTATAATCGTCCAGAAACAATCAATGCTTCGATGGTATTTGATGTTGAAACATTGCGACCAACTTATCAATTTATGATGGGGGTGCCTGGTCAGTCCAATGCCTTAGCTATCGCTAAACGACTTGGGTTGGGGGAGGATGTGATTGGTGCAGCCACAGCATTAACAAATGAATCAGATCAAGATTTAAATAACATGATTGCCGATCTGGTAACAAAGCGGGATCAAGTTAATAAAGAACGAGAGATTCTTGAGTTACAATTGAAGACGACTGATGAGCAAGCCACGGCTTTTGAAGAAAAGCAGCGCCAACTAGAAAAAGATCGCGCACAGATTGTCTTAGATGCTAAAAATGAAGCCAATCATATTGTAGCGTCAACAAAAAAACAAGCTGAGCAATTGATTTCTGAGATACGTAAGGAACGTCTAAACGCAGGTCAACAGACAGGTCAGTTTAGTGAGCAAGACCTACAAGCTAAAAAAGGTCAATTAGAAAAATTACGTCAGAATAATAGTTTAGAAAAAAATAAAGTCTTACAACGTGCTAAGCGTGCCAAAGCGCTTGCTGCTGGTGATGAAATTTTGGTTAAATCTTATAGTCAGCAAGGTACTTTAGTTAAAAAACATAGTAATGGTCAATGGGAAGTCGAGATGGGTATTTTGAAAATGCTTGTCGATGAAGACGATGTGGTTAAAACTGAAGCAACTGCCAATGCCCAAAAATCTAAAGCAAAACAGAAACAAAGAAAAGTTGTGAAAACAAAAACAGCTGGAAATACAGTACGACAGACAGCTAGTGCTAAGTTAGATCTTCGTGGTGTACGATATGAAGCTGCGTTATCAGAATTAGATCGGTACTTGGATACTGCGGTGTTAGCAAACCTTGGTGCGGTCGAAATTATTCACGGTAAAGGTACAGGTGCTTTACGTAAAGGTGTGACAGAATTTTTACGGTCGGATCGTCGTGTGAAGAGCTTTCATTTTGCCAGTGCCAATGCCGGTGGGGATGGTGCGACAATAGCAGAATTAGCTTGATATAAATTTTAATAAAAAACAATATGATTATTAGATCATATTGTTTTTTTTGTGATTATGACGACAGTCATGTGTTTTTAAAAGAATTTATTGTGTTGAAATTTGATATTAAAAGTGGGAAAATAAATGAGTTCGGGTTAGTAAAGGAGAATACTAAATATTGATTTTAGTAAAAATACAATGATTGAAAAATATTTTGATTTAAGTGGTAACCATACTTCAGTGAGAACAGAATTTTTTGCTGGATTAACAACTTTTGTGTCAATGGCGTACATTCTGTTTGTTAATCCCAGTGTATTGGCTGCAGCGGGAATGGATAAAGGGGCTGTTTTCACAGCAACTGGTTTAATTGCTGCTATTGCAACGATTTTTATGGGCGTAGTGGCTAAGTACCCTTTTGCAATTGCACCTGGCCTTGGGATTAATGCATTCTTTGCCTACACGGTAGTACTTGGTATGGGTGTTAGATGGCAAACTGCTCTAGCAGCGGTTTTTGTTTCTGGTATTATTTTTTGGTTATTAACGGTCTTCAAAATTAGAGAGATCATTATTAATGCAATTCCAGCCGATTTAAAATCAGCCATTGCTGGTGGTATTGGACTATTTATTGCTTTTCTGGGTTTGTCGGATGGAGGCGTTGTAGCAGCCAATAAATCAACAATTATCGGTTTTGGTGACTGGACACAACCGACAACGATGTTAACATTATTTGGTATTCTATTAACTTTTGCTTTATTTGCCAGGAAAGTACCGGGTGCAATTTTTATTGGTTTAGTTCTGACAGCTGTGGCTGGGTTGGTCACAGGGTTGATTCATGGGCCAAACAGCGTTATCAGTGCTGTTCCGAGTTTAGCACCAACATTTGGTCAAGCCATTTGGGGTATCAAGGATCTAGGTTCGTTACAAATGGTAGTAGCCATTCTGACTTTCTTACTGGTCGCTTTTTTTGACACAGCAGGTTCATTAGTTGGATTAGCACGTACAGCAGGTTTTTTAAAAAATAATGAATTACCAAATGCGGGTAAAGCATTGATGGCTGATTCCGTTGGTATGCTGGGTGGTGCGTTGCTCGGCACATCACCGACAACCGCCTATATTGAATCATCAACTGGTATTATGGTTGGTGGACGTACTGGGTTAACATCAGTATTTACTGGTATATTATTTTTACTTTCATTGGCTTTTTCACCATTATTAACTGTAGTGACGTCACAAGTCACTGCACCAGCGTTAGTTGTGGTTGGTGTTTTAATGGCTAGTAGTTTAGGAAGCATTGATTGGAGTGATTTTCCAATTGCAGCTGCCGCATTCTTAACAATTCTTGGTATGCCGTTATCTTATAGCATTTCAGACGGTATTGCGTTAGGGTTCATTGTTTATCCATTTCTAATGCTTGTTTCAGGACGTGGTAAACAAGTTCATCCGATTATGTATGCTTTAGGCATTATTTTTGTATTTTTTATGATTATTTTGCAAATCAATTAAGTGATAAAATCAGGTGTGTGTTCAGCATATCTGATTTTTTTGTTCGTCGCAATTAAAAAATGCTCTTTATTTTTAGTGTTATCACTAAATGATAAAAGTGTTATTGTGGTAAAATTAATATTATTGAAGTTAGGGCAATTGATAGCCGAATGCATTCAATATATTGATGAGTTTATTGGAGGGCAGCATGCCAGAATTACCTGAAGTTGAAACGGTACGTCGTGGTTTAGAAAAACTAATTATTGGTGCTAGAATTACTAAGGTTACGATACCCTATCCAAAGGTTATTACGGGTGATTCTCAGGCATTCACAACAGGTGTTTTGAATGCACAATTTACAGCCATTGATCGACGTGGTAAATATTTACTATTAAGATTATCTAATCAGCATACGATTGTCTCACATTTACGTATGGAAGGGCAGTATTCAGTTGAACCTATTGATGCTGCGCCACGTAAACATACAGAAATTATTTTTGAACTTGATGGGCAGCGTGTGTTATTTTATAATGATACGCGGCGTTTTGGTCGCATGGTCTTAACGACCACAGGGCACGAATCAATTGAGGCACCATCTTTAGCAAAGCTGGGAAAAGAACCTACAGAGGAAAGTTTGACATTGGCTTATATGGTTGCAGTTTTTTCACGATCAAAGAAACCAGTCAAATCATTTTTATTAGATCAAAATCAGATTGCCGGAATTGGTAATATCTATGCCGATGAAGTTTTATGGCAGAGTAAAATCCATCCTGAAACACCGGCAAATCAATTATCAGAGGTCGAGTTAGCTATTTTACGAAAAAATATTATTTTGGAAATGGCACGTGCAATCGCCCATCATGGTACTACGGTTCATAGTTTTAGCAATATTTTTGGTGAAGTTGGCCAGTTCCAAAATGAATTGGAAGCTTATGGTCGTGTGAATCAACCTTGCTTGCGTTGTGGCGCGACGATGGTAAAAATTAAAGTAGGTCAGCGGGGCACAACGTTTTGCCCAGTATGTCAAATAAAACGTGGTTAAGCAAAAGAAACTTATACTATTTTAGTAATATTTTTTAGGAGAATCAATGAAATCATCAGAAACAACAATCATTAGTATTCAAGAGGTAAAACGTGAGGCGCGTGCATTGTATCGTGGGCGCTATGGTGCGGCTGTAAAAATCAATCTCATACCAATTATAATGTCTATTATCGGGGTCATTTCCACTGTGACCATGCTCTATGTTACTGTTACAGAAATTAGAGATATTTCACAGATGGGGACAGTAGCCGCTACTAGTTCAAGCAGCATAGAACCAATGGAAAATATTCTTTCAGCTATCTACAGTGTTTTAATTAGTGCCGTGCAATTAATTTTGTTGTGGACAGCAAGTTGGGCCATTATTGACTGGTTTGAGAAACCGCTTGAAGTACCAAATTTTAAAGTGACTTATCAAGTGTTCTACCGCGGCAATTTTTGGCATACTGCTTTACTGGCCATTGTACAAAGTGTTTTGACATTTTTGTGGACATTGCTCTTTATTCTCCCTGGTGTCATTAAAGTATTTTCATACTCTCAAACCTATTTTGCTTATAAAATAGATGTTGAAAATGGTACAAGACAACGCCAGTTAACAGATTATATTAAGATTAGTCGTCACATAATGGATGGCCGTAAGTGGGAATTATTTTTGCTAGAATTAAGCTTTATTGGTTGGCATATTTTAGCTCTTTTGACTGCAGGTTTGGCGTATATTTATGTTATTCCTTACTTAAATGCTAGTCGTGTTGCTTACTCAAGACATCTCTTTACCTTAGCAGTATCAGAAAAGCAGGCGGCATAATGTTAATTGTTGGGTTGACGGGTGGTATAGCAACAGGCAAATCTAGTGTGAGTACAATTTTACGTGATGCGGGTTGGCCAATAATTGATGCTGATATTGTCGCGCGCGAAGTTGTTGAGCCTGGCACACACACCCTTGAAAAATTAAAGTTAGTCTTTGGTCCGCATATTATTGAAAACGGTATTTTGAATCGTCAACGTTTAGGGCAACAGGTGTTTAGTAATCCAGCTGATCTTGAACGTTTAAATACTGTGATTCAGCCAGCAATTAGTTCAGCGATGGCCGATAAAGTTGCTTTTTGGCGAACGCAACGTGTACCAATTTTAGTGCTAGATGTGCCATTATTATTTGAGCGTGGTTATCATGAGCATAACCACGTCGACAAAATAGTCGTCGTCAGTGCCAACCCTGAAACACAACTAGCGCGGTTGAAAGCACGCGATAATTTGACTGATATGCAAGCAAAGAATCGCATTAACTCGCAAATGCCCCTTGCTGAAAAAGTAGCACAAGCTGACTTTGTTATTAATAATGATGGGGATAAAACACAGTTAAAAATTCAAGTTAAAGAATTAATGAATGAATTAAGGGAATTTGCCGTACAATATGACAAAAAATGATGAGACAATTGAATTTCATCCGAGTGCTGGTGTGTTTTTAAAGAGCGATCATTTAATTACACATGATGATTTAGAGCGGGTTTTTAATTTATATACGCCTTTTGTTGGCGCAACTAGCTATGCAGTATATCATTTATTGGTCAATGAGTTACCATTTACCACGAATCAAATGCAACGGCAAGATCATAATTTTATTATTGATAGTCTGAATATCAGTTTGCCAAACTTTGTGAAATGTCGTCGTCGCTTGGAAGCTGCTGGTTTAATCAAAACTTTTTATGAAAAAGATGCAATTGGTGAGGTGTATGGTTATCGTTTATTGACACCTCTGTCGGCAGACAAGTTTTTTAAAGAAAAATTATTAGCTGGTTTGTTATATAAGTTCGTTGGAGAAGCGCGTTATTTGCAGTTGGAGAGGCGTTATGATGTACAAGGTCAAGATGAATTATCTGGCGCCGATATTTCAGCACGTTTCTTACAAGTCTTTCAACATCAAAACAATAGCAATCTGCCTCATACACCGTTGACCTATCAAGAAGCATCACCACAGGTTGATACTAGTGATTTTCAGTTTGATGATTTCTCAGAAATGGTGCGAGGTGCAAAGATTGAAGAAGTCAAAAAGCATCGTAACTTCCTAGTAGCGATGCATTTGACATACGGTGTCAATGAAACGACATTGGCCGGCGTGGTCAATCAAAGTGTAACACTTGATTCTCATGAAATTAATGAGTCAGATGTTCAAAGATTATTGCGCCAACAAACCCCACAAAAAAAGGCTGTCACAGCAAGTCCAATGCAGGAACCTAAAACAGATGTACCTGAAATCAAAAATGCTGAGGCACGAGCGTTAATTGAAATTGCGAATACAACCGCAGCACAAGATTTTCTGATTTATGTTAAAAATACATTGAAAAATGGGTTAGTATTAAAAAAAGAGCGTGACGTCGTCGATTATTTGATTGCGCAGAGTACGTTGTCTATGCCAGTTGTGAATGTTTTAGTACATTATGTGTTAATTGGCTTACAAAATGAGAGTTTACAACCTGCATTAGTGACGACCATTGCTGATTCATGGACGCAAAACCGTGTTGATTCGCCTGAAAAAGCACTGATTCAAATTCAGCAACATCAAAAAGCTAATCAAGAGCGTCAAGAAAAGCGCTTTACTCGCGGCAATAAACAAGAAAAAGTCACACCAAAATTTGTTAAGCAAAAAGATGCTGATATGGATACAAAAAATGAAGAATCATTACAAGATGGTACAGTTGCAGCCGCTTTGGCTAAACTAAAAAATATAAAGACAAAAAACTAATATGCAAAATTTATCTGACGTGTTAAAGACACTAAAACAAAAATATTCCAAAATAGAAGAGACGGATCTAGTTAATGTCATAAAGCAAATTGCCGATGATGATGATGTCCGGTCTTTTTGGGCAACACATGAAAAAGAGTTGCGTCCGGATGCTTTTCAACTGAAAATGATGGATTTACACGAGTTTGTTCAACAAAAAAAACGTATTGCAAGTGGGGATAAGTCATTATATCCCGGATATTATCCACAGCTAGAAATTGAAAAGGGTTATCCCCATGTGCGATATGTTGCCAATGAAAAAACAAAAAAAGCCTTGCAGCAAGCAGATAATTTAACAGTTTATAAGATGCCAAAAGCCATTCGTGATGCCGATTTACAAACTATTGCATTGGACAATGGGCGAAGTATGGCTGTGACCGAAATTGTAAATATTTTAACGAAATTGCTATCAAATGACGGATCATACGTACAGGGGTTATATCTGTCTGGCGAATTTGGGGTTGGTAAAACTTACCTCATGGGAGCGCTAGCTAATGCATTAGCAGCCAATAATATTAGCGTCATGTTATTACACTTTCCATCATTTGCAGTAGATTTGAAACAAACAATCGGTAA
The DNA here is from genome assembly GCF_014207505.1 of Leuconostoc carnosum. Lineage (GTDB taxonomy): Bacteria > Bacillota > Bacilli > Lactobacillales > Lactobacillaceae > Leuconostoc > Leuconostoc carnosum. The sequence goes on from NZ_JACHGL010000004.1 coordinate 113,823, forward strand.
AAATAATAGTATGCGCGAAACACTCATTAATCAAGCTAAGAATACATCTGTACTGATTTTAGATGATCTAGGTGCGGAAAACTTGAGTATGTGGATTCGTGATGATATTTTGGGTGTCATTTTAGAGTATCGTATGCAGAATGAATTAACGACATTTATTACCTCAAATTTTGATATGACTGAGATGGAGAAATACCTGTCAGAAACACGTGATGATCGCGATCCAGGAAAAGCAGCACGATTAATGCAACGTATTAAGTTTTTGACGAAATTTATGGTCGTATCAGGGAAAAATAGACGGCTAGAGAATTGACGTTTATTAAGCGAACAAAAAAATATTGGTTAGTCATGATTGCACTGGCTGCAGTGTGGCTTTTTTTGCGACATGATGCGTTTTTGTACCAAAATCCAGTTGGTGAAATTACACGTGTAAAGCAACACACTTTACATCATATAACCGATGAACATAATAACTCAGATATTGTCATTAACCAAACATTAACTATTAAGCTATTGAATCGTCATGGTAATGTGACGGTGGTCAATCAATACGTCGCTTCTCAGGCTATGTCACATCAATATCGTATTGGTGATCAATTATTGTTAGAAAAAATAGGCCAGCACATGCATATTTTATCGCTCAAACGCGATATGGTAGTTGGTACATTAATCGCATTGTTGGTTGCATTATTATTACTTTATAATAAGTGGCGCGCCACCAGTTGGCTATTATTAAGTATGTTAATTAATATCGGTTTGTTTGCGGGAGCTTTGATACTTAACGTTCATGTAAAAAATGCCAATGTGTTACTGATATTTAGTGTGCTAGCTACCTTATTTGCTGCTGCTAGTTTAGTGTTAGTCTTAGGTAAAACTTTACAGATGGCGGTGACATTATTGACAACACTGTTAACCACTGCCATGACAATTGCTATTTTGCTCATCAGTTTGCGTTTGACCGGTAATTTAGGTGTTCATTTTGAAACGATGTCTTATGTGACACAGGTACCAGCAACGTTATTTATGGCACAAACAGTTATTGGTGTGTTAGGCGCAGTAATGGATGAAGCAGCAGATATTGTTGCTATGCTGTTTGGTGTGCGACGTGAAAGGGTGTCAGTTCGTTTTATTGATTATTGGCATTCAGGGATGACGGTTGGTCGCGATATTATGGGTACGTTAATTAATGTATTATTCATGATTTTTATTGCTGAAACATTACCAATGGTTTTTTTAATGTTGCGTAATGGGAATAATTGGGCATACATTTTAGATCAAACTATGAATTTGGGTATTTTACAGACAATTATTTCTGGTATTGGCATTGTATTAGCAGTTCCAGTAACTAGTGCTTTGGTTGGTTGGATCATGTCACGAAAGGTGATGACACCATGAATACAATCGGTTTGTTAGTGATTATTTTGTTTATATTAATGGTTTTTGTTGGTGGTGGTCAAGGCATTAAAGCGTTTCTGGGTCTAATTATTAATTTTTTTGTGATATTTATTTTAATTATATTGATTAATTGGCAATTCAATCCATATGTTGTCACAGCAATTATGGGAACTATTATTTTAGCCGTGGCAATATACCTCGGCGCAGATAATGCTGATGTTGCGGATACTGCGTTTAAAACAAGTGTGATTGTTGTCGCAATTTTAATGTTATTATCGATAGTCATACAATATTTTGGCCAATTTCAAGGATTTGCAAATGAAAATTCGGAAGAATTAGAAGGGTTGTCTTTAACCGTAGGTTTGTCCTTTTCTCATATTGCGATGATTGTCATGGTTATTTCTATTTTAGGAGCCGTGTCAGAAGCTGCAATGGCAATTGTTGCTGATTTAAATGAAGTTGTGCAACGTACAACCGATATGACAAGTCAGAGTTTATACGCGCATACGAGAATCATTGGGGGGCAAATTTTAGGAACAGCGATTAATACATTGTTTTTTGGTGTGTTGGGTGCTAACTTACCTTTGCTTATCTGGTTTGTACGGTTAAAATACTCACTGGCTATGTTTGTGAATGCCAAATTATTAATGGTCGAAGTCGTCACAATGGTGTTAGGTATGTTAGGTATTTTGTTAAGCATTTGGCTTGCGAGTTGGTTTGTTGTACGTCGTTATGTGCGACAGCAGAAAGTAGGAATCAACAATGAAAGAGACATTTAATTTAATTGAAGAGATTACGCGTTTAGATGATTCGATTTACTTTGAATTGGGAAATATTACGCACAATGGCCGTGCTGAATATGCAGCAGAGCATGGTTATATTAAGCAAGTTCGAATTTTAAAATTGAACATTGCGCGCTCAGCTTATGTAGAAATGTTGGAAAAATATATTAATACAAATTATGAATTATTACCTTTAGAATACCAGGGTTGGGAAGAATGGGTGCGTACATCTGAAATGGAAGATGCTATGCACAAAATATTATTAGAAAATAACTTAGGTTAATTTCGTGAGGTTTAACTATTATTATTTGTAAGGTATAATAAATCTATCCATAGGAAGGAGCGTACTTTAGGTAATTAATATTTGTGCTTAAAGTATACTAAAAAATGCGCTCAGTATTTCATCAGCCAGAAGCCGTTGTGCTTGCTTCAAAACATCTAACAGACGGTAGTGGTAGCTTGCGGTGGGTATATAGAGAATTAGCGCCCACAGAGCAGCAAGACACTGGGTGGTTTTTGTTCGCCGATAATGATAATAAAGCATGGAATGATGATCCTAAAAATTTTATGCCATTGGTTATAGACGCTGCATTGGCCATTGAAAGCAGTTTATCCTTCATTCTAGACATGCCTTATGGCACTGATTTAGTCTTGGATGATCGCTCGGAGATCAAGGGATGGTTGGACCCGACAACCCGTACACTAGTTTGGCTATCAGATGCTTCGATAGTCCCAAACTTCAAAGTAATTGATGGTGAAGTGATTGAAATTAGTAATTAGTGACAAAATGATTGAAATTTTTGTGGTTTTCACATATAATTAAAGGCGTTGCTGTGATTGTAAAATTGTAATGTGACTATTGACCCTTTGCTTGCGACTAATTATGGTAATATAGCCAAGTGGTAAGGCAACGGTCTGCAAAACCGTCATCGCCGGTTCGACTCCGGTTATTACCTTAAAAAAAGAGACATGCTGTGATTAAACAGTGTGTCTCTTTTTACATTGTTATGTTTGCCAGTGTTTCTTTAGTATAGTAGCCGCTGCCTAATTTGTCAGTCATCTTTAAGGCGTTAGTTTGCCATATGTGATACTGGACTTCATCAACTTTGTTTAACTGATCTGCTAGATCATCGAGGTGATCTAAAACAAAACCCAAATTAAGGGCAATAATTTGTTTTCCAAGCGCGCTGTTAGACCAAGCTATTAGTGGTAGTCCTGCTCGTAAGTAAAGACTGGCTTTATGAGGTGTATTGTACTTTGTGTAACTTTGATAAGTTTTGTCATCAAAATCACTATCCCAAATTAAACCAAAACCATCCTGAAACTGATGGACAATATCTTCTGGATTAAAGTTACCTTGGTAATTGATAGCTGGTGGAAAAGTCACATCACGCCATTTCTTTGGTTTAGAGCCAAATACTGTTATTTCTGGTCCATGATAGTTTTGTAGCCAAGGTGATTTTTGAAAAGTACCAGCAAAATTAATTTTATGACTGAATTGTAATGGTAAACTATAGTCACTGAGGTAATCAAAGAAATTTTGGATGATAAATTGCGTATGGACACCCAATGTAATGAGTGCATCTTGCATAGCTTGTGAATGAACAATAACCATGTCGTATTGATTTAGCACATCAAATTCCCATGGTGCTTTTTTTATTAAACGTAGTGGTTCAATGTCATGTATTAAAATAGCACTTTGAACACCACGTTGACGGAGTGCGATTGCGAAATCTCTTTCAAATTCAGCACTCATATAGGTTGGAAATTGGTGCAGTACAATGTCGTCAGATTTTACTGGACTAAGCCAATCATTAATATGATTTACTCTAGTAGTCTGATCAAAACGGCTATCATTATATCGATAAAGTGATAAAATTTGCCAATTGGCTTGTACTGCGATAGTGGCGTAGTCTGCTTTAGCTTTTAATGCACCTTGAGGCATCCAAGGCTCAATTGTATGTGTTATAAATTGTGTCATGAATCTATTTTATCAAAAACCGAACAAATAAGTTGAAATATTCTTAAATAACGAACTATATTTTAATAAAAAAGCTAATATTCGTATTTATTCTGTGAAATGAATTCAAATTTACTTGTTTTTATTCATATATAACGGATAATAAAAGTATAAAATTTTGAGAGGAATTATGCAAGTAGCATTTGATGCATTTGCATATGATGGGAATTATGCAGCGTTCAGCACAAATTGGAATTGGAATTGTCGCAGTAGCAGTCATAGGTGGTGGTATTTATGCCGCTACTAGAGGAGGCTCAAGTTCATCAGACAAGGATAATCATACAGTAGCCTTGGTTACAGACGGTGGTGGTGTGGATGATCGATCGTTTAACCAATCGGCTTGGGCTGGTGTCAAAGCTTACGGGAAAGAACATAACTTGAAACAAGGTGCTACGGGATACAACTATTTCCAAAGTTCTGATGCTTCAGATATTAAAACTAATTTACAAACAGCAGTTAAAGGTGGATACAAACTTGTTTATGGTGTTGGTTTCGCAGCAGCACCGGCTTTAACTAACGTTTCTAAAGCTAACCAAAAGACAAATTTTGCGATTATTGATGCTGTTGTTAAAGAAAATAATGTTGCTTCATTAATGTTTAAGTCAGAGCAGTCATCCTACTTAGCTGGTGTAGCCGCAGCAACACAAAGTAAATCTAAAACTGTCGGCTTTATTGGTGGGATTCATGGTGATATTATTGACACGTTTGAGGCAGGATTTAAAGCAGGTGTGAAGGCTACAAACCCAGACATCAAAGTAGTCACACAATATGCTGATTCCTTTACAGATGCTGCTAAGGGTAAGACAATTGCTGCTTCAATGGTAGCTGGTGGTGCGGATGTAATTTTCCAAGCAGCTGGTGGCACTGGATCAGGTGTATTTTCTGAAGCAAAAGCAAATAACCAAAAGTTAGCACCAAACTCAGATGAAAAAGTTTGGGTTATCGGTGTTGACATGGATCAGAAGCAAGATGGTGCATATACTGCTAAAGGTAATAAAAAATCAAACTTCACATTAGTTTCAGCAGTGAAGCGTGTTGATAACGCTGTTGAATCACTTTCAAATCAAGCACGTAATGATAAATTTCCGGGTGGTAAAACAATCACCTATGGTTTGAAAGAAAAAGGTGTTGGGTTAACAAATGATTCTGCTTCATCAGAAGTGTGGTCAGCTGTACAATCAGCTCAAAAGAAAATTATTGCTGGGGATGTTGATGTACCAGTACATCCATAGACTAAATAAAAAATCGCATGATTGCGATTTTTTATTTTCTCATAATTTCCTATATACTAAATAATAAATGTGAGTCTAATTATTAGAAAATGTCAGCATAATTAATGGAATTAGAGTACCGAAAAGGATAAATTATTTAAAATGTTAATAAATATAACATAGTACGCGACCTTTAATACTTTTTTTGGTATAATTATATATTATGAAGAAAATATTAATTTTTTGTATTGCTTTTTTCGCAGTTTTGGTAACGCTGGTTAATATACCAAATGTCAGTGCAGCTAAACCTCACTATGTCATCACAACAGATGCAACATATCCACCATTTGATTTTCAAGATAAAAATAATCAATACACAGGTATTGATCAAGAAATTTTGAAGACAATTGCAAAGCGCCAAGGTTTTACGTATACGTTGAAGCCAATGAGTTTTAACTCAGCAACTCAGTCAGTTTCGTCTGGCCAAGCAGATGGTGTCATTGCCGGCATGTCGATTACTGATGAACGTAAAGAGGTCTTTGACTTCGGTACACCATATTACCGTTCTGGTATTGGTTGGGCCGTAAAAAAAGGTTCTGATGTTAAATCCTTAAAAGATTTAAAAGGAAAAACAGTTGCACTCAAGACCGGGACATCTGGTGCTGACTATGCTTTATCTGTACAAAAGAAATATGGATTCAAGGTAACATATTTTAACGATTCCGACACATTATATAATGATGTGATTAATGGTAACACGCAAGCAACGTTTGGTGATTTACCAGTTATTCAATACGCCGTTAAGAATGGGACACAATTAAAAGTGATGAATGCGAAATCACCTATTGAAGCTGGGTGGTACGGATTTGGTGTTAAAAAGGGAGACAACGCTAAATTATTGACAGCCTTTAACAAAGGTTTTGCAGACATCAAAGCAGATGGCACTTATGATAAAATTGTAGCGAAATACTTAGGTTCTAGTGCTGCAACATTTACAGGAAATAAAAAAGATAATAGTTCAGTTTTGGGCATTTTGAAGTCAAATGATCAAGCCTTCTTAAAAGGGTTATGGCAAACAGTTCTTTTGACAGTTTTGGCCATTGTCTTAGCTTCAATTTGGGGTGTATTTCTTGGTATTATGGGTATTAGTCAAGTTGCCGGTATTCGCGCATTATCAACAACTATTATTTATATTTTCCGTGGCTTGCCATTGATGGTACTGGCATTTTTCATCTACATTGGCTTGCCTAGTGTGATTGGTATGAAAATTCCAGCGTTCATCGCAGGCTTAGTAACACTGATTTTAAATGAAGGTGCTTATACTGGGGCATTTGTTCGTGGTGGTTTTGAAGCTGTTGAACATGGTCAGATGGAAGCGGCACGTTCGCTTGGTTTGCCATACGGTAAGTCGATGCGTAAGGTTATCATGCCACAAGGTTTGAAGATTATGATTCCTAGTTTTGTTAATCAATTTATTATTACATTAAAAGATACTTCTATTTTATCGGCAATTGGTATTTTAGAATTAACACAAACAGGAACTTTGATTGTTTCACGTAATTCACAAGGATTCCGTGTGTGGGCTATTGTTGCAGCAATATACTTGATTGTTATCACATTGCTAACATGGTTGAGTAACTGGGTAGAAAAGAGGACACGTGCATGAGTGACGCACAAGCTAAAGTAAAAGTACATGTTGAAAAAGTAAATAAGTCTTATGGTGATAATCACGTATTGCGTGATATTTCCTTAGATATTGCAGAAAATGAAGTAGTTGTAATGATTGGCCCTTCTGGGTCTGGAAAATCAACGTTTTTACGGATGTTAAATCAATTAGAAATGCCTGATGATGGGACTATTGTAGTAGATGGTTTTAACATTTCAGATAAGTCAACAGATATTAATAAAGTACGCGAAAATATTGGTATGGTTTTCCAAAGCTTTAATTTATTTAATAATTACTCTGTATTAGAAAATATTATGCTTGCTCCTATTGAGACTGGTAAAATGGATAAGGCTGCTGCTGAAACTAAAGCCCGTCAGTTACTTGATACGGTTGGCTTGTCAGAAAAGGCAGATGTATCAGTTAATTCATTATCAGGTGGGCAAAAGCAACGTATCGCGATTGCACGTGCGTTGGCTATGGAACCAGATATTATGCTGTTTGATGAACCAACTTCCGCATTGGATCCTGAGATGGTTGGGGATGTGTTGGAAGTTATGAAGAATTTGGCAGAATCTGGCATGACAATGATTATTGTGACTCACGAAATGGGATTTGCTAAGCAAGTTGCTGATCGTGTCGTATTCTTTGAATCTGGGAAAATTCAAGAATCTGGCGCACCAAAACAAGTGTTTGATGCACCAAAAAACGAACGTTTGCAGGAATTTTTAAGTAAGGTTATGCACGCGTAACACAACTATAAGTTGATAACATCTAAATAGTGATGGCGTCAACCTGTTTGAAAAAAGCCGACCATTTTGGTCGATTTTTTTTGTAAGAATATGGGAGAATATCAGAATATGTTAAAGAAATGGTTATTTGGCTTGGCGTCATTGGTTACGCTGTTTTCGTTTAATTTAACAATACAAGCTGACAAACCACATTATACGATTACCACAGATGCGACTTATGCACCGTTTACTTTCCAAGATAAGAATAATAAATATGTGGGTATTGAACAGGAAACAATGAAAGCTGTTGCTGATCGTGAAGGATTTACCTATACGATGAAGCCTATGAGCTTCAATTCAGCTGCACAATTAGTTTCTAACGGTCAGGCTGATGGTATTATTGCTGGTATGGGCGTGACAGAGGAACGAAAAGAAGTTTATGATTTTTCAACACCCTACTATAAGACTGGTGTAGCATGGATTGTTAAAAAAGATAGTAACATTAAGTCTTTAAAGGATTTAAAAGGTCAGACGGTTGCACTTAAAACAGGCACGTCAGCTTCAGAATATGGTAAGTCATTGCAAACAAAATATGGCTTTAAAATTAAATATTTTAATGATACTGACACAATGTATAATGATGTGGTTAATGGTAATTCAGCTGCAACATTTGAAGATATGCCAGTTATTCAATACAGTATTAAAAATGGCATTCAATTAAAGATTATGAATCCAAAATCCCTTGGAAATGCTGGTGTGTATGCATTTGCTGTTGAAAAGGGTAAAAATAAAGCATTATTGGCCTCATTTAACAAAGGATTTGCTGGCATTAAGAAAGATGGTACGTATGATAAAATCGTGAAAAAATATTTAGGGGCCACCCAATCTACTTTTTCTGGTTCTAAAAAAGATAATAGCTCAATTTTTGGGATTTTAAATTCCAATAAGTCAGCTTTCTTAAAAGGATTGTGGCAAACTATTGAATTGACAGTGATTGCGATTCTTTTGGCTTCAATTTTCGGTATTCTACTTGGAATTATGGGGGTTAGTGAGTTTAAACTGATTCGTGGGATTTCAACGACTATTATCTATATTTTCCGTGGTCTACCATTAATGGTTTTGGCATTTTTCATCTATATTGGCTTGCCAGGTGTTATTGGTATTAAAATACCTGCATTTACCGCTGGTATTATTACATTGATTTTAAATGAAGGTGCTTATACTGGGGCATTTGTTCGTGGTGGTTTTGAGGCTGTTGAACATGGTCAGATGGAAGCGGCACGTTCTCTTGGGTTGACTTATGGTAAAGCTATGCGACGCGTCATCATGCCGCAAGGTATTCGCATTATGGTGCCTAGTTTTATCAACCAATTTATTATTACTTTAAAAGATACTTCGATCTTGTCAGCTATTGGTTTATTGGAATTGACACAAACAGGTACGCTAATTGTTGCGCGTAATTCGCAAGGATTTAGAGTATGGGCTATCATTGCTATGATGTACCTTATTTTGATTACTTTATTGACCTGGTTAAGTAACTGGGTTGAAAGAAGATTAAAGTAACAAGTGAAAGGCACCTCTAGCGCGTATTATGCGTTGGAGGTGCTTTTTATGATCATTGCATTTGATGATAAGAAACAATATATTTGTGCTAATCGTGCGATTAAATCACAAAATTATTGCTGTCCTGGCTGCCAAGAACAAGTGATACTCAAAGTAGGCGATGTGAATCAACCGCATTTTGCTCACTATTCTGGTACTGTATGTGCAACATTTACAGAAAATGAGACGGCACAACATTTATCTGGTAAATTACAATTGGCAGAACAATTTAAAAAGTACGGGCATGTTCAAATCGAGGCCGTACTGCCAGAGATTAACCAACGACCAGATATTTTAATCACATTGAAAGAGCGGAAAGTTGCCGTAGAATATCAATGCAGCCCAATTTCTCAAAAAAGATTGGATGAGCGTAACGCAGGATATAGTAGTCAAAATATTCAAGTAATTTGGATTCTTGGACAAAACTATTTTGAAAAAAGTATGACACAAAAAAGTATTATAAAGTTTTGGGCACAAAAAAAGTTAACATTTTATTTACCAGACAAAGAACGATTTGTTTATCGAAAAGATTTTTGGAAATGTGATTTTGAACGTATTCATTATTTAGAATGGATGAGTCATTCTTTATTTGAAGGGACAACAAAAACGCAGGGAATTAATTTTAAAATTGAGAAACAAATATACAAATTGCAAAATCTATTAATTCAAAAACGTGTTGATGAGAAAATTGTCCGTTATTTATATAACAAAGAGCGGTTGCTACTTCATGCACCACTTTGGATGCATGAAGGTCACACGTTTGGATTAACTATTCCTAATTGGCATTTTCGGTTATTGATTATGTTACTCTTAGAAAGAGTAGGTCAAGAAAATATGGTGAAAAAAGATGATATAAGCAATAAACTAACAAAATATTTAATGGGGGATGATAATTTTAAACATTATCAAATAGCTTTAATTTTTAATGATTTAGAAAAGAACCATTACATTTTACAACAGGGACAACACTTGTTAGTTCGTCGTCTACCTAATTGGCACACATCATTATCACAAAAATTATGTAAAATGAGAGATAAGTGATAAAATAAGATATTAGATGATAAAAAGGAGACACCGTGGATGGCTACGTCGTTGTTCACTGTAATAAATCATGGCACAACCATTACGTAATGAAGTACCGAAATCCCTGACATGGGATCTCACAACGATTTTTCCGACCGACGAAGCTTGGCAAGCAGCTTTTGAAAAAATACAAAATGATACTCAGAAAGTTCGCCAATTTGCTGGACATGTTGGTGATTCAGCAGAAACAGTACAAGCAGCTTTAGAAGCGAATCTAGCATTAGAACGTCAACTCGAGAGCGTACATGTTTATGCCAATCAAATTTATGACCAAGATACGACTAATCAAAAGTATGCGGCTTTTTATGCCCGTGTACAAGGATTATGGGCGACGGTCAGTGAAGCAACAGCGTATTTTCAACCAGAAGTGTTGAATATTCCTGATGCGGATTTGGCAACATATTTAACGACCGACGGCTTAAAAAAGTATGCACATTTATTTGAGACACTAAAAGCACAAAAGCCATACACATTACCGGCAGATCAAGAAGCACTTCTAGCAGGTGCGAGTGACATTTTTAATGCTTCTGAAAACACTTTTGGTGCATTGGATAATTCTGATATAACATTTGGCGATGTTCACACTGAATCAAGGGAAATTGTACCACTAACTAATGGTTTGTACAGTTTATTATTGGAATCAAAGAATCGAGCTCTGCGACAAGAGGCTTTTGAAACATTGTATGATAGCTATATAGCCTTACAAAACACATTCGCTTCAACGCTTTCATCACACGTTAAGGGACATAACTTTTTAGCTCGAACGCGCCATTACCAATCAGCGCGTGAAGCAGCTATTTTACCACATCAAGTGCCAACAACTGTTTTTCAAACATTAATTAAGACAGTGGATGAACATTTACCATTATTACATCGTTTTGTATCTTTACGTAAAAAGATTTTAAATGTTGAAGATGTACATTCTTATGATTTATATGTGCCACTAGTAGATGAAATAGATTTTGAAGTGACATACGAAAAAGCAAAAGATATTGTTCTGGCAGCGTTAGCGCCATTGGGTGAAGATTATCTAGCCGTTGTTCAAAAAGCTTTTGATGAACGATGGATTGATGTTATTGAAAACAAAGGTAAACGGACAGGTGCTTATTCGAGTGGCACATATGATACGAATCCCTTTATTTTATTGAATTGGCAAAATAATCTGAATAATGTTTACACATTAGCTCATGAAATGGGTCATTCTATTCATTCTTATCTAACGCGACATAATCAACCTTATTACTATGGTGACTATCCAATTTTCTTAGCTGAAATTGCGTCAACAACCAATGAGTCATTACTCACAGACTACTTATTGAAAAATAATGATGATCCAAAGTTTCAAGCATATATCCTCAATCAATATTTGGATGGCTTTAAGGGAACGGTATTTCGTCAAACACAGTTTGCGGAGTTTGAGAATTGGATTCACGAACAAAGTGCTCAGGGTGAAGCTTTAACTGCTGATAAAATGAGTACTTATTATGGCAATCTTAATCAGAAGTATTACGGCAATGATCTATTTCCTGATGAAGAAATCGCGTTTGAATGGTCGCGCATCCCGCATTTTTATTACAATTTCTATGTTTATCAATATGCCACTGGTGAGGCTGCGGCAACGACTTTAGCTGAACGTATTCTAAATCAAAATGGTGCAGAAGCTTACAAAAACTATTTGAAAGCCGGTTCATCAGATTATCCTTTGAATGTGATTGCGAAAGCAGGTGTTGATATGAGCCAAGCTGATTACTTAAATCAAGCTTTTGATGTATTTGAAGAACGCTTAAACCAGTTAGAAATGTTATTAAAGAAGTAAGCACTTTATTTTATTAAAAATATAGTTAAATTTATATTGAAATATAGTAGGATAGAAGTGGATGGTATTATAAAATGATACAGAATACAGCTCCAAAAAAATTAGTAGATGTAGCAATTGAAGCACTGGATCAAACTTACACACCATACTCGCATTTTCCAGTTGGGGCAGCTTTACTAACAGCCTCTGGTGATATATACAAAGGTATTAATATAGAGAATGTATCATTTGGTCTGACAAATTGTGCTGAGCGAACTGCAATTTTTAGCGCTGTTGCGGCCGGTCATCGTGAGTTCGAAGGATTGGTGATTTCCGGGCGTACAAATGAACCTATCGCACCTTGTGGTGCTTGTCGGCAAGTGATGGTAGAATTTTTTGAGCCACATATGCCAATCTGGTTAATTAACGATACAGGTAAAATGATTAAAACAGATATTATGACACTGATGCCTGGGTCGTTTCACACGTTGCAATGACCTCCCAAATGACTTTTGTGCCACGAGTTTGATTGGAAAATAGGAGTTAAATATGAAAAAAGTTTTAGTTTTTGATGGTATTTCACAAAAAGCGATTGACTATCTTGAAAAGAATCATTTTGAAGTGGTTACTAATAAACAAAGTACGGTACAAGATCTCACCGAAAATACTGATATTGAAGCGATGATTTTGATGATGTATCCAATCGATAATCATGTATTTAGTCGTTTGCCACAGTTAAAAATTATTGCACGTTACGGCGTGGGTTATGATAATGTGAATTTAGCTGATGCTTCAGCACATCATGTTATTGTGACGAATGCGCCAGGGGCCAATGCCACAGCAGTAGCTGAAACTGCTATTATGCACATGCTTATGGCTGGGCGATATTTTTATCAGCAAAATCAAAGTATTAATGATAATGCAATGACTATACCAATGGGACAAGAAGTTAGCCACAAAACAGTCGGTATTATTGGCTTCGGAGCGATTGGTCAACGTGTCGATGCGTTACTTACTGGATTTGATGTGGATGTGTTAGCCTATGCTCGTCATGAAAAAGAAGTAAAAAATGGTCGAATGGCAACATTAGATGAAATATATGAACAGTCGGATTTTATTGTTTTGGCCTTACCAGCAACACCTGAAACAATGAACTTAATAGACGCTAAGATATTTGACAAAATGAAGGACAGTGCTGTGCTTGTTAATATTGCTCGCGGTGCTGTTGTCGATGAACAGGCACTAATCAGTGCGTTAAAATCGGGAAAGATTGCTGGTGCCGGCCTAGATGTTGTTACAAACGAGCCAGTTACACCTGATAATGAGTTACTCAGCTTACCAAATGTCTTTGTGACACCGCATGTAGCAGCATCATCACGAGAAGCTTTTGATAGTGTTGGTTTAGTGACGGCACAGGAAGTTGTACGTGTGTTGAATGGTCAAGAAGCAAAATTCCAAGTGAATTAACCATTACAAAATAAACCCGTGAGGTAACACAAAAGTGTGTTGCTTCACGGGTTTATTTTGTAATGGTTTTATTCGGGATTATAGAAAGTAATAGGCAGTACATCATTGACGACAGGATATTGGTTGTTTATTTCAGCAAAGAGTACGTCAATAAGACGCTGAGCAGCCTGACGAATAGGCTGTACTACAGTTGGCAAGTCAGGGTGCAGTAATTGTACGATAGGGGAACCATCGTAACCAACAATACGGATATCTTCAGGTATGCGTTTACCAGCTTTACGTAACGCATTTTGTAATTGAATTGCCATAATATCATTATAAGCGTATATACCATCAATATTTTGTTGAATGACGTCATTAACAATTACATCAATTTCAGACGTTGTTGGCCAACTATTAGAATTAAATTCTTGGATACTGAGAGATACCTTGTCGCCAAGGGCTGCAGTAAATCCTTCGTAACGTTTGGTAGTTGGTGACTGGGAAGAGGAATCGCCACTAAGCATTAAAATATTTTTAGCACCATTTTTGAGTAGATATTCACCAATCAGTTGACCACCTCGATAATTGTCTTCGCGTACGATAGGCACAGTATCTGAAATAAAGCGATCATATGAAACGATAGGTAAATACGTATTGCTATAGGCATCAATATCTAAATTATGTGAAGATGTAATAATGCCTTCCACTTGATTAGCAGCAAGCATTTCTAAATATTGTTTCTCTTTTTCAACATTATTTGCACTTGTCGCGATAATAGATTTATAACCTTTATCAAACAGGATTTGCTCAATTTCATTTGCAAGTGATGTAAAGAATGGATTTTGTATGTCTGGGAAAATTAAACCGATAAACTGAGATGACTTACCTTGCAAAGAACGCGCCATGGCATTAGGTTGGTAGTGTAATTCACGCATAGCAGCATGAACTTTATCGATCGTTTTTTGACTTAAAGATCCGTAACTGTTAATCACACGTGAAACAGTGGTAACTGAGACGCCAGCTAATTCAGCTACGTCAGATAATTTTGAAACCATAATGTCCTCCAAAAGGGATATAAAAATGTTTATTATAATTTGTCCCTTGTATATTCATTTTACCATAATATTATAAGAAAAATATTCATGAAAAAAGTATAATATAACTTGACAGTAAAACATGAAAGGGTTATCATGAATTTGTAAGTTGAAAATATCACAAATAAGAAGGAGCATTTATCATGGACGCATTAGTACTAACTGGCATCAAGTCATTGGAATTGCAAGATATTGCACAACCAGAAGTTAAGCCAAACGAGGTTAAGATTCACACAGCATTTGCTGGGATTTGTGGAACCGATCACGCGCTTTACGCTGGATTGCCAGGATCAGCTCCTGCTGTCCCACCAATTGTATTGGGACACGAAAACTCAGGTGTTGTTGCTGAAGTTGGTTCAGCAGTTACAAATGTTAAAGTTGGAGATCGTGTATCTGTTGACCCTAACATTTATTGTGGACAGTGCAAGTACTGCCGTACAGGACGTCCAGAATTGTGCGAAAACTTGTCAGCTGTTGGTGTAACACGTGATGGTGGATTTGAAGAATATTTCACAGCACCTGCTTCAGTTGTTTATCCAATTCCTGATAACGTCTCATTGAAGTCAGCAGCCGTTGTTGAACCAATCTCATGTGCCGTTCACGGTATCAAGTTGTTGAAAGTTACACCATACCAAAAAGCTTTGGTTATTGGTGATGGATTCATGGGTGAATTGTTTGTTCAAATCTTGCAAGCCTATGGTATTCACCAAGTTGATTTGGCTGGTATTGTTGACGAAAAGTTGGCAATGAACAAGGAAAAGTTTGGTGTTAAAAACACATTCAATACAATGAAGGGTGACAAGATTCCTGAAGGCGAATACGATGTTATTATCGAAGCCGTTGGTTTGCCACAAACACAAGAAGCTGCTGTTGAAGCTTCAGCTCGTGGTGCTCAAGTATTGATGTTTGGTGTTGGTGGTCCTGATGCAAAGTTCGAAATGAACACTTATGAAATATTCCAAAAGCAATTAACTATCCAAGGTTCATTTATTAACCCTAACGCTTTTGAAGATTCATTGGCATTGCTATCATCAGGTAAGTTGGATGTTGAATCATTGATGTCACATGAATTAGACTACAACACAGTTGATGACTTCGTTAATGGTAAGTTAGGTGTTGTTTCAAAGGCTGTTGTTAAAGTCGGTGGAGAAGAGGCATAAGCATATGGATGCAAAAGACGTAGCAGGTAAAACGACTCGTGGTCGTACAATTTCGATTAGTGCTGCATTGTCTTACTTTGTTTTCTCTTTGGTCATTAATGCAGCTGGTAACGTTCTAACTGTGGTTACTAGTCAAAAAATTCATCCGCCATTTTTGGGGTCCGCATACTGGACTGCTGCGTCTGCTGGTTTTAATAAATCAGTTTTTGGTGGTAGTAATAGTATGCTGGGCTGGGTATTTTTTGGTGTTGGTGTTGTCGTGGCGGTGTTAAATGTCGTGCTACAAGGACACTTTGATTGGCGTAAATTTGTTGGAAATATTGCTTTCATGGTACCTTTTTCACTATTGATTAGTTACTTTGCAAACATATTTTCAGCAATTATTCCAGACTCACATAGTGTTGGTATGACGATTTTCTACGTTATCTTAAATTTCTTAGGCGTAGGATTGATTGCCGTTGCCATTTCGATTTATCAACGTACTAATCTAGTTTTACATCCAGCAGATGATTTAATGCAGATCTTGCGTTTCAAGTACTTTAAAGGATCAGCAGCCAAAGCAATGTGGGCTTCGTATATTCCACCCACAATCTTGGCTATCATAGCCGTTATTATCTTCCCTGACTTCTCAAACTATGGGTTAGGTACGGTCTTTGCATTTTTGTTTCAAGGTGGTATAACAGGTTTGGGAGACAAATATGTCTTCCCAGGATTGAAGCATCAAGGTATTTAATAACTAATTAAAGACACAAAGCGCATATTGCTACGTTTTACGCCTTCATTCATTTAATTGATAGGAGATTAACATGTCATTTTCAGATTATTATTCAGGTGTTCAGCATATTGGTATTCCAACAACAAGTTTGGCAACCGCTGAAACTTTTTGGACGAAACTTGGCTTTAAGAAGACAGGTGATTTTCCAGTTGGTAACGTGATTTTCATGCAACGCGAGAATCTTGTGATTGAAACATGGCAATCAGATGAAGTTGCTGGTAAGCCAGGTGCTATTAATCATATCTCAATGGATACAACTGATGCTGATGCCGCTTTCAAAGCAGCTAAGGCTGAAGGATTTAAGTTAATTGATTCTGAAGTACAACATTTAGCATTTTGGGAAAAGGGTATTAAGTTCTTTAATATTGAAGGACCTGACGCAGTTATTGTCGAATTCTGCGAAATTGTTAAATAAATAACAAATAGTAAAAAGCGACCATTTATTAAGTGGTCGCTTTTTAATTCATACTCAACATTATAAAATTAAATACTTGAAATTGACATTTCTAATCATTTGTAATTGTTAAGTGTAGCAATGTTTTCACAATGTTTTCTGAAAAAATGCAAAAAATTACTTTATAAAATTACGATTATAAGCTTGACAATGCCTCATGAAATCTATTAAACTAACAATGATAGCGCTTAACATGTTTAAACAATAAGGAAAAAATATGAGAGTTTAAAGGATACTTGAATAGATTTTTCAATCATATTGTCATATTAATTGTTATTATTTTGATACAAGAAAAGTAATAGAGCCAAGCACTGAGCTATTCTGTTAACAATCAATAGAAGTACCATAGTTAATGGTGAAGTTATTTAAAAAAATATAAGAAGAGAGAAAAAATCATGGGATTATTAGGTGCAATTGAAGCAGGTGGAACGAAGTTTGTCGTTGCTGTTGCTGATCAAGATTACAATATTGTTGAACGGGCAGCGTTTCCAACATTGAATGGTGAAAAGACATTAGACCAAGTGATTGCCTTTTTCGATCAATTTGAAGACATCGATGCCATTGGGATTGCAGCTTTTGGACCAATAGATATTGTTACTGGGTCGAGAACATATGGTCACGTGTTAGATACACCAAAAACTGGTTGGTCAGGATATAACTTCTTGGGCCGCATGAAGGCATGGCGTGATATTCCGTATTACTGGACAACAGATGTGAACGGAGCGGGTTGGGCTGAATTTAAAACAGGTGCAGCCAAAGATGTTGACAACATGGTCTACTTAACGGTCGGTACTGGTGTTGGTGCTGGTATTGTGTCAAGTGGTCATTTGGTCAGTGGATATGGACATCCTGAAGCTGGACATATTTTCTTACAAAAGCACCCTGAAGATAATTATGCTGGTCATTGCCCATTCCATGGCGACAACTGTTTAGAAGGATTGGCAGCCGGACCAGCAATTGAAGAACGTTGGGGTACAAGCGCCAAAGAAATAGCTGATGATGATATTGCCTGGAAGATAGAAGCTTTCTATTTGGCACAAGCTGCATTGGATTATACAATGATTCTACGCCCAGATAAAATTGTTTTTGGTGGTGGGGTACCCCATCGTGAAATCTTGTTCCCATTAATGCGCGAAAGTTTTGCTGAACAAATGAGTGATTACTTAAATGTACCAGATTTAGATGAGTATATTGTCCCTGTTGCCAACGGTGACAATGCTGGTATTCTTGGTTGCTTCTACCTAGCTAAGACGCTTGTTAAATAAGTCCTACTTTTTGTCAATTATTGTGCTTTGTGTTAGTATTAACATATTGATAATAACGCGAGGACAACTTTATGGCAAAATTAGCGGCACACACAGAAGATTTGCTCTGTCAAAATTTCACAAAAACATTTGAAATCCTAGGTCGTAAATGGAACGGGTTAATTATTGAAACGCTCCTAATAAATGGACCAAAGCGTTTTTTAGAAATTTCACGGGCGTTGTCTGGGTGTTCAGATCGTGTCTTAGTGGAAAGATTAAAGTCTTTAGAATCAGTCAACTTAGTGAATCGTGTCACATATGACGATTCAAGTTTGATTGAATATAAATTAACCCCAGCTGGTGAAGCAATGCGGCCTATGATGGCAGCAGTTCATGAATGGTCAGATAAGTTTAACAACACAGCATCTAAAAATCATGGCGACAGCCAGTCATGAACATGATATACTTAGCTAGTAATAAAGTTACAAAGCTTAATGATGTACAATGAGTGACC
Source organism: Leuconostoc carnosum (assembly GCF_014207505.1). GTDB lineage: Bacteria > Bacillota > Bacilli > Lactobacillales > Lactobacillaceae > Leuconostoc > Leuconostoc carnosum. The sequence goes on from NZ_JACHGL010000004.1 coordinate 132,795, forward strand.
AAGTAATTGTCTGATTAATTGAAGAGAGTGATATATCTGGTGAAAGTATCATAATTAAAGGACAATGAATTTCAGTCAGGAGTATTTGGCTTAATCGCCAACGTAGTAGACTGCGTTATAGTCGCCAAAGCTGATAAATATCAGGAATTTGGGTGGTACCACGGTATTGAACGTCCCATGTTATTCTTTTTGAATAACATGGGATTTTTATTTGTACTAATTAGTGGTTTGTAAGAGAGAATCGAAAGGATAAAGTTATGAGTTTAAGTCAAGAGCTGACAGAGTTAAAAACTTCAGCAGTTGCGCGCATTAATTCTGCTGCTGCTGATGTTGAGGCACTTCGTGTAAAATTATTGGGGAAAAAAGGTGAATTAACTGCGTTATTAAAAGGTATGAAGGATGTTGCCCCTGAGGAGCGTAAAGCTGTTGGGGCTATTGGTAATGATGTTAGGCAAACAATTACATCATTATTAGCAGCTAAAAAAGCAGCACAAGATGCTGAAAAATTAAATGAGCAGCTGGCTGCTGAAACAATTGATGTCACTTTACCTGGTAGTACACCAACCATTGGTCAACCACACGTGTTGCAACAAATCATCGACGAGATTGAGCAGCATTTTCTAGGACTTGGTTTTAAAATCATTGATGATACAGTGGATTCACCGGAAGTAGAAACTGATGAATATAATTTTGAACGTGAAAATTTACCAAAAGATCACCCAGCACGTGACATGCAAGATACTTTCTATATTACACCCGAAATATTGCTACGAACGCAAACATCACCAGTACAATCACGTGCTTTGGAGAAACATGATTTTTCAAAAGGCCCTTTGAAGATGATTGCGCCAGGAAAAGTTTATCGTCGTGATACGGATGATGCTACACATTCTCATCAATTCCATCAAGTTGAGGGTATGGTTGTTGGTGAAAATATTACCATGGCTGACTTGAAAGGTACGTTGTTATCTATCATGCAAGAATTGTTTGGCGAAAAGCATCAAATACGTATGCGACCATCATATTTTCCATTTACTGAACCATCAGTTGAAGTAGATGTTTCTTGGAATGAAGTGACACCAGATATGAGTCCCGAAGATATTGAATGGATTGAAGTTCTGGGTGCGGGCATGACACATCCGAATGTTTTACGTATGGATGGGATTGATCCTGACAAATACTCGGCATTTGCCTTCGGGTTGGGTCCAGATCGGTTTGCAATGTTGAAGTATGGGGTTGATGATATTCGCCAATTCTATCTCAATGATGTACGATTCCTGTCACAATTTGAACGAAAGGGTAATTAAGCATGAAGACGAGTTTAACGTGGTTAAATGAATACTTAAATAATGCGATTAATTTAGATGAGCAGGCGGTTGCTGATTTAGCCGAACGTATTGAAAGAACGAGTGTTGAAATTGATTCATCTGCAACATTGGCTGGGAAACAAGATGGTCTAGTGGTCGCTGAGGTTGTTCAAGTTACATCACATCCTGATTCAGATCATATGGTCATTGCTAAGTTGAATATTGGTGAAAATGACCTCACACAAGTAGTTACTGGTGCACCAAATATTGAAGTTGGGCAACTCGTTATTTTGGCTAAGGTTGGCGCACATATTATTAACCATGAATCTGGCGAGTTAATGGCGATACAAGCGGCAAACTTACGTGGTGAGACATCGCAAGGAATGGTTGTTGCATTACAAGAAATTGGTTTTGACAGCAAAATTGCACCAAAAGCGTTTGAAGTAGGTATTCATATTTTTAACAAAAATGATGGTGTTCATCCAGGAGATGATGCACTTGAAGTTTTGGGAATGAATGAACCTGTTTTGGATACGGATTTAACACCAAATCGTGCTGATATGTTATCAATGGCTGGTAATGCCTATGAGTTTGGTGCAATATTAAATCAATCAGTCACAACGCCATCATTTGAATTAGTAGAATATGATACACCAGCCGACAAGCAAATCAGCATTAAAATTGATGATGCTAAATTGGCACCAAAGTACGCGCTACGTGTTGTGAATAATGTGACGGTTACAGATTCACCACTTTGGTTGCAAAAGTATCTTTGGAATGCTGGTATTCGACCAATTAATAATGTTGTTGATGTGACTAATTATATGATGTTAACATACGGACAACCCTTACATGCTTTTGATTTAGATAAAATAAACGATTCTAAAATTAATGTTCGGCTCGCGCGTGATGGTGAACAACTGACAACATTAGATAAGCAGACACGTGATTTGCGTTCAGGAGAAGATATTGTCATTGCCTCGGGAGATGAGGTGTTGATGTTGGCCGGTGTCATGGGCGGACAAAGCTTTGAAATTGACGAACAGACAACAAATATCGCAATTGAAGCAGCGGTATTTAATCCGAGTTTAGTTCGAGCTACTGCACGTCGTCATAATATTCATTCTGAGGCTTCAGCGCGTTTTGAGCGTGGCGTTAATTGGGATGCTACTTTTGAAACATTGGATCATGCGGCGAGCTTGATCGACCAATTGACTGGTGGGCAGATCGCTTATGGTCAAGTCAAGGCGGCAGATGAAGCACATCAAGATATTGTTTTATCATTAACAGTCATTCGTGTTAATGAGATTCTAGGTACGTCTTTGGGATTGCAAGATTTGATTGCTATTTTTGATCGTTTGGCATTTAACTATCAAGTGGCAGATGATAAGTTAATCATCACAGTGCCGGCACGTCGCCCGGATATCACAATTGAAGCAGATTTGATTGAGGAAGTTGCGCGCCTGTTTGGTTATGATAATTTACCGGTCACTTTACCCTACGGGCCAACCACGCCGGGTAAATTAACCGTACGCCAACGTCAAATTCGAGCTAGTCGTCACATTATGGAGACCTTGGGTTTGAATCAAGCCATTTCATATGCGTTAACCACGCCTGAAAAAGCACAACAATTTGTTGAGAATACTGACGACAAAGTTGTGACATTGGATTACCCTATGAGTTCTGATCGTACGACATTGCGTCAAAATTTGTTAGCTGGGTTGCTTGAAGATGTCGTTTATAATGTTAATCATTTTGTTCATGACATTGCGCTTTATGAACAAGGTCGTATTTTTGTAGCAAATGGTGATAACGAACTACCTACGGAAACTGAGCATATTGCTGGCGTATTAACGGGCAATCGCGCGACTTCAGATTGGCAAGAGCATAAAACAGCGCGCGCTGTTGATTTCTATGATATTAAAGGTGTTACTGAATCATATTTGTCACAGATTGGTGTAGAAAATATACGTTATGTGGCAACAGAACGACATGATAATATGCATCCTGGACAAACAGCTGATATTTATACAGGTGAGCATTATCTTGGTTTTGTTGGTCAGATTCATCCAAAAATTACTAAGCCTCAGAAATTAGCACCCATTTTTGCTTTTGAGTTAAACTTATTTGCTATTATGGCAAATATTACCGATCATACTCAGTACAGTAAAATTTCTCGTTTCCCGCAAATGAGCAGAGACGCTGCATTGTTAGTTGATGAAACGATAACACATGCAGAAATTGAAGCAGTTATTCGCCAGAGCGCTGGGGATAAATTAGTTAATATCACGTTGTTTGACGTTTATGAGGGTAATAAATTACCTGAAGGTAAGAAGTCATTGGCTTATACACTAGTTTATCAAGATAATGATGAAACCCTAGTGGAATCAGCTGTTAATGATGATTTCAAGCGAGTAACAGAAACACTAGTATCACGGTTGAATGTTGAAATCCGTTAACTCATTATCTAATTTAATTTGAGTTAAGTCTGCTTTCACGGTATAATTACTATTGGACTATAACGATTATAAGGAAATATCATGGCTAAAATAATTGTACGCGGTGGCAAGCGCCTTCATGGTGAAGTCACAATTGGTGGCGCTAAAAATTCAACCGTTGCATTAATTCCGGCAGCTATTTTAGCTGATACACCGGTTAAATTCGATACAGTGCCACAAATTCTTGATGTTAAGAATTTACAGCTAATTTTGAAAGCAATGAATGTTGATTCATCTTTTGAAAATGGTAACTTGGACATTGATCCTACACACATCACTGAAAGTGATTTACCCAGTGGCGCAATTAAATCATTGCGTGCTTCTTACTATTTTATGGGGGCGTTACTAGGTCGGTTCAGTCGAGCTACGGTAACCTTCCCTGGTGGTGATAATTTAGGTAAGCGCCCAATTGATCAACATATTAAAGGCTTTGAAGCATTAGGAGCTAAAGTTACTGAAAGCGATGATATTATTCATATTGATGCTACCGAACATGGGTTAATTGGTGCACGCATTGCGCTAGATACAGTTTCGGTTGGTGCAACGATTAATATTATTTTAGCTGCCGTTCGGGCTAAAGGGCAGACAATTATTGAAAATGCCGCGCGTGAACCGGAAATTATTGATATTGTGACGTTTTTAAACAACATGGGTGCTAATATTCGTGGTGCTGGAACAGACACTATTCGTATTTCTGGTGTGCCTAGTTTGAAAGCTAGTAATACGCATACAGTAATTCCTGATCGTATTGAAGCAGGAACCTATATGAGCATGGCAGCGGCCTTTGGTAATGGTGTCGCGATTAAGAATGTGATTCCAGAACATTTAGAATCATACACGTCAAAGTTGATTGAAATGGGTGTGAATTTAGACATTGGTGAAGATGTGATTTATGTTTATCGGTCAGACACTCTAAATTCAGTTAATATTAAAACAATGCCATATCCTGGTTTTGCTACTGATTTACAGCAACCCATCACACCATTATTGTTAATGGCAAATGGTGAAAGTTTGATTACTGATACTATATATCCAAAACGTGTGAAGCATATTGCAGAATTACGACGTATGGGTGGCGATATTGCTTCTGACAAGCCAGGTAAAATTAAAATTAGCCACTCACCACGTTTAATTGGTACAGATGTTGAGGCTGCTGAAATAAGAGCAGGGGCCGCATTAGTAATTGCCGCTATTATGGCTGAAGGTGTAACTGTTATTAATGATGCTGATCACATTTTACGGGGCTATGACCGTATTCAAAAAAAGCTAACAGGTTTGGGTGCCGACATTAGTATAGAAGGTATTGATCTTATTAACCTGATGCCATAGATTGTTATTGAACTCGGTAATCAAACTTTTGATTAAAAACTTGTCATGCAATATATTGTATGCTAAAATATACTAGTTATAATCTGACTCTGTTACAGAAGTTTCAGGGCGCTAAGGAGAAATTATTATGCAAGCAGAAATCCATCCAGAATACCATCCAGTCGTATTTCTTGATTCAACAACAGGTAAGAAGTTTTTGTCAGCTTCTACTGTAACTTCAAACGATACAATTGATTTTGAAGGTACAGAATACCCAGTTATCCGTATGGATATCACATCTGACTCACACCCATTCTACACAGGTAAGCAGAAGTTTACGCAAGCCGATGGTGCGGTCGACAAGTTCAACAAGAAGTTTGCTGGATTTGGTTTCAAGAACAACGAAGACAAGTAATTGTTCTTGTAAAAGCGTTCACTTTGGTGAGCGCTTTTATTTTGTTGAGAAAGTAAAGAGAAAGGACTATGTTTGACGGTTTATATCGTTAACGCTTATGATATTATGACAAGAACTATCCTGCCAGTTAAATTGCATGAACAAATGACTGTAACAGTTGATGATATACGTATTGATGGTATGGGAATTGTGAATATCACACCAACATATCCAGTATATATAGCAGATGCTATTCCCGGTGAAAAAATTATTTTAGAAGTGACACAGGTTGATAAATTTTCCGGGTATGCCAAAGTCATTGAATACCTAGAAACTTCGGATAAACGTCAAAATAGTCAGCGACAATATCTTATTGATGCTGGGACTGCACCACTGGTTAATTTAAAGTATGAAGCACAGTTGGAGCTAAAAAGAGCCCAGATTAATCGTTTATTTCAAGCACAAAAACTTAACGTTGCAGTAGACACAACAATTGGCATGGAAAACCCAACTTATTATCGTAATAAAACTATTGTACCGGTAAAATGGCAAGATGGTCACTTAACTAGTGGTTTTTATCGTCGAGGCAGCCATGAATTAGTGCCCATGACGGACTATTTTGTAAATGATCAGGCAATTGATCAAGCCATTGTTAAAGTACGAGATATTTTAGAAAAATATCAGATTACTGCATTTGATCCTGATTCACAACAAGGTGCCATTCGTTACATTATGATACGACGTGGGTACTATTCGAAAGAACTAATGGTCGTGTTAGTCTCAAATGATGAAATTATAGCACACGAAGATGCCATTGTAGCTGATATTTGTGTACAATTGCCCGAATTAAAGAGTCTCATTTTTAACTTTAGTCCGAAAAAAGATTTTGTGTTACTTAGTCCCAATAATCGTACACTTTGGGGTGAAAAGACTATTCATGACACATTACTGGGTTATAATTTTATTATTGGACCAAATTCTTTTTATCAAGTTAATCCAAAAATGACAGAAATTTTGTATGATTTAGCTGCTAAAAAAGCTAAACTTAAAGCAACTGACATTGTGATTGATGCCTATTCTGGTATTGGCACAATAGGGATTACAGTTGCTAATCGTGTAAAAAAAGTGTTAGGTGTAGAAGTTGTACCTGGCGCTGTTGCGGACGCACAACTTAATATGCGTGCAAATCATGTTGAAAATGCTGAATATATTTTAGCTGATGCGCCTGAACAATTTAAGAAATGGCAGGATGCGCAACTTAAACCAGATGTTGTATTTGTTGACCCACCAAGACGTGGACTAACTAGTGAATTAATTTCGGCGACTGTCAATATGGCACCAGACCGTATTGTTTATATCAGTTGTAATCCCGTAACATTAGCAAGAGATGCGGCTGAAATTATACAGCAAGGGTATGATATTGATGGGGCTGTCTTACCGGTTGATCAGTTCCCACAAACATCACATGTTGAAAGTATTACAGTTTTTAAGAGAAAACATTAATACAGTGGCTTCAATTAGAGTAGTTCAATGTATTAATTGATGCCATGATTGATAAATTGGTTTATAAGTGATTTTGGAGAAAAAATGAATTATGCAATGACAACAATTGGTGATGTTTTACATGCATCAATACAAGGTAATGGTCGAGTGACGGGTGTTGCTTTTGATTCGCGCTTGGTAAAACCGGGCGACTTGTTTGTGGCGTTAGTGAGTGATAATGATGGTCATCAGTACATTCAAAGTGCTTTGAATCGTGGTGCAGTTGCTGTTTTAGTAGATGATCAACACGATATTAGTTCTGATATACCGGCAATTATAGTCAAGGACACATTAAAAGCTTTACAACAATTAGGCCAGTATCGGCGGCAAGAAATTAATCCGAAAGTAATAGCTATAACTGGATCAAACGGGAAAACTACGACTAAAGATATGACTGCGGCTGTTGCAGCAACGAATTTTAAAACTTTTAAAACACCAGAAAATTTTAATAACGAAATTGGTGTACCAATGACTTTACTTGAAATGCCTGAAGATACCGAAGTATTAGTTGTTGAATTAGGCATGGATCGGCCAGGACAATTGACTGAGTTATCTCATTTAGTGTCACCTGATATAGCAATTATTACAATGATAGGTGAAGCGCATATTGAGTTTTTCAAAACGCGTGCTAACATCGCCAAGGCTAAATTAGAAATTGCGCAAGGGTTGAAACCAGAGGGCACTTTGTTAATACCTTTTGATGAACCATTGTTGACACAAGCTGCTGTGACACAAAAAACGATAACTTTCGGACAAGGCGTTAGTGCGGTTCATACAACAGCTCATGGGACAACATTTGTTTATCAACAGACATTATTTGCAATTTCTGTGATTGGTGGGTATAATATTATGAATGCGCTCGCAGCGATTTCAGCGGGTATCTTATTACATATTGATTTAAAAAACGCCGTAACGGCACTACAAAACTTTGATTTGACAAAAAACCGTACTGAGAGGCTCGCCACTGCACGTGGTATAACTCTGATTAGTGATGTCTATAACTCAAATCCAACGGCAGTAGCAGCAGTTTTATCAGCATTGAAAGCAATACCAGCGCCACACAAGTATCTTGTGCTAGGTGATATGTTAGAATTAGGCGAACAAGCAGACGACTTGCACGCTGGTTTGGGACAAACGGTACTTGATGCAAATGTTGACGGTGTGTACTTAGTTGGGCCATTGTTGAATCAAAACATGGCACCAATTTTGCAAGCACGCTTCGACTCAGCGCATTTGCACCAATATGAAACAGATCAGTTAGCCGAATTAATCGAGGATTTAAAAACGTTAGGTGAAAAAGGGGATGTGATTTTGCTAAAAGCAAGTCACGGTATTCATCTTGAAAACGTTGTTAACGCATTAGTAAAATAAGCTGTCTTCATTGGGGGTTAATGTGGAATGAGACGGGCACAACACCTTCGAATAAGGCGTGTGAGGAATATGTGTATAGTATTTTTGTTTATTATCATGATCATGGTAGTTATTGCTGGTGGATTATTTACGAAGTTTAAAATGCCAACACATGAAGTGACAAAAACATCTAAACATATAAATGATCAACATGCTTTGAATCAAGTAAACCAAGACATTTTTTCGAAAAAAGATGACTTGGCAGTTAAAATAGATCAGCAATTGAAGTCTGCTAATTATATTGGTACAGCTTTAATTGTTCATCATGATCGTATTATTTTACAAAAAGGGTATGGTTATGCTGATAGTACGCATAATCGTTTGAATGATGCGAAGTCAATGTATCAAATGGCTTCACTACAAAAGAGCTTTACTGCAACTATGATTATGCAGCAGGTCGAAGCAGGCAAATTGGCATTAGATACGTTGTTGAGTCAATATTATCCTAACATACCGAATGCCAATCGGATTACAATTCGTCAGTTGTTAACGATGACTAGTGGGTTGAAGCAAATAACAGCCACAAAAATGTTTGCTGATGAGGCTGATAACATTTCATTTGATGCTAGTCATACGGCATTCTTAGGCACGCAGGCTTGGTCTTATCAACCAATTAATTATCGTTTGTTAGCCGGTATTTTAATGCAAATCACGCATAAAACATATGGTCAGTTGTTTAATGAAACATTTAATCAAAAGTTAGGTTTAAATGTGTTGGATTATGCACATTTTATTACTAACTCTAGACGTACAATTGGTTATAGGGAACAGAATTATAGTAAATATTGGTCAAATGATGTGACTGCTTATTCGCTTGAAACTGGTACTGGTAACATGGCAATAACAGCTGGTTCGCTGTACCGTTACTATCGTTTGTTGATAGATCACAAGATAATAATGAACCAATCAAATGCTGAGGCAATGTGGCAACCAGCTAAAGGTACAAAATATGCTAGTGGATTGTACCATTATCCAACATATATGCGGGGGCATGGCATTATTAGAGGATTTGAACCAACGGTGCTTCTATCAAAAGATGGCAAAGAAGCTGTCATTTTGTTGAGTAATCAACATGAAAAGCATCAAAGCTGGCAAAAATTAGCGAATCAATTATTTACACAAACATCAGCAATTCAAGTAACAAAATAAATTGAATTGCTAGCGCGCCATAGAGCGCAGAGGAGAAAATTTTGAAGTTTAGTGAATTAGGTTTATCACAAGATATTTTGGATGCAATTACGACACATGGTTACGTAGAAGCAACACCAATTCAAGAAAAGACAATTCCATTGACATTGTCTGGTAGAGATGTTATTGGTCAAGCGCAGACTGGAACTGGTAAAACAGCTGCCTTCGGTTTGCCAATATTAGAACATATTGACTTGAATAACAAAAATATTCAAGCATTGATCGTGTCACCAACACGTGAATTAGCAATTCAAACCGCTGAAGAATTAAAGAAATTAGGACGTGATAAGCGCGTCGATGTACAAGTTGTTTTTGGTGGTTCAGATATTCGCCGTCAAATTCAGAATTTGAAATCACATCCACAAATATTAGTAGGAACACCAGGTCGTTTACTTGACCATATTAACCGTAAGACCGTAAAAATTGACAACGTAAAAACATTAGTTTTGGATGAAGCTGATGAAATGTTGAACATGGGCTTCTTAGAAGATATTGAATCAATTATCAAAAATACACCTGCTGGTCGTCAGACATTGTTGTTCTCAGCTACAATGCCACCAGCAATCAAGCGTATTGGTGTAAAGTTCATGACCAATCCAGAGCATATTCAGATTGAAGCTAAAGAATTAACAACCGACTTGGTTGACCAATACTTTGTACGCATGCGTGAGAATGAAAAGTTTGATACAATGACGCGTATCTTTGATGTTCAGGCACCTAAATTGGCGATTGTGTTCGGTCGTACAAAGCGTCGTGTTGAAGAATTAGCTCGTGGTTTGGAAGCTCGCGGCTATCATGCAGCTGGCTTGCATGGTGACTTGACCCAACAGATGCGTTCACGCGTATTGTCACAATTCAAGTCACATGAAATCAATATTTTGGTTGCGACTGATGTTGCAGCTCGTGGTTTGGACGTTAAGGATGTTTCGCACGTTTATAACTTCGATATTCCGCAAGATCCTGAATCTTACGTGCACCGTATTGGCCGTACAGGCCGTGCTGGAGCAAAGGGTGTTTCTGTTACATTTGTTTCACCAAATGAAATGGACTATCTACGTGCTGTCGAAGATTTGACAAAGAAGCGCATGACACCATTGGAACCAGCTTCATTACAAGAAGCACGTGTTGGTAAAATCAAAAATGCTGCTGGAGAAGTAAAAGATATTGTTGGATCTATTGATGTTAACAGTATTAAATCTGAAGTTGATAAGTTGACTGCACAATACTCTGTAGAACAATTAGCAGCTGCTCTCTTATCTTCAGTTGCTGATTTAGAGAAACAAAATACGCCAGTTGAAATTACACGCGAACGACCATTACCACGTCGTCGTGGTAATGGTGGTGGACGTAGTAGCGGTGGCGATCGTCGTGGTGGATCAGGATCATCACGTAATCGTAGTGGTTACCGTGGTAATCGTGATCGTCGCGGTAATGGTGATTCTCGTGAAGGTGGTCAACGTCGCGAACGCCGTGAAGGTGGCGCAGCAAATGGCGAACGTCGTTTTGGTGATTACAAACGCCGTGATGGACGCTCAACAGAACGTCACAGTGGTGGCGCACAACGCCAACACCGTGAATTTACAGTTCGTGAAAAAAACTAACAGATTAGTTTAGTAGCGTGTTATCTTAGTTTATACAAGTTAACGTTGTCATAATTTTAAAATATCACGATGAAACCGTCCAAACAAATGTTGGACGGTTTTTCATCACTATGTTATGAAATAACGGAGAGAACCAATGAAATCAGTTGAAGATGCTATTAATTTTATACATAGTCGACCAAAGGGTGGACAAAAAGAATCATTTGCTCGTATGTATGCCTTGTTATCAGCGTTGGGAAATCCACAAAATCAATTGCCACCAGCCATTCATGTAACTGGGACTAATGGTAAAGGTTCGGTATCTACAATGGCGAGCTTTATATTAAAAGCAGCCGGTTATAGGACAGGTTTATTTATTTCGCCCTTTATTGTTGATTTTCGTGAACGTATACAAATAGATAATCAATTAATTTCAGCTGAAGATTTATTGGCCGTTACACGTCAAGCTGCAAATGCTTTAGAAGTAGTTGATCAACAATTAGCACCAGATATACCTACAGAGTTTGAGGTTTTAACTGCTATTATGTTTACCTACTTTTCTCATCAACAGTTGGATGCAATAGTTATTGAAGTTGGAATTGGTGGGTTACTTGATTCAACGAATGTTATGCCCAATTCAAGAGTTGCTATTATTACTAGTATCGGACTAGATCATCAAAATTTGTTGGGAAATACAATCGTTTCTATTGCTAAACAAAAAGCAGGTATTATTCATGATAATATGGCAGTTGTCATTGGGGATCTTCCGGAACAGGCACGCCAAGTCATTGCTGAGCAAGCCAATTCGGCATTGATTCAAGGTGAATTAAATATCTTCAAACAAGGGTTACCGGGAAATTATCAAATTCAAAATACTACAACTGCTGTGGCTGGGGTTCGCGCATTTGATGCTAATATCACAGATGAACAAATTCAACAAGGATTGGATAATACTAAGTTGCCTGCTCGTTTTGAAATGCTAAAACCGGGTGTCTTAATTGATGGTGCACATAATGCACAAGGGCTTAAAAAATTATTTGAAACCTTAAATGTGCCACCATACCAAAAGCAGACGGTTACTTTAATTATTGGTAGTTTAATGGATAAGAACGTGACTGATGAATTTAAGCATATTTTATCCGATCAACGATTTAATATTGTACTAGTCCCTTTTGCTGGACCTAATGGGCGGCACAGTTTAGATATTTTAAAGACGGCTGCAAATTATCGAGTAAGCACAGCTGAAAATTGGCGTGAAGCTTATCAAGAAAGTAATGCTGATTTAACAGTATTTACGGGTTCATTATACTTTGTCAGTGAAATTAGAGGGGAATTATTATAAATGCAAGTCAATGAACGGTTATCCGTGCGCTTAATTTTGAGTGTTTTAGCAATTGGTTTGTTGGGATTTACAGACATTATGTTGGAAACAGCATTAAACGTTAGTTTCCCAATTTTAATGGTTGAATTTAATATTACCTCAAGTACAGTACAATGGCTGACTTCGGGTGTTATTTTGCTAACCAGTATGGTTGTTATTTTATCACCATGGTTAAAAAAACGATTTACAAACAGGAGCCAATTTTTAGTAGCGACTGTAATCTCGATCTGTGGTGTCTTAATTAACGCCATGAGTGGCCATTTTGGTTGGATATTATTTGGTCGCTTATTGCAGGGTATTGGTGGTGGTGTTGGTTTACCACTTATGTATAATGTTATATTCGAACAGGTACCTGAACAGAAACGTGGCACAATGGTAGGTCTTGGCTCATTAATTATTTCGTTTGCTCCTGCAATTGGGCCTGCGTTCGGAGGATTTTTAACTCAGAATTATGATTGGCATATGGTCTTTTGGGTTGTCTTACCCATTCAGGTGGCATCACTTATACTGGGCTGGTTTACAATCAAACAGGTGTCACCATTGACCAAAGAAAAATTGGATTTAATTGGTTGGTTGTTGTTAAGTACATTTTTTATTGCCGGTATATTTGTTATTGAGCGTATCAGTACACATGGTGTAGCTAATTACTTTAGTATCAGTTTATTAATAATTATGGTTTTAGGTCTTATAGGCTATCTAGTCTATGCAAGCCGCGTACGACAACCGTTACTCAATCCTGCTATTTTCCGATTTAGAGTATTTTCTTTAAGTATTATTGCAGCATTTATTACACAGATTGTTAATTTAACTTTTAATTATGCTGTACCAATGGTCTTGCAAATTGTACTTTTTAAAAATTCACAAGTTGCTGGATTGGCATTATTACCAGGTGCTTTGGGTTATGCCATGATGGCAATTGTTTCGGGACGTTTGTATGATCGTTTTGGTGCACGTTTTCCTGTAACCATTGGTTTGGTATTGATGGTTATTGGGACAATTTTAATGGCAAGTATGCCAGTCAGCTTATATGGGATGACATTGAATTTTATGGTTATACAATTAGGCGCTGGCTTCTGGTTTGGTAATAATATGGCTCATGCTGTGAGTCACGTGCCAGTAGAATATCAAAGCGTTGGGAACTCTATTTTTTCGGCAACAAGTAATTATGCTGCTGCTGTTGGTATTGCAATGTCGGCAGGTATTATTTCAATTTTCCAGAAAAACGCACACTCTACAGCAGAAATGATAAACACAACCTATATTGGTTCTCAGTGGGTATCTAGACTAGATGTGATATTAATTTGTTTGGCATCAGCACTATCATTACATGCGCTCATGTCTGTGAGTCGAAAGAATAAATAACGTATCATCTTTTAGAGGTGACATATGACATTACATGAACAAATTAAAAGTTTTTATACAGCGCTTGGTCAAAACGATGATGAAGCATTGCAGACCTTTCGTCACTACTTTCCAAATGATTATGACCTAAATGAAGTGACACACGATATGGCATCAGATTTTATTTCTCATAATCCATCGCTCAACCATGCGCTGCTAATTGGTGTGAACATCGGTAAAAGTGTAGCAACTGCAGTACGTCCTAAATTATTGAGTGCCAAATTTTCGGAAGAAATTGGTTATTATGCGCAACGACAGTTAGGCTATCTACCACAAGAGCAATTGTGTTTAGCACTGTTGGATGCGCAATTAAATGTTATTGGTTGGGAAACATTATTCGTTGGCAGTTTAACAAATGTTCAGGCTTCACCACGTGAAATTTTCCAAAGTGTACTTCGCGCTAATGCATTAGGGTTTATGATTATTCACAACCATCCCAGTGGTAACCTTATGCCATCGGATTCTGATATACGCTTTAGCCAACGTCTGAAATTACTTGGGGAACAAATGGAAATACCATTATTTGATTCTTTTATTGTGACACGAGACAGCTACTGGAGTTTGTCAGAAAATAATCAGCTAAAAAGTATTAAGTGATATTTATGCTATGAAGTAAACAATGAGATTAAGATTATATGGACTTGTTAATTTGACAATTTAATTCGTATGATTGAAGCATAATGAAAGATTGAAGTGATTGTTGTATTGTGATACACTGAACATAGAAAATCTGTTATTTATTTTGGAGGTCAAAATGGTAAAGCGCGATTATACAATTGAAAATGCGAGTGGGCTTCATGCACGTCCAGTATCGCTTATTGTGGCAGCAGCATCGAAATATTCAGAAGTAACCATGAGTTTGTCAAAAAAAGGACAAGCGGTAGATTTGAAATCAATTTTAGGGGTGATGTCCTTATCTATTGGGCAGTATGATGAAATTACAATAGAAGCAACTGGCAGTCAAGCTGAGGAAGCTTTAAATAGTGTCGAAAAAGTAATGGTAGAGAATCAATTAATCTAGAGAAAAATTAAACGGTAATCCGTAATCATACCCATTGAGTTACTACAACTTAATGGGTATGATTTTTAATAGTTGTCATATCATACATAATTATTTTGATATTAAAAATAAAGCAAAAATCAAAAGTGAAAATAGAATACGTATGATTAAGTGAGAGAAAGTTAGTTTACCATGTAACACTTTTCCGTTAATTCCCGCATTCAGAACCAACATAACTAAAGCAATACATATCAGTATTGGCCAAAATAGTGAAGCGCCTAGCACGGTAATAGAAATAATATTAATACAAACTAGCCAAAAAGGGAGCATTTTCAGAGAAGCTATAACAGCAATGGACATAAGCAATGTATACAGGGCGATTAAAAAATTAGTGGCAATTATCATGAATAAAGGGCTCCTTTTTATGTTATATTAATTTAAACATAAGGGGTGTACCCCCGCACAAGGAGGCATAAATGTTTTTAAAAGATTTTTTGATAAAAACAGGTACGAATCGAGATACTATACGTTATTATATTCAACAACAGTTATTAGACCCTGAAAAGATACAAGGTAAATATTATTTCACAACACAAGAGTTTCAAGATTATCAGGATATTATGGCTCTGAAAGAAATGGGATTCTCTATCAAAGCAATTCAAAGTATTAAAAAGTGGCACGACAATAACTGTGGGACAAAAGAACAGTGGGAACATAATCTACAGATAATTGATGAAGAAATAGCTCATATTGAAAAAGAAATTTATATTTTAGAAAATAGAAAACAGCGTTTAGTCCAGGCGAAAGAACAATTAAAAGTGTTGATTTCAAGTAAAACAGTTTCATAAATACGCTAATCTAGCGCTTTTTTTGTCCAGTTAAAACTGGTAAAATAGAATAGATTAAAAATTAATTTATACAATGAGGATAAGATGACAGATAAAAAACCAGCAGTATGGTACGAACATCTTCATACTGAAAAATATACCGGTGCACGCCGTGGCAGAATTCATACACCACATGGTACTTTTGAAACGCCAATGTTTATGCCAGTCGGGACACAAGGTGCGGTAAAAGGTGTTGGTACAAGAGAATTAAAAGATATTGGTTCACAGTTCATTCTGAGTAATACCTATCACTTGTGGGTGCGTCCTGGTGATGAATTAATTGCTGAAGCTGGTGGTCTACACAAATATATGGGTTGGGATCAGGCTATTTTAACTGATTCAGGTGGTTTTCAAGTCTTCTCATTATCTGATGCGCGCAAATTAAAAGAAGAAGGCGTAACATTTCAAAATCATGTGAACGGCGACAAGATGTTTTTGTCACCCGAAGTGGCAATGCGTATTCAAAATAATTTAGGTTCAGATGTCATGATGCAGCTTGACGAAGCCATTCCATATTTTGAAAGTTATGATTATATTAAAGAATCCATGCAACGATCATTACGTTGGGCCGATCGCGCCCAAATTGCGCATAAAAAAGCGGATTCACAAGCTTTATTTGGAATTGTTCAAGGCGCTGGATTTAAAGCTTTGCGTTCAGAATCAGCAAATGGTTTAGTTGGTATGGATTTGCCTGGTTATGCTATTGGTGGCTTATCAGTTGGTGAATCTAAAAAAGAAATGAATCGTGTGTTAGACTTTACGATGCCATTGTTACCAGAAGATAAACCACGTTACTTAATGGGTGTAGCTGCACCGGACTCATTAATTGATTCTGTTATACGTGGTATTGATATGTTTGATTCGGTATTACCGACGCGTATTGCACGTAAGGGAACGCTAATGACACGTTTTGGACGGGTAGTGATTAAAAATTCGAAATATAAAAATGATTTCACACCTCTTGATCCTGATTTGAGCTACTATTCATCGAATCCTATTCGTACAGAACAGTTTGGTAATCAAGCACAATTTGATAACCTTGATTATAATCCGTTCCAGAATTTAACACGATCATACTTGCACCATCTTTTTAATGCAAACGAAATTTTGGGTGCGCAACTGGCTTCTCAACATAACTTACGTTATTTGTTACAGTTTATGGAGGACATGCGTACGGCTATTGAAAATGATGAGTTACTACAATTCCGTGAAACTGTCATGGAAGAATATGGTTATAACAAACCCAACGCACGATTATTTTAATAAGTCTTAAATCTTTGATATAATAGTAGTAAGGTATTTGGTTTTCTAGATACACGTCAGAAAGTAGGAAAGATCCATGAATTTGAATTTGATTCTCCCATTAGTTATCATCGTAGCTATGTTTTGGTTTATGAGCCGCCAACAAAAGAAGCAACGTGCAGCACAGACAGAACGCCAAAATAGTTTAACAAAAGGTTCTGAAGTTATTACAATTGGTGGTTTACATGCCGTTGTTGATAGCGTTGATCAGGTTGCAAAGACAGTTGATTTAGATGCTGAAGGTGTTATTTTAACTTATGAATTGTCAGCAATTCGTACGATAAAGCCACAAACACCAGCAAACACAACTGCTGTTGAAGACTTGAAGCCCGCCGATGATAACAGCGATAAGATTATTAGTGATAGTGACAAACCTTCAGAAAAGTAAGCGATATAGACAAGAGAGCGTAAGCTCTCTTTTTTTGAATGGAAAAGCAACTACACATGATAACAAATTTAAAAATAACGGTTGATGGCGTGGCGTCAAAATTGGCTATGAATTAATTTGTCTTTTAGTTTGTTGAAAATTGATAATAAAGAGAAGCATGCACTAAAACCTAAAATCATGTATGATGAAAATAACAATTTTTTAAGTAAAAGGAGTAATGTGTCAAGCAAATTCAATTTAAAGAAATAGGCTTGATACTGTGATAAATTATGCCAATGCATGAATTTTTTATGGGAATGAATCAACTTGAACTAATCAATCGCGCACCTGGATTTTTTAAATACCAACCACATAATGTGGCAGCCCACTCTTGGAAAGTCGCACAAATTGCTCAATTTTTAGCTGATGTTGAAGAGCAGAATGGTGCGGTTATCAACTGGCAGTCAGTTTATGAAAAGGCACTCAATCATGACTATACTGAGCGCTTTATTGGTGATATCAAAACGCCCGTCAAATACGCGACAGCAACTTTACGATCTATGTTAGCAGATGTGGAAGATTCGATGACAGAAAATTTCATCAAAACTGAAATTCCACAACAATTTCAAACAGCCTACACACGACGTTTAGGTGAAGGTAAAGATGATACGATTGAGGGCAAAATTCTGTCTATCGCCGATAAAGTTGATCTGATGTATGAAGCTTATGGGGAATTGGAGAAATTTAATCCAGAACCGGTCTATGTTAATATTTTTCAGAGTGGGTTAGAGGCGTTGGCAGCATTTAAAGATATGGCAAGTGTGAAATATATTGCCACAGATATTCTGCCAGATATCTTTGCAGAAGAATTTACAAGTAAAGCATTGTTATATGATTTGGCTAAAAGTTTGTTACCAGATTTTACTGGTAAAAAAAGAGATATATAATTGTTTTAGAAATATAATTGTAAGTTGAGTTGAATTGACCTGTCAACTTTGTTAAACTAATAACACAATACAACGTATCAGTACAATAATAGAAAGTGGGCAAAGATGGCTTTTTTAGAACTAAAAAACATTAAAAAATCATATTATCTAGGTAAAGAGGAGTTTCCTGTTTTAAACGGTATAGATTTGTCGTTTGAAAAGGGGGAATTTGTTTCAATACTTGGTGAATCCGGTGGTGGAAAATCAACATTGATGAACATCATTGGCGGATTAGACCGCAATTTTGAAGGTTCAGTGGCAATTAATGGGGAAGCACTTGATCATAAACAAGAGAAAAAGTTAGATGTTTATCGTCGTGAAACAATTGGTTATATTTTTCAAAGCTTTAATTTGATTAATTATCAAACAAACTTGGAAAATGTGGAAACAAGTTTGAATATGACGAGTTTATCAGCTGCTGAGCGAAAGGAACGTGCAACTGAGCTGTTGAAAAAGGTTGGGTTAGGCGAACATATCCACAAGTTGCCTTCACAATTGTCTGGTGGGCAAAAGCAACGTGTTGCTATTGCACGTGCGTTGGCATCTGATCCTGACGTCATGATTGCTGATGAACCAACTGGTGCGTTAGATTCAGTCAACACCACCGAAGTGCTTGAATTATTAAAACAAATCGCTCAAGAAGGTAAGTTAGTCATTGTTGTGACTCACTCACAAGCTGTTGCCGAGTACGGAACACGTATTTTACATATGGCAGATGGTAAAATTGATGAAGAGATACAGCTCAAAGATAAATTTAAAGTGCCAGAAAAAACTGCACGTTTAAATTCTCGTCCTTTGCGCAAATCATCTATCTGGGATATGGCTTTTGACCATTTAAAGTATAAAAAATTACAAAACTTCCTAATTATTCTTGGTTCTGCCATTGGTGTATTCTCCGTAATCCTTTTTCTGGGATTGGGTAATGGTATTAAGGCATACATTACTGATCAAGTCAATTCATTAGTTAATCCAAATTATCAAATGGTGATGCGGAATACGACGACAGATAAGAAAGCTAGTGCTAATGAACGGATGCAAGCAACGATACAAATGCAAGCAACCAATTATACTGCTACAACAATGGACAAGGACATGTTACAACGCTTAAGTGATGTTAAGGGTGTTGATAAAGTCTATGAATGTGGGCAGTTTAGTAATGCAGTGTTTACTTATAACCGTGTCAAGTCAGGCGCTGTGGCATTTCAGTCTTGGACACCGCAATATTCAGATGATATCGTTAAAGCAGGTCATAAACCTAAAGATGGTGAAGTGATCATAGACATTAATTACGCTAAAAAGATTCAAAAAGACTATAAAGCGCTTGTTGGTAAGACGATATCATTTAGTTATATGGCTTTTGATACCAATAATAAGCCAGTCATGATTCAAACCTCAGCTAAAATTTCTGGTATGACTGATGGTGGTCAAAGTGGTGTTATCTTCTCTCAAAATTGGAAAACAATTCAAAATGACTTGCAAAAAAATGGTGCCGCAACAGATGCGAATTATGCAGCGGTTGAAATTAAAGACACTAAAGCCGTTAAAGCTACTATGACACGCATTAACCAAGTCAAAGATGATAATGGAGAACAAACCTTTGTCGGTGTTTCAATTGGTGACGTGTTAAACACAATTAATACGATTACAAGTTTGGCATCTTATGTTTTGGCAGCTATTGCAGGTATTTCATTACTAGTGTCAGCAATTATGATTATTGTAACAACTTATATGTCTGTATCAGAACGTATACGTGAAATCGGTGTACTACGAGCCTTAGGGGCACGTTCAAAAGATATCCGTGGATTATTTACAAATGAAGCGCTGTTAATGGGCATCATTTCGGCTATTATAGGTATTATTATGGCATATGTCGTACAATTTGCTATGAATAGCGCGTTAAAGAGTTTGGTACACTTTAATATTGTGCAAGTCTCCGTTGGGCATGTCATCTTTGCGGTTGTTATTTCCTTAGTAATCGCACTGATTGCCAGTTTTGTACCATCACGACGAGCCGCAAAACTTAATACAATTGATGCTCTAGCAGCTGATTAATTAAGTGTTTAAAAAATGTAGTTTATTCTACGTTTTTTTTGTTACTAAATATTTATTTTATGTTAAACTTATCAGATATGAGAACATTTGTTTCTCTGATTGAGTCAAGGAGACAATCATGTATATTTTAAAAGAACATGCTAAACTATATTGGCGTGATATTCTATTTTCTATTATTGCTGTGGTAATTATGGCAGGGTCCTCGTTATGGCAACCCAGATTATTACAAAGTGTGATGCAAGCCATTATTGCTGATGATCAAGATAAAGTAGTCACTTATGGCATACAATTGATTATTTTGGCAACTATTGGGTTAATCGCTGGTGTGATTAATACAATTTTTGCTGCTAAAGTCTCACAAAGTATTGCAGCTGATGTTCGTCAAAAGGAATACCAACAAATTCAATCTTTTTCGTTCGCTAATATTGAAAAATTCTCGACTGGTAATTTAGTTGTGCGAATGACTAATGACGTTAACCAAGTCCAGCAATTAGTCATGATGATATTGCAATCATTAACGCGCATTCCCATATTGTTTGTAGGTGCGTTTATTCTGGCATTAATCACATTACCACGTTTATGGTGGATTGTGGTTTTGATGGTTGTTTTAATCGTACTATCTTCGCAGTTTATTTTTAAACAAATGGGTAAACTCTTTTTTAAAATTCAACAATTAATTGACCACACTAACACATTAGCAAAAGAGAATCTTCAAGGTGTGCGAGTTGTGAAGTCATTTAACCAAGAAGAAAATGAAACCAAGCATTTTACTGAAAATTCTGATGAATTGACACAAGTGAATACAATCATTGGTTATTTATTCTCTTTAATGATACCGATGTTCATGCTGATTTCTTATTTGGCAATAGGGGCTACTGTTTTGTTTGTCGGTCGTGATGTTGTGAAACACCCGAATGATTTAGCTGCTGTCACATCTTTCATTTCATATCTCATGCAAATATTTTTTGCTATTATGATTGGCGGCATGATGTCGACATTTGCTTCCCGTGGTTTTGTTTCACTCGCTCGAATTAAAGAGGTTTTGGATACAAAGCCAGCATTAACTTATCGAGCTGATGCACCTGAAACTGATTTGTCAGGAGATGTATCATTCAAAAACGTATCATTTACCTATCCAGGAGATGATGAACCTGCACTCAAAAATGTCTCGTTTGAGGTCAAGTCTGGGGAAATGATTGGAATTGTTGGTGCCACTGGCTCTGGTAAAACAACGTTGGCACAATTAATTCCTCGACTTTATGATCCCACGATAGGTGAAGTAGCAGTTGGTGGTACTGATTTAAAAAATGTAAATGAAAAATCTTTACGTGCCGCCGTATCATTTGTTTTACAACGTGCAATTTTGTTCAGTGGTAAAATTGCTGATAATTTAAGACAAGGCAAGAAAAATGCTAGTAGTGAGGATATGAAAAGAGCTGCCTAAATATCGCAAGCTGCCGAGTTTATTAATCGATATGAGGATGGGTTCGATCATTTAGTAGAAGAACGCTCGTCGAATTTATCTGGTGGTCAAAAACAAAGATTATCAATTGCCCGTGGTGTGGTAGGGACACCTAAAATTTTGATTTTAGATGATGCAACATCAGCGCTTGACGCACGTTCTGAAAAACTTGTGCAACAAGCATTAGATAAGGAATTGTCTGGTACAACAGTATTTATTATTGCAGAAAAGATTAGTTCGGTGTTGCATGCAGACCGCATTCTTGTTCTAGATGAGGGTGAGTTGGTAAGTATGGGTAATCATGCCACATTGTTGAAAAATTCACCGATTTATCGCGAAATTTATCAAACACAAAAAGCGAAAGGGGATGATTAATTATGGTAGATATTAAACATGCGATTCAATACTTTGCTAAATATTTAAAGCGGTATTGGTTGAGTCTAAGTTTTGTTGTTGTCATCACGATTCTATCTACCTATTTTCAGGTGACTGCACCAACTTACATGGGAAAAGCAATTACTGAATTGGCTAATTATTTGGCACAATATATGAATCCCGCAACGCGTGCTATTGCTAGTAAAACACCATTTTATCACGCACTTGAAGCTATGATGATTTTCTTTGTTTTGACAGCTGTTACGATGTTTATTTCTAGTTTTTTGTCTTCACGAATTTCTGCTCAAGCATCAGGTCGTATGCGTATTGGTTTGTTTGGTAAGTTGCAACGTATGACGATTAAGTACTTTGATACACATCAAGATGGTGAAATATTATCTTTGTTCACATCGGACTTAGATAATATTTTCAACGCAATGAATCAAGCTATTTTCCAATTGTTATCTCAATTTGCTTTATTTGTCGGTATTATTTGGATGATGTTTAACCAAAACGTTAAAATGGCATGGGTGACAATGGCATCAACACCGGTAGCGATTATTGTCGCGTGGTTTATTATTTCGCAGGCACGACGGTTTATTGATCAACAACAGGATGCTACTGGTAACATGAATGGTTACATTAACGAACAGATTAATGGTGAAAAAGTCATTATTACGCAAGGCTTACAGAGCCAATCTATTGCAGGCTTTTTACCACATAATGAAAAAGTAAAGCAAGCAACTTTCAAGGGCCAAGTCTACTCAGGTATGTTGTTTCCTTTAATGCAAGGACTATCCTTGCTTAATCTAGCGATTGTTATATTTTTTGGTTCGTGGTTAGTTGTCAATGATGGCATGGATAAGGCGGCTGGGTTAGGAATGATTGTTGTATTTGTGAACTATTCCCAACAGTATTATCAACCAATTACGCAAATTACCTCGATTTATAATATGCTACAGTTAGCTGTTACAGGTGCCCGTCGTTTGTCAGACATTCACGGACAAACAGAAGAAAAGAATCCCGTAAATGGGCAATATTTAGATAATTTACAGTCTGATGTTGTGCTAGATGATGTGCATTTTGGATATACTGATGAAAAAGAAATTTTACATGGTGTATCTATTCATGTCAAAAAGGGTGAGATGGTAGCACTTGTTGGTCCAACGGGTTCTGGTAAAACAACGGTAATGAACTTATTGAATCGATTTTATGATGTGAATTCTGGTGCCGTGAAATTTGATAATATCGATGTGAGAAAATTTGATTTAAAATCGTTGCGTGATCATGTCGGGATTGTGTTGCAAGATTCAGTATTGTTTAGTGGCACAATTGCAGATAATATAAAATTTGGAAAACCAGATGCAACAGATGAAGAGATGATTGATGCAGCTAAGCAGGCTAATATTCATACCTTTATTGATAGCTTACCATCTGGCTACGCCACAAAGGTTGATGATGAAAATTCGATTTTCTCAACAGGTCAAAAGCAACTGCTATCGATTGCGCGGACAATTCTGACTAATCCATCGTTTTTAATTTTAGATGAAGCGACATCCAACGTTGATACAGTAACAGAGGCAAAAATTCAGGCAGCAATGGATAATGTTATTGCAGGTCGTACGAGTTTTGTTATCGCACATCGGTTGAAGACGATTTTAGGTGCTAATAAAATTGTAGTTCTGAAAGATGGTCAAGTGATTGAACAAGGATCGCATGAAGAACTAGTTGCTGAAAATGGTTTTTATTCTGAATTGTATCATAATCAAATGGTATTTGAATAAATTGAAAGGCTACGATATGGTAGTCTTTTTATTTTAAATTGTTTCATGTATTTTGTGGTGCTAGTTTTACACACACCGAACAATAGGATGCTTTTAAGTTGGTAACAGGCATTTTTGGCTTATAAGGAGCCTTACTTAATTTATGTTATAATTGTAGTATTGCTATTTATGAGCAGTTTAATGTTCATATAAACTTTGGAGGACACAATGAATATTGGTCTTTTTACGGATACGTATTTCCCACAAGTTAGTGGGGTTGCAACATCCATTAAAACATTGAAAGACGCGCTTGAGGCGCAAGGGCATCAAGTTTATATTTTTACGTCAACTGATCCTAAAGTATCAAAAAACAAGTTTGAACCGCACATTTATCGGTTTTCAAGTGTCCCTTATATTGGGTTTCGAGATAGACGCTTGGCAATTCGTGGCTTAATTCAAGCTGTAGAAATTGCTAAGTCAGTGCAACTAGATATAGTGCATACGCAAACAGAATTTTCGCTTGGTTTATTAGGGAAATTTGTTGCCCGTCAGTTAAAAATTCCAGCTATTCACACATATCATACAATGTATGAGGATTACACACATTATGTTGCTAAGGGATTACTTATTGGTCCTAAAGGAGTTGGTACCTTAATGAAAGCTTACATGCTCAGTCTTGATGGCGTTATTGCGCCATCTCAACTCGTGCAAGAAGCCTTAATAAGGTACGGGGTTAAGACACCCATTCGAATTATTCCAACCGGCGTGTCTTTACCAAGTTCAACAGCAGGTAACCAAGATTTACGACAGAAATTTGGCTTCACACCAGAACAACCTGTTATTTTGTCACTTGGTCGCTTGGCATTTGAAAAAAATGTTGCTTTAACAATTTCAGCTTTTTCAGAACTTTTGCAGACATATCCTGATGCACGCCTTATTATTGCCGGTGATGGACCTGCTCGTCATGCGCTTGAGGAGCAAGTTAATGAACTATCTTTAAATGCTCAAATTACATTTGTTGGCATGGTAGAACATTCTGAAATTGTTGATTATTATCAAATGAGTAATGTTTTTGTGAGTTCTTCAGATACGGAAACGCAGGGTCTAACTTTTATCGAGGCTATGGCAGCAGATCGTCCTTTTGTGGCAATACATTCGCCATATTTAGATAATTTAGTCGATAATGATGCCATTGGTACACTTGTTTCAGATTATGATGAGTTAATGGTTGGCATTGAAAAGTATTTGACACAACCATTGTCAACTTCTGATAGTATGATTCGCCAACAAAAAATGAAGGATGTTGATGCAAAAACGTTTGCTAAACGTGTATTGAGCTTTTATGAAGATGTATTATCTGATTATCATCAGACAGATGATGTTGAAGATGAATATCCAACTGATGATGAGGCTGGCTACATGAAGCGTATTTTGCGCAACCCTTTCAGGAGAAATTAATTGAAAGTCTTACTTTATTTTGAAAACCAAAAACTAATTGCTAAATCTGGTATTGGTCGTGCGCTTAAACTACAACAAGAAGCCTTGTCCGATACTCAGGTTGAGGTTACTATTGATCCCAAATGTAGGGATTATGATGTTTTACATATTAATACTTATGGTGTAAAAAGTCATTACATGGTTGACCATGCACATAAAATGGGAAAAAAAGTTGTTTACCATGGTCATTCGACTTACGAAGATTTTCGTAATTCATTTACTGGATCGAATGCGATTGCACCTTTTTTTAAACGCTATTTAGTTTCTTTATATAAAAAAGCAGATGCTATTATCACGCCGACACCCTATTCGAAACAGCTGTTACGTGGTTATCAGCTGGATCAACCAATTACACCGATATCAAATGGTATTCCACTAGATAAATATCGCCAAAATATCCAGAAAGTTAAACGGTTTCGTGAGTATTTTGACCTATCTGATGATCAAAAAGTTATTATGAGTGTTGGCTTGTTTTTTGAACGTAAAGGCATCTTAGATTTTATTGAGCTGGCTAAAAGACATCCAGAACTAGTTTTTATTTGGTTTGGTTATACTGATTTGCGACTGGTACCAAAAAAGGTGAGTCGTTTGATTAAAGGTGATCATCCCAGAAATCTGATTTTTCCAGGATATATTACTGGCGATGTTATTCAAGGTGCATACCAAGGTGCAGATTTATTCCTTTATCCATCATTTGAAGAGACTGAAGGCATAGTTGTACTAGAGGCTTTGGCATCAAAACAAAAAGTATTAATACGTGATATTCCAGTTTACAAGAATTGGTTACAAGATGGTGTGAATAGCTATAAAGCAGCTGATATAGATGAATTTGAGTCTAAAATGATGCAGATTTTAAACGATGATTTACCAGATGTCAGTCAAGCGGGGTATGAATTAGCAGTAGCACGTGATTTACCAGAAATTGGGAAACAATTGCAACGTGTTTATGAGGCAGTTTTGCAAGAATAGCGGACTGTCAGGAGTGAAAATATGTCTAGAACTGATAAGATATCAGCGGCAATTGTTGTTTTATTAACAGCTATAGTCGTCTATTTTTTAACAAATGAATTGCGTGGCAGAGGGCATCAGTTAGAGATTGCGTTAAAACATTTAAATTGGCATTGGTTGGTTGCTGGATTGTTAGTAATGATCTTATCAATTTTCCTAGAAGCAGCAGCCACTTATGCATTGCTGAAAAAAAGTGACCGCCGCAGGACTTCTCTTTTATCTGTGCTACGTGTACCACTATTGAATTTATTAGGGACTGGTTTAACACCTTTTGCAACAGGTGGTCAGCCAGCACAAGTATATGGTTTAGCGCGATCTGGTATTGATTCTGGTAGAGCAATGTCAGTTATTCTGATGAAATTTTTAGTTTATCAAGTGGTTGTCGTTTTATTTTTTATAATTGGCTATTTTACGGCTGAACATTTTATCTATGCCCAAGTTGATCCAACTTTTGCAACATTTATTCCCTTAGCAATTGCGATTCATGCTGTTGTCATTATTGGTATTGCATTAGTAATGTTTTGGCCAGCCTTAACTTTACGTTTGGTGGATGCTGTGTCACCACTTATTAGAAAGTTTATGTCACGTGAGCGACATGCAAGAATGATTATCACTATCAAAAGAAAAATTGATAATTTTCACCAAGAATCAAGACGTGTTATTAGTAGTTGGGAGTCTTTGGTTGGTGCAACAATATTGACCATATTAAAATTACTTGTTTTTTATATGATTCCTTATTTTGTTATTCGAGCTTTCGGCTATTCTAATGTCAATCCTTGGCTAATTGTGACGATGAATATTATGATTGTTATGGTGATTTCCCTTTTTCCAATTCCAGGTGGTGTTGGTGGGGCAGAGTTAAGTTTTCAACTTCTATTTTCACCATTTGTTAAAAATGGTGCGACATTAATACTTGTGATATTATTGTGGCGCTTGATAACTTATTATTTTGGCCTGTTTGCTGGTATTATTGCATATATAATTCCCGCAAGACATCGTATGAGGATTAACAATGACTGATAAAAATGAACGTCATACAAGTGATTTAAAACAAATTCTCAATCGGTTACGTGCTATGATTGATTCAACTGATAATCAACATCAAATTCGACGGTTTGATGCTTTTGGTATTGAGGCAGTGCAGGTTGAATATGATCAATTGACTAAAATTTGGACCGTGCACGAGCACCGTGAAGTGCGTCAATTTCAATTTGATGACATTGATTTAGTTGCAATCGAAATATATGATGTTTTACACGATTTTAAACTGATATTTTAGTGAAGACGTTCAACTATTAATAATCTCATTTTTTAGTGATTTAATGTATCTATGCGAAGGAAATCAACATGCTAAACCTCCTCAAAAGAATTCCCAAACCAAGTACTTGGTGGCAAAAAATTAAACGAACGATGGATATTTCAGCGCCATTAGTATGGTTTTTTATCTTGAATGTTGTTTTAATTTGGGTTAAAACATTTGTGAATTATCACATGAATTTCAATTTGGGTGCCGAAGGGTCAACCCAACAGTTTTTACTATTTTTCAATCCTATTCCAACAGCAATTATTCTGTTAAGTATTGCACTTTATTTTCGAGGCTCTGTTAGTTATTGGATTGCTATTTTATTTAATTTTATACAATCTCTTTGGTTATTTGCCAATATTTTATATTATCGTGAATTTTCAGATTTCTTATCAATGGGTATTTTAGGTTCTGGTAGTTCCACGGGGAATAACCTTAGTAAATCAATTGCAGCTATCATCCATTGGTCAGATTATATGATCTTCATTGACATTGTTATATTGGCTTTGTTGGTGATATTTAAGCAATTAACTATTGATAAAAAGGGTGTTCAAAAACGTTTTGCCATGTTAACCACAGCACTAGGTATTGTACTAATGTTTGTTGGTTATGGCATTGCGTCTACGAATCGTTCGGGTCTACTGACACGTTCTTTCGATAATAATTACATCGTAAAGTATCTAGGATTAAATGAGTACGCCGTTTTTAATGGTATACAGACCTATAACCAGACTGAGAGTCGTAAACATGCAAAACCAGCTGACTTAGAGAAAATTAAGCAATTTGTTTCAAAGCAAAAACTACCAGATGATGTACAGTATTATGGGACACAAAAAGGAAAAAATGTTTTTGTTATTCATTTGGAATCATTTCAGCAATTTTTAATTGATTACAAAGTCGAAGGACGCGAAGTAACACCGAACCTCAATAAATTCTATCATGATCAAAAAACACTAAGTTTTGATAATTTTTATCATCAGGTGGGTCAGGGTAAGACTTCGGATGCTGAAATGATGCAAGAAAACTCATTGTATGGTTTGTCAACTGGCTCTGCGATGGTTAAATACGGGACAAACAATACATTTGAATCTATGCCGGCTATTTTGAGCCAACGTGGCTATACAACAGCTGCTTTTCATGGTGACGTGGCAACTTTTTGGAATCGTGATAATACTTATAAATCATTTGGTTATAATTATTTCTTTTCTAAAGCCTACTATCCTAATGCTAGCAAGCCAAACTTTAATGTTGGGTATGGTATGAAAGATAAAATTTTCTTACGAGACAGCATGGAATATGTTGAGCAACTGCCACAGCCGTTTTATGCCAAGTTAATCACTGTCACAAACCATTATCCTTATGACTTAGATAAAGAGAATATTGATTTTCCGGCTACCAAGACAGGAGATAAAACTGTTGATGGTTATGTTCAGACAGCGCATTATTTAGATCAAGCTTTTGGTGAATTGATGAATTATCTGAAAAAGGCTGGTTTATATGACAATTCAATGTTTGTCCTGTATGGTGATCATTATGGTATTTCTGAAAACCATCAACCAGCTATTGCACAATTATTAGGTAAAGATAAAGTATCTAATTACGACTTAGCGCAATTTCAAAAAGTACCATTTATGATTCATGCCAATGGGTTAAAGGGTGGCGTTAATCACACATATGGTGGTGAAATTGATATGCTACCAACATTGCTCGATTTGCTTGGTGTGCCAGATGACAACATGACAATGTTTGGAAAAGATATGTTATCGCCAAAAAATGATGGGATTGTGCCATTTCGTGATGGTGATTGGATTACGCCAAAGTATATTAAGTACAATAATCAGTATTTTAATACAGAAAATGGTCAACAATTGACGTTGCAGTCAGATGATGATCTCAAGAAGACAGCTGAAAAAGTGCAATCGCATGTTGATAAAGTGCTTGATTACTCTGATTCTGTGATTACAGGTGACTTATTGCGTTTTGATAAGTCGCGATCTGATTTCCACGCAATAGATAAAAAAGATTATAGTTACAAAAAATCTGATGGTTTATCTGCTTTGCAAAGAGCACAAAAGACTAACCCTTCTAGTGCATTAGCCAAAAATAAATCAAAATCCACACTTGATCTCTATAAAACGGATGCGCCAGAGTTAGCGCCTTCATCTTCTGATGAGAATAGCAATGCTAGTTCTTCATCAAAATAAAACGAACAAACAACTAAAACGTTTGTTCGTTTTTTAATATATTAGAAAAACAACTATATACAGGGCAACTATCATGATATCATGCGTTATTTATCATATGATAGTTTTATATTTTGTGAGCGAAGGAAGTTGATAACAATTTTAAATGAGATTGAAGGCACAAACGCGAAAATTTGTTCGTTTTACTGTATAATGTAGGAAAGTAGATGAAAGAAGAGAACTATGCGTGAACATGTTGCTGACCACGGCTTCGAAGTGGTTTCAAAATATCAGCCAACAGGCGATCAGCCACGAGCCATTGATCAACTCGTGAGAGGTATTAATGCTGGCGTGAAAGAGCAAGTTTTACTTGGTGCTACGGGAACAGGGAAGACTTTCACAATTTCTAATGTCATTAAAGATATTAAGAAGCCAACACTGGTATTGAGTCATAATAAGACCTTAGCTGGTCAACTTTATGGTGAGTTGAAAGAGTTTTTTCCAAATAATGCGGTTGAATATTTTGTGTCCTATTATGATTATTATCAACCAGAAGCTTATGTCCCTAGTTCTGATACATTTATTGAAAAAGATTCAGCTGTCAATGATGAAATCGATCAATTACGTAACTCAGCAACTAGTTCGTTGCTATCAAGAAATGATGTCATTGTTGTGGCATCAGTTAGTTCTATTTTTGGATTAGGTGATCCGCATCAGTACCAAGAACATGTGATTAATTTACGTGTAGGAAATGAATATGGTCGTAATCAGTTAATGATGGATTTGATTAACGTTCAGTTTACGCGAAATGATATTGATTTTCACCGTGGTACTTTTCGTGTGCGTGGGGATGTTGTGGAAATTTTCCCAGCATCTGAAGATGAAATGGCATTACGCGTTGAATTTTTTGGAGATGAAATTGATCGTATTCGTGAAATTAATTCATTAACGGGGGAAACATCATCTGAGCGTGACTATGTTGCAATTTATCCAGCTAAACATTTCATGACGGATGATGATCAAATGTCGACTGCTTTGGCCGGCATTACTGAAGAAATGAATCAACAAGTGGCCTTATTTGAAAAAGAGGGCAAGTTAATAGAGGCTCAACGTATCAAACAGCGAACAGAGTACGACTTAGCAATGTTAGAAGAAATGGGATTTGTCGGTGGTATTGAAAACTATTCGCGTTGGATGGATGGTCGCCAAGTTGACGAACCGCCATTTACTTTGCTAGATTTCTTCCCAGATGATTTTCTCGTAGTGGTCGATGAGAGTCATGTGACCATGCCGCAAATTCGTGGTATGTTCAATGGAGATCGGGCACGTAAAGAAACGTTAGTAAATTATGGTTTTCGTTTGCCATCGGCACTTGATAATCGACCACTGAAACTGCCTGAGTTTGAACAGCATGTGAACCAAATTATTTATATGTCAGCGACACCAGGTGACTATGAATTAGAACGAGTGACGAGTGATCACATTATACAGCAAATCATTCGACCCACTGGGTTATTGGATCCAGAGGTTGAAGTACGGCCTGTTATGGGACAAATTGATGACTTGGTAGGTGAAATTAATAAACGTGCACAAAAGGATGAACGTGTATTTATTACAACCCTAACTAAGCGAATGGCAGAAGATTTAACTGATTATTTAAAGGACATGGGAATCAAGGTAGCCTATTTACATGCAGATATTAAGACGCTTGAACGAACTGAAATTATCCGTGATTTACGTTTAGGTAAATATGATGTGCTGATTGGTATTAATTTATTACGTGAAGGTATTGATGTACCTGAAGTGTCCTTAGTTGCTATTTTAGATGCCGATAAGGAAGGCTTTTTACGTAATCCACGTTCTTTGATTCAGACGATAGGTCGTGCAGCCAGAAACTCGGATGGCCATGTGATTATGTATGCTGATAAAACGACTAGGTCAATGAAAGAAGCTATGGATGAAACAGCCAGACGACGTGAAATTCAAACACAATATAATGTTGAACATGGTATTACACCAACAACAATTAAAAAAGATATTCGCGATTTGATTTCCGTACGTACAGATTCAACTGATAATCAAGAAGTGATTGATTTGACACAAGTTGCTTTCAAAGATTTGCCAAAAGATGAACAAATGAGTATTATTGGTAATCTTGAAAAGCAGATGAAGGCTGCCGCCAAGTCACTAGACTTTGAAGAGGCGGCACAGCTGCGCGATAATGTGATGGAATTAAAAGCTGTTTTGTAAAATTATCAGAGTTACTGAGTTAGCAGTCAAAATAAATAATAATTTGTAATAGAACAGATAATAAAATTTAAGATAAGGAAGTGCGCTGATAGCGATGAAATTAGTCGTCGATGCGTTAAACATATGGCAAAAACAAATATTGAAATACGTGGTGCTCGCGTCCAAAATTTAAAAAATATTGATGTTGATATTCCAAAAGATAAATTAACTGTGGTAACTGGACTTTCTGGTTCAGGTAAATCATCTCTAGCTTTCGATACACTGTATGCGGAAGGACAACGACGATATGTTGAAAGTTTATCATCATATGCGCGTCAGTTTCTTGGTCAAATGGATAAGCCAGATGTTGATTCAATTGATGGCTTATCACCAGCTATCTCAATTGATCAGAAAACAACATCTAGTAATCCGCGTTCGACAGTAGGAACGGTGACAGAAATTAACGATTATTTCCGCCTGCTGTATGCTCGAGTTGGACGACCAGATGACCCTAAAGATGGGACAAAAATTATGATAACCATTGATCAAATGGTTGAGTATACCTTGAATCAGTTACCAACTGGTACCCGGTTACAAGTTTTTGCACCAATTATTATGGGTAAGCGCGGATCACACGAATCAGCATTTGATAATATGCGTAAGCAAGGGTATATTCGTGCTCGAGTGGATGGTACTATTATTGAATTAGACGATCAAGAAAAATTATCGTTAGAAAAAAGCAAGCCACATGACATTGACGTGATGATTGATCGTATTGTCTTGCGCGATGATTCACGATCACGTTTTTTTGATTCCATGGAGGCAGCCATACGTTTAACTAATGGGTTAGTGCAACTAGATATTGTGACACGTG
Source organism: Leuconostoc carnosum (assembly GCF_014207505.1). Classification (GTDB taxonomy): domain Bacteria; phylum Bacillota; class Bacilli; order Lactobacillales; family Lactobacillaceae; genus Leuconostoc; species Leuconostoc carnosum. Next base: position 166,092 of record NZ_JACHGL010000004.1, read on the forward strand.
GGGATGAAGCAGCCATTGAACCATTGAAATTCTCTGATCATTATTTAGGTGATTTGAGAGACTTTAGAGTGGGCCGATTAGAGCCAAGATTGTTTAGTTTCAATGCACCTTTAGGTGCGTGTGAATTTTGTCAAGGACTTGGTGTAACGCGGGAAGTCGATATTGAATTAGTCATTCCTGATAGCAAAAAAACATTACGAGAAGGGGCAATTGCCCCATGGAACCCTATTTCATCAAATTATTATCCTGAAATGTTACATCAATTTGCGGAACAGTTTGATATTAATCTGGATATTGCATTTGAATCATTACCTAAAAAAGATCAGGATTTAATTCTAGAAGGTTCCGGATCAAAATCATTTCACTTTCATTATCAAAATGATTTTGGTGGTGTACGTGATGTTGACATACCTTTTGAAGGGGTCATTAAGAATATAGCGCGTCGATTTAATGAAACAAATTCTGACTTTACACGGGATCAAATGGCGCATTATATGACGGAATTGACCTGTCAGGCATGTCAAGGATATCGTTTAAATCCGGCAGTACTCTCTGTGAAAATCAATGGGCAGCACATTGGTGAAGTTTCAGAAATGTCAGTTGATAAAGAATTAGCATTTTTTAATGCGATTACATTAGGCGAACAGGACACAATAATTGCCGCACCAATTATTAAAGAAATAAAGGATCGTCTCGGCTTTTTAGAAAGTGTTGGTTTGAAATATCTGACGCTTGCACGTTCTGCGCGTACGCTATCAGGTGGAGAATCACAACGTATTCGTTTAGCCACACAAATTGGTTCTAATTTATCAGGCGTTTTGTATGTATTAGATGAACCCTCGATAGGGCTACACCAACGCGATAACGATATGTTGCTCTCAGCGATGCAGCATATGCGTGATTTGGGTAATACACTTGTTGTGGTTGAACATGATGAGGATACCATGCGCGCTGCAGATTATTTAATTGATGTTGGTCCTGGTGCAGGCACTTTGGGTGGTGAAATTGTTGCCACAGGTACACCAGATGAAGTAGCTAATAACAAGTCATCATTAACTGGACAGTATTTATCAGGGAAAAAATTTATTCCTGTACCAACTAAGCGGCGTAAAGGAAATGGTAATTTTGTCACAATTAAAGGTGCTAAAGAAAATAATCTCAATAATATTACAGTGAAATTCCCATTAGGTAAATTCATAGCCGTTACAGGTGTGTCTGGATCTGGCAAATCAACGCTGGTAAATCAGATTTTAAAACGCGCACTAAAACAAAAAATTAATAATAATTCTGAAAAACCAGGTCGCTATCGAGCCATTGAAGGTGTAGAAAACATTGAACAGGTCGTTGACATTGATCAATCGCCTATTGGACGTACACCTAGATCAAACCCAGCGACTTATACGGGTGTTTTTGATAATATCCGTGACCTGTTTGCACAAACAAATGAGGCAAAAATGCGTGGCTACAATAAGGGGCGCTTTTCGTTTAATACAAAAGGTGGGCGTTGTGAAAATTGTCATGGTGATGGTGTGATTAAAATCGAAATGAACTTTTTACCAGATGTCTATGTTTCTTGTGAAGTTTGTCATGGGACGCGGTACAATTCAGAAACACTAGAAGTGACCTATAAAGGGTTGAATATTTCACAAATATTAGATATGTCAGCTTCCGAAGCTTTGGAATTTTTTGCTCCTATTCCAAAAATTGCGCGTAAATTACAAACAATTAATGATGTTGGTTTAGGATATGTCAAATTAGGACAGTCAGCCACAACCTTGTCTGGTGGTGAGGCACAGCGAATGAAATTAGCATCTGAATTGCATCGCCGTACAAACGGCAAAACAATTTATATTTTAGACGAACCAACGACGGGGCTGCATGTTGATGATATTTCTCGATTGCTGACAGTATTGCAACGTTTGGTTGATGCTGGTAATACAGTTGTTGTGATAGAACATAACCTAGATGTCATTAAATCAGCTGATTGGTTGATTGATATGGGACCCGAAGGTGGTGTTGGTGGGGGTAATGTTTTAGTTTCTGGAATACCTGAAAAAGTAATGAATACAAAAAATTCATACACGGGTAAGTATTTAAAGCAGGTTATTGAACGTGACTTAGCACGCGCAAAATAAACATGTGTAAAACAAAATGCCCACAGAATAATATTCTGTGGGCATTTTGCGGTTACTTTGAAAAGTTTTTGAGCTTTGATAAGTCGTTGAGCGCTTTCAAGGCACGCTTGCGTGTCTTGATGTTGGGACTCTTTAACTTACGTGTTGCTGAAGCGATGTCTAATTTTTCTGTCATAATGTAGATCTCCAATTTGTTATTTTCGCAAATAGGGACGGCAACAGCCAATAGGGACATGTTGCTAGCAATCTCACTTACAATTCATAAGTATACCAGAATAGCAAAGAATTACAAATGTCATGGTAGAATAGAGAGAAGAAAACTTTAGAAAGTGAAAAATGTTGATTATTTGTGGTGGAGCATGTTGGATGCAATATAAGTTTGCTTTGTACATAAATAGTTGACACGCTGATAAAATGATAAATAAACCAAAAATTGTAATTATTGGTGGTGGCTCTGGATTACCAGTTATTATTAAACCACTCATTAAAAAAAATATTGATTTAACAGCCATTGTGACAGTCGCAGATGATGGTGGTTCTAGTGGCTTATTGCGAAATTATATTAACATTGTGCCACCAGGCGATATCCGTAATATCTTAGTGGCTATGTCCCATGTTGATCCATCAATTACAGAAGTTATGCAGTATCGTTTTAATGCCAAAGACGATTTTTTTGCTAAACACGCTGTTGGTAACTTAATTATTGCTGCGATGACAGAAATGCATGGTAATATTTTTGATGCGGTCCAACATTTGGCACGTTTCATGCATGTTCATGGACAAATTTATCCAGTGTCTAATGAGCCGTTAATTCTACACGCTGAGTTCAAAGATAGGACCGTACTTGCTGGTGAGGCTGAAATTACTCACGCGCATAAAACAATTGACCATGTCTGGGTTACTGGTGATGAGCCAGGAGAAGAACCAAAGGCTGCACCGGAAGTTGTGGAAGCCATTCTAAATGCAGATATGATTGTTTATGGACCAGGTAGCCTGTTTACATCTATTTTACCTAATGTTGTCGTGCCAGAAGTTAGTGAGGCACTACGAATCACTACGGCAGCGCAAGTCTACATTGCCAATATTATGACCCAAAAAGGTGAAACGGACGCTTACACAGATGCCCAGCATCTCTTGGCACTTAACGCGCATATCGGACAACAAACGATTGATTACGTGATTTCAAATAATGCTGTTGTACCTAATGATTTTGTGGATTTTCAAAAGTGGGACGAAATTTCAAATCAGGTAAAGCTAGATAAGGCAGCAGTTGAAGTACAAGGTGCGCATCAAATTGCTGGTGATTTTTTGAGCTTGCGCGATGCTGGTGCTTTCCATGATGGTGAAAAAATTATGAATCAATTAATTAAAATTTTGGAGCAAAATTAATGTCATATGCATCAGATGTCAAAAAAGAATTAACCGGATTATTGGTACATGACGGTAATGCTAAGGCAGAATTATCCGCTTTAATGCGAATGAATGGCGTAAGTACTCTGGGCGTGAATCAGACAGTTGCTGTTAAAACTGAAAACGCAGCAATTGCCAGGCGAATATATACCTTATTAACACAAAATTATGATCATGTGATTGTTGAAGTAACAGTTTCTGAACCTAATCATATTTCTCAGCATAAATCTTATGGCGTACTACTTAAAAATCAGGTTGATGAGGTAATGGCAGATTTAGGTGTTGATCCTTTTGGTCTACATCCAGAAATTCCAGCGCGTATTTTAAATCAGGTTGATAAAAGACGATCTTTTCTCAGAGGGGCTTTTTTGGCAGCGGGCTCTGTCAATTCACCTGAAAAAGCCAACTACCATTTGGAATTATTCACGACACATGAAGAGTTAGCAGAACAGCTCCGTGATATGATGTTGGAGTTCAATTTACCAGCAAAAATTATTGATCGTTCTGGAGGTTTCATCGTCTATTTGAAACGTGCTGAAAAAATTGTTGATTTTTTATCGACTATTGGTGCGACACAAACGATGCTGCGATTTGAGGATATTCGAATGATGCGTGATATGCGTAATTCAGTTAATCGTATGACTAACGCCGAAATGGCTAACATTCAAAAGACTGCAGATGCGGCGAATAAACAAGTGCAACAAATTTTGTTAATTGCTGATGAAATAGGTGATCTAGATTTGTTACCCAAAAAACTACGTGATATCGCTAAAGTCCGTCTCGAACATCCAGATGATTCCTTAGCAGAAATTGGGGAGTTGTTAGAAATTAGTAAATCAGGTGCTAATCATCGCATACGTAAGTTAAAAGAATTAGCTCAGATGATTACTAATGAGGAACCATATGATTTAAATAAGTTATAAAACAATTTTTAGCACTCTTGGTGTGTTTGTGCTAAAATAGTATTAAGTTAAATGCATGATTGCATGAAAACGTACTAGTGTTGTCCATAGGTGGTGTGTTGGTATTTATTTTAACGAATGGATCAACTCACAATATCTTGCAATAGTGCTAAGTACTCTAAAATAAGGAGCTGAAAATTATGTGGCCAGGAGTTATTGAACAAACTGCTAATGGACGTGAAAGCTATGATTTACCTTCACGTTTGCTAAAGGATCGTATTGTTTTGGTTCAAGGCGAAATTGAAGATAGTATGGCGACATCAATTGCTGCGCAATTACTATTTTTGGAAGCGCAAGATCCAACAAAAGAAATTTCAATGTATATTAATTCACCAGGGGGCTCAGTTACAGCGGGACTATCAATTACTGATACAATGAATTTCATTAAGGCACCGGTAACAACAATTGTTATGGGATTAGCTGCTTCAATGGGAACTATCATTGCTAGTTCAGGTGAGAAGGGGCATCGGTTTATGTTGCCCAATGCCGAATACCTGATTCACCAACCAATGGGTGGTGCTGGTGGCGGTACGCAACAGACTGATATGGCAATTATTGCTAAGCAGTTGACTAAGACACGTGAAAAACTAAATAAGATTCTAGCAAATGCTTCAGGGAAAGACTTAGAAACAATCGCGCATGACACAGAGCGTGATTATTGGATGAGTGCTGAAGAAACGTTGGAATATGGTTTGATTGATGGTATTTTAACAAAAGCCGGCGAGAAACCAGTTATTAAGTAATTACAAATATATTAAGACAACAAAAAAGCAGATTGATAATGATTATCGTCAATCTGCTTTTTTGTTGTCTTAAAGAGGGGTATTCTCTAGCATCGTGGCATGATCAATAATTGGGAGTTCTTTATAAATATGAGGCAATAATTATGTAGGTTTGTTAAGCGGTTTCAATGTTTATAAATAGCGGTTATCGGTGGGTTTAAAACATTAATAATATACGTGCGAAAATGCACAAAATAAGGTACAATGGTATTGTAATAAAAATTAGGAGGATCTTATGAAGATTTTTGCTTATGGTATCCGTGATGATGAAAAGCCATCACTTGAAGATTGGAAGTCAACTCACCCAGAAGTTGAAGTTGATTATACACAAGAATTATTGACACCTGAAACTGCCAAATTGGCTAGTGGGTCTGATTCAGCAGTTGTATATCAACAATTGGATTACACACGTGAAACTTTGACTGCTTTGTCAGAGGTAGGTGTAACAAACTTGTCATTGCGTAATGTTGGTACGGACAACATTGATTTTGAAGCTGCTAAAGAATTGAACTTTAACATCTCAAATGTCCCAGTATATTCACCAAATGCAATTGCTGAGCACTCAATGATTCAATTGTCACGTTTATTGCGTCGCACAAAGGCCTTGGATGCTAAAATTGCAAAACACGATTTGCGTTGGGCACCAACAATTGGTCGCGAAGTTCGTATGCAAACAGTTGGTGTAATAGGTACAGGAAACATTGGTCGTGTCGCTATCAAAATTTTGCAAGGATTTGGCGCAAAAGTTGTTGCATATGATAAGTTCCCAAATGCTGAAATTGCAGCACAAGGATTGTATGTTGATTCGCTAGACGAATTATATGCGCAAGCTGACGCCGTGGCATTGTTTGTGCCAGGTGTACCTGAAAACCATCATATGATTGATGCTTCTGCTATTGCTAAAATGAAGGATGGCGTAATCATTATGAACGCGTCTCGTGGTAATTTGATGGCCATTGATGATATTATTGATGGATTGAATTCAGGTAAAATTTCAGACTTCGGTATGGATGTTTATGAAGAAGAAGTTGGTTTGTTCAATGAAGATTGGTCAAACAAAGAATTCCCAGATTCTAAAATTGCTGACTTGATTTCACGTGAAAATGTTTTGGTAACACCACATACTGCTTTCTATACTACGAAAGCAGTCCTTGAAATGGTTCATCAATCAATGGATGCAGCCGTGGCCTTTGCAAACGGTGAAACACCATCTATTGCAGTTAAATACTAAAATAATCATAACAAATAAAGCACGTGTTTATGATGAAAACATGGGGGAGATTCATCAGCCACATGTGTTTGTAGGATAATTGAGATAGTCGTGAGAGACTGTTAAGGGAAAGAAAATGAGTATTAAAGCAGATGGTCACAAATGGGCCTCAAAAGAATCTCAAGAAGTACGTAATGAAGAGTATGCACGTAAGGCCACTGAAATTGCAACGGTTGAGTTTAGTGGTGCTACAGAATTAAGGTTGAAAGATTTTTTCTTTAAAGTACTGTCTGGATCAGCGCAAGGTATTTTGATTGGTGTGCTACCTTCAGCTGTTATGAAGTATATCATTCAATACTCTGGTTTGGGTGCAACAGATTTTGGTGCTAACTTAAGTGCGATTTTAACTTTGTTTACATCATTGATACCATTCTTAATTGGTATGGCGGTTGCATTACAGTTTAAAATGAAGAGCTTGGATGTCGGTGTTGTTGCTGTTGCAACAGCAGTTGCCTCTGGATCCATCAAGTGGGCAACTGCACCAGCGGGCTTTACCAATCCAGTTACAGGGTTGAAGTCGATAGCACCAGCTAATGTTTATATTGCTAGTGGTGCTGGTGATGTTATCAATGCGATGATTGTTGCTGCTATTGCTGTACTAGTAACATGGTTGGTATCACGATATCTTAAAGGATTTGGTTCAGTTGCTATTATTTTAAGTCCCATTATCGTCGGTGGCGGTGTCGGCTTAATAGGTAAGTATATTGCACCTTACGTCGGATTAGTAACAACAGAAATTGGTGATTTGGTAGCAACATTTACTAAACTAGCACCAATTCCGATGTCTATTCTGATTGCTATGGCATTTGCCATTATTATTATTACACCAGTATCAACAGTTGGAATTGCTTTGGCTATTTCATTGTCTGGTATTGGTTCGGGTGCTGCAGCCATGGGTGTTGTGGCAACAACGATTGTATTATTGATTAATTCTTGGCGTGTTAATAAGCCTGGTGTGACTATTGCCATTGCTTTAGGTGCTATGAAAGGCATGATGCCTTCAGTATTTGCTAAGCCAGTTACAATGTTACCATTCTTATTGACAGCAGCTATTTCTGGTATTCCTGTTGCTTTGTTTAATATTCAAGGAACACCGGTAACGGCTGGGTTTGGTTATATTGGTTTAGTTTCACCAATTCAATCTATGGTAAAAGATCCAAGTGTACCAGCCAGTGTAATGAACCACTTCATTAACCCTATTGTGGCGTTAATTGCTTGGTTGATTGTTCCAATAATTGCTGGATTTATCGCCCAGTTTGTATTTAGCAAGTTATTGAAATTATATTCTCCAATGGATTTTCAACAAGATTTATAATATGACATGATATTGAAACATAAAAAATCACTTCGGTGATTTTTTTATTATTTAAAGTACTTAATAACTCTGAAATAATTAATTATATTATTATAGTCATATAATTGATTCCGAAATTGTTTATCAGACAGTAATGTAAATACAAAGTTGCAAAATAATGATTGATGTCAGTTTATTTCTGAAGGTAATATTTACTTTTTTGTGATGTTTTATCCACCAAAAAGAGGTTAAACAGAAAAATAAACAAATTATATGTACATTGTTTAATAATACCTTTTTGTACTGATTTTTGACATATATTGTCATTGTTTTGTAACATAGTTCGTGCAAAATAGAAAACATGATGTTAAAGAGAATAGTGATTATGAGTGCAACTGTGACGGGTTTGACGTTAGGTGTATTGGGAACACACTTTACAACAGACCGCCAACCAACCGAAGCTTCACTGCTTGATACGAAAATTGAGGTACGAGCTGTTGATTCATTAGCTGATATGAAAACAGTGCAACTAATGCCACAACGACAAAAGAATCAAGTAGTTACAAAAAATGTATCTGAAACAGCACAGGTACAAAATACTAACCAGGCAGTAACAGGGTCAAATGATGATCTGACAGTTAAAGACGATGAGTTAGTGAATAATGCAACAGTACCAGCAGAACCTAAGGCAGAACAAGCTGAAGTAGCTGAGATAGCGACTAGTACACCATCTCCAGTGCGAGCAGAAGCGAATAAAGCAGTACCAGTAGCTACAAGCGAAGAAAAGGCGAACCAATCAACAGCATCGGCATCTGAACCAGCAGCTGATATGCAATGGCTGATTACACGCGAAAGTCATGGTGATCCGCATGCTCAAAACGGATCATATTATGGTATTGGACAGTTATCTGAAAATTATTATGAAAAATATGTACCCGGTCAAGACTATCGTGGTAATTATGGCGTACAATTAGTAGCCATGCAAAAGTATATTGCAGAACGTTATGGTACGGTAGGGAATGCCATTACACACTGGCAAGCAAACAATTGGTATTAAAATCTCGTAGAACAAGTAACACAAATTTATCATACGGTTTTTAAAAGCATACAATGATGTGTGCTTTTTTGATTTTAGTACAGTGGTTTTAAATTTACAGTGATTGTAGTGTATAATAAGATAGATAAATAAATTGGACGAGGGCTTTTATGCGCTTAGAACGCTTTACGCCGACCTACATGGTTGAAAGAATATATGATTTAACAGTTGAAGATTTAAAAGCACATGGGATTACAACGGTTTTAGCCGATTTAGATAATACATTACTAGCTTGGAACAATCCGGAAGGGACACCAGAATTACGCCAATGGTTACAAGATTTACGTGAAGGTGGTATCGAGTTGATAGTTGTGTCTAATAACACAACTAAACGTGTTGCTAAAGCGGTTAAGCCACTGAATGTTAATTTTGTATCGTGGTCATTAAAGCCAATGCCACGTGGCATATTGCACATCTTACGTACACAGCATCTCAAACGCGAAGAAGTTATTATGGTAGGTGATCAGATGTTGACTGATGTGTGGGCAGCGCATGGTGCAGGTGTTCGTAGTGTGTTGGTCAAAAGATTGATTGAGTCAGATATGTGGCAAACTTGGTTGAATCGTAGTATTGAAAAACAAGTGAAAAAGATCGTTTTTAAAGCGCATCCTCACTTAAAATGGGAGAAATCACTTCGTGACAGATGAAGTAACGGACGCATATGTCCAAGAACAATTAAATGAAGGTTTACGATGTGTCGGTTGTGGCGCATTGATGCAAATAACAGAACCGCAAAATGCCGGTTATTTGCCTTTAAGTGCGTTAAAAAAGGCCATTGATAGTGAAGAATTATTTTGTCAACGGTGCTTCCGTTTACGTCATTACAATGAAATTCAGCCGGTTGAATTAACAGACGATGATTTTGCTGACCTATTACACCAAATTTCAGATACAAAGTCATTAATTGTCTATGTGATGGATGTATTTGATGTAACTGGATCAGAAATTTCTGGGCTGCCACGTTTTGTTGGCCAGGATAACCCAATTCTTGTGGTAGCTAATAAAGTTGACCTATTACCTAAGCTATTAAACAAAAGACGACTAAAAAACTGGCTACAAGCAGAATTAAAGTCGCAAGGCATACAACCAGCCGATATTTTTTTGACATCTGCTACGCATCCTAAGAATTTGGATGATTTATTGGAAACAATCGACGACTTACGTCAAGATCGTGATGTTTATGTTGTAGGTGTGACGAATGTTGGTAAGTCAACTTTAATTAATCAGATTATCAAATCGCGTACTGGTATACAGGACTTAATTACAACTTCTCGATTCCCTGGTACAACATTGGATCGTATTGTCATTCCTTTGTCTGATGGTAAAGATCTTATTGATACACCGGGAATTATTAAGCGTGATCAAATGGCATATGTTTTGTCGAATAAAGATTTAAAATATGCTTTACCAAAAAATGAAATTAAGCCACGAACTTATCAATTAAACCCTGAACAGACACTCTTTATTGGTGGTTTAGCACGTTTTGATTTTGAAAGTGGAGAACGTACAGCGATAACGGCTTACTTTGAAAATAATTTAAAGTTACATCGCACAAAGCTAGCTGGTGCTGATGAACTCTACGACAAACATGTTGGTGAGCTATTACAACCTGCACCAAGTGGTATCAGTACACATGAACTTATCAAGCATGAATTTAATGTAACAGAAAAAAGTGATATTGTATTTTCAGGGCTCGGTTGGATGACTGTACCTGCTGATATTAAAGTTTCTGGTTGGGCACCAAAGGGCGTTTCAGTCCTTATTAGAAAGGCAATGATTTAATGTTAAAAATAACAGGTAAACAAAAACGTTTTCTACGTTCAAAAGCTAACACATTAACACCAATTTTTTCAGTTGGGAAAAACGGTTTAGCTCAAGCATGGGTTGATGAAGTTGTACTAGCATTATCAAAACGTGAGTTAGTTAAAATTAGTTTGCAACAGAGTGCAGATGAATCAGCAACAGATGTTGCTGATTTCATTCAAACACATTCAGATATTACCGTGGTACAGACTATTGGGCGAACGTTGGTTTTGTTTTTGCCAGCACAAGAAGATAAATACAAGAGAATTTCGGTTGAATTAGCTAAGATTTAATTTAAGGCGGTAATATCAATGAACGGGACGTATATCTTTTCAACTCAAACACAAGTAGAATCCAAACCATTGCTTCAAAAAAAGCGTATTGGTATTTTTGGTGGGACCTTCAATCCACCACACATTGGGCAATTGGTCCTGGCAGAATGCGTAGGTAAACAATTAGGTGTAGAAAAAGTATATTGGATGCCTAATTCACAGCCAGTGGATGGTACGCATGCAAGTGCCATTGAACCTTCTTATCGTGCACAATTGGTTAAAAGTGCAATTATGGGGAATCCTTTTTTTGATATTGAACTGATTGAAATCCGTAACGGTGGACAATCATATACCTATCAAACTATGCGTGAGCTTGTTGAGTCACATCCCGAGAATGAATACTATTTTATTGTTGGCGCTGAAAAAGTTAAAAAAATGCAGTCATGGGACTACATCGATGAATTAACTCAATTAGTTAAGTTTGCGGTTGGTGTTCGTGACGGGCAGAAAAAACAATTAAATTTCCCTGCCTTGTGGTTTGATGTACCAGATATACGTATTTCGTCGTCGGATATTCGAACACGATTGCGGTTGAAGCAAAGTATTAATTATCTCGTCCCTGAACGTGAAGCATACTTTATTCAGGAGTATAATTTATATAGAGGCTTATATGACTAAATATTTTGATGGTACAATGATGGACTTAGAAGCAAAAGTTGCTGCTAAACTTTCTGAATATCGTTTTCAACATGTTTTGCGTGTGCGGGACTATGCTCGAAAGCTAGCCATTGCTAATGGTGTTGACGTTGAGCAAGCAGAAGTAGCGGCATTAGTACATGATTACGCTAAAGAACGTTCAAATTCAGAATTTTTGACGTTAATTCGCGTCAAAAATTTAGATCCTGATTTGGCTAACTGGGGTAATTATATTTGGCATGGTGTGGTTGGTGCTGAAATCATTCACGATGAGTTAAATATTCAAGATAATGACATTTTAAACGCTGTTCGTGAACATACAACTGGGGCAGCCGAAGGCATGACGAAATTGTCGCAAGTAATATTCATGGCAGATTATTTAGAACTTGGCCGTAATTTTTCTGGTGTAGACACAGCGCGTCGTATCACCGATGAATCATTAACCGCAGGTGTTAGGTACCAAATTGTTCACACTGTTTTACATCTTGTAAAGAAAGAAACCGCAATTTATCCTAAGAGTATCACAACATATAATTATTGGATAAATCAAAAATAAACTGGTTGATCCAGATTGAAAAGAAAGAGTATAGGAAGAAAATTTTGACAACACCATTAAATATACAAAAAAAGTTGGAAATAGCAGTAAAAGCAATTGATAGTAAAAAAGCAAATAACATTGTCGCTATGGATATGCATAAAGTGAGTTTGATGGCGGATTATTTTGTGATTGCTGACGCAACGTCTAATCGCCAAGTACAAGCCATTGTAACCGAAGTAAAAGATAAAATTCAAGAAGCTGGTGGTGACATTAAGTTGATTGAAGGTTTTCAAACAGCAGACTGGGTTTTGATTGATTTGGGGGATGTCATTGTTCATGTCTTTTCAACAGAACAACGTGATTTCTATAATTTAGAACGTTTGTGGCATGATGCGCCATATGTTGATTTAACTAAATTACTTGTAGCGGAATGAAGAATAGAGATGGGCGGCAGCTCGTCTTTTTTTCTGTTAAAATAAGTTTATGACTAACAAAAATTTACAACAAAATTATACAACTTTTGCCGAGAAATATGATCAGTTATTTGATGATGACATGTATCAAGCATGGGCAAATTATGTGACACAAAATGTCACAAAAGGCTCAGTACTTGACTTGGGTGGTGGCGCAGGTAGATTGGCTGTATTATTGGCAAAACAACAATATGAAGTTGATATTTTAGACTTATCAGAGGATATGTTATCATTGGCGCAACGGCATGCTACTGAGGCAGCTGTTGATTTAAATTTGTTACAAGCAGACATGCGAGAATGGACTGACTGGCAAAAGACATATCCGGTAATTGTTAGTTTTGCTGATGCTTTGAATTATTTACCGCAATTGACAGACTTAACAGCTACGATTGAACAGGTTTATTCACATTTAGAGCCTGGGGGTGTGTTTTTATTCGATGTAATCACACCTTATCAAACTAACGTATTGTACGATAATTATTATTATAATAACGATGATGATGAAGACAATATTTTTATGTGGACTAGTTATCTAGGTGAGGCAGTCAATAGTGTGGATCATGATTTAAAATTTTTTGTTTATGATCCAAAAATTGATGGTTTTAATATTTTAAGAGAAATCCACCATGAGCAGACATATGATTTAGATATTTACCAACAAGTTTTGTCAACAGTAGGATTTACTGATATTGAAGTAACAGCTGACTTTGGGAAACGTGCAATAGATGATAAAACTGAACGGTGGTTCTTTAAGGCGGTGAAAAAATGAAAGTTGTAGGATTGGTAACTGAATATAATCCATTTCATAATGGACACATTCACCACATACAAGAAGCTAAAAGAGTGACTCAGGCTGACGTTGTGGTTGCTGTTATGTCAGGTAATTTTGTTCAACGTGGTGAACCAGCACTATTTGATAAATGGACAAGAGCAAAAGCAGCACTAGAAAATGGTGTTGATTTGGTCATTGAACTGCCCACTTTTTATGCGGTACAGCCGAGTCATTTATTTGCGGAAGGTGCAGTTAAATTACTATCAGCATTGGGAATTGAGGACATGGTGTTTGGCAGTGAACATGCAGATGTTGATTTTTTAGCGTTAGCTAACGAAGCACCTGCCATTGATCAAGGACAAAAATTTCAAAATAAAAATCAGACTTTTGCGAAATCTTATGCCCAACAATTAGAGAATGAGACAGGATTTGTATTAGAAGATCCAAATGATATTTTAGCATTTGGTTACGCGAAGGCAGTGTTGAAATTGGATGTTAATATGGCACTGCACCCAATTCAACGCGTTGTGGCTGGATATCATGATCAGACACTGATGGACTCTCAAAGCATTGCTTCAGCTTCTTCTATTCGTTTAGCACTACATAAAGGTAAATTAGAAAAAATACAAAATGTCGTGCCGAACAATACTTTGGCTGCAATTAATTCAGAAATAAACACGGTTGGCTTTGAAGAGAAATTTTGGCCACTACTTAAATACCGTTTAACAACAGATACAATTGGCCAACTTGGGCAAGTATACCAAATGGCTGAAGGGTTGGAACATCGTATGGCAGCTGTCGCGTTAGCCGAACCAGGGCCACAAAGTTATCAAAGTTTTATTAAATCCGTGAAATCTAAACGTTACACTTTCGCACGGATTCAACGTATGTTGTTTTACACACTGCTTAATGTTAAGGTGGATCAAATGCAAGCAGCCATGCAGGACCCCTATTTGCGCGTACTTGGTTTCACTGATGCAGGACAACATTACCTCAATGAAATTAAGAAAACTGTTACTTTACCAATCATTAGTAAGGTTGATCAACAGTTAGCTAAAGCTAATTTGCGTCTTGACTTTAAAGCAGGAAAATTGTGGCAAATGCTGGCCAGTGAGCAAGATCAACAGCAAGATGTGACACGTAAACCCATTTATGTGACAAAGAAATAGGTATCGAAGGAAAAATTATGAAGTATAATAAAAATCAACTCCAAAAATATCATCAAGCACCACTACAATTTAATGAAACACTGGATTTAGAAGCAATTGCTAAACAACGATTTCCAGAAACTATTTTAGCATTATCATCATTAACTGTTGATGGTACAATCCGTTACGATGAAGCTGATGATTTACTTTTACATGTCACTGTAACTGGACAAATTACTGTGCCATCTTCTCGATCGCTCGAGCCCGTACTATTGGATGTTGATCTAACTATTGATGAACTATATATTGATAATGAGAAACACCTTGAAGACTTTGAAGAGACAGAAGCAGTTTTTGTATTAGAAAATGATACACTTAATGTCGATGAAGCCATACTTGACAACATTGTAGCCAATTTACCGTTGCAAATTTTAACGGCTAATGAGCTAGAAAATGATGTATTACCATCAGGTCAAGATTGGCATGTTATCAGTGAAGAGACCTTCGAAAATGAGAAAAAACAAGCAACTAAGCCACCATTGGACCCCAGACTAGCTAAATTAGATGATTTTTTCAAAGAATGAGAAAATACTTGCAAAACTTTAGAAATTACTCTAGAATAAAAGGAAGTAATAGAAATAAATTCGGTTTAACCGAGCTAAACATTGAGGGCAAATAATGAGTAAAGTATTGATTGTTGAAGATGAAGAAAACTTGGCAAAGTTTGTCGGGTTGGAGTTAAAACATGAAGGATATGAAGTAGAGACGGTTTTGGATGGTCGTTCAGGGTTAGATTTAGCTTTAGAGAATGATTATGATGTTATTTTGCTTGATTTAATGTTACCAGAATTAAATGGTTTAGAAGTTGCGCGTCGCTTACGTGAAGTAAAAAAGACGCCAATTATTATGATGACTGCGCGCGATTCTGTTATTGATCGTGTCTCTGGGCTGGATTATGGTGCAGATGACTACTTGGTGAAGCCTTTTGCCATTGAAGAGCTACTAGCACGTATTCGCTCATTATTGCGCCGTATTGCCATTGAAACAGAATCTAATGACAAGCACCGTGCTATTATTAATTTTAAAGATTTACGTATTGAAAAAGAAAATCGTATTGCACGACGCGGTGATCAAATTATTAATTTGACTAAGCGTGAATATGATTTACTATTAACATTGGTGGAAAATATCAATGTTGTCCAATCACGTGAACAACTGCTGAAAGAGGTCTGGGGATTTGATTCAGAAGTAGAGACTAACGTTGTTGACGTTTATATTCGATACTTACGTAATAAAATTGATGATCCAGAAAGCAAGGCGTCATACATTCAGACTGTTCGCGGTACTGGATATGTCATGCGTAGTTAATTTAAATGATGACTAACAAAAATATCAAAACTGAAAAAGCTTCACGTCGTTTTTCGCTGCGTTGGCAGTTAGCATTGGGTATGGCGTTAGGCTTTTTTGCTATATTCATTATATTTGCATTACTTGTGACTGAACGGCTACAAAAATATTATGGCAGATTGCCAAACGAACTCTATCATTGGTTAGAATTAATTGTGATTGCAGGTAGTGTGACTATTTTTGTGTTTGCCATTGTTCTAGCACGATACATTTTACGCCCAGTAAAATCAATTCAAACCACAATCAAAGCCCTTGAAGATGACCCTATGACAGATATTCGTGCGAGTGAAATTGGCGCTAATGATGAATTGTCTGATCTTGTTCGTGTTTTGAATCGTATGATTGACCGATTGCAGAGCTTAATTAGTGCGCAACAGCAGTTTGTTTCTGATGTATCTCACGAGTTACGCACACCTGTTACGATTGTTAAAGGACATATGGATTTACTTAACCGTTGGGGAAAAGATGAACCAGAAGTCTTAGATGATTCGATTAAATCTTCCCTTGCGGAAATGCAACGGATGGAAACCTTAATCAATGAGATGTTGAATTTGACGCGTGCGGAACAGATACCGATTGAGAATGTTAAGGAAATTAGCGAAGTAGGGGGCTTGGTTCATCGTGTATTCGATAACTTCAAAATGATTTATCCCGATTTTGTTTTCACCTTGGATGATGATTTAACACGAGAAGCACGAGTGAGAGCACGTCAAGATCATGTTGAGCAGATTTTGATTATATTGGCGGATAATGCTGTTAAGTATTCTTTAGATCGTAAAGAAATTCATTTTGCTTTGTCACAGACCGCTAATCAAGTTGAAATTGGCATTCAAGATTTTGGTGAGGGTTTATCTACGGATGATGCTGAACATGTTTTTGATCGTTTTTATCGTGTCGATAAAGCCCGTTCTCGAGCCAAAGGTGGTAATGGGTTAGGATTAAGTATTGCTCAGCGGTTGGTTGAAGGTTATGGTGGTGAAATCAATTTAGAAACAGCTTTGGGTTCAGGCTCCGTTTTTACCATACGTCTACCACTTTATAAAGAGGTAATTGATGATGAAGAGTTATCAAGTTAATGTTTTTGGTATTGTACAAGGTGTAGGATTTCGCTGGTTTGCGCAACAAACAGCTCGGACATATCATATTGTTGGCTGGGTTAAAAATGAGTCAAATGGTTCAGTACTTATGCATATACAAGGAAAAGAAACAGAAGTTATAGATTTTATCGCAACGATTCAACAGGGGACAGGGTTTAGCCGTGTAGATAAGATTATTAAAGAAGTAATTATACCATTTGATGCGAATAGTTTTGCTATTAGGTAGTAAATATTGGTATAATATACTTTTGTAACAATCAGGAGAAAAATAAACTTATGAAACAGCTAAAACGTGTCCTTACAGCAGCCTTTGTTATCTTGGACATTATCTTAATTACTGGCGGCTATGATGAACATAGTAAGATGTATCGTTGGATTGGGCATCCCTTAGCCGATATAATGACAAGTATTGCGCACATGATTGGTGGCGTTAATGGCATTGGTTGGGCAATTATTATTATTACCGCTATTTTGCGTTTGATTTTACTGCCTTTCTTTTTGAATCAACAAGTCAACACTACAATTAACCAAATCAAGATGCAAAAGTTGAAGCCAGAAATTGACAAGTTGCAGTCTCTTTCTCGTAAAGCAGGAACCACTCAAGAACAGCAGCAAGCTAGTATGGCAATGATGTCTTTGTATCGTGAAAATGAAGTTAATGTCATTGGTGGTATTTCATTCTTGACGATGGCTATGCAGTTACCGGTGTTCTCTGGCTTGTATTCTGCTATTTTGCATGCGCCAGCTTTGAAAGAGGCATCATTCTTAGGTTTTGACCTGAGTCAACCGCAAATTGTTTTTGCAGTTATCGCGGGTGTTATATATTTGATACAAGCATGGTTAATGATGCAATATATGCCAGCAGAACAAAAGAAGACATCAGCAATGATGTTGTTTATTAGTCCCATCATGATTATGGTGTTTGCGATGATTGCTAGTGGAGCTATTGGACTTTATTTCGTGGTTGGTGGTGTGTTTGCGCTTATTCAATCCCTGATTCAACATTATCAACGACCTGGTTTAGAAAAGCGAGTTGCATTAGAGTTTAAAATTAAAAAAACAGCTGATGATTTAATGGCCGAAGGTATCAAGGTGCCAACTGCCAAAGATTCGCAAAACGTTAACCAAAAGAACAGTAACATAGTATCAACTAAACAGTTAAATAAGGAAAAACGTAACGCTGGTAAGCAGCAACGTTGATGGGTAAGTACGTCAAAAAAGTTTGACGTACTTTTGTCAGTTCTCAGAAGAACAGAAAGAAATAGAATTATGGATCGCATTTTATCAAATCAAAATAGTCACGTTAAAGCATGGTCGAAACTTGCAACAAAAAAGGGTCGCCAAGAAAACAGGACTTATCTATTAGATGGTTGGCACTTAGTCGAAGAAGCTGTTAAAGCGGGTGCTAAGTTCCATGCTGTTATGGCAACTGAAGAACAAATGGCTGAGCACTTGCCAGATGTCCCTCATGGTGTACCAGCTTTTGAAATTAGTGCTGAAGTCGCTAAACATATTGCTGGGACAAATACGCCTCAAGGTATATTTGCTGAAATTTCACTACCTGATAAAACTTTTAATCCAAGTTATGTTCATGATGGTGCTTGGTTACTACTTGATAACATTCAAGACCCAGGGAATGTAGGTACTTTGATTCGTACAGCCGATGCAGCTGGGTTTAAAGGGGTTGTTTTAGGAGCAGGAACAGCAGATGTTTTTGCGCCTAAGGTTGTGCGAGCAATGCAAGGTTCTCAATTTCATTTGGAAGTATTAAATGGTGATTTAAATGAATGGGTAGATGCTTTGACAGCTAATAATTTACCTGTTTATGGTTCACAATTAAATGAGTCAGCTAAATCATATCGTGATGTTGAGGCTAGCACACAATTTGGTTTGATCGTAGGTAATGAAGGACAAGGCATGTCAGATGTACTTGCTGAAAAAACGACAGCTAATCTTTACATTCCTCTCCAAGGTCAAGCCGAAAGTTTGAATGTTGCCATTGCCGGTGGTATTTTAATGTTTAGTTTGGTAAGCGGCAATTAAAACACTGGTATCATTTTTTTCAAAAAATAATAATTATTATGCAGTATATTGATTTTTTTGGTACAATAAGAGTTAACGATTATAAGTAGAGGTATGACTGTGGAACAAATACTCACTGTAATTTTGATTGTCGTGGGTTTTTTACTCATTATGACAGTCATGATGCAACCAAGTAAGCAACAAGATGCGTTATCAGCTTTGTCTGGTGGTGCTGGTGACTTGTTTTCAGAACGTAAATCACGTGGATTCGAAGCCGTAATGCGCCGAACAACTGCTATTTTAGGTGGTTTGTGGTTTATTATAGGTTTTGCGTTAATGTATTTATCAGCACATTAAAAAGAATAAAGGTCAGTTTGCTCTTTTTGTAGACTGACTTTTTATTTTGAAAAAAATTCAGAAAGAAGATATAAATGTTATTAGACCAATTAAAATCACAAATAAATGGTTTTTTAAAAGCAAACCGTGAGCAAAAATTTACAGCTCAAAATATGGCAGACGGATTACATATGACATCTGCTGCTGATTATAAGCAAGTAGTTAACGCTATGAATGCTTTGGTCAGAGAAGGAGAAGCGGTTGATCAGGAAGGCCGCTATCAGTATAATGTCAATGCTGGCTATGTCATAGGTGAATATCGCGCAAATGATAAAGGCTTTGGGTTTGTCAAATATGACGATGAGTTGCCTGACTTCTTTATTAATCCTGAAAATACGTTGCAGGCAATGCAAGGTGATCAAGTTCGTGTGTCGACTTTAAAACCATCTGCTTCTCCAGATCGGGGACCAGAAGGTAAAGTAGAAGAGATTTTATCACATGCCTATGAACGAATAGTGGGCGCGTTTTCACTGGGTTCAGAAGCCAAAAATATGATTGGTGAATTACGAATTAGCGATAAAAAAGCTATGAACTTTAAAGTTTTGGTGAATGGTGACGGTTTGAAGCCTAGTGATGGCCAGGTTGTTGTGGCCGAGGTAGTGACTTTTCCTGACAAAACCCATCCCCGTGAGTTAGTGGCTCATGTGGTAGAGACTTTGGGATTCAAAGACGAACCAGGCATGGATATTTTGCAGATTGTTTATGCAAAAAAGATACCCAGTGATTTTCCAGAATACGTGCTAGCTGATGCAAAAAAGATTCCATCTGATGTGTTGTCATCTGATTGGCAAGGTCGTGAAGATATTACTGAGCAAACATTAGTTACGATCGATGGGGCAGATACAAAAGATATCGATGATGCGGTAGTCGCATGGCGATTGAGTAACGGTAATTATCATTTAGGTGTACATATTGCTGATGTGTCACATTATGTTACTGAAGGATCATCAATTGATAAAGAAGCATATAATCGTGGGACATCAGTTTATTTGACGGACCGTGTGATTCCAATGCTACCTCGTAATATTTCAAATGGTATTGCGTCCTTGAATCCCAATGTAGAACGGTTGGCTATGTCGGCAGAAATGGAAATTAATCCAGAAGGTCGAGTAGTTAATCACCGTTTGCATACATCAGTCATGAAATCGCATGCCCGTATGACCTATGATGCAGTGAATAAAATTTTAGAAGGCGACGTTTTTGTACAAGAAGAGTATGCGCAGCTGACACCTATGTTCAAGGTCATGGGAGAGCTGCATGAAATTTTGTATAAGATGCGTAAAAAGCGTGGTGCAATTGAATTTGATGCACCAGAAGCACAAATCATTGTTGATGATGAGGGAAAAGCTGTTGATATTCAATTACGTGAACGCGGTACAGCTGAACGCATGATTGAGTCATTTATGTTAGCAGCTAATGAAACAGTAGCGGAACATTTTGATAAATTAGAAGTACCATTTTTGTATCGTATACATGAAGTGCCGGATGGCGAACGGGCCAAGTCGTTCTTCGAGTTTTCAAAGGCATTGGGGCATCCAGTGTATGGTGATCCTAGTAAAGTGACGCCTGTGATGTTACAAAAATTGATGAATGACATAGCAGGTGATCCAGCCGAGCAAATGATTTCAACAATGATGCTGCGTGCTATGAAGCAAGCAAAGTATTCGCCAGAGCCAGTTGGTCATTTTGGATTAGGTGCAGAATATTATACTCACTTTACCTCGCCTATTAGGCGTTACCCGGATTTGACAGTACATCGTTTAATTAAATGGTATGAAAAACATGGCTATGGCATTGAATCACAAGCTAAGTATGCTGATTCATTAATGAAAATTGGTGAGGATACAAGTACGCGTGAACGTCGTGCTATTGATGCTGAGCGAGATGTAGATGCATTGAAAAAAGCCGAATATATGTTGGATAAAGTCGGCCTAGAGTTTGATGGTGTCGTTAATTCGGCCTTGAAATTTGGACTCTTCATTAGTTTAGAAAATACAGTTGAAGGGTTAGTGCATATTTCGAATTTGACTGACGATCACTATGAGTACGATGAGTCTCATGCGGCTTTAATTGGCCGTACAAAACATCATATTTATCAAATTGGGCAGAAAGTTCGAGTGAAAGTACTACGTGTCAATAAAGAAGAACGTACTGTAGACTTTATTTTAATTGATCCAGAAAGTGCACCAACAACAACGATTCGAGTTGATACCAAGGATAATGGTAAGTTTGGCAAAGGTCGTAATCGTGATGAGAGACGTCAAAATGAACGACGTGGTAAATCTGAAGGTCCAAAACAAAAACGTGGGCCATTAGATGCTAAGCAAGGACAAAAGCGTGATTCAAAACGTAATTTCTAGTGATTACATGTTTTATAATGGTAATGGAGGCAATGTATATGTCCCAAAAAAAGCAAAAAAATAACGAACAATATCTTGCACAAAATCGTAAAGCACGTTTTAATTATGCTATTGAAGAAACATTTGAGGCTGGTATTTCGTTAACAGGTACAGAGATTAAATCGGTACGTGCGGGTCAGATTACTATTGGTGATGGTTTTATTACAATCCATGATGGAAACGCCATATTGGCCAATGTTCACATAGCACCATATGTGCAAGGTAATCAATTTAATGTAGATCCACTAAGAGCCCGTCAATTACTACTTCATAAACGAGAAATTACTACTTTATACAAAGCAGCAAGTGAATCTGGGGTAACAATTGTACCGCTAAAAGTTTATTTAAAACATGGATTTGCGAAAATTTTGATTGGTATTGGTCGAGGTAAGAAAAAATATGATAAACGTCAAGATATTAAACGTCGAGATCAAGAACGTGAGTTAGGTCGACGTTTAAAACACTGAGAGTCGAAAGACTCTTTTTTGTTTGACGTTGACTGCATTTATAGATATACTTAATGTATGTGAAATATTAAAAGTTCACAAGCTGAAAGGAAATATAAGCATGATGGTAACAATCTTTTCGGCGCTCTTCGCAATTGTGATTGGCCTTGTTGTTGGTTATTATTTACGTCTATTACATGATAAAAGACAAATTACCTCAACAAAACAAATTGCAAATAACATTCTTGAACAAGCACATAAAGAAGCTAAAAGTTTAACACGTGCAGCCAAAACTGACGCCAAAGAAATGGCCCAAGATTATCGTAATCAAGTGGACAATGATTTTAAGGATCGTCAAAAGCAACTGCAACAGCAAGAACAACGGCTTGATGACCGTATTTTGAACCTCGACAAGAAGGATGCGGCCTTGAATCAGCGCGATGCGCAATTGATTCAAAAAGAAAACCAAGTACAATTCCGTTTGGATGATGCCAATAATAAACAAAAATTAGCAGATAACTTGGTCACATCTCAGCAAGAAAAATTGGAAGAAATTGCCCAATTAACGCCTAATGATGCGAAAGAACAGATTTTAAGTGAAACGAAAAAGAGTTTGGTACGCCAACGCGCTGTTTTGATTAAAGAATCAGCTGAAGATGCAACTAGTGAAGCTGAAAAACGTGCCCGAAATATTGTGGTACAAGCTATTCAAAGATCAGCCGCAGACGCCGTATCTGATATAACAGTTTCCGTTGTTCATTTACCGAGCGAGGATATGAAGGGACGTATTATTGGTCGTGAAGGTCGTAATATTCGAACGATAGAATCGCTGACAGGGATTGACTTAATTATCGATGATACACCGGAATCTGTTGTCTTAAGTGGGTTTGACCCTATTCGACGTGAAATTGCTAAAATGGCATTGGACACGTTGGTCGCAGATGGTCGTATTAATCCATCACGAATTGAAGAAATGGTGGAGAAAGCACGTCGCCAAATTGATGAAACAATTCGCGAGAAGGGTGAGGCAGCAGTTTTTGAATTAGGATTGCGTGGTCTTCACCCAGATTTAATTAAAATGATTGGACGTATGAATTATCGTACGTCGTATGGACAAAATGTGTTGCAACATTCGATCGAGGTCGCAAAACTTGCGGGAATGATGGCAGCAGAGCTTAAAATGGATGTCGCGCTTGCGAAGCGCGCTGGATTAATACATGATATTGGAAAGGCAGTTGACGCTGAAGTAGAGGGTTCCCATGTGGAATTAGGTGTTCGCTTAGCTGAAAAGTTTAATGAAAAGCCAATTGTTATCAATGCAATTGCCTCGCATCATGGTGATGTTGAGTCTACTTCACCGATTTCTGAATTGGTTGCTGCTGCTGATGCAATTAGTGCAGCTAGACCGGGTGCACGTAGTGAGTCACTAGAAAACTACGTACAACGATTGAAAGATCTTGAAACAATTGCTAATACTTACGATGGTGTAGCATCAGCTTACGCTATACAGGCTGGGCGCGAGGTTCGTGTCATTGTTGAACCAACGAAGCTTACAGATATACAAGCAACTGTCTTGGCACATGACATTAAGTCAGAAGTTGAGGAAAAACTTGAATATCCAGGACATGTAAAAATTACAGTTATTCGTGAAACACGTGCAACAGATTACGCGCATTAAGCAAGGTAAAAACTACTCATTGAGTAGTTTTTTTTGTTATACTTAGTGTATGTATTGAAAATGGTGTAATATTTCGTATGAATTTTAAAAAATTATACCTAAATATACAAATGTGGAGGGATTTATGGAACCAGGACAATTAGCACTCATTATTTTTGCGGTCGCGTTTTTGCTATTAGTATTGTTTATTGGTATGTTTTTGTTCAAGATAGCACGTTCCCTAGACGTCATTACACTTGATGTGGATACACTTGCTCGTTCCAGTAATGAGATTTTAGGCAATGCTAATACATTATTGAATGATGTCAATGGCAAGGTAAAAAATTTGGATCCAGCCGTGCAAGCTGTTGCTGATCTATCAGAAACAGTCTCACAACTGAATGCTTCCGTTCAGAATGTTACCAATAAATTTTCAAGTTCTAAAGTAGCAAAAACAGCTAGCGCTAGCGGTGTAGCTGCAGCGTTTGCCAAAAAAGCAACATCGGCTGCCGTAAATAAGTACAAAACAAATAAATCAATGAAAAAGGAGAGTAAATAACATGTCAAAATCAAAAGGATTTTTAGCTGGGATTTTAGTAAGTGCTGCAGCGATTATGACATTTAAATCGTTACCAAAATCAAAGCAACAAGAGTTGAAAGAAAAAACAACTAAGGCAGGTGTAGTACTACGAGATATGGGATACGATACAGCCTATCTCACTGCTGATATGATTAATGATGTGACAGACAAAGCCAAGGTTACAGTAACTAATCTAAAGCGCCAAGGGCAAGATAAATATGGTGATAAGATTGATGTAGCAGCTGATCACATGAAACAGTTTTCAGAGCAGGCCACGCCATACGTCGACAAAGCCAAGGATATTGCTGGTGAATACGTTGAGAAAGCGCAAAACTCACTTTCTGATTTTCGAGGCAAGTTAACTAGTGATGATATTGAGCTGACACAGGAAGATATTGCTTTAGAAGATGCATTACTTGATTTGTCTGATGATGTACAAGAAGAAGTTAAACAATCAGTTAATGAAACGGTTGATCAAGTTACTGAAGATATTAGTGAAAAAAATAAATAATATTGAAAAGCAACACAAGCCATGCAACTCTAAAGTTTGTGTTGTTTTTGAATAGTTTTTTTATTTATGGTAAAATGTTTTGTAATTCTTTAGCAATAATATTGAATATATATCAGTTTTTTTGGTATGTAACAATAAAATCGCTATCTTTTTAACAAAGCGACAAGGATAAAACAAATTTAATCTAAAGGAAATGTGTGGGTTTTGCTGTGTTAAATATACTTGTTTAGTGAGGTATATTATTTCACGCATGACTAATACTTTAAAAAAATGTCAAAAGAAAAGATTGATTCAGCTGCGTTTCTCTCATCGTTATTCCATTATGTGCATGATTTTAATTATAATCATATTGTGTTTGAGGCGAATCGTTATAGGGTGTCTGTTAACTTGGCACGTAAATCGGCTGTATACGGTAATGCGGATATGTTCTATGTCTCAGTTGATACAAAGGCGTTTGCGGGTGTTATGTCAGCGATTAATAGCGCTATTGAAATTGCCGAATTAGAAGGTAGTCGACAAGCTGTTATCAAAACACCTCATTTGGAACGTGATGAACAGATTTTTCAGTTTCGTCTAAGAGAATTTGGTAACGGTAAGTACAGTTTAGATCTGAGTGTTTAATTTTTGGAGAGGAAATGTGCTGAGTGCAAGTTTACTTACTCGCACAAGTAAATTATGAAACAAGGAAAATCGGCGCAAATTAAAAAAATACGCCACACACAAAAAAAGCAAAAACTTGTCTCAAAGGATAAACTGCCAGAATTTAATTATAATCAATTTTCGGGTTTTTTGAGGGCGCGTTATTATTTGACACATCATCAGAAATACAATAGGGAAGTCTTTGAAGTTGCTTCATTTTTCTTAGATGATGTGATTGCAATGATGGTCAATCAGAATTTTACTCAGTTTACGAGCAATGAGCGTGCTATCGTTAAGTTAAATGAAGTGATGCAGGCAGCATTGGTTAACAGTGATGACAAGGATTGGCGCTATTTTGTCTTGTTGGTACCTGCTTTGTATGATATGCAACAATTTTTTGTTAAAGAGGGGAGTGTCAATGCACGTTTTGTAGCACAGGCACCCAATTTTGATATTAATTTTTGGCGTATGATTATGCGAACAGTTATGGCTGTTAATTTTTTCAAGTGGCAAGGTAAAGATGTTGCAGAATTAATGCAAAAATCAAATGCTGTTGATGATTTACAATTTAAATTTTTATCTGAAAATGAGCAGGATGATGATTTTAATTTAGTAATTATAGCCGAAACTTTCAGAGAATTGACGCCAAAAATTAAGCCGTTACAGGCTATAGAAACAGTTGTTAAATTAGAACCTGATTTAAATGAACTAGAAATACAAGCGGAGTTAGACTACGCCGACAAAAAACTTTTACAGTTTCAGGAGGCTTCTGTTAAGGATGTTGTTAGTGATAATGTTGTCAGCATGCTTTATGCCTTCCATGAAGGCATGGCTAAGGAATACAATGCTACTCATGATTTGTGGGATGCAAAAACTTTGAATGCGTTTGCATCTGAACACTTATTAGATTACTGGATACCTGAGTGGGATAATTTAGATGGTATTGGTGGCGAGGTTAAATCATATTTGACTTTCTTGAGTAAAAAGCAGGCAATTTATGGTTTAGGTAAGTTGTTATCAGGAATAACTGATATTGATCGCTATATTGATGTCATCTCATTAAATCGTTTACTGCAACAAAAAAACGTTAAATTTATTGAAGAGTTAGCTTAAATAATACCGACTTCATTTTAAAATGAGGTCGGTATTATTAATTGAATGAGATATGGCGAATTGTTCCAGGTAAAATTGTTACCATTTGATGTGTTAGTGGTGACTGAATCAGTATTTGTCCTTGGATATTTTGGTAAACATAGCCAAAATAGTTTGTAACATCTTCACTTAGCAATGAATTATTAATTTGGATGGTGGCTGGGTTTTCAGAATTCAGTGCAAATTCTAGGCGGGTAATTAGTTCATTAGCCATAAGTTGTGGCTTTAATGGGACGTGCCTTTTAGGTTTTAAAAAGTCTTTTAAACTGTTTATAGCACGATGAATTGGTGATTCAAGTGGTTGCTGTATAAGATAGTTTTGCATCATGAGCATATGACTCCTCGTATCATTCGTTAATTATTATGATACGAACAAATGTTCAAAAAATCAAATTTTTTATGATGGCTTAACCTTTTCTTGAGTATTTTTTATATTTAAAATCCTAATATATTAGGGATATTCATTGATGTGACTTATATTTATGTGTACGAACAAATATTCAATCAAAAGATAAAATTGAGATAGCATTGTATATCATGGCAAAAATGTGTATAATACTATCATTAGTACATAAAGAGGATAAATGATGACGCAGCGTGGTTTACTAATTGTATTATCTGGCCCTTCCGGAGTTGGAAAAGGGACAGTGCGCAAGGCTATTTTTGAAGAAGATGGCATTGATTTTCAATATTCTATCTCGGCAACAACTCGCCAACCAAGAACTGGTGAAGTTGATGGCGAAGACTATTTTTTCGTTTCTCATGATGAATTTGAAAGTAAAATAGCGAATGGTGATATGTTAGAATATGCACAGTATGTCAACAATTATTATGGGACACCTAAAAGTTTTATAGATGATACGCTTTCAAGTGGCAGAGATGTCTTTCTTGAAATTGATGTACAAGGAGCTTTGCAAGTAAAGTCAAAAATGCCAGAAGGTATTTACATATTTTTGACACCACCAGATTTAACAAATTTACGAGAACGTCTAGTAGGTCGTGGCACTGACTCACAAGAAGTTATCGAAAAACGTGTTGCAGCTGCACGTGATGAACTGAAACAAATGATTAATTATGATTATGCTGTTGAAAATGACCAAGTTACTAACGCAGTTGATCGTATTAAATCAATTATCAAATCAGAACGTTTGCGTGTTACGCGCGTTTTTGAAAAAACATTTTAGGAGAATAGCCATGTTACTTTATCCATCAGTTGATAAGTTATTAGAAAAAGTTGATTCACGTTACAAATTAATTGCTCTAGGAGCCAAACGTGCTCGAGAATTAGATGCGGGTATGCCTGCAACGCAAGAAACATTTGAATCAAATAAGTCAGTTGGCCGAGCTTTAGAAGAAATAGAAAATGGTGATGTTATTATTGATCCAGATTTCGAAGATCAAGTATAATTATCCATAAAATCAAATAGTATTAGCAGACACGGTCAGGTATTAAACAACTTATGTCGTGTCTTTATAAATTTCAGGAGACTAACAATAATAATGGATTACCCACAAAAAGATGCAGCAAATTACAATGGTCCAGTGGCCACGTTTAAAACAAGTCAAGGTGACATTAAAATTAAACTATTTGCAGATATAGTACCTAAAACAGTCGAAAACTTTACAACTCATGCTAAAAATGGTTATTACGATAATGGTATTTTTCATCGTGTGATTCGTGATTTTATGATTCAAGGTGGTGATCCCAACGGTAACGGTATGGGTGGTGAAAGTATTTGGGGTGGCAGCTTCAAAGATGAGTTTTCAGATAAACTACTAAATATTAAAGGTGCCTTGTCAATGGCAAATGCCGGTCCAAATACCAATGGTTCGCAATTTTTCATCGTTCAAGCAGAAGAGACGCCTTGGTTAAATGGTAAGCATGCTGTGTTTGGTCAAGTTATTGAAGGAATGGATATCGTTGATAAAATTGCACAAGTAAGTGTAGATATGAATGATAAGCCACGCGAAGATGTTAAAGTTAATACGATTGAAATTGCAGACTAATGGTCTGCTTTTTTGTTATAATAATATTGAGGAATTAATTATGACGTATCATATAGGTCAAAAAGTAACGGGATATGTAACAGGTATTCAATTGTATGGGGCTTTTGTTGCCCTAGATGATCACACACAAGGGTTAATACATATTTCAGAATGTAAATCTGGCATTGTCCGTGATTTAAAAGACGAGTTACGTATTGGTAAAAAAGTGGAAGTGGTTGTGTTAGATATTGAACAGTACACGCAAAAAATTAGTTTATCACTGCGTCAAGAAAATATGGTCACTAATCAGACAAGAATGAAGAGTGTTAATTTACATAAGCGTTTTTGGACTAATAGTCACTTACACTACGGCTTTACACCTATTAAGGATAACCAATCCAAATGGGTAGAAGAAGCATTAGAACGTATTAGCAAATAAAGGAGAGAACATGTCACTTATTGCTGCAACAGCCATTGCTTTGAAAGAAAACTTGCCTTATTTTTTGGTTGAAGAAGATGAACAAGGTTATCACTTTTTTACAGCTAAAATGCATCGACATAATCATGATACATCATTGGGCACCGTATTAAGAGGGCTTAAAACACTTGGACCAGTTGATCTTAATCAATGGCGTTTAGGGGAATTAACTAGTGTGAACAACGGTGGCGTATTAATGTCTCTTTATGCTTTTGAAGTTGATAATATGTTAAAAATTGAAAAATCGCTAGATTCTAATCTGAAATTTGTACCTGCAAATCAGTTGCACCAGCTACTAGAAACAGTACAAACAACGTCTTTTGTCAGTTTTGAAGAATAAATTAACAAAAGTGTTGACAAGTTAAACAAGACGCAGTAAGATAGTATAGTTGTCAAATAGCGAAAGAGGTGCAGGGCGTCAGAGCGAGCGTGGCGAG
>NZ_JACHGL010000005.1:0-50260 GCF_014207505.1 Leuconostoc carnosum
GTAATCCGAACCTCAAATTACATCAGTTGGTTTAATTCCGACAGAATTAGAACGAGTGTTTAGAAAAAGATGTGCCATTTATTGACATAGGAGCAAATTGCATATTTATTTTTTATAGTATTTCTAATGTATACGAGAGGTTGGAGTCATTTTGTTGGACTATTAATAGTTTTGTTAGTAGGTGAGTTAATAATAAATGGTATTTGGATTACAAGTATCGAAAATAGAAAAAAGAAGATACAAAAAGAATTGGAAATAATGAAAGCCAAAGATTTATCGTAATGTGATGAATCCCCTCAAAAATTTAATAGTTTTAAAATGAGCATGTGAAAACATGCTTTTTATAATGTCATCGTCAATTCTTAGAATAGGACAGGTTGGGGCAGTACCAACCAAATGACACCGTCGAAACTATCCAATTAAGCTTGAAAGGAGCATGAACCTTATGAAGAAAATTTCTTTTAAAACGATATTAGCAGATGGACATAATCTATTATATTTCAGATTAATTATTACTGGTCTGATATTAGTAATTGTCATTGCTTCATTACTATTTGTATTTCACAATAAACAATCATCAGTGACACATTCAGAAGCTAGTCAATCTTCATCACAGGTAACTAATCAACCTAGTGAGGGAAAAGACTACACGATTCAATACAGTAATTTATCGCTAATCAAACGCTCGACATTGAACACAGTTTTAACAAAAACTGGTTTGTTTGACTTTGACTACTTATTAAATACCAGTAATAATGGTGGTAATAATGCGAAGATTTTAGTTTACTACAATCAAGTTGATCAAATGCTAGTCTTTAAATTCTATCAAAACGGTTATCAGTCAGACAATGATTATCAAATTGGTGGTTATAATCTCCAAAAGCAAACGAGTATTCATGGCTTACAACCGTCCGCTTTTAATGGACTGCCACTGGTTTATACCTGGGATAATTTGCAAACAAAATAATAGAAAGGAGTGCAGCATGAAAAGAATAGTTATTACTTTAGCGGTGTTATTTGGCACGGCTTTTTTTTTACCACAAAGTGTAGTATTTGCTAACGGAACCATCGGCTCATCTGATGCCAATAGTAGTGTGATTGGTAAGAATACTAAAAGTCGTCTTGGCAATGATACGACAAAACAAACCAATAGTATCAGTCATGATGGCTCACCAGCTAATCAAAGTGAAAGTACCATCAGAGATAAGTTAGGCGAAACAACTGGGTCACCTGATATGAATTGGGTGACGAGCAATATCTTAGCCAATTACAAAATGTATCACGAAGATGGGTCGATTACCGATTTTGCTTTGGGTGCTTCACATATTGTCACTGATTTATTTACCGCGATTAATCTCAATATTGTTTATCCCTTGTTTGATCAATCGTTATCCACGATGTTTGATCTCACCAATATTACCAATGGCGTGAATAATATCTTAACAGACGTCGGGCAGTACACCAAGAGTTCATGGCAGAGTCAAGCTTTTAAAGACCTGCTCTATTTAGCCTTTGGTGTCGGCCTTGTTTGGGTCTTTGCCAAAACCTTTAATCATGGTGGTGGTCTGAAATCAATTTTAACCGTCTTAGTGATTGCCATCATTGGTAGCGCTTGGGTTGGTTCTGGTAGTCAAGTTCTGCAAACGATTAATACCTTAACCTCACAAGCCCAAACCCAAGTCTTTACCGCCACCAGTAATATTAATCAGACGAGCTTTTCTGATACCGGTGATAGTTTTCAAAATGCCTTGCGCTATGTCTACTTTCAAAAAGCAGTCGCCCGACCATTTGCTTTAGGAAACTTTGGTCAAGCTGATGTCGCTAGTGCCTATCAAAATAAGGATAAACAGGGGAATCCCTATCGTTTAATTGGGGGCAATGTTGATGACAAAGTAATTGCCAGTTTTGCTAGTAAAAATCATTATATTTCTAAAGATGGTGGCCTCGAATGGTATCAATCTGCAATTGCTTTTATGTCACCAGTGATGTCTGTTGCTTATGGTGTGCCATTACTAATGATCGGATTAGCCAATTTATTGGTACAACTGGGCGCCGTTTTATTGTATTATCTAGCACCATTTACGATTTTAATTTCTCTATTACCAAAATTTGCCAATAGTGCTTTAAAAACAGCCATGGGGGCACTGGGCTTACTCTTTGCTAAAGTGGGCTTATTATTTGGCATCATGTTTGTTTCTTGGGTGGGTAATGTCACTGATGTGGTTGTACCAGTTAAAGGTAGTGCCAGTGCGATGTTAAATTCCATTGTTTACATTGCTTTGATGATTTTACTTTGGAAAAACAAAAGTTGGCTCGTCCAAACGATTACTGGTTCAAGTGTTGCGAATAATGCTATGAATAAAATCAGTATGACTAAAGCCGGTCGTAAGGCCTTCAATACCACGGGTGAAATGAAGCATCGCGCCAATCAATTGTACAGTGGGGCTAGAAGTGGCTTGAATCAAGGTAAACAGTGGCGTGATAATTATCAAAATAAACATAATTCAGAATTTGATGATCATGCTTTACGTGATGAATTGCAAGCCGAACAACAAGCCCAACGGAAACAAGATCGCAAAGAGTATTTAGCTAAAGACATGCAAAAACATGCGCGAAAGATTCGCAAACAGCGAGCTGAACGTTTAAACAAAATGAAACAGCAAAAACAGCAAACAAATGAGCCAAAACATGATGCTGATAATCCACCTCGTTATCAACGTTCTAAAAAGCTTAAAACCAACAAAGTACCTGCACAAGAATATGTAGATCAAGCGGTTAATCAAGAGAAAAATGTAGAAAAGCCTCGAACACGATATGTTGTCAAAAATACAGCCAACGCCATTACTCACAAACCATACTTACGTGCCAAAAGATTAAAAAAATCATTGCCCAACGATTTCAATCAGAAATTACAACAAAATATTGACCAACACCAACAAAGAAAAGAACGACTTGAGCAGGAATTAAAATGAGAAAACTGCTTAAAGGTTATTTAATAGCGATTCTTGGTCTGGTGTTTTTAATTGTCTTAATCTTAGGTATGTTTGCCGGGAATAGTAATCAATGTCAATCAACAAACACTAGTATCACAGTGACGACTAGTGCTGATAAGGAGGCAGTTGCGCAATCGATTCACGATAATTTGAAAAAAGTATCGGGTGTCACTGAAGCTGGCATTGCTGGTTATTTGGGGAATATGGAAGTTGAAAGTGGCTTCAACCCGAAAAGTATTGAATCCAGTGCCACTTATGATGAAGCCAAAGCCATGAACGCTAGTTTAAGTGGTTACGCTTTTGGCCTCAATCAATGGGATAGTGCGAGGCGGGTTGCTTTATTAACTTATGCCAAAAGCCAAAATAAGCAGTGGTCAGATTCTAGTTTACAATTAGATTTTGCCTTAAATCATGATGGCACTAATTCTGATCTCTTGAAACAAGGGTTGAAGATGACTGATGTCAATCAAGCCACAGAGTTTTTAAGAGCCAAATGGGAACGTGGGGGTCAAGGGACAACCACTAAACGGCAAGCTTTTGCCCGTAATTGGTATGCTAAATTTGCAAATGGCACATCAAATACAGCCATTGATACCGCAACTAATGGGACAGAAACCACACAAAATACGGATAACACGACCAATAATACTAGTGGTTGTGCGACTAATGTGACACAGGGTATGGGTACGAGTGGGGCACCGGTAAAAGAAATACCTAGTACTTACAAAAGTAAAATTAAGGATACGAATTTTACAGCCACCTCGTCCACAAATACCTACGCTTTTGGACAATGCACTTGGTATGTTTATAATCGCATGCAAGAGTTAGGTTATTCAGTAGAGAATGGTTTAGGTAACGGTGCTGATTGGGGACAGAATGCCAAAGCAAAAGGGTACAAAACAGATAGTCAGTCACATGTTGGTTGGGCGGTTAGTTTTTCACAGGGTGCAGATGGTGCAGATGCCACTTATGGTCACGTTGCGGTCGTTGAAGCGATCAGTTATGATAAAAAACATTTCTTAGTCAGTGAATGCAATGTCGTTAGTAGTGGGTCTGGTACAGTAAGTTTCCGGGAATTAACAGCTGGAACAGGAGTCACCTTTATTCAAGGTAAATAAGAGAAAGGGGTAAGCATGAAAAATAGTCATTTAATCATCTTTGCTAGTCTAGTACTGATTGGTATTTTCCTCACCCAATTGAATCAAATACCGAATCTGAACAAACAATTAGTACAAGCTCAAACAACGTTAAAACAAGCTAAAGCTAGTCAAAATAAATCGCAAGCCATTATTTCTAATCCACAGTCACAACAAGATCATGCATCAGGCAGTACAAAAATAGTTACTTCATTCGTTAAAACATTTAGCAATCAACCGACTTCAAGTTATTCCGAAACCCTGAAAGGATTGGCTTCACAAAAAGTAATTAATGAACTAACTCAGACCTTTGCGCCTAGTGTGACTTTTAGTGATAAGGCACATTATGAAGTGCCAGCGGTCGCTATTAAAAATGCTTGGGGTTCTGATTTAGAATACTTGGTTGTCACTAAAAGTGATGCACAAAGTGTGGCCTATACAATCACTTATGATACTGATGAAAAATTAGTGACTGATATTTCACGACTAACTTTAAAAGGGGCATTCGATAATGAAAAATAAAGTCTTAATTAGCATTATGGGTTTGCTTTTGATTGTCCTTGGTATCATGATGTCAATTACAAATGGCAAAAGAGCACAAATACGGCAAGTTAGAAAGGAAGTGTCGCAAGTGAATAAACAACAAAAACAGGTCACGACACAAATTGATAACTTACAAACAACTTACAATGCTAGTGACGAGCAAGCGAAAAATGACTTACTAGCCTTTGCCAAAGCCTACTACACTTTTAGTAGTCAATCAGATTATGATAAACGTTTTAGTAAAGTGTCCAGTATTTTAACACTATCTAACGACCAGCAAAACAATTTATTTGATAGTGGACTAGATGCCACTGGTGGATCACGCATTGATAATCTGGGTCTAACCAGCCAATATCAAACAGCCACAGGTTACACCAGTGATTTGGATAATCAAACAATTGAAGCTCTAGCAACTATTATTGTTCAAACCAGTGGGACAGGTCAAAAAGCAATTAACCAAACCGTTCTATTACATGGCTGGTCTGATACGAAAACACAGAAACTAACGTCTATTAAAATTAATCAAATACAATAGGAGCAAAAACTGATGAAACAACGAATTAAACGACTTGATAAAAACAAACAATCACGGTCGCTGACAAAAATAATCATAATCAAAGTAGTTCCAGTCATTGCATTTCTAGTGGCTGGTTTTTTATTGGTTCCGTATGGATCAATGTATTTTCAAAACAATAAAGTGGCCAATGTTAACACAAAAGCAGAAGTAATACTCTTCTACAATGCCAATTGTTCCCATTGTCAAAAGGTCTATCCCAAAATATTCTGGCATAATGTTTTGAATTTCAAAAATGAATCGAAACAAATACAAACGATCAATGTACAAAACACCAATAATAAGCACTACGTAGCTGACTTTGCCATTCAAGCTACACCAACTTTTATGAAAACAAAAAATATCAATCAACGATTAGTTTCTACTAATAGCCAACAAATTAAGCAATTTATTCAGACAGGAGGTCATTAATTCATGGGTAAAAAAGTAAACATCAAATACGAAAATCCGGTTGTGCAGTACCAAGATAATTTATTACTGACAACGGTGGGTGATGTTTGGGCGTATTATCAATTGAAACCATTTCAAATCAATGTCGCCAACGCGCTAGACAAACAAAGTTTTAAAGAGAGTTTTATTGATGTCTTTGAACGCTTACAAAAATATGATGATGTTGATTTAAAACTGATTCCCGCTGATATGGACTTAGCCGGACGAATTCAAGGCACTAGTCCTGATTGGGCTAAAGACATTGCCGAAGTGGCTCAGTATTACATGGGACAAGAGGAAGTGAATATTTTAGAAAGTGAGTTTCAACCAGCGATTCGTGATGAGTTTTATATTGGCGTGAAACTCAAAAATACTAATGTAGGGGACGATTTAAAAGATAAATTTCAATTTGCCACGGATCTTATTTTAAGACGACTAGCAGAAACGATGCGCTATCAAGTAAAATTTGATGCCCAATTCTTTGAACGCTTTACTACCATGAATGATGATGTGTTAGGTATTTTAAGACCGTTAGATGCTACGAAAATCAGTGAAGCCAAACTCATTAATTTGCTAGGCACAAGTTACCATCATCAAAATATTAAGGATTTTGCTAGTATGCGTGATACTACATTTGATTTAGCTAAAATGGGCATCGTTAAACGCGAAACCAAAAAAGAAACGGATTACATTAGTCACCTGGTGTTAAACTTACCAGACCGTTTGGATAATTTATCACTTCTTCCTGAAATTCAATCCTTTAAGTTTCCTGTCGAAGTTCATATCAAAGTTAACTTTCCCCAACGCGATGGTTTTAAAGGTATGAAGCAAGAAACTCGGAGTTCGAAAGGAAAATATAAAGATGAACTACGCGATGCGTTAATTAGTGATGATGATAGTTCGCAACGTTCCAAAACTAATTATGCTTTAGCACAAGAGTTAGCCGATGTCATGGATCGTAAAGATGCCTTCATGCAATGGTTATTAGTATTGGTTATTCGTGATGACGACTTGAAACAATTAAAGAGCAAAATTCGTATGGTCAAAACCAGACTCTCAACGTTTAATCGTGATATTGAGGTTTTTCAACCAAGTTTTAACCAAGAAATGTTGTTATATCAAAATCTACCCGCTACGAACTTAGGGGTGTTTAAACGTTGGCGCCAGTTTACGACTGCACCCGCTCTAGCGCAACTCATGTTTGGCACTAGTCATGAATTAGGATCAAGGACTGGTTTCTATATTGGTCGCGTATTAGATACTAATCGTTATTTTAGTGTCGATAGTGCGGTTGCTTCATCACGAACTTTATTGTTAATTAATCCAGTCATTGCCAACAAAGGGATTGTGGGGGCTAAAACCGATAGTCCACACATTGCCATCACTGGTGATACTGGGCAAGGAAAATCGTTCTTAGTTAAAATTTTGTTGCTTTACTTAGCGATGTTTGATGTGAAGTTACTTTACGTGGACCCCAAACAGGAAGTCAGACGTTGGTTCAAGGCATCATTAACAGATAATGATAATCCGTTTTTTACCGAGTTAATGAATGCTTTTCACTACGTGACACTCAATACTAATGATAGCTCAAACGTAGGTGTGTTAGATCCGATGTTAACGCTTAATAGTCAAAGTACCATTGATGAAATACCAAGTGTGCTCACTTTAGTGAAAGAAATGTTAGTACAGGTGCGTGCTATCTCACAAGATATGGAATTAGATACAGCGCTAACAAATGCCATTAAGCAAGTTTGTAATCAACGGTTAGCTGGTGAACAAGTAGGAACTATGGCGATTATTGCTATTTTAAAACAAGGGTCTGAAAAATCAAAGCAATTAGCTAATTATTATGAAAGTGTCATTCCCGACAGTATGTTAAAGCTAGCGTTTAGTGATGGGCACACTGATAGTATTGAATTTAATAAGCAACGGACAATTTTAGAAATCACTGGACTAGATTTACCGCATGCCGACCAAAAGTCGCGCAGTTATACGGAAACGCAAAAATATTCAGTCTCTATTATGTTGGCGTTAGGCAAGTATTTAGAAAAATTCGGTCGAGAGGATACCACTCGATTTAGTGCGGAAATTATTGATGAAGCGTGGATTTTTAATGCCTCACCAGCCGGGCGCAAAGTCCTAGATGGCATTAAACGATTAGGTCGTTCGGAAAATAATATGTTGATTTACTCCACGCAACGAGTCGGTGATGTCAATGATGAAAAAAGTAACGGCCAATATGGTCAAATATTTGCCTTTGATAGCGCTGATGAAAGAGAGCGAGAAAATATTCTCAAACATTTTGGCTTACCAGTAAATAAAACCAATATGGACATGTTGAAAGACTTGAAAAAAGGACAATGCTTGTTTCGTGATATTTATGGTCGCGTGGGTAAAGTCGTGATTCACTCGTTATTTGAAGAATGGACGCAAGCCTTTAAGACCGTCGATAAAAATGCTGGTGCGGAACTTGAAGCTAAATATAGTTAGGAGTTAAAAATGACACAAGAATTTACTATACGAGATTTATTGCAGTATTATCCCAAATATGAAGAGGGTATGGACTTAAACAAAGATATTGTTCAAGGGTTAAAAAAATCTGCTAATGATTTTCATGCTTTACTGATTGAAAATAAAACATTGAATCGACTTACTTATTTGCGTGACCTAGATATTAGCTTACAGTGTTTCTATGAAAA
The DNA here is from genome assembly GCF_014207505.1 of Leuconostoc carnosum. Taxonomy (GTDB): domain Bacteria; phylum Bacillota; class Bacilli; order Lactobacillales; family Lactobacillaceae; genus Leuconostoc; species Leuconostoc carnosum. The sequence goes on from NZ_JACHGL010000005.1 coordinate 8,375, forward strand.
TGCGAAAGAGTTACTGCAAGAAGGACGCACAGATAGTTTGAATATCTTTGGTTGGTATCTCACCATTAATGATGACTTTAGTTATGCCAAGGACAAGCTACGAGGCCAGACGATTTATGTTTAGAAAAATTAAATACAGCGATCAATATCTAGCAAAGACTTTATTTAAACGTGCTTTGCTTTTTATTTTTCTGTTAATCAATGTTTTCTTTAGCTTATGGTATTTATCTATTTTTAGAGAAGTGGTACAAGGGAAATTTAGCTGGTGGGATATGGCACCAACCGGATTAAGTATTTTCATCACCACGTTTTTTGGTTGGGGTCTGTATGGCTTTTATAAACATTATGCCCCAACACACGCAGACTTATTCTCTCACTACTTAAAACGGATTGAAATTCGCCAAATGATTAGTCTGTTAGTGGCCTCTAAAGCATTCTTTGATACAGAAACCAATGATAATAGCACTTATTTAACTTACTATCCTAAACTCAAAATCAAAGTAAAGCATATCACTGGTCAACTACTGATTGAAGAGCCAATTGATGGTAAAAAATATATGGCACAATTTGCGAGTGGTGACTTTGATCAAAGTGTTGAAACAGCTTTATTAGCTGACCGACAAACAACTGAATTTATGAAAAATAAAATGTTGAGCACATTTGCGTTTGAACCGATTAAGTTTAGACGGCAGTTATTGGCATTACAACCAGAAAAGGGTCGTTTACAAATTGCTAAAGGCATTAATTGGCAATATGACACGTTTTACAATGCGTTAATTTCAGGCAATGTCGGAACAGGAAAGTCATATACAATCTTTGCTATTTTGGGACAATTACTACAACTTACTAAATACGTTGATATTATTGACCCAAAGCGGTCTGACCTAGCTAGTTTGAAATATGTTGATGCCTTAAAAGGCAGAGTACACAGTACACCAACCGAAATTAATCAAGCAGTCATTAAATATTATCAAAATATGATGGCACGAGCTGAAAAGATGGAGAAGATTAAAGCAACGGGCAAGATTGGGACTTATAAGGATTATCATTTTGAGCCATGTTTTTTAGTTTTTGATGAGTTCGGTGCTTATCGAGAAATGAATGACCGGCTAACGTTTAGTGATCCCGCTTATGAAGCTTATCAAACGGCCATGTCTAATTTAAACGAAATTGCCATGCTGGGTCGTGAATTAGGATTTTATTTGATTATTGGTATGCAACGACCGAGTGCCGATAGTTTACCAATGGCAATTCGTGGGCAACTAAATTTACGGATTAATATGGGTGTCCCAACACCAGAAATTGAAAAAATGGTTTTTCCGGATAATGACAAACAACTTCGACCATTATCTTCACAACTAAAAGGGTGGGGCTTTATCAAATTAGGTGATAGTCAAGTACGTGCTTTTTTTGCACCAGAAGTCCCCAAAGAATTCAACCTGCATGAATGGTTAACCAAACAGATAGAAATACGAAAAAAGAGGATTTCTTAAATTGGTCTAAAATAAATTGGCTTGTGAAATTTTAAAAAATGTCACGTCAAATCAACGTTTTATGGACTTTGTGAAAGCTTTTGAGAAAGACGTCTTTTTTAGCCTTTAGAAACGTTGATATAGCGTTACTTTGTATAGCAATGATTATGTAAACATTAATTGGTATATAAAGGATAAAGTAAGTTTTATCTATAAACAAACCCTTTCTTTTAAATTTCGTTTCTTAAAATGCCATATTTTATGGAATCATAATATTTATTTTCCCAATATCGAACTTTTCGGATAACACCTTCTTTTGTCATTCCAAGCTTATCACCTATGATTTCCATTCCTATATTGCCTGACCATGTTGTAAATCCAATGTGAGGTAAGTAGCTGAATAATTCAAACATCTCTATTATCCATTGTCGCAAGGCTATAGTTCCAATTCCGTGTCCCCAACTATTTGAGTCAAAAAGAACTATCCCTACCTCTAGCCATTGTTTTAATTTGCCATCTTCCCAATAAGCCGATACTTCACCTACAATTTCGTCATTATACAATATAAGTTTCCGCATTGGGTTATTTATGGCTTTGGCTTTATTAGAGTCATGAAACTCCTCCCACGTTTGAACAGGGTCTTTAAAGTAGGGCCCATTGTATTGCATCCAATTTAAATCTGATTGTGATCCGTACTTTTTTTCCCACCACTGTTTGATATCTTTTTCTTCGACAAATTTTAATTTAATATTTTGTTCCATATTTTCTCCTAAATATCTAATGATATTAAATCTTACACTACTGTCTGTTTATTTTCAATATACATTATTAAGACAATTTTTTACTCAGATTAGAAAGGAAATAATATATGATATACCACTCACGAAGTCCAACCTTTAGCCATTTTTTATCTTTACTGTTGGTTTTATATTTTAGTTTAAAAATAAAAAAAGTAGGTGAAAAATATGGCTTTTGACGTTAAAAAAGTACAATCACTATCAGAACAATCGATTGTTGATTTAAAGACAATTGAAAAACTAGGAGATTTGGAACATCTCTCACAGCTAAGTGATGAATTGAAGCGAGTGCTTGCTGATGGCAATTTAGAAGAAATCAGTCCGATGTTGCCACCATACATTACAGAAATTCGGAAGAACATTGGCTTCTTATTGGGTAACTATAAGTCGATTCGCACGCACTCGGCTCAAGCAACCACAAAAAAGGCTTTAACCCCCAGTTACTAACAGGGGGGTTAAACCGGTAAAAACGCTGAAAGCGTCAACCCAATATGGGGAACAAACGCCGGTGTGAAGAGATTTAGATGAAAAAACAAAAATGTCCCTCTGAAAGTACCAAATGGGACATTTTGAGAAAGGAAATCTAACATGATAACGATTAACCATGAACTAAAAGCGTACACCCCTATTTTTCTAGGGACAACCCAACATAGTTTACGACTATCGTTAAATATTTTAATCATGGTTGGTATGCAATTACATGATGAGATGATTGAAACTTATAACGTGACCGTTTCGGCTATTGCGTTAGGGCAATTGCCTAATATCGGTAGTGAAATTGCGATTGATGAAATTACTGGTAGTGAGCTAGCTGGCTTCACAGCAAAAATACACCAGTCTAGTGCACCAAGACAAAATACTGTTTCAACTGAGTTAGAAAACTTGATTGATATAAAGAATGTTGGGCGATACCAACTGTTGAAAGGACAAAACAATATGACACAAACGTTAAATGTACCAGAGTTATCAAATAATAACTTGCTATTGATACGCCAACTACTTGGGGTCACACAACAGGAATTAGCTACTGCAATGGGTATCAACAGAAAAACAATTAATCGCTTTGAGACAGGTGAACAGAAAATATCAGACAAATTTATTAACAAACTAATCACCGTCTATCCACAGTTAGCTGAAGCTATTGAGGTGCAATTTGATTGGGTTTCTTTGACATTCCCAGATTTAACGTCAAAACAAGTGATCACTGATGTGCTACGAATACAAGAAAATCTATTTTTAGAACGACAGACCTCACAAAACTTTTACACGCGTGAAATGGCATTTGCTGGCGAAAAGAATATCTATATACAAGACTTTGCACCAGTCAAAAACCCTGAAACGCAAACAGTTGAGCAAAAATTTGGGACAACGCTGTATTTAACTGGTAAAGGCACCCGGCTATTTGAAAAGGCGCTACTGGAACAGAATATGACCTGGCATGATTTTTTTGAAAAAGCGAGACAATATCGCGGACATCTCACTCGTTTAGATATTGCCATTAACGATAAGTGGGGTTTGCTCAATATGAATGACCTTGTAAAAGCGGTACAAGAAAAACGCTTTTGGGGTAAATCAAAGTCTTATGCCGTTCACGGCAACGTTGATGATGGTTGGACGGTCAACTTTGGTAAGTCACCGTTTGTTATCCGTGCTTATGACAAACACAAGGAACAAGCCAGCAAAGGCTATGATACTGATATACAAAACCGTGTTGAGTTGGAGTTACATGGCGATCGTGCTGAACAAGTGATTGATCATTGGTTTGAGCATGATGACTTAGTTGGTTTTACTTTTGATATGTTGCACACGTATCTTTGGTTTACGAATGAATCAATTGACGACAAAATTTTAAAAGGTGCTATGGTGCGTGAAACCATTGAAAGTAATGTTGAGCCGATGCCTGCGTGGTCATTACTAACCGTTTTAGGTCATAAAATGAAATTTATTCGTCAACCTAAAGAACAAAGTGTGGCACGCATTGAAAAATGGGTCTTAGAATCAGTTGTGCCAAGTCTAGCTGTCTTAAAAAAGACCGGTTATTGGCCGGAAGTGATTGAAGCCATGAATAGTGCTGAATTGTCAGCTGAACAACAAAAATTGGTTAAGGCCACCATGATGAATGCGATGACACAGGCAAGTAAACATTTAAATATTAATTTTGAAAAACCTAAGAAAAGATATATTGAGTCCAATGAGCAGAAAAAAAGGACATACTGAGAGGTATTACTTTTACGAAGAGCAATTAATTGGAATAATTTCGAAGGATAATATAAAAATTATTTTGGAAAGTTACCTTTACATTTAAAAACTAAAGTATTATACTCAATGGAAAGGAAACTTTACATCAAGAAAGGTGATTTATCTTGTTAAATAATTTAGAAAAATTGCGCAAAGAAAACAAAGTTAACCAACAAGATTTTGCGCAATATCTTGGTGTAACTAGGCAAACAATTAGTTCACTAGAAAATGGCCGTTACAATCCTTCTATCTTATTAGCAATGAAGATTGCAAGATACTTTGGAAAGAGCGTAGAGGAAATCTTTATTTATACGGAGGAAGATGATAATGATGAAAGATAAAGGAAATAGAGTTAATTATAAAGAAATCGGGATTTTTATTTTAATATTACTAGCTATTATATTTATTTTGCTAAAAATAATTCCAACTAATTTTAGATATGGCATTTTGATAGCATTTGGTATTTCTATGATAGTTATGCCTATGACAAAGAAAAAAATTGTTGATCACGATGAAAGAAATTATCAAATTGATCTCCAAGCTAAAGTATGTGCATTCAACATACTTGAAATGGTGTTTGGTCTGCTTTTACTAATTTTTAGTATCATGCACGTCACGTTCATTGTTTTAGTTTTAACTTTGACTGCTTACTTAATTATAAAAATGGTTAACCTGTTAGCTTTCTCTTATTATCATCAAAACAATTAACTAGAAAATACATGAAAATTTTTAATGATGAAAACTACTAAAAAACCTGTTGCTAAAGCGATAGGTTTTTTATTTATAATCGATATCGACTGAAAGGATAAATAATGACACAAAAAATATGGTTAAATCCAGACCAACTAGAAAATTATATTTCTCAACTACAAGGTTTCAGAAACACTTATCAATCATTATTGAATGTATTAGCATCTGATCGTCAAAATTTCAAGTTCAAGCCTGGCGCACCAAACTTTCAAAACACACTCCAGATGTCAATGAAGTTACATCGTTACATTCAATCAGTCCAGTCACAAACTTTTGGTGATGTCCTGATTTTCGGTAAAGAACTAGACAAGCAAGTACAAACTTTAGTTGAAACCAGTATTGCTTTAACCTTTGAATACCGTGACTTAATCAACTTATTGAATGGTCATGATGTGAATAGTGAAAGTGGCATCAATCTGATTGAAGCCAAACTAAAACAAGCGAAAAAACAACTTTATGAGACCTCAAAATAAGTAATATAAGGCTATAAATTTTTAAAACGTTTATAACACTAAGATAATAAACGTTTGTTACGCTGAAATTGTATATCATTGAGCAAAGGAAAAGAAAGAATAATATGGTAGAAGAACAACCAAAGAAAAGGAAACGGCAACCACGATTAAACGAAAACCAACGTTACTTAATTGAACATTTGTGGAACAATGAACAACTCTCACAAAGCGATATTGGGCGTCAATTAGGTTATGACCCATCAGTGATTAGTCGTGAATTAGACCGTGGTAATGTACTAGACTTCTCTAATCTAGACCGTCATAGTCTATTAAGAATGAATATTCACGCGCGTATTAAGTATTCAGCGCAACGTGGTCAGTACATTGCGACTAAAAAGCGCTTTCGAATGGGACAAGGCTTATTACTGACCCCAGAATTAAAAGAACTGATTGAACACTGGATTAATGTGGAACACTGGACACCAGAACAAATTGCCGGCAACGTGCAAGACGTTGAAGTATCATCCTCAACCATTCGCGATTGGTCAAAAAGAGGCTTAATTGACATTCGTACCCATAAGTATCACCGCCAAGATGGTTCACCAAAAAAACGAGAATTAGCCAGAACACAGCGCGATCGTCAACGAGAGATTGCCCGACTACGTTCTAACTTACAAAAGAGTGGTGAGTTGGTCCGCCATTCTATCTATGATCGTTCACCAGTGGTAGCTAAGCGTAAACAATTTGGCCATTGGGAGATTGATTTAGTATTACCAATGAAACACAATAATGGCCAATATCAAGACCACTCGGCTATTATGACGGTCGTTGAACGCAAGACTAGATTTTACGCGTTAGTCAAAGTCAAAAGTAAACAATCTAAAGATATGATTGAAGCCTTTAAACTATTTTATGAATGCTATGGTAAAGCAGTAAGAACAATTACCGCTGATAATGGCTCTGAATTTATTTCTTGGGATTTCTTAGAATATGTTCAAAAGGAGCTTAAAATCAAACTCTATTACTGTACACCATCATCACCACATCAACGAGGTTCAAATGAAAACCGCAACGGAAAACTGCGTGATTGGTTCCCGAAAGGAACTAGTTTTAAACCAGTAAGACAACAACAATTAGATGAAGTGTCTGATAAGATGAATGCGATGCCAATGCGAATAGCGTTACAAGGTAAGAGTCCAATTGATTTGTTTGATAAAGAATATAAAACGATGCGGAGGTATCAAAGAGCTTATGAGAAAAGAAAAATTAGAAAACACGAAAATAACTAAGGAATAACATTTTCCGAATATTTACAATTTATTAATTCATAATAATTTCATTAATAATCTAAATAAAGTTTATTTTAAATATTATTCTCTTGTCTTTCGTGAACTTTAATTTTGTATTCCATGAATTTAATAGTATCAATAATTGATTTTTTCTGTTCTATGAGAGCCTGAAGTCTATTTTTATACAATTCTATCTGTTCTTGATGTGTTACTTCTCCACTCATAATTAATCGCATTTCTGAAATGGACATTCCAGCCATTCTTAATTTTTTTAAAGTTTCCAATCGTAATATTGTCTTATCATTAAAGGTACGTATTCCATTTTTGTCTCGCGGAATCAATAATAGATTCTCCTTTTCATAATATCGAATAGTGTATTGGGTTATGCCAGTTTGTATACTAACTTTTTTAATGTGAATATTTTTTTTCATACTTTTGATTTTATCACTTGACTTAGAGTAAGTCTAACCGTGTATATTACACTACAGGAGGAAATATAAAATGAATAATACTAATAATGTTTGGTTCGTAACTGGTGGATCTACGGGTTTCGGTCGTAAGTTGATTGAAGAATTATTATCAAAAAATATTCCAGTTGTAGCGACAGCAAGAAATTTATCAGCTTTTGACGATTTGAATATATCTAACAATAAAAATATTCTTAAAGTCCAATTAGATGTTACAGATAAAAAAAGTGTCAATAGCGCTGTTAAAGTGGCACTTAGCAGGTTTAATAAAATTGATGTTTTGGTAAATAATGCAGGCTATGGATACTCGGGTTCAGTTGAAGAATCTGAAGAATCTGCAGTACGTCAAATGTTTGAAACAAATTTTTGGGGTGCTAGCACGATGATTCGTGCTATCTTACCAACTATGCGCAAAAATAGGAAAGGAAATATTTTAAATATAACATCAATCGGTGGTATGCTTTCGGTACCAGCTTATGGCTATTACAACGCTAGTAAACATGCATTAGAAGGATTGAGTAAGGCACTTGCTCTAGAGGTTGAACCTTTTGGAATAAAAATAACGAATATAGAACCGGGTCCATTCAGAACCGATTGGGCCGGACGCTCCCAATTTTCTGCCAATCATTCTATAGTGGAATATGATAATACTCCGGCTAGAGAATATGAAATAGCCTCTCAAAAAAGCTCTGGCATGCAAGATGGTTCCCCTGAATTAGCTGCAAAAGCTTTTATTAAATTAATTGATTCCGATAACCAACCCATGCATTTTATTACAGGTAAAAATGCTTACAATAGAGAATTGGTTGAAATTAAGAATATTCAAGATGACATGTTTAAATGGTCAGCTGAGTCACAACATCTTGATTATGGAGATGAACTTTACTGGTTATAACCCAAAGCTGTATATAAAATTAATTTATTTTCAATAATTTAATTCAAAAAGCAAAGATATCAATATTATTGAATATCTTTGCTTTTTTTACGTCTAAGTTTGGTTTAAAGACTATATCTTATGACCTAATTATCTGGGTGTTGTTTGTTCCCCAGACTTGCATAGCTTCAATAACAGGGTAGAGGCTACTACCTAATTTTGTTACGCGATATTCTGTCTTAACAGGAATTACTGGATAAATTTGTTTATCTAATATACCATCAGTTTATCGTGAACGAATGACAGTCGCTTCAATTTTATGGGCGAAAGTTAGAGACTCTAATCAACCTAAAAAATACAGCCAAGAGCTATTGAAACATTACAAATTAGATATTCGTCAGTACTTATCTTGATAATATCGATTCATAGTAGAAATGGAAAAGTAATATGGACAATGAAGAAAACTTTAGCACCATTATCAATCGCTATTTTAAGAACGATTATCGCGAACGTGGCAAAATCAAATGGAATGGTTTCTTCTTATCCGATCACACCTCGTCTTTAGTCAAAGAGGACGTGCAACGAAATCAGAAAACACAGAAATTACTTAGAACACCACTAAATCAGGCAAAAAGTATCTTGCAACACTCTTGTGTGAACAATCACATAGTGACTGTACAACAACATATTAAAACTAATGATGGTTATCTGATTCCTAAATGTGACTGGTTTAGTCAATGGCTTTACAGAATTAGGTGTCTACATTAATCCGCTTTTGAAGATATTAGAACGGTCATCAGAGAAAAATGAATCCAATTGAAGACATGATTACAACTATCCAAATGCTGTTCACCAAACAACCAAATACGATTTATGACGTACGGATCGTTCATCAGCGATATGCTAACAAAGTTAATATCTTCTTTGAATACTATAAAATCGGACAAGCCAAACGCTCAAAACAAATTGGTCGTCTTGATGATGAATATCGATTGCAAATACCAGCATTAGCAAAACAGATTCATGAAGCTACTGGATTAACGATTCAAACAAGTGATTAATCCAGTAAATCAAGTGAATTAAGACTAACATGATAATCAATCGAAAATACAGATACCAGCAAATCATATTGAATATATTGAGTATCTGTATTTTTTAGAAATTTAGTTGTGGAATTAAGATGTTAAACAGCCTTAAAATAAGCTTTAGAAACCGTGGACAGTGATTTAACATTGCTGTATGACATTGGTACAATAGAATAAGAAGTGTCTGCCAAATCAAAAAGCAACCAGTGAAATTACAAAAACATTTCCGGAATTTTACCGATTGATTAAACATCTGGTAAATGACTTGCAATTCGCCCAACATTATTTAGTGTACCGTGCATAATCTAACGTAACAGAGGCTTGTTGATACGTTGGCGCACAAGGGATTACACAGTTTACTAAAATTCCAAAGTCAATAATTTGAAATAAAGTAAAGTGTTTGTAACATTCGTTACTTTAAAAGCTCATAAGTCCTGTGTGGGCTTATTTTTTTTGCTTAAAAACAGCCTGAATATTAAAAAATTGTTAAGAAACCGTCGTCATGACGGTTAATTATTGGTAATAAAATCAATGGAAATTGACAACTAAGACAAGGGAGAAAGAGACAAAATGAAACATTCTTTTGGATCAATTGTAAAAGCTTATCGGGAACGAAAAAGACTAACACAATTGGAATTGGCCGTGAAATCAAAAGGGGAATTGTCAACAGCGACGATTTCAAAAGCTGAAACTGATCCAAGTTACAATCCAAAACTAACGACATTCATAAAGTTTTACAAAATTATGGATGTACCATTTGAAGAGATTGTTACGACATTAGAGGGGACTGCTGATGACAAATGACCAAGATAAACCTAGAAAAATGGAACGTGTTAGTAGAAATCAGGTAGAAACTAACGAACGATTCTATAAAATTCCAAAAGCACTATTTGAAAATGAATTCTATGCCGAAATGAAGCTTGAAACAAAAATGGTTTACGCCATTCTACGTGATCGTTTCTTGTTATCAATTAAGAATAATTGGATTGATAAAAATGGTGATGTTTACTTGATTTACAAAAACAGTGACCTGCAAACAATTCTTAGTGTTGGCGAGAAAAAAGTCATTAGTTTGAAAAAAGAACTAGCAGATTTTGGACTTCTTGAAGAAGAACGACAAGGGTTAAATAAACCAAACAGACTTTACGTTGGCAACATAAATGCTGATTTTGAGGTTATCCACAGGGACAATCCCTTGGGGGACAAGGGACTGTCAAAGCGACAGTTCCGGAACTTTCAAAATGACAGGTCAAGAACTTCCAAAACGACAGCTCAAGAACTGTCAAAACGACAGTCAAGTGAGACTGAGAGTAGTGAGACTTATTTGAGTGAAACTGAGACCAATTCTTTTGATGAGGATGAAGTAAGTAACAATAACAATTCAAAAAAAGCTCAACAATCATTTATCGCAATCGGCAAAATCATTCAAAACAATCCTGAATTAAGAAGCGTAGTACAAGGTTTGATTCCTGATTTACTTTTGAATGAACCCCAACAAGCAGAAATTGTCGTCCGCGCTCTTGATCGTGGTTATCACTTTTTGATAACCGAACTTGAAAAAGGTAATTATGTTTTGACTTTGCAAAAGCAATTACAAGGTGAGGTTGCGATAAAACAGTTGCTTTTAAACACTGGTTTCAAACAAGTAGATTACATGCGTGACCATCTGATTGATATCAGCCAATATGGCAAATATTTCACTAGAGGCTTTGAAAATCGTTTGAAGATTGCAATCACAACAAGTCAATCAGCATCAGGATTTTAACTTTAACTTGGAGAGAGGAGAGATATAATGGCAAACCAATACAACGTATTTATTGCAGTAGACTTTTTCAACGCAGACATACTTTTTGTGGCTAACTCATCAGGTGAACTCAGCCGAAAAGTGATCAAAGCAATTGAAAATCATGAATTAGAAAGTGATGGCGCAGTGAGGTTATACCGTACCTCTTATCAATCATTTAAGGCTATAAAAAAATTCATGGAACGCTATCACTTACCATTTCATGAAGCTGCAAGACCAAAAGGGAGAGATTATGAAAGTCAGACAATTAATGCTGTTGGATGAGAAAAGTTTACAAGAACTACAACAAACCAAATATGTCGTCATTCTCGTTAAAGAATTAAAAAATAATCTCGTTCAACCAACAAAAAAACAAGCCTTTGTCTGCTTAAAATCAACTGAGATGAAAGTCAAAGGTGAGTTGTTTGACGATTGCTTAGGTAATCATTATGTCGGTTGTACAGTCCTGAAAGGCATTCATTATTCTGAAGCTGGTAACCAAATCCCTGTGTTTAAACTACCAAATAATATCCAAGACTATTTAGCCAAACAATTGACACCGATTGTTAATTTACTGGATCAAAAAAGGAGAAATTATTATGCAAATTAATCACCACGTAGGACGTTTAGTTCGTGATGTAAACTTCACCGTAAGGGGTGAAAAAGAAATTAAAATTGCCTACTTCAAATTAGCCATTAATGATTTAAAAGATGGCAAAGCCACTTACATTGATTACGTTGCTTTTAACAAAACGGCAGAATTGATTCGTGATTATGTGGCTGATGTTGGTCAAGTAGTTGAGGTTGAATTTGTGATGCGTAATCATAATTATAACGATAAAAATACTGGTCAAAAGATTTATGCTATGCAAAATCAAGTGACACAATTCCGCATCTATAAATCTAATCACTCATCGAAAAATTCTGCTGATCAAACACAGGTTGCTGACAGTCAGAGGAGTGAAATGGTCGATAATGATTTGCTACCATATCCTGACTTTAACAGCAATGCATTTGAGTATGTGGAGGGGTAGGACGATGACTACAATAATCACAATAGCTGATAAATTTAGAAATATCTTTCAAAGATTTAGTCGCTTTGGGACTTGGTTTTTGGAACATCAACGGCGCAATTTAATTGCCATATTTAGCCTATTTATTCTGATAGCTTTTAGTACAACCGTCATGGTTAACATTACACCTCGACCTTCAAATTTGCCTAGTACGGATTTAAATACGCCAGTGTCATTTGGCACTTTGAACAAAACTGCTAGTCTGACAAAAAGTGTTTTTAATAAAAATAATGGTGTTTTGGAACTGTATTATACAATTTCTGACGGAGCTGTTTCTGATCAAGATTTGGTTGATATTAGCAAAATTAAATTCACTGCTATGACTGATCATGGTGGCAATCAAGTTACTGGGCGTGTTGTGCCAACTTCAAATAATACACTCGTGGTCCAATTTAAAAACTTGAATCATAACTTCAATGCTGTAACACTAACTGCTCATGATAAAAGCAGCAATACTGCCACAGTCGAAGCGCCAAGTAGCGTAGCTGCTGATAGTTCAAGTGCAAAGAAAACTAACGCAAACAGTAATACCGCAAGTGGCAAATTCATTATCAATCGTGACAAAGTATCTAAATCAAATTCGCTAACATTTGCCAGCCAAGAAGAACTTGAAGTTAGCGAAAGTGAAGCTAAAATGGCGGCACAACAAAAATTGATTTCCAAGAATACAAACGCAATTGTTGAATATCAAAAAGCAATTGATCAACAGCAATCTTCCATCAAAAAGTACCAAAAAATACTCGCCCAGTCTGATGACTCAGATACACAAACTAGCATTGATAATGCGCGTGATGAGATTACACAAATACGAACACAAATTAGTGATGCACAAAAAAATATTCACCGTGCTAGGACAAATATTAGTCAATATCAAAAGACTAGAAAGCAGGTTCAGGAAGGCAAATCATTGTTGCCAAAACCAACGGATTTGTAATACCACATCGTTAAATAAATTGCCTATTGGGCTATTTTTTTCAATCAAATAAAGGGTTAAAAAGGGTTAAACGTAGGTTAAAAAATGGTTTAACCAAACGCTCACACTCCCAGCACTTGAAATGCCCGCACGGCGGGGTTTAGGCACATGGTGCCGGCATTTCCCCTTAACCTGTTCCCAATTATCAAAATAAATTTAGGAGTTTTTATGCAGACAGTTAGAAAAGAAGTTCGCGGTCTTGATAAACAAGATTTGAATATCATTGACCAGCGTGCGCAAGCAGAAGGAACATCTACAAATGAATTACTGCGTATTGTTATTACGGACTATGCAAAGCGAATTAGAGAAGATGATGCTAGTAATGTGTTACACAGCTACCTAGATGATTTAATCATGGCTAACAATAATGTTGTGCACGGATTAAATGACAATACAATTGCGATTGGTGAAATGTTTAAAACAATTCTGGCACGACTTGAAATGTATTTTCCAGACTTAAATGATGAGGTAGAACGAATTCAAAAAAACGCTCGCCCTCAGGAAAAAAATTTGACAAAGTCGATTGACTTTGATGAGTTTGAATAATTGGAAGGAGTACAAATGAAAAATTATAAACGTGGTCGTTTTGCGAGAAGGATTTTATTAAGTATTGTCATATTGATAGGTGTTGTGTATTTAAATCGTGTCTCGATTTTGCAAAAAATTGTTGCACTAGGTTCGCAATCACAACTGATTAATATTGATAAACAAAGTAACTCTCCAACACAAAATGATGAGCTTGTTAATTTGAAATATACTGGGCAAACAGTTGTTGAAATCAATCATAACCAACCAACATTTAGTCAGGATGATTTACAAATAAAAGAGGGTGGCTGGCAAAAACTTTCGTCATTAGATTGGTTAGGCAGACCACAATTTGCTAATGCATTGCTTAACCAAAAATTGATGCCGTCCTCTCAAAAGTATAAAGCGCGTGAACGATTAACAATTAAAACGCCAGGATACCATGCCATTAAAACTGGAACGAATAGTACAGACTGGTTATACAACCGTAGTCATCTGATTGGGTATCAATTTACTGGCCTAAACAATGAAGCCAAAAATTTGATCACAGGGACACGACAATTAAATGCAGATAGTCGAGTGAATGCAAAAAGTATGGTGACTTATGAAACAGAACTTGCTGATTACTTGCATCAGTCAAAAAATAATTATGTGCGTTATCAAGTCAAACCAATTTACAAAAATGTTGAGTTAGTTCCCCGTGGTGTTCATATGATGGCACAGTCAAATGACAATACTTTGAAATTTAATGTCTATGTTTTTAACGTTCAAGATGGCTGGACAATCAACTACTTAAACGGTAATGCTGAAAGGAATGAATAAGTGAAAGATGCAATAGAATTCAAAACAAGTCAAATGAAGGCACTCATCAAAAGAAGAAATGTTTTGAATAAAAAATATGATACAACGCTACCCGAAGATATTCCTTTAGAGGTTAAATCGGAACTAGAGCTTATTGAAAATTTGTTAAATGAATTTGACATTAATCAATCAATCTTTGATGACAGACCAACGATGATTGGAATTAAAAATTCACGAGATGAAGAATGGTATTTTCAACAAATGAAGCATTGGATAGAAAGACACCCAAATGCTCTTAATGCGAAGTTTAGTAGAAGTAGTGTCTATAAGTTTTCTTTGCATTTCTTCGTAGAAAATATTGCCCTTAATGCTAACAATGCACGTCTCAATTACTCGGAACTAGCCCAGAAGGTAAATGATGCCAACTCCACAAAAAGTGATTCAAAATTGACTGCGCAATTGGCAAATGTAGAGAATTTATTAGGTTTTCTTTTAACCATGCAACAACGTCAACTTGAATACATTCCAGAAGGCATTAATTTAGAAAATGGTTTTGTTAAATATGCCATCAACCCCATTAATCCCACAGAGTTCCAACAATTTGGTACACCAACAGAACTCAATCCAAACAATGAATTGGCACAATCTTATGAAGAATATAAAAAAATTCGGAGTCGCGATAAGCAGCTAATCAAAAAATATCATCAGACAGGAGGCCAATTAGATGATGACTAAAAAGCATAGTGAAAGAAAAGCACAATTAACAAAGTATTTAGAACAACTTGATGAATTCAATTGGCACCATCCTACTCAAGTTAGTGAGATGGCTGACAGTCAACATGAACGCGATAATCGTACGTACTATTTGGCTCAGATAAGTTTAATTCTGTTTAATAACTATCAACAATCCTACATGCAAATTGCTCAAATGCTGAACATGTCCTCCAGAACAGCCCGCCGTTTGACAATTGATTATGAACAAGATTTTGATAGTTTAGAAGAGATTATGGAGGAATTGCAAAATGGCGAAGACTGGTGAAATTGCTGCATTTGCCCTGGGTGAAAAACAGACGGCAATGGTCAATTTACCAGCGCAGTTTGTCACGTCTAGTACAGCAGATATGAAGGGTCAAAAATACTCAGACCTCGTTGATTATGCGGATAATTCTGAGAAAACGAGTGATCTCAATAATGAGTCCATAACTGATCTCATCGATTTAAAGGAACAATTTAGCAAGCGAGGCTATGCAAATCGAAATTCTGCGGTAACAGAAACGCATCCAATATTTGGAAGCGATAAACTAAATTATGATAATCACGATATTTCTGTATTGAGAAAAGACTTGGATGAGGCTCAAAAAAATGGCAATAATATCCATGAACTCGCTTTTTCAATCAGAGGCGATTGGTTAGTTAAAAACAATCTCTATGATTCCGAAACTCGTATGATAGACCAAAATAAATTGAAGCATGCAGAACAAGAGGTTGCTAGGACGCTAATTAACAAAGGATTTAATTTACCTTTGGGAGAAGATGAAAATGACGTTGTTTGGTTTGGTGTGATTCATCAAGATACTGACCACCTAAACATGCATCTGTGGTTTGCTAAAAAAAGCCAAGAAACGCGGTCTGAGATGGTCAAGAAAGAAGGTAAGTACAAGGGGCAGCCAATCGGCGTTATACCTCTGGAAGTGATTGAACAAGCCAAGCGACAGTTTAGAAAACAATTAATGTCATCGCAGGAACTCAGACGGCATCAGGAAATATTAAAAGGTGTTGGTGGCTTTAAAAAAGAAATTGTTGAGACAGCGCCAGACAACCTATTAAATGATCGTCATGCTAAAGCCATCAAGCAAATTTATGATGCTTTACCTCAAGACATGAGTGGGCGGTGGCAAGTTGGTAATGCTCATTTAACCGCTGGAAAAGGCAAGATGTTAAAAGCAAATCAGTTAACAAATCAACTATTAGACGATTTGTTTGACAAAGAGCTTAAACCTGAATATGAGGGCTTTAAGTCATTGGCACAAGAATACGATGCCATTAATATTGAAGACCAGGGTGTGATGCATAAGGGACAACGCAAGTGGTCTGAGAATAAGGAAGATGAATTAAGAAAGCGCTTAGCGAATCAACTCTACAAACAGTTAGCACAAATTGAAGATAACTCACTAAATGATATTAACCGACAAATGTCTGAACTACTAAGCCATGTTAAACTGAGCGACAAGGGCAATAACGCAGATAAAACTAAAATAATAGCTAGCCCTCAGGAAAAAAATTTGGCCCCAAAATCGCCGGCCAACAATGTAAAACAAAATTCAAAGCACATAGGTGATCAGATGCCAGTGCGGGGTGGTTCGTTTAATAAAATTAGTCGCTTGTGGCGGCAGGACATCCGTGCTGAAACAAACGCAGAACGTCAATTCTTAACTAACCAAAAAAGGGTTGAACAAGAAAAGGCTCAAGAGGAATATGAGACACAAATATCAAAAGGAATATAAGAAAATAGGTAATTAGGACATTAAAATATTTTTGCATTTATACGTTCAAAATGATGTACGATTAAGATATTAGAAATTGTCATCGTGAGACTCTTGCATATAAATTTATCAATCTCACTTATAATTTGAACAAGTAATTAGTACAACTGGATGTTGAAATATTTTGAAATAAGAAATAGAACAATTTTTTTTATTCCAGGAGTGCAATTCAGTTACTACTGGACAAAATATTTCAGGTTGCTTTTTGGTTATCGAGTTCAATTGTATATAACATAATATTATTGCAAAACTCATGAGTACCTTCTCCAACAATAAAAGTTAATTTATTGATTCTTACACAAAATGTTTAAAATCTTAAATTGGTATGCTATCTTTATTTTGAGAGATGAGCGATGTTTTAAGTCACTTATTTATATTTTAAAATTTAATTGACTATTTTATCAAAAACGTATGGAGATTATTATGAACAAACTACCGAGAAAAATTATTTATTTTGATGAAACATCCGCTGTTGATTTATTACAAATACGTCAAAAAGGTAAATTGTCGCGTACCATAGAAACAATTAAGGAATTCTCGGGTGGCGTTGGTGCTGAGGCCAAAGTCGATGCATCGTTAAATCATGACGGTGGCGCCATGAATATAATTAAAAAAGTGGTTGGATTTCAAGGAGGGTTTGGAGCCGAATTTGGATTAGACGGATCATTTGATGGAAATAGAATTGCCAAGACGGTAATTGCGAATTCACTACTATATGATTTTTTAACTGCAGTTGAATCTCGTCGTGGAAATCCGTTGCTTGAAATTTGTGAAGGCTATACGTTATCAATACCGAAGGATTCTATGACTTATTTTGCTACAATTGCCCCTTTTACTGAAATGATGGAAGGAAATCAAAAGTTAGAAAACCCAGATATTACAATGGCGGTATCTAAAATGAATACCGGTATCCGTGGATCAAAAGGGTATTACGAACTAATTGGTGAAAGTAATCAAGATAAAAAAATATTCAGATTCAATATAGATACTTTCAAAAATAACTACCGTATTCAGGATCTCCCCAAAATGGATTTAGCTTTATATGCTATACAAGTTGGAAAAACAAAACTGTCTCATTTGAATTTTGAAACAGAGTTTAATATAAATAATGGTTCCTCTGGTCTTGAGTTTACGGCTGTTGCTAGCGATAATTTAGAAAAAGTAAAAGAAGAAAAAAGTGTCGATGTATACGATGTTTTTCTAGCAGGAGTTAAATAATGACTAAAGTACATTTATTTTATGGTTCCAATAAAGATTTTCAATCGAATATTATGCACCATCATTTGGAAAATTACGTCTCTTTCTTAGAATTAATTCAAATGTATAATGCCAATCTAGGTACGAATAGTGAAATAGGAAATGATGACACTCAGTTCAAAAAGGACACTATTAAAAATGTTGTCATATTTGCTGATGACTTTGCATCTGTAATGAGCCATGTCATTTCGAACTTTTCTAATATTGTCTTATTTGGCAATAGTATTGAAAACATATATATTCAAAACCCACCAAAACGTGTGGAGTCATCTCTTCGCTCTCACATAGATGCTGATGAAGTCACTACAAAAAATGGTTCATATTTTCAACCTAGTACTGAAAAAATTGTCGAGCTGTACAAGTTATTGCAAACTAATGACACTGTGATTGGACAGAACGGAGCCAAAAAAGCAAGCTGTGTAAGTCTTTTTAAGGCTGCATATAGTAAGCAAAAAAAACCAACAGTTTTGATGTTTTATGGTCCATCAGGCGTTGGAAAAACAGAGTTAGCCAAGTCAATCAGTGATTTCTATGAAGGAAATCTAACACGTATCCAGTTTTCTATGATGCAAACAGATGAAGCCTACAAATATGTATTTGGCGATACTCATGCAACCCCTTCTATGGCTAAGGATTTGCTCGCACGTGAAACAAATATCGTCCTTATTGATGAATTTGATAAGTGTGCGCAAGGATTATACAATGTATTCTATCAAATATTTGATGAGGGCATATTTGAAGATGCGAACTATAAAGTTGATGTTACCGATTGTATTTTTATATTAACTTCTAATTTTAATGACGAAGAATCTATCGCTAAAACTGTTGGTATGCCAGTCTACTCTAGAATCGATAAAAAAGTAAAGTTTGAAAAATTATCTATTGCAGAAATTGAGTTAGTCATAAATAAAATATTCAACAGTACCACTAGCGTATTGAATAAAACAGATGTAAAACTAATAGAGGAATCTACTTTAAAGGAGGGATATATTAGTAATTTATCTTCGTTTAATAATATCCGAATGCTTGATAAATTCATCGAAAATGATGTGTATACACTACTTTTCAGTAAACGATTAGCTGAATCGGAATAACTTTTCAAAAAATCAATTTTATAACTACAAAGTTATGAAATGTTATAAATTGTTACGAACATTGTGTTAAAACAGCATAAAAATTAGAATTATTATTTATAATAGTTAGCGCATCGTAGATCCAAGTAGCTAATCAAAATGTCTTTATTTTATGGAGAAATTCAGATTTGAATTTAAAAATGAATGTATTAATTATATGGATCCAGATTTGATTTTAAGCACATTATAAAGCTCAAAAAAGCACGTAACTTTTTGTTAAAAAATGATCTTCATTTCATAATTTTTTTAGTTTGTAAGATGGCCCGCTCTCTTGTTGGCCTATTCGTAGTCAAAAATCGTCTTTTGTTCTCAAAATGGCAATACATTACTTTAATTATCTGTTTTTTTCACATTAATGAACTTACCATTAATTTAGACCAAAAAATTATGAACGCTGTCAATAACGAATTGAATTAAAAATACTCTATCTTGTTAATTTTGCGTGGCGAATTGTCAAACTAAGTACAACGGTTTGTCAAAAAATACTTCATATGGGGTTTCATAGTTTAACACTTTGCGAGGACGTTGATTTAACTGCTTTTGGCAGTGTTCAACGTCCTGTTCTGTATAATTATCAATATCTGTTCGCTTGGGAAAATATTCCCGGATTAATCCATTTGTATTCTCATTTGTTCCACGCTGTTCAGGCGAATATGGATCGGGCCAATAGACAGTAACACCTAACCTTTCGCTGATTTCATCAAGATGAAGAAATTCGGTCCCATGATCTGGTGTAATAGAATGAACAAATTCTTTAGGAATGGCCCCTAACAGTTCAACTAAGCCTTTATTTTTCTCCTGCGAGTCCTTTTGCACAACCTTTTTGATAAGCGTAAGCCGACTAAGCCGATCGACAACCGTTTAAAGGATGGAGTGACCCGTTCGACCAATCACAGTATCAATTTCCCAGTCACCTATACGTTGACGCTGGTTGATAAAACCAGGGCGCTCATGGATCGAGATATAGTCGGTCTGTACTTCTCGATGTCGTCTAGTATTCTTTGAATGCCGAGTCCGATGTTTATGTCTGATATGGCGCTGAATACCGGTATCACCACGTGAGGAGTACTTCTCACCTAAATTGTGTTGATAGATATGACGGTAAATTGTGTTGTAGCTAACACACCATTGATGTTCCTTATTAAAGCGAGCGGTAATCTGCTCTGGTGACCAGTGCAGATCTAAGATGTAATGAACAATTTGACGGCGTAATTGTGGATGGCTGTCTAATAGCCGCTTCTTGTGACAATTCTGCCGCTTTTGATGATAGTCATTATCTGCTTTGCTTGGGGAATAATTACCTGCACAACGTTTTAACTCCCGTGAAATAGTGCTTGGATTTCGCCCCAGCCGTAACGCAACAGCCCGGATAGATAACCCCTTAGCTCGTAAAAACATAAGTATTTCACGTTCTTTTATAGTAAGATGTTTATAGCTCATACCGGATACCTCGAATTGTTTGATTTGGTCGTTAAACATATTCTACCCGGTATGGGTTTATTTTTTTACTTTGTGTTGCATTTCAATTGTAAATTCGCCATATATAACGAGGATAATGAATTGATTAAAAATGGACTCCCGGATGAGCTATATCCTGATTCAGGACTAGTGGCGAAGGTAAACGTTTTAAATCGTCAGTATAGCGAGCTGTTTACCAATAATGGTTATGAATTTAGATATAATGGATTTAAAACGCATGAAGATGAGAATGCGTTCGAACGTGACTTTAATGCGATTTATGAAGAAATCGCTGAAAGAACTAGAGGGAAGTATCGAGTTATCAATGAATATTATTTCACATCTAATACTGAAGATGTGCGGGACCTGTAGTTGTTGGTCAATCATTGTGGATGAATTCAATTGGAAATAAGCTATATGTAGAATTTGTTGCGATATCGTAACAGTAGTTATGAAGAAATTAATTCAACTAAATAAGCCGACCGTCAAGTATACGATCGGCTTATTTATGTCCAAAATGACTGACAGGAAATGAGTTCGATTTTATAGCTTCGTCATCACCGCCGTTAGCGTAGTCGTTGCGGTGGTCATCGCGGGATCGTCCACGGGGTGGTAGGTGATGGTGAGGTTGGGAAATTCTTCGATAATGGGAATCAGCGTTTGCCATTGGGGTAGGTCTGGTTGGTCGGCTTCGGGAACGTCCCAGTTGTTTTGCTGCCAGCTTAAATAACGTTGTTCGCTAATAACCGCCGCCACTTGTTCAGTTGTGGTGTGAGTATGAACGGGTAAATCATGACGTTTCAACGTGGCGAGTGCGGTGGTCAGAGCACTCAAGGCCAGTGAAGTTTCGGTATGTCCGTAGCCACCGTCGTTTAGCGCCTTTTGATGGTCAGCATATCTCAGAATGACGACCCAGGCAGCGGGGGTTGTTGCGGTGATGTTGGTCGATTGGTGGTTGGTACTTGCAAGGTAAAGATGAATCGTAGCCATTGTTGGGGCCTCCTTAGTGGTAATGATAATCCATTGAGTGGTTCATCTAATAGCTTTGTAAAAACTAGCCAGCTTCATTTTAAATTAATGAATAATTTTAATGTGAAACTACAAAATTTAGTGAATTGCCGGTGCGTATTACTATGATTTTTGGCGCATTATGCTACGATTAAATACATGGATAATTAAGAAGTTATTAAGCAATAAAGGTGAGCACTGGAGGTTAGCATGCAGACATTAATACAGACGTTTATAGATCGACGCGGGGATTTGCTGACTGCGCTATGGCAACACTTGGGGATCTCATTAGCATCATTAGTCATCGCAATGGTAATTGCGATTCCGTTGGCTATTTGGGTCGTTCGACGACCACGGTGGGCCGAGGGATTATTACAGCTCACGAGTGTCTTACAGACGATTCCGTCTTTGGCACTGTTAGGGTTATTGATTCCGTTAGTTGGGATTGGAACGGTGCCAGCAGTAATTGCGCTGGTGATCTATGCTTTACTGCCAATTTTTCAAAATACTTATTTGGGTATCTCAGAAATTGACGCCTCAATTGAAGAGACCGCCGATGCCTTTGGGATGTCACGAATGCGTAAGTTGTTTAAAGTTGAACTACCCATTGCCCTACCACAGATCATTTCTGGGATTCGGACCGCGCTCGTCTTAATTATTGGGACGGCTACTTTGGCCGCTTTGATTGGTGCTGGGGGTCTCGGGACCTTTATCATGCTCGGTATTGACCGTAATGATACCTCGTTATTATTGATTGGGGCTATCTCATCAGCATTGTTAGCAATTCTGCTGAGTGCGCTCGTTCGGTGGTTTCAAACGGCTAAACCACGCCACGCCTTAATTGTCTTTGTCGGTATTTTAGCTTTACTAGGTGGTGGCGGGGCTTATAGTGTTTATGCCAATCGAGTTGAAACAATTACGATTGCAGGTAAACTCGGTTCTGAACCAGAAATCTTGATTAATATGTATAAGCAGCTGATTGAAGCTGAAGATGAGCATGTTCATGTGACGCTCAAGCCTAACTTTGGCAAGACCACGTTCTTATTCAGCGCGTTAAAGAATAATCAGGTTGATATTTATCCTGAATTTACTGGCTCGGTGCTGGAGACCTTAGGTAAGGGGAATAACCCAGCTGGTCAAACAGCTAACCAGACCTATCAGCTCGCCAAACAGCGCCTCGCTAAACAGGAACAAATGACTTACTTGAAGCCGATGCAGTATAACAATACGTACGCATTGGCAGTGACTAAGAAATTTCAACAAGAACATCATTTGAAGACAATCAGCGACTTAACGCAAGTTGAATCGATTCTGAAACCCGGAATGACCCTAGAGTTTATTGATCGTAATGATGGCTTAAAAGGAATCAAGAAGACTTATGGGTTAGACGTGACTGCAAAGTCGATGGAGCCGGCGCTACGCTATGAAGCTATCAGTAAGGGGAAAATCAACTTGGTAGATGCCTATGCGACGGATAGTGAATTACGGCAGTATCACTTGGCCTTATTGAAGGATAACAAGCACTTCTTCCCAACGTATCAAGGGGCACCGTTGATGAAGACGAGCTTTGCCAACAAACATCCTAAGGTCGTTAAAGCGTTGAATAAGTTAGCAGGAAAGATTTCAGAAACTGATATGCAAGAAATGAACTATGAAGTCAATGTTAAGAAGCAGTCCGCTTCGACGGTTGCACATCGCTATCTTGTGAAGCACGGTTTATTGAAGGAGGGACGTTAAATGACAACGGCAATTGAATTTCAACACGTCCAGAAAGACTTTAATGGGCAGACCGTGATTCCCGACCTTAATTTAACGATTGACCAGGGTGAGCTATTTATTTTGGTAGGGACTTCTGGGAGTGGCAAAACGACGTCACTTAAAATGATCAACTGCTTAGAGCCATTGACGGCTGGTAAAATCCTAGTTAATGGTACTGATACAACCACGATACCAGTCCGAAGTCTACGGTGGCAAATGGGGTATGTCTTACAGCAAATTGCCTTGTTCCCAACGATGACGGTGGCGCAAAATATCGCCGTGATTCCAGAAATGAAAGGGACAGCTAAGAAGGAAATTAATCAAACGATTGATGAGCTATTGGCGGAAGTTGGCCTCGATCCAAAGGAATACCGTGACCGGATGCCGTCAGAATTATCCGGTGGTGAGCAGCAACGCATCGGTATCTTACGGGCGATTGCGGCGCAACCAGATATTGTTTTGATGGATGAACCATTTAGTGCGTTAGACCCCATCTCGCGGCAACAATTGCAAGACTTGGTCTTACGGCTACACGCCCGCTATCACAACACGATCGTCTTCGTGACGCATGATATGAATGAGGCGTTGAAGTTGGGTGACCGGATCGGTGTCATGCAACACGGTCAGTTAATACAAGTCGATACGCCGGCTGCTCTGGCTCAGCATCCAGTGAACGACTTTGTGCGGAACTTCTTTGGCGCGAGCCGAGCTAAAAATGTCTATGATGTCTACGTTGGGCGTGTAGGGCTTATTCAGGGTTATCTCACAGAAAAACCCAGTGTTGCGAGTGGTCGGATTCAATCGTTAGACGTTCAAGCCACGTTACGCACCGCCTTTACGGCATTGACAGATCACGATTATGTGGCGATCACGGAAGAAAATCGGGTTGTTGGCTATTTGGATAGCCAACGAATCGTGGCTTACTTGAGTCAACATGAAGAAGTATCTTAATCGTCAATTAAGGATGAATCAGTTACACTAGGTTGTGATAATTGATGGTCGCTAATGAATTTAAGGAGGAATTTCGAATGGCGGAACAGTACGATGTTGTTGTGATTGGTGGCGGACCAGCCGGCAATGCCATGGCTAGCGGATTAAAGGCTCAGGGCAAGACAGTGTTGATCGTTGAAGCGGATCTGTGGGGCGGCACTTGTCCTAACCGCGGTTGTGACCCTAAGAAAATCCTATTAAGCGCCGTCGAAGCGCGACAAGCAGCGCAACATTTACAAGGGCAGGGCCTGATTGGTGCGCCCAAAATTGATTGGCCAGCACTGATGGCGCTTAAACGAGGCTATACGGATGGCATCAACGATGGGACGTTGAACGGACTAAAGGGGCAAGATATTGCGACGTTACATGGTCAAGCGCACTTTCAATCCGACAATCAGTTAGCGGTCGGGGATCGAGTAGTCAGTGCGACTGATTACGTGATTGCCACTGGTCAGCGTCCGGCGATTCTACCGATTACCGGGCACGAATACTTTAAGACGAGCACTGACTTCTTAGATTTGGACCAGATGCCTAAACGCGTGACATTCGTAGGTGGTGGCTACGTAGGCTTTGAATTGGCGACGATTGCGAATGGCGCTGGCGCTGATGTGCACGTGATTCATCATAATGACCGCCCGTTAAAAGCTTTTGATGCAGATTTGGTTAAGGATTTGATGGCCGCAATGACGGCTGATGGAATCACGTTTGACTTGAATACGGATGTCCAAGCAATTACTAAAACGGCGACCGGTCTACAATTGACAGCTGATAATTTCGAGCTGACAACGGATCTGGTCATCAGCTCAGCGGGACGGATTCCGAACGCCGACCAGTTAGGTCTAGCCAACGTGGGCGTTACCTTTGATCGGCATGGGATTCAAGTCAACGATCATTTGCAGACGGCCAACCCGCACATTTATGCCATTGGGGATGTCAGCGATACACCGGTACCGAAGTTAACGCCAGTTGCAGGTTTTGAAGCGCGTTATCTGGTCGGTGAGTTGACGCATCCCGGCGCAGCCATAAAGTATCCCGTTGTGCCAACGCAGGTTTTTGCAGCGCCCAAGTTAGCGCAAGTCGGGATCAGCGCGGCCGCGGCGACTGAGCATCCAGATGAGTATCGTGTCAATACACTTGATATGACGAAGTGGTTCACTTATTACCGCTTTGGCGCACAACAAGCCCAAGCTAAAGTAGTGGTTGCTAAAGCGAGTGGGCAGGTTGTGGGTGCTACCCTTCTAAGTGATGTTGCCGACGAGATGATTAACTACTTCACGTTGTTAATTGAAAAACACGTGACTTTACCAGATTTACAACGGTTGGTATTGGCTTACCCAACGCCGGCTAGTGACTTACAATATTTGTATTAATGTGTGGTTGAATTAAATCAACGTCCTCGCAAAGTGTTAAACTATGAAACCCCATATGAAGTATTTTTTGACAAACCGTTGCACTTAGTTTGACAATTCGCCGGAAGTAAAAAGCCTTTGACAAATTAGCAATGCCAGATGATCTGGACGGCAGTGTTAGAGAGCAAGCTATTGAAAAATTAAAAAATTCAAATAGTGAAATTTCAGCAACGGAGGAGTTGAATGATAACTATCACATTGGCCCATATTATTTGATGGTAAATGTCTTTGGGAAAAATACATCAATAAGTTGATAAGGGAAATTTTCTATCATCTAAAAAATAAGTCAGGTATCGATGCGCAGCAATTATTTTCAAAAAGCAACAATTATTCCCAAATTGGCCTAATTTATCCTGATTTTAGTAGTAAAAATAGTGACAAAAGAATAATAGCGAATACTAGGTATAAGCCAATTGGTAACATTGGAGGTAAGGACTAATTAAAGTTATGGCTTATATGTTTCGCTTCAATGCCAAAAAGGGGTCTTACATTTATCCAGCAAACAACAACGAATCAGTTCCTGAATCCAAAATGTATTTGAACGAAGGGACCACTTTTGAAAATAATGTGAAGCATAAAGAAGATATTATTATTACAAAATTGGGCTTGATGATACCGAAAAGCAAGGATTTAACATATTCTGAATTTTCTCAAGAAATGAAATTGAATGAAACCCAACTTGTAAACTCGATAATGAAGGATCAAGATTTTGGTTACTAATTATTTTTATTCTGATTTAAAGTAAAATCTAGATATCCTACTATGCACTTGGTAAAATATCAGTATTTCACTAACTACAGATCGCATACTTTTTGGTACGTGAACAGTTGATTTTTTTATGCACACAAGCCATGAAAATATACAAGTTTAAAAGACGTCTAACATTTTTGGTGTTAGACGTCTTTTAAATTAGTAGTTATGTAGCAATATTCTATTACTCAAAATTAACTTTCACACTTGTTTCTTTGCCAGTCGACTTGAAAAGTGTGGTGTAATAATCCTTAGCCGAATCCTGAATCATTTCTTTGTATGTTTTTAAGTAATGCTTTTGTTTACTGCTTGAAAGTGCTTGAGAAACAAGTTGTCCCGTATCTACGTTTTTTGTTGATGCACTCAAAATATTGCCACTGTCATCATAAAGTTGGTAAGGGTTTTTCTTATCTAATTCGACACCAATAACGTCGAATTTAGGTACTGTAATATCAACTTGGTTCTTATCATTATATTTAATCTTAACTGGCTTTTTGATTCCCAACTTAGCATCATAGTTTAAAATAATTATCGCTTTTTTCTCTGTTAGTGGTACCCCTATGTGAGTCCATGGTATTTTAAGATTATTTTGTCTTGTTTCGATATCTTGTATACCGACATTCAAAAAAACATGTTCATCAACTTTTTCAAGGTTTTTAACCATTGTAGCTGTAGTTGACTGACTGGTTTGTATTCCGGCATCTTGATTATTGAAAAGACTATTTAATTTAAAACCAGCAATCAAACCGACAATTAAAATAACAACCAACAAAACCAGGATAAGCCATGTCTTAGTTCTACTTTTTCGCCTAAACTTCATTATAGTTGCACCCGCTATATATATTATTTTTTGTTAACGAATTTCATGACTAATCCAAAAATTACCAATCCAACAAAAGCCAGGGTAGGATTTAAAAATAGTAATCCAAACAATACCAAAACCAAAATAATAGTTATCGCTTTTTTCATCTTACACTCCAGTAAATTCTCTCAATTAAATATTACTATATCATATTATAGGATTTCACTAAAAACAATAACTAGAGTTTTCCAATCTACTCATTATCTTCGTATTGACGCTTCAAAATGCTTATTTCGGGCTTCAACTTCTCATTGGCAATGGGCAACGAGAAAGGACGAAGGTGGGGCAGTTGATTACCAAAAATTTGATAATAATGATCAAGATCACCACTGGCAAATGCTTCTATATATTCATGTAACCCAGAATTGCCACCGATATCTTCTATTAATCCATAGCCCGATCCTCCAGTGACCCTAGGAATGTCATGCAACATTATTTCTTTTGTTTCTATTGATTCAACGTTTAAAGAAATCTTCCAATTATCTCCGAAGTCGTACTGAAACGTAAATTGATTGTTGAGATTTGAAGACGAAAAAAATTGGCTCAAATTTGTGTGCATTACACTATATTGCTTACCAGGCGCTACGAATTCAGGTAAATCCATTGCTGGTAATAAATAATAGTAGGATTGCTGATGATTAAAAAGTTCAAAACTCTTTTGAAAACCAAATAGGTGGGAGCCTTCTAATCCAAAAGCAGATATTAAGGTATAACCCAAATATGCAAGTGAGCGTTCCGCATTAATCAAAATCGTTCGACCAATGACTGGTTGGAAATCATCGAGTTTAGCTTCAATTTGATAGATTGTATGAGTGGCCATTGTTTATTTCTTTCAAGTTATTTTTGTTTGTTAAAAATAAGTTTAGCACATCATCCTTAAAGCTAGTATAAATTTATAAGACTGAGATTATTGCTACACCATACTGGGGTTTATTGCAGTTAATTGTTGATAAATATTTTTACTTAAGAAATGCCTTGACATTAGCAAAGAAATATTATAAATTTAATTCAACAAATAAATCACGTGTTATATCAAGAGCTAGTGAGTGGTTACACACTTTGACCTAGCAGCAACCTGCCGACCGGTAAGGTGCTCCACTGTAAACGGATATACGTCACTTAACCGTGTTCGTATATCGAGCGCGGTTTTTTTGTGGCAAAGTCCCAGTGACGTTAAACAGGAGAATAAGATGTCAAGTATACTAGATGATCAACTACGATTAATGGCTTTAAAGCAATACGGGTTAATTGAATCAATTAAAACACCCGACATTTCTGAAGCAGATTTAACATTAATACTGAAAAATACAGAAAATGAAACTATTGAGCAATTAGCAACTGAACAGCTGCAACATCTTAATAGTCAGGCCATCCAAAATAATTTGAATTTGTATCACAAATTCTATGATTTGAAAGGTATGGCAGCTTACAGGGCGAGAACACAAAGTGTTATCGAACTGAAAAACAGATATAAGAAAGCTAATCCTGATGAAAAAGTTAAAATTCTGGATATTTTATATAATGCTAATTAATGTGATAGCACACTCAAACCAGGATTTTTTGCAGCTGTCGTGATATCAAGTGCTGTTTAAAAACCAAATTAGATTATTAATTTGATAGAACCCAATCTTGCTCAATTAACATGGTCAATTTCCATTGATTAGTGGCATAATATAATTAACTTAACTTTGGAGAAAATTGAGAATATGGAAGAGAAAAGTGTCATTAGTACTGCTAACGAGATTGTTCTAAAAAATACAATAGGTGACGAACTAAGTCTCATTCGGACGGCCCCTAGTAATTTGAAGTCTGATGGTTTTCAGGAAATTTTAATTAACAGTGAAGTGATTGGTAGTTCAATATATGGGTTGAGCAATTTAACCCAAACTTTAAATTTTTCCACTGAGGGCTTACAACTTTTTACAAATACGATTCCAATCACACAATTGAAGCAGTATGCTAATCAAACATTATCCTCAATGGTGAAAGGTGATGGGGGTAAAATCATTAGTCATTCTGGCTTTAAGCAAGTTGGTACATTATCGTCTACCCTGGCTAACCCCGCAGTAGCCTTAACAGTTTTGACAACAGTTATTATCAAGCAACAGTTCAATCAAATCAATCAAAAGATTGACGATATTGACTCCAAGTTAAATAGCGTTATTGGTATGATGCACGCCGAAAAATTGGCTGTATTACAGACTATCGATGCACGAATCAAAACAATTACACAGCAAGAAAATATTTCGTCAGCTAATATACAAGAACTAAGCCAATTGGCAAACGACGCACAAATTATTTTCAGACAATACAGTATTTTACTTAACCAATTTGATCAGTCAAACCTTTTAAAAACAAAAGGACTAAATGATGCGGCCAAAATTGCGTATATGTTAAAAAATATTCAAAATAGTGACTTCATGATGGATTTCAAAATGGCCTATTTTGCGGATTCTTTATCCTGGTTGGTCAGACTCACTATTATTACGTCGTTAGTTAAAACAGGAACTGATTCAAAAACTATTGAAGAACGAATTGATACATTCAAGAGAGAGTATGAATCGAGTTTTTCTAATCATGCCATTGATTATATTGAAAAAATAAAACAACCTATTATTGAGAGAGCACTCAACGTCATTACAAAAACCGACACGATTGGTGACGTTGGTACTAAAGCGGTTGAAGCATTAGGGCACGTTACAAACAAAATTCCTGGGAAAGCAACAAAATTTCTAGGAAATAAATCACAGGCCTTCAAAAAGCATTCAGAGACAATTAAAGAGAATGCTACTGTTGAACTTGAAGATGAATTTAACAACATGGTTCAACCTATTTTTGGCGAACCTGTCGATGAAATAGCCTCAAATATTATCGATAAATTGACTGCACCTACAGAGGTTATCTACGCGATAGATGATAAATCGCAAGATATTAGAATGTTTATCGGAAAATCATCAGCAAAAACAATATAGTAACATGTGATTAACAATTTAATCCATTAGCTGACTATAGAGATGAAAAATACGTGGGCAATGGCGTAGCTACAATTATAAAATACACACATAGAAAGATTAGACCAATTCATGGCAGAAGATAAATTTGAGGAAGCCGTTATAGAAAAGTTGAAAAGTGAAGGTTGGGATTACCTGGCTGATTATTCAGGTGTAACTATTAATTACCTCTATGATCATTGGCGTGATATATTGAATGATAATAATCGTACAAGGTTAGAGGGCGTCTTATTATCTGACAATGAGTTTGAGCAGGTAAAATTGGAATTACTGAAAAACAAAACACCTTATGACGCTCAGCTAATGCTTGCTGGGGCTGGTGGAGTTGGAACCATCCCATTAATTCGTGATGATGGAACGCAATTAGAGTTAGAGATTTTTTATGGTGATGAAGTAGCTGGTGGACATTCCCGCTATGAAATTGTGAATCAAATTACCTTTAATGATTTGACGTTTAGTTTGAGTTCAAAGCGGCGCGTCGATATTGTTTTATTAATTAATGGCTTGCCAGTCGCTCACGTGGAAGAAAAAGACGAATCTCTTCAAAATCAATGGAACGCATTCGAACAACTTCAAAAATATGATAGTGATGGTATGTACACGGGACTTTTTTCTTTTGTTCAAGTGCAGTTTGTTTTATCGCAAAATTCAGCGCATTATTTTGCGCGTCCAAAGAATAGTGATGCTTATAATAGAGACTTTGTTTTTGGATGGCGCGATGATAATGGCCAAGATGTCACAAATACGATGGCCTTTATTCACGAAGTAATGGGCATTCCTGCCTTGCATCGTTTAGTGACGACAAATATGATTCCCGATGCGGCCAATGATAATTTGATGGTCATGAGATCTTATCAAATTCAAGCCACTCGCCAAATTCTTGATCGCATGCGTGAGATGAATCAAAATGATTTTGTGGAAAAAGAGGGCGGCTACATCTGGCATACAACAGGCTCCGGAAAAACTGTGACTTCCTTTAAGGTAGCCCAATTGTTGGCTGCGATGCCTCGTGTTCAAGATGTATTATTCATTGTTGATAGAGTGGATCTAATTAATCAGACATATGATAATTTCCGATCATTTGCCTACAAAACTTTTGAAAACCGAATCAAGGTAGTTAATAGTACGGAAATCAAACGTGCTTTAAAACAGAATAAAACCTCAAATATTTATTTGATAACGATTCAAGGTTTAGACCGTGCTGTTAAGTCTGGATTATTGTCAAACCGTCGGATGGTTATCTTAATGGATGAAGCTCACCGATCCGCCAGTGGTGACTCTGTAGGCCGTATTAAAAAAGCCTTACCTAAAACAACATGGTTTGCCTTTACAGGAACCCCTAATTTTTACAGTGATGAGGTTAATGAAGTTAAAACGTCAAAAAACATTTCAACGTTCGATATTTTTGGGCCCAGACTTCACCGCTATACCATTAAAGACGCAATTGGCGACGGCAATGTTTTGGGATTTGATGTTACTTATTATGAAACTGATTTTGAACATAATCAGGAGTCAGAATTAACTGAAAAACAGCTGGAACAAAAAGTCTTTGAAAGTTTGCCATTCCGTCAAGCTGTTTTGAATGATATCAAAAATAACTGGACAACTAACGCCAGTGGCCCCATTGAGATGGGGGTTAGAAAACCAAATCAGTTTCAAGCGATTTTGGCTGTCTCAGGTAAACAAGCTGTTGCATCTTACTACAGTTTGTTCAAACAAATGTTTCCAGAA
This sequence comes from Leuconostoc carnosum, assembly GCF_014207505.1. Taxonomy (GTDB): domain Bacteria; phylum Bacillota; class Bacilli; order Lactobacillales; family Lactobacillaceae; genus Leuconostoc; species Leuconostoc carnosum. The sequence goes on from NZ_JACHGL010000005.1 coordinate 40,864, forward strand.
CTACGGGTAGCCATGACTTTTTCTCGCGATGAAAATAACGGGGTCGGAACATCGGACCTACAGTCGGCATTAAAGCAAGCAATGATAGATTACATGACTCTCTATGAAACGCACAATTTTTTGGAGGATAATGACCCCCAGCGATCATACTTGAATGACATTACAAAGCGAATTTCTAGGAAAAAGCCCTATAACCAGGATAAAGATGCTGACCGTCTAGATTTGATTATTGTGGCTGATCAGTTATTAACTGGTTTTGACTCTAAATATGTCAATATCATCTATATGGATAAATTGATGAAAGAAGGCCCATTAATTCAAGCCATGTCTCGGACTAACCGTACGATTAATAAAGCAGCGAAGCCACATGGTAAAGTACGTTTTTACCGTAAGGGCGCGGTTATGGAAGAAAATGTCAAAAATGCCTTAGTTATTTACACCAAAGGTGGTAATGATACGATGGCTGATGCAGCAAAAATTCCCGATGAAACCGAACAAAAGGAGCTGTTTGATGACGGCATTCTGGCCCCAAAAATGGCAGATCAAATTCATGACTTGCAACCAAAAATTACCCGATTGCAAGTTTTAGCTGGTGAAGACTTTTCACAAATGCCGCGTTCTGAAAAAGACCAAGTGGAATTTGCAGTAACTGCTGCCGATGTTAACTCGAAGGTACAGCAACTAGTTCAACAAGGATACGTAATAGGGAGTCAGGTTGAAGGTGTTGATGGCCCAGTTAGTTTGGGCATTAAAAACAACTCGCAATTAAGTGCTCTGCAGGCCCGGATGAATGATGTTAACGAAATCTTGCCCGCAGAAAAACAAATTGATTTAACCAACATCAAAATAGCCATTCAATCCTATGCCAACGAAATCATTGACTACGATAAATTGGTGGATTTGCTCAATCAATATATGGATACAACTATTCCTGAGAATCGTGTAGCCGTTGAAGAACATGTAAAACCTCTGGATCAAGATAGTCGTGATGAGATAGGGCATGTCTTAGATGGCATCGAACAAGGTACTTATAAAGATCATTTTGATACAGAAAAGCTGAAGTCCGTTAGAAAAATAATTCGTAATACGCAACAAGAGTTAAATATCTACAAGTGGTCAGCTGACCATAATTATAATGGTAATGACATTCTCGAAGCTTACAATGTTTATCTTCCGGGTGTGGAATTGGTTGATAATACAAAATTAAATCAATTACTCCAAAAAATGGAAAACAAATTGAATATTGGCTTTTTTGAAACTGCAGACTTTGAAGAAAATGTGTTGGCCTATTTTGCTAAAATTACCAAACATTAAAATAATTTAGAAAAGAGAAATCAAAATGGCATTAACTGCTGATAAAAAAACATTAATCTGGAAAACACTGAATGAAACGCGTGGGAAAATTGAACCAGCTGAATACAAGAACTATATATTTGGTTTGATGTTCTATAAGTTTCTATCTGAAAAGGCTCAAAATTGGCTTATTGGACAACTTCGTGGAGAAACATGGGCTAATATTTGGAACCAAAATCCTGAAAAAGCGGCAGCGTTTATGCAATCAAAATTAGGTTACGTCATTCAACCTGGCGAATTGTTTAGTGACTGGCAGGATGCTATCAACACGGATCAGTTTAATGTTAGTAATGTCGCAGATGCATTGGTTCATTTTAATCAAGGCATCCAAAAAGGGGCTAAAGCAACTTTTGATGGTATTTTTGATGATATGGATCTTTCATCAAGTCGATTGGGCAGTAATACTCAAACTCGTACGAAAACCCTCATGGATTGGATTAGTTTAATTGATCAAATAGAATTAAACGAAGATTCGGATGTTTTGGGTGATTTGTATGAATATTTAATTGGAATGTTCGCGGCTAATTCTGGTGCAAAAGCCGGTGAATTCTACACGCCTCATCAAGTTTCAGATATTATGGCCCGTATTTTGACAGCGGGTCGTGAAGACATGCCTGAATATAGTCTGTATGACCCAGCGATGGGATCAGGATCCTTACTTTTGACAACTGCATCCTACATGCACAATGATGGTGTACGAGGAGCCATTAAGTATTTCGGTCAAGAATCTATCACAACCACTTATAATTTAGGACGCATTAATTTAATGATGCACGGCGTCGAATATAATGACATGCATATTAACAATGCAGATACATTGAGTTCTGATTGGCCAGATGGTGTTCAAAGTGGTGTGGATAGTCCTCGCATGTTTGATGCTGTGATGGCAAATCCACCGTATTCACAACCCTGGGATAATAATAATCGTGAAGATGATCAGCGTTTCAAAGCTGGCGTTGCACCTAAATCAAAAGCTGATTTCGCATTTTTGCAACATGGATTGTATCATTTGAAACAAGACGGACGTATGGCAATTGTTTTGCCCCACGGTGTTCTTTTCCGTGGAGCAGCCGAGGGTCGTATCCGTCAGCAATTACTGGAGAGTCGTAACATATCTGCAGTGATTGGGTTACCAGAAAAAATATTCACAAATACTGGTATTCCAACGATTATCATGATTTTAGAAAAAAATAGAAAAACCGATGATGTCATGTTTATTGATGCATCTAAAGGGTTTGAAAAACAGAAAAACAATAATTTGCTTCGTCAACAAGATATTGACTTAATTATTGAGACTTATCTGAAGCATGAGGACGTCGATAAATACGCTCATGTTGCCACTTTTGATGAAATCAAGGAAAATGATTTTAATTTAAACATTCCACGTTACGTCGATACCTTTGAAGAAGAAGAACCAATTGATTTACACAAAGTTGATGAGTCACTTATCGAAATTGATAAGGAAATAAACGAAAGCAAACAGACATTTAACGAATTATATCAACAGCTAGTTTCCACCGAAGAATAATTATCGTCTCAATAAGTTTTATTTTTTCCATATGAAGTGTACATACTAAACACTTCATGTAGAAAGGATAAAAAATGTATAATTTATCAACATATTTTGAATATTGGGTTTTAAACCACAAAGCAGGTTTTGTGCGTGACAAAACATTGGCTAAATATAAAACCACCGGATCATGGCTTAAAAGGCTAGAAACAGAAATACCTATTTCTAAATTATCAAAAAGCAATTATCAAGAAATCATTAGATTGTATAGTCAAGTTCATAGTCATAAAACTGTCATGGATTTTCATCGGCAAATTCGTGCAAGTATTTTGGATGCTTATGATGATGGTATTATTCAAAAGGATTTTACACGCAAAGTATTTTTAGGAGGACGAGCAGTTAAAGCTAAGAATATGTTTTTGGAGGAAATTGAAGCCAAGAATTTGATGCAATCGTTTGAACTAGAGAAAAAAAGTGGGCTAACCTGGGAACATTTTTTAGATTTGTTACTCACAACAGGCCTCAGATTTTCAGAAGCACTCGCGCTGACGAAGAATGATTTTGATTTTCAAAATTTAGTTATACATGTCACAAAGTCATATAATTATCAGAAAAAAGGTTTTGTTAATCATAGATTTCAGCCTACGAAAAATGAATCATCTATCAGAACGATTGCGTTAGACTTAAAAACTGCATGGATACTACGACCTATTGTAGAAAACATAAATCATACAATGCCGATATTCCCGAGCATAGAAGGAGAGGGACATCCTGTGATATATAATTCTACTATTAATAATCGATTAAAAAAATATTGTCAGTTGGCAAAAATACCAATCATTACGCTCCATGGACTTAGGCATACGCATGCTTCTGTTCTGATAGCCAATGGTATTAGTATTCAGGTTGTAGCCAAACGATTAGGTCACGCAAATAGTATAACTACTCAGAACACTTACATTCATTTATTAAAAAGCACAGAACAAAAGGCAAACGAAAAAATTACCAGTATTTTAATTAATTGGTAGAAATGGGAGTGAGGAAATGCAAACAAAAAAAAGAAAGTCACCTTCTCTGCGATTTAGAGGTTATACAGATGATTGGGAAGAGCGTAAGTTAGGAGAATTATCTAATATTGTTGGTGGTGGAACACCAAGTACATCGAACCCTGAATACTGGGGCGGTGATATTGATTGGTATGCACCAGCTGAAATTGGAGAACAAAGTTATGTTAGTAAAAGTAAAAAGACTATTACTGAACTAGGTCTAAAGAAGAGTTCAGCTCGAATTTTACCAGTAGGAACCGTCTTATTTACTTCTCGTGCTGGTATCGGAAACACCGCTATATTAGCCAAAGAAGCTACAACTAATCAAGGGTTTCAATCAATTGTTCCTGATCAAAATAAACTTGATAGTTATTTTATTTTTTCAAGAACTAATGAGCTCAAGCGATATGGGGAAGTCACCGGTGCAGGATCTACTTTTGTTGAGGTTTCAGGTAAGCAAATGTCGAAAATGTCGATTATGGTACCTGAACTTTCAGAACAACAAAAAATAGGCTCTTTCTTCAAACAGTTAGATGACACTATCGCTCTTCATCAACGTAAGTTAGATTTACTCAAGGAACAGAAAAAAGGCTTCTCGCAAAAAATGTTCCCAAAAAATGGTGCAAAAATTCCTGAATTGCGATTTAAAGGATTCACGGATGATTGGGAAGAGCGTAAGTTAATTGAAGTTGCCAACTATAGAAACGGGAAAGCCCATGAAAAAGATATTTCAGAAGATGGGGATTATATTGTTGTAAATTCAAAATTCGTTTCTACCAATGGTCTGGTTAAGAAATATTCTGATGAAATGATTGCACCTCTGTCTAAGAATGAAATAGCATTTGTTTTAAGTGACGTTCCAAATGGTAGGGCAATTGCTCGAACATTTTTAATCAATAAAGATAATAAATATAGCTTGAATCAACGAATTGCAGGGATCACTCCACATGCGGATACTAATTCATATTTTTTGCATTCATTGATGAATAGAAATCACTATTTTTTACGTTTTGATGATGGAGTAAGTCAAACAAACTTATCCAAAAAGGAAGTTGAAAAATGGGTTGAATTATATCCGATTTATCAAGAACAACAAAAAATCGGCTCATTTTTCAAACAGTTAGATGCCACTATCGCTCTTCATCAACGTAAGTTAGATTTGTTGAAAGAGCAGAAAAAAGGATTCCTGCAAACAATGTTTGCAAAGTGATTATTAATTACAGAAGGGGGTGTAGGAATATTGAATAAGTCTATTTTCATTTCATATGCTTGGGAACAAGATGAGCCACTAGATAAGGAAGTTAAAAATTTTTCACAATGGTTAGCAATTTATTTGCAATCCTGGGGGTTTCGAGTCCATCTTGATGTTTTGGAAAACCACCCTGGAACTAAACTTGATGAATTCATGAAGAACGGTATTGATAGTTCCCACTTTGTTATTTGTATTTGTACGCAAACTTATTTAAAAAAAACAAGCGATTCAGCAACCGGCGTATATAACGAAATAGAATTAATAAAAAAACAAGCTAACAGTCCATTTATAATTGCCATAATTGATATCGAATCATTTACTGATCTGCCCGATTTTTTTAAAGGAAAGTATATCAGTCAATTAAAATTCGATACACCGTTTTCGCAGGAGAATAAAAAAGGACTATTTGAATTAATATCAACTATACGTGACGAACTATTTCTAAATATCAAGGTGGAAACAAAACCTGATGCTCAAGACAGAATTGAAAGGTACTATAATAGTGTTGAAAAAATAAAATTTTTGAATGATTCAGCCAATTTAATGAATTTCAAACCACAATCAGAAGGTCAAATCTCTTTTCAGTACCTACTTAATGGGGGAGATTTTAAATTAGGAATTGCACCAATGGACTTTATAACTAATTGGTCGGTTGCAGGGACTGATACAATTCACTCTTATAACAAAGTCAGTAGGATGATGAGAATTCATAACTTTGAAAATTTTGAAAAAATAACTAAGCCAGCAGATATTAACTTAGATAAATTAATTGCTATTAATTGGAGTGTATCATTGAAAGTAGGGGATGGTATTGTCTGGATAAATGATAAAAACTATTTAGCGATAGGTAAAATAATTCAAATTGACTTGGATTCAGAAGATACTTATAAAAGTATGGTAACACTTTCTTATAAAATTCTAAATCCAATTGATCTGACCGATGATTTCATCGAGCAATTAGCGATTGTAAACTAAGATAATGGATTTATTATCGTTATGCTACTAAGTTTATTAAGGGTCTATAATTAATTAATAACCCCTCAAAAATACTATTAAAATAACCCTCATTATCTAGTGATTAGATAATGGGGGCTGTTTTTTTGTTAAGTGATATAATAAACCATAAAAGAAGTTTAGAAATGCGGTCCTGGTCATCAATAAATAAACAATTTAATTAATTATTTATTTAATTATTTAATTTCAGAAAGGTATATATGAATCATGGTGCAACAAATTGTCCTACCCATCAAAGACTCCAACGTCTTAAAGATGGTACAAGATACACTTCTCGATAGTTTCCGTGCTGGTCGCCGAAATTACACCGTTTTTCAAGTTGGTAAGGCCACGCTACTACGTGTGAGTGATGTCATGACATTAAAAAAATCAGATGTCTATAATCCAGACGGCTCTGTCAAAAATACAGCCTTTATTCATGATAAAAAGACCGGTAAAGCAAACACGTTATATTTAAAGCCTGTTCAGCAAGACTTGCTGCAATATCATGATTGGCTGATCCAAGAAAACATCAATTCTGAGTGGCTATTCCCCTCGATAGCCCATCATGATCGCCATATCACCGAGAAACAGTTTTATAAAGTGATGGCGCGTGTTGGTAATCTACTAGGCATCAACTATTTAGGCACACACACCATGCGTAAAACAGGCGCTTATCGTGTCTATACACAGTCAAATTACAATATTGGTTTAGTCATGCACTTATTGAATCACTCAAGCGAAGCCATGACACTGACTTACCTTGGTTTAGATCAAGCTAGTCGCGAGACGATGTTAGATCAAATTGATTTTGGTTAACCTATAAAAAAATTTTGCTCGTATAATGAAAATCCGGATTTCTTTATTTCTAGGGCATAATCCGAGATAACCAAGTATAGGGGTTTTTTATTATGAAAGCTAAGAGATACTCAACTGAATTTAAATCATCAATTGTTGCCTTGTACAACGAGGGTCGTTCTGTTAATTCGCTGACCAATGAATATCATTTGGCTGTACAAACGGTTACGGGCTTGGTCAAAAATCTCAAATCAATCCCAACTGCTCTTATACTAAAAATAGTCCAATTTATTGACTTCTGAGCAATTTAGGAAATAATTTTATTTTATACTATGAAAAAGCATCTATACATGGGTACATGATAGGCGTATTATATAGATATTGCGTTTAGGTTAAAGAGAGAATGGAAAAGAGAAAATCTTATGAAAAATAAGACATTAGAAAATAAATTATTTAAAAGTGGCAAAGTGTTGATTGCTGTCGCAGGAGTGTCTGTAATCATGACAAATGCTGTAATCCCTGTTATTAGTACAGTATCAGCAAATACGAATAAGGTGACACCTGTTCATACTGCTTCAAACTGGAGAGCTAACGACCAAAAAACCGTTGATAATAACATGAGGTCGCAAGGTATTGATTCAATTAATGATTTATCTAATTACAATGTAGTTTGGGGAGACACACTTACAACTATAGCAAATCACTTCCATACAACCGCTGACGAATTAAAAAATAAATTTAATATTGTAAATGCTGACTTTATTGTAGCGGGATTTGAATTAAGTAATCAAGCACAGTTCAATAGTATTGGTCGAGAGTTGCTATCAAGTTCAATCACTAGTTTTAATAAGAATACTACAGCAGCATATTTGCAAAAACCTATTAATGTTTATAGAAGGTCTAATAGCAATAACAGTACATCTAACACAGAACAAAAACAAGTAGTTGCAGTTAATCATGACTATAGTGTAACGGCTAACAATAATGTTACTGATAAAGCTGCTGCTGACAAGGCTGCTGCAGATAAAGCTGCCGCTGACCAAGCTGCTGCAGATAAAGCTGCCGCTGACAAAGCTGCTGCTGACAAAGCTGCCGCTGACAAAGCTGCTGCTGACAAAGCTGCTGCAGATAAAGCTGCTGCTGACAAGGCTGCTGCTGACAAAGCTGCCGCTGACAAGGCTGCCGCTGACAAGGCTGCCGCTGACAAGGCTGCCGCTGACAAGGCTGCTGCTGACAAGGCTGCTGCAGATAAAGCTGCTGCTGACAAAGCTGCTGCTGACAAAGCTGCCGCTGACCAAGCTGCTGCTGACAAAGCTGCTGCAGATAAAGCTGCTGCTGACAAAGCTGCTGCTGACAAGGCTGCTGCAGATAAAGCTGCTGCTGACAAGGCTGCTGCAGATAAAGCTGCTGCTGACAAAGCTGCCGCTGACCAAGCTGCTGCTGACAAAGCTGCTGCTGACAAAGCTGCTGCTGACAAAGCTGCTGCTGACAAGGCTGCTGCAGATAAAGCTGCTGCTGACAAGGCTGCTGCAGATAAAGCTGCCGCTGACCAAGCTGCTGCAGATAAAGCTGCTGCTGACAAGGCTGCTGCAGATAAAGCTGCTGCAGATAAAGCTGCTGCTGACAAGGCTGCTGCAGATAAAGCTGCCGCTGACCAAGCTGCTGCAGATAAAGCTGCTGCTGACAAGGCTGCTGCAGATAAAGCTGCTGCTGACAAGGCTGCTGCAGATAAAGCTGCCGCTGACCAAGCTGCTGCAGATAAAGCTGCTGCTGACAAGGCTGCTGCAGATAAAGCTGCCGCTGACAAGGCTGCCGCTGACAAAGCTGCCGCTGACAAGGCTGCTGCTGACAAGGCTGCCGCTGACAAAGCTGCTGCTGACAAAGCTGCTGCAGATAAAGCTGCCGCTGACAAAGCTGCTGCTGACAAAGCTGCTGCAGATAAAGCTGCCGCTGACAAGGCTGCCGCAGATAAAGCTGCCGCTGACCAAGCTGCTGCAGATAAAGCTGCCGCTGACCAAGCTGCTGCAGATAAAGCTGCTGCTGACAAGGCTGCTGCAGATAAAGCTGCCGCTGACAAGGCTGCCGCTGACAAAGCTGCCGCTGACAAGGCTGCTGCTGACAAGGCTGCCGCTGACAAAGCTGCTGCTGACAAAGCTGCTGCAGATAAAGCTGCCGCTGACAAAGCTGCTGCTGACAAAGCTGCTGCAGATAAAGCTGCCGCTGACAAGGCTGCCGCAGATAAAGCTGCCGCTGACCAAGCTGCTGCTGACAAGGCTGCCGCAGATAAAGCTGCCGCTGACAAAGCTGCCGCTGACAAGGCTGCTGCAGATAAAGCCGCACAATTAAACATTTCATCTAATTTTTGGGCTGGAAATGATGAAACAGCGGGAAAGTATTCTAAAAAATTGATAGTAGGATTTACAGGTACTGACATAACTCCTTTCA
>NZ_JACHGL010000005.1:50357-193486 GCF_014207505.1 Leuconostoc carnosum
TGGGATTTAATACTAATCCTGGTGATGGAAAAAAGTTTAATGGTTATTTGATGCCACAGCAAGGCTCAATTGGATGGGATACATCTAATCTGTTAGCAACTGCCACTGTAAGGCTTCAGGATGGGAAAGTGATTACTGTTACTCACAAAGTTACCCCAGTAAATAATTAAATTGAGCGACTGCTATTATTTAATTCTAGCTTTTATGTAAGCATAATTTAAATATAATATTTAAGTAGGCCTCTTCGTAATTTTGACGAAGAAGCCTACTTTTATTTTGTGCTGAATTTATATAAATTTTGCTCGTACAATTGAATATTTTGAAGAGATTTAATCGCATTATCTAGCTCATTGTTGATCTGATGATACTGTTGTTGCATTTGTTTGTCGTTTGAATACCATGACAGACTTTCTTGATTAAAAATCTCAAGTGAACTCTCAGTCAGGTGATAGGACAATCTACCAAATCACTTTGTTTTCCAAAAACGCCACCAACTTTTAGGTATGATTCTGCTCAGAAGTCAATAAATTAGACTATTTTTATTCAGTTACTTAGGCAACATTTGAGATACGATTTCGATTATAAAAATTGATATACCAACCAATGGCTGCTTGGACTTCAGTTAATGTTTGGTATGCCTTCAAATACACCTCTTCACGCTTCAATATTGAATGAAACGCTTCCATACGGCCATTATCGTACGGATGTCCTTTGAGTGAATAAGAATGTTTCAAGCCATAATTTTGGCATTTAATATTAAACTCAGCACTCGTGTATTGTGACCCCATATCTGAATGAATAATTAATGGCTTTCGATGCTTATCTAACGCCATCTGTAAGGCACTTGTGGCTAGCTCGGCTGTCATTGTATCGCCAATTTTATAGTCCAATACTTTTCTCTTCTCAGGATCCGAAACGGTCGCTAAATAGACCCATCTGTGATCAGTCAACTGAATATAAGTGATATCTGTTTGCCAAACACCGCTCAAATCATGCAAGTGTCTAATCAGATTGGGTTTTTGCTCAACCGTCACAACAGTTTTGGGTTTGCGATAACGTTTTTGCATGCGGGATTTAATCCCTAATTCACGCATCAATTTGAGTGTCATATACTCAGATACTTTCGGACCGTCGGTTTGTTGACTATAAGCAGCAATACGGCGATAACCATAAAATTTAAAGGTTTTCCAAACGTCTAAAATATAAGGTTTCAGGGATTCTCTACGCTTTTCTTGTCGACTGGGCTGCCAATGGCGCCAGTTGTAATAGGTACTAGGTTTGATTTTAAGTGCACTTAAAATACGCACAAGCGCGTAGCCTTGTGCTAAAAATTGGTTAACTAGCGGCAATCCCACATTACGGACTATTTTTTGGCTAGTAAGATGGCCGCTCAATGCCTGTCAGGCTATGCGTGATAAAATTTCGTTTTCTTCCTCCAAAATAGCGAGGCGCTTCTCTAGTTGCTTGACGTCTTTTAAAGTCTTTGACTGACCCTTGATCATGATTGGGGTAGCTTGTTTAACCCAAATAGCAATAGAATCTTTCGACGGACCAAATTCTTCTGCTAATGATTTAAGTGAACGGCCTTCTTGGTGAAGTTTAACCAATGAATCTTTGAAATCTTGTGAATAACGAATTGACATAAAAAATACTCCTATACTTTCATTTTACGGACTGAATAAAAATAGTCCATTTTTTTAGTATAAGAGCATCAGCTATTGATGCGGCATTGAAGAAGCAACAAGCTGCTAATGATGCTTACGATAAGGAAGAGGCACAATACAAGGTGGACAAAGCCAAGTACGATAAAGACAAAGCCCAATATGACAAAGACAAGGCCCAGTATGATAAGGATGAGGCTGCCTTTGAAAACAGGACTGATGTCAATACTGAAATTCAAGCGCTGACCCAAAATCATGATAATCATGATCAATATGATACTTTTATGACAGCAGACGTTAACCAAAAAACTGGTGAGTTCACACTGACTCATGACATGAATGATGGCGTATCAATCATTGGTCATGGTGTTTTGAAAGGTAAATTTAATTGGAAAGTCACTTCAAAGGGCGATGGATCTGAAGTCATCATTGCAGACTCTATTACTTTAACGTCATACAAGTATACAAATGAACATCCTAACACAGCTGCTAATAAAAATATCAATTTCCACGTCTATGATAATTCTGGCAAGGAATTATTTGTTGTCAATCATGATGGCGAGAGCACCTTTACCAAAGACATCAATAAAACGGTATCACTGGGTACGAGCTTTACTTTGAAACCTAACGAATCAACCGATAAGCAACAAATTTTGAAGGTTGATGATAACTGGGTTTATAATACGCATGGTCAAATCTATACGAAATTTACCAATACAAATAAACAACCAACCGCACCAACACCACCCAAAGCTCCAACTGAACCTGCTAAGCCAACACCAATCAAGGGAACCTATGGCTTGACTCAATTTATTGTGACCCCAGAACCTAAAAAAGATGTTGATGCAGGTCAAAATGCTGGAGATAAGGATGGTTCTGATAACAGGAAGTCTGTGATAAAGGGTGATGAGTTAACTTATTCATTGAAGACAACAGATTTGCCAGCTGATCGCACTGACGATATGAAGACTATCAAGTACGTTGACACATTGCCAAAATAAGTGGACTACAAGTCAGCGAAAGTCTATTCCAAAGATGGCAAGACTGATTTAACCAAGTATTTCAAAATTAGTTATGATAAAAAGACACGCATGTTTACAGCGGAAGCGAATGCAGATTATTTGAAACTGATTAACGCAAATAAGACAAAAGCTTTCGAATTACCAATTGTAGATGTCTATGCGATTGCCAATACTTCAAATGCTAAGTTCGACAACACATACGATATTTGGGAAAACGATTCAAAGACGGAATCAAATACCGTTGAGAACACCACACCTGAAATTAAGTCTAAAAAAGATGTTGAATCAGGCGAGGCAAAAGGTGACTCTGACAAGTCAATTGATGGTGATGAAATCAAGAAGGGGCAAGAAATTACTTATACGCTAACAGTTAACGACTTACCAGCCAACCGTGCCAGCGATTTAAGGACATTTAAATACGTTGATACATTGCCAAAGGAAGTGGATTATAAGTCAGCGAAGGTCTATTCAAAAGACGGTAAGACTGATCTAACTAAGTATTTCAAGATTAGTTATGATGAAGAGACTCGAGTCTTGACAGCTGAGGCTAACGCAGACTTTTTGAAGTTAGCGAATGCAGATAAAACAAAAGCCTTTGCCTTACCAGTGGTTGATGTTTATGTAACAGCTAACAAAGATAATGCCACGATTAAGAATACGTATGACATCTGGGAAAACGGTTCAAAGACGGAATCAAATACTGTCGAGAACAAAACGCCAGGTGTTACACCAACACCCACGCCAAATACGAGCTATGTTGAAGCGCCAAAGGGTGGGTTATATGGGGCGATTGCGACGATTGCACTAGCAGGCGCAGCCTTTGGATTTCGCAAGCCAATCAAGAAATGGTTCCACAAATAACAATATTTGACAGTGCCCCAGGGCATTGTTTTTTTGTTTTGTCCTTATCAATCGATAACACAATGAACAATATACCTTGTTTTGTTATTCACAAAGTGGTATATTTAAGAGGATCAGAAGAGGTCTTGACATGCGATTTCAGTAGTCTGCTTTCATCAAAAATTACAATTAACTTGCAAGAAATTATCATATCTCACTTCATATATTTACTGTTGTTGCATGGCTTTTCAAAACATTTTTCTAAAGTTAAACAGTGAGTCAATCAAACCTGATTTACTGCGCAAATAAAGCCGTCCATTGATGGCTTTTTTGTGTTCGATTATAAACAAGCGCACTTGTCAATTGAGACAGACATAGTTACTTGACGACTATTAATTAAATTGATTAGCACAATATTATGAGAGGATCTTACCAATCGTTTTAGTTAAAATCCAGTCTAATATCAATGTCAATAACAGTCTAACGGCTAACATACACGTCAGTATATTACAAACATATTCACGTGTATGTTAGTCACTATATACGTAAATATAGATGTGTATATAAGCGTGTATATGTTAGCCCATATAATGATGTTATATACACTAACATAAATACATTACCTACGTCTTAAAACCTTGTTATAACACTATTTGCTCAGTTGTTCACTTTTGTTTTTCTTAACATTTTAACTATTGACCGAATGTCAATTTTATAGTCTTATTGAGAGAAGGAATAATTGCCACATGACTAAGAAAAACCCAAATTCCAAATATGGTCGCCTTAATTTTACAGAGCGCGTTACCATCAAAAATATGATTGACGCGGGTAAAACCAATGCGGAAATTGCTCGAAAGCTAAACCGACCTCGAGCAACCATTACACACGAATTGCAGCGTAATGCTCGTGTCATGACTTGGCGTGGCAAAAAGAAAATATTGCGCCATACCTACGAACCTGTGCAAGCCACTAGACGTGCTGAGTATTATCAATCAAAGTCGCATCGTTCACAGCCTAAAATCACACCTAGAAAACGCGAAAAGATAGATTACTATCTCAAAAAGAAACATTGGTCCCCAGAACGAATTGCACATGGTGTGCCACGAATTGGTGTATGCACACGAACAATCTATAACTGGATTCTTAATCGCAACCTGAGTGCAACATTAAATGATTTACCGCTTAAAGGCAAAAGACGCAGGCATCTAAGAGCCAAACCAGTTAATCCAGAACATAAACGGATGATGATTGAAACGCGTTCAATTCACAACCGTCCAGAAGTCATCAATAATCGTTCAACATTTGGTCATTGGGAAATTGATGGGGTGATGAGTCCTCAAGATTCCCAATCTTTCGTGATCACATTTGTGGAACGAAAAACACGTTTTATGGTTGGTGTCAAAGTTAAAAGTAAGAGTTCAGATGATGTCAAAACAGCCATTGATACCTTTATGTCAAGGTTTGAGAATGTTTGTGACAGTATAACATGTGATCGTGGCACAGAATTCACCAGTGGTTTATTTATTTACAGCATTGAAGATACGTATGGCAAAAAGTTATATTACGCTGATCCACAATCACCAGGTCAACGAGGTACAAACGAACGCATGAATCGTGAATTAAGGCGTGTATTTCCTGCTGGTTATGACTTTACTAAGATTACTCAACGTAAGCTTCAAAACGCCATTCAGGACATCAATGAGCGTCCTAGAAATGTGCTCAGGTTTAAAACCCCTGAAAAAGTCTTTACTAAGCGAATCATGGCAGCTTAATCATCAATAGATGCTAAAAATCGCTAATTGTTAAGACAGTTCAAAGTCAATAGCTTTGGGCTGCATTTTTGCGTATAATAATAGCCAGATAAACACGAATTTAGGGTTTGATTGGCTTAAAAAAGTCAAAATGACAATGCAAAAACTAAATATGCGACCAACATCAAACATCAAAAATAAATTATGGTAGCTGAAATTTAGAAACGCAAAACCGCAAATAGCACAAAAACAGTCTTTGTAATCAGATTGTAAACAAATCCGCTATCACAATAGCGACAACGGATTAGCGAAAATCAAATCAATTTTTTTTGATTATTTGTTACTTTAGGGGTTGACCGGAGTCTGTAGAATAGTAAGCATAAGGTTTGATATAGGAGTTGAAATACTTCTGTAACATACCTTGTGCTTTTAATTTTGTAAAAAGGTTTAGTTTATTAAGAAAATCTAAAGAATACAAAAAAGCACAAAAAAAAGGCCAGTCAATGACTAGTCAATTTGTACATTGAAAACAAAATATACTCTTGATTGATAAAATAATGCCTTCGACAACGTTATTAATGAGAATCAAAAATTAAAGTTATTTCCAATAATCTAATTTTATATGATTATAAGCCATCAATCAAGCGCAGGTACAGAGAGAACAGTTTGGTACTGTGTTGAAAAAAATCATAAGACCGATGAGATGAGCACTTATAGTGGCATATAAGTTGCGCCTAAGGCTTATGTTGCATAGCAATCATCAAGTGTGAAAAACTTTACAATATTCAGAGAGAAGCGTTTGACGATGGTTACCAAGGCAAGCTATATACTTTATTTCCATGAGCTGTATTTAACAATTGAAATTTTTCTAAATTAAAATTTTATTATATTTCTTCTTTAGATCATGCACTATTTCATTAAGATCTTTTGTAGATGTGGGGTCATTTTTTTGCAAGTAATCAGCATACAGCTTAATCATATTTGAAGTATCAACACCAAAAGAATTATGTATTTGGTCATTCTCATTGACTATTTCAAGTAAATATTTCCAGTTATCATCATTTAAATCATTAGTAATT
Source organism: Leuconostoc carnosum (assembly GCF_014207505.1). GTDB lineage: Bacteria > Bacillota > Bacilli > Lactobacillales > Lactobacillaceae > Leuconostoc > Leuconostoc carnosum. The sequence goes on from NZ_JACHGL010000005.1 coordinate 56,711, forward strand.
AAAATAATATTTTTCAAATAAAGATCTTTTGCTTGTGCATACGATTCAGAGCCCGAAAAAATTGAAATGATAAGTTCATGTAAGATAGGCAATTCATCTTTTAGTTTGAAGCATTCAATTAAATCTAACATATCGGCTGGATCAATAGCTCCATCTATAGAAAGTTTATTTAGATCCGTCCTCATAGAACCTTCGATTTTGATAATTCTTTGAATTTCATCTACTCTGTCTTTATAATTTTCACTATTGATCACAAATGGATATAGCAAATACTTTCCAAGATTTTTTTGGAAATTGTTTTCTATAATACTTTTCTGAGTTTCCGATAGTGCTTGATATAAACGATTGTGTTTTCCTATAAATTTTTCAAAATAATTAACTCTCTCATCTATGTCTGTAAGCTCAACTTTATGTATTAATACTGTGTCACTTATCAATAAATCAGTGTATCTGGTAGGATTGGTCCTTAGTATTGCACATAATGCTCTAAAATTAATATCACGATATTTCTCAAAATTATCTGTTTTACTAATAAATACGAACTTAAACATTGATTTGACTAATTCATCTTTTTGATCATCATACATTTTGTTGAGAAAAGAATCTTTGATGTATATATCCATTTTCTCTTCATTTTCAATTAATAAACTCTGTTTTTCTGCCAAAAAATCTAGGAATTTACTGGTTATGTTGCCAATTAAAGACGGAGAAACAGTAAATAATTGATTAAACAATATATGAAAAAAGTGTGCAACAACGTACCTATCAGGTGTTTCTAAGTTTGCACCAAAGTCATTTAATGATGGATGTGAGCTGAAGTTTCGCCATTTTTTTAATTCAGTTATAGTTTGATATAATGTTTCCGAACTGAGTATAGGTGTCTTGTGTAAAGATTCGATTAGTTTTCCCTCCCAAGGAATCCATTTATCATTTTTAATATTATACTCAATGTTTTCATTAGTAGCATCTATTATTCTTTTCGCCTTCTCGTCATCATAAAGGCTAGATAATACGGTAATTTTCTCGATTAAGTCAACTATCATAACAGAATATAAAGAATTAACGGCAGATCTATAATTATGGTCATTGTAACAATTAATTGCTTCTTTAACGTATTCCTTTGTTTTTGCTGACACAATACGTTCTTGTTCAAATTGAAAGTCCATATAACTATCTCCATTTCCGATTGCTTCAAATAAATTATCCATCTTTTAATATATTTTGTAAATAAAACTATTAACGTTTATTTTGATTTTTCAATATAATTAGTATTCTTTACCAGAGTAATTGGGAAGTCTATTTATCACTAATCAAAACAATCAAGAAAAAGACTGTATAATTTGAGACGTCTGTAAGACACATATTTTAACATACCCGAAGTTAATATTAAAACACTGCTTTTTAACAAAATTTTCTTAAAACAATATATTTTTAATTTGTTCAATATACAATCTATATTATTTAAATATAATCAATCTTACAGTGGTAAAATAATCATTGTAATCAATAGAATGATAATAATTAACTTTTAGGGAGAAATGGTACATGGCACTGATGTCTGAATGGCATAGATGGGATCTTCATATTCACACGCCAGAAACGCTGGTTAATGATAATTTCACCGATGAAAATGGTCATAAGGGGAATAAAGATTTAGTTTGGGAAAACTATATTACTAAACTAAATGATTACGGCGCGGAAGTTTTAGGAATTACTGACTATTTTTCAGCTCAAAATTTTTTTAAGCTGAAGCGGGATCGTCGTAAATGGGGATTGAACTCGGACATTGTTATTTTTCCAAATATTGAAATGAGAGCCAATGATTTGGTTTCAAAAAAACGACAAGATAATGGCAAAGCTACTAGCTACGTTAATATACATTTTATTTTTAGGCCGGATGTTTCAGAAAAGAAAATAACTAAGTTTTTAAGAGAGGTCAGATTTACAAAAGATGGTGGTGAAACTATAAATGTTTTTGAAAACATAGATGAGATTAAAGTTGGATCTAACTTTGTTTTTTTACCAACCACTTCCCAAATTTTAAAAGGTTTAAAATCGGCATTTGGTGAGAAATTTACGGATGAAGTTATGATTATGATTCCAAACAGTGGAGATGGAATAACTTTGTCAGAAGGAAATGGTTCTCAAAATGGAAAGGAGTTTCTAAAAAAAGTAAATCTAATTCAAGCTCGAACAGAAAATGCAAGAGGTGATCAGGAATATTTATTACAAACAGATAATAAATATACGGAGGCATTTCCCGCTGTATCAGGATGTGATGCTCATGATTATAGTAAGATGGAAAATTTTCCTTCATCTTCATATACATGGATTAAATGCGATAAAACTTTTGAGGGACTAAAACAGATAACTTATGAACCAAGGACAAGAATAGCTATACAAGAAACTAAACCACAGGCTTTGCTACCATCAAAAATTATCAAAGAGGTCAATTTGAATGGGAATTTTTTTACAAATAAACATTTGGAGTTTTCTGAAGGGTTAAATACAATTATTGGCGGTCGCTCAAGCGGGAAATCCGTATTACTTTCTATCATGACAAAACTGTCCAGTGGTAAAAATATTTTTAAAAGAGACAATGATGATTATAACAAATTAATTGAAGATTTAAGTTCAGATTCAATATTGAAGTTTGCAGGTGGCAAAACAGCTGATGGCAACGATCAAATCGAATTTATTTATCAAGATGGCCTGCAAGAAATTGCAAGAGACAAAAAGAAACGAAATGTTTTTATTGAAGATACTTTAAATGGAATTGTTAGTGAGGAAATAGAGTTAGCCCAAAAAGGCATGTCCAGCTTTCTTCAAAAAAAACAAAATCTTTTTCGTCAAAATATCGATAAATTGACTACCCTCGAATCCAATATAGCGTCTCTAAGTGAAAGAATATCAGGTTTTCAAAACTCAGTTGCAATCAAAAAGAATTTACAGTCGTTAAAAAGACGATTGTCTTCATTAGAAAGTTCGAATGAACTAGTTCCCCATGATGTTATTAATCCAATATTGCATGAAATTCAAGAAATTCATGCAACTATCAGTAAATTGAAATCAGATAAAAAAGAATTGAATGAGTTCAAAAACATGACTTTACTACAAGTTAATCCTGTTTTAAAACAATTTCATTCTGAAATTTCAACGAATATAATTACAGAGTTAATAACTCGAAGTAATATAATTGAAGCAGAAATTCAAAATCTTATCGATACTGACATTAAACAAATACATGTAGATCTTACAAACATGCAAACAAAGGAATCCGAACTACAAAATTTGGATATATATTTAAAATATCAACTCTCAGAAAAAATTTCTCCGGAGATTCAAGAGATTCGTGAAGCAATTCAAAAACAAGAACTAGATTTATCTAATTATCGAAAGACACGTCAATTATTGGACAAGGCGATCTTTGAACAACGGCAGGTTTATAGGCAGTTACAAATAGATAGTTTTTTCAAAAGTATTTTACAGGAATTTACTATTTATGAAAATGATTCTCTTGACATTAAGTATCGCACAATTGTAAATTTCGATAAATTTATTCAATTATGTCAAAATACTTTCAAAACAACGACAAATAATTTTCGTCAGAATATTTTTGACTTTTCAATGGGAATAAAAAATGAAGAGGATATAATTAAAATAATTCATAATATTGCCAAAATGGCAAGTGTGAACCAATTACCTTTTCGAAATGGACAAAATATCTATACTTGGTGTGAGACCTTTTCACACATGAGTTTTCTAGAATCAAATTATCATATATACTATAAGAGAACTAATACAATAAATAATTCAATCAAATTAGAGAAATTTACTGCCATGTCAGAAGGTAAACAGGCTTTTATTCTTTTATTGATGAAGCTCAGTCTAGCTCCAAAGGATACGCCTTTCTTTATTGACCAACCTGAAGATGAACTAGATAATAAGGCTATTTATGAAGACTTGGTAACCCATCTGCGTAGACAAAAGCTAAGTAGACAGATTTTTGTGGTAACTCACAATGCTAATATTGTTGTCGGAGGAGATAGTGAGTGTGTGACCATAGCGGAAGAAAACATAGATTTAAGTTCCCCATTGGGGCACACCTTTAGTTACAAACAAGGACCAATTGAGGACTTGAGCATTCAGAATGCAATTTGTGAAACTCTCGAAGGAGGGCAAAGAGCATTTAAAATTAGAGAAAGTAGATATACATTTCAATAAATTGCCACTACACTACTAATTACTTTTTAAAACAAGCCAATTTCATAAGAAGCTTGTTTTTTTGTGGAGTGAAGAAAAGTAATTTTAGCTAATAAATTTCTAGTATGAAATAGTCAAATTTAAATACAACCCAATAACATTGAAAAACAGCTGACCAGCTGTTTTTTTATTATAAAAAATTATAACAAGGAGAAAAATTATGGTTAACAAATTTAATAAATTATCACTACAAGGCAAGAGCCTAGGAAAATTAACCTATGTAGGTCGTAACAAAGTTGGGACGAACGGTGATATTTCTGTCGCTGTACTCAATATCAATGACACTCTAAATACTGAAAACATTACACCACAAGCTGGATTTGATTTTACTAAACCTTTTGGTACTGAATTGAAGTTAATCAATGCTTCAATAATTGGTGGTGAAGCTCGTAGTAATCGGAGAGGTGGCGCAAGAGTTGCCACTAAGTCCGGAACATTATTGCCAATGTCTGATTCAAAGACCGATGACATACCCGAAGTAGAATATGATGCTGTATTTGTGTCCGGGAAAGACAAAACACCAGTCGGACGAGTTCGTTCCGCTGATGCCTTTGATAGTAACGATTTGATTTTATTTAGTGTTTCACCAAACTATCAAACTGATAATAGAAATAATCCAGTTCGTGATGATAATGGGGAACCAATTATTTCAAATTACCAATTTAATTTCATGCAACAAAGTAAGTCGGGAGAAATTAACGATGATGATACGTTCATTCGTATCTTAATTGATCCAACCGAAAGCGAGAAATTACAAGTTAATTTGAAGCCTGGGGCAAAGTTAGTACCGCAAGGATTAAAGTTTGCTTTTGTTGGTAATAATGCCACTGATTGGACAGTGTATGCTGATACATTGATACTATTAGATAACACCAATTTCAATAATCATCAGCGTAAGTCGTCATCTAAATCAGAAAATGATTCAAAAGATAAATAGTCCAAGAAAAATTTAGACAAAAATGTATTTTCAAGAGCGTATAATAATTTTAAAGATACAATCAAAATAATACTTCATGTATTATTCTCAGGGGGAAGTATGGAATTATCACAAATTCATTCATTGATAGATGATAATAATAAATTAGATTCTTTCATTAAAAACCAATGTGATTTAAGTATTAACGTCTCTTTTTCGGAACTTTTAGACTTGTTTATTGTAAAGTCGCTGTTAGAACAAAAAAACTATTGGAACACTGACAAATCACTGAGTGTAGATGCGTATATTAGCAATTTAAAAAAAAAGATTTCAAAAACACTAAATACTACTTTTTACTTAACAAACAGTTTAATAACTAATTTTTTGCAACTAAACAAAGACGAGGCTACAAAAAAAACTTTATATTTTAACAAGTTACTTACAGAAAATAAATTATGGACTCGTTTAGATAATAACGAATTTCAACTATTTTTGAATAGTGAATACGCTGAACTATCTTGTATATTAAGTGATAAAAAAGTTGCTGATAAGTTTGAAAACATTATAGTCAATTTTTTTATTGAACCTAATGATAAATTAACTTTACTGTCAAATTTTTTGTTTTTAAGGTCTGCTGTTTTTAACGATTTTGATTCCTTAATATACTTTCCAAAAACTTTTGAAAAAAAATACTGTTTTCAAATCACGGTCAATAAGTTCATAGATTCAATATTACCGCTTAAACCCGATGAAACTTTGTTATTAGCCGATTTAACTTTAGTTAACGATAAAAATTTTTATCTAGACGAAGTTACAAAGACTAAAATTGAATACACATTAGACAAATTTGTGAATAGTTCTCAATCATTATCTACTAAAAATTGGGGTGTAATAGTCCAGTTTGGTCAACATGATCATTATTCACAAAAAGATAATAATATAGTCAACATAACTATTAACAAAAATGCACTTGATTTAACCCATACTGATATGCTTTTGGTTTATTTGCTTTCTATGTATTTTAATGATGTTTACTATCGAAATAACACTGTTGGAGTTATAAGAAGTACTAATGTATTTTCCGAGTTATTTGTTAATAATTTCAATAAGTATAGTTCATTATTCAATAATCAAGAATATTTTGAAACATATAATTTAGCTTTGATTGATAAGCTTTCAATTTATCTCAAAAAAAGGAACACTTCATTTGAAAAATTGATATTTAATTTTTTTGATAAATACATTCCAAATACCTTTAATATTCAAGATTTTAGAGTTGCTTTGGTTGAGGACACACTGCCTTCAGAGACTAAAAACAAGTTATTTGTAATTGAAATCGAATCAATACTAAGACAATTTATCTTGCTCCAAAAAGAAAATAAAATTGATGTTCATAATTTAAAATACATGCATCAACCAAGATATGACAATATTCATTCATTTATAAAAAATAAATATTTAGAAATTAATCAGAATGTCTTATTTAAATATTTTCAAAATGACAATAAAATTATGAAAATATTTAATTCTTTTAATTACGTTGAAGAAAAATTTTTATCAAAAACAACATTAAACAGCATATTGAAAGCAACTCCGCATGTTACCAGATACTCAAATTTATTTTCTACAAGTGAATCTAATTATTTAAGTTATTGTCTTGATAATTCTCTATTTAGTGACGCACTTGCCTTAAGAAACATATATTTACATGGTGCGTCTAAACATTTTTCAGATGAAGATCACCGCATAAATTATCTTCGAATTTTAAATTGTATGTTAATTATTATTGCTAATATTAATGATGAATTGATTTATAAAGTAGATACTCTAGAAAAGATTGAGACTGATAATTAAGCAAAGCACGCTAATGTAATTACAGTATCTTGTAAGAACGCATCAAGGTGTTTAATTAAATAATTGTAAAAGTAAAAATTTATTTAGGAAAGGAGCATAGATGCCCAAAATTCCAAAACTAAAAATCAACTTTGAGTACGAAAAAAAGAAAAAAGAAAAACCCATCAAAATTCCTAAGGCGCATACGTTGAACTTAGGTCGGGTTCGTTCAATTGTCCTATCAATCTTAATAGGGCTTTTTATTTACTTTAGTTATGTGCTGGTTTTAGCCAATGCGACTGCGCATAAGAATAAAACCTTACAACAAACAGTCGCCACTTTGAATCATCGCATTAATCAAGAAAACGCTGGGACAACGAGTTACAATCCACTAGTGGATCAGTACATGACCCAGTTTTTAAAAATCTACTATTCGCCAGCAAGTGATGATTCAAATGGTCGAACGAAACAACTTAGCCAATATTTGGCAAGCAATTTAACTTTGCCGAGTACCGATAAAAATACTGATTTAAAACTGGTTTCATCAACATTGAATGGTATTTTTACAATCGACACAGTCAAAACAGCGCAATACAGTTTAACGGTTGAAGCGAATAATAAGCAAAATCATGTGACAGTGGATATTCCTTACCAACAGGCTAATGAAAAATTAACCGTAATTGGCTTTCCGTATGTCGCCAACTCCATTAATAGTATCAGTCATGTGGGACAAGCTCGATTAACCAATACCGGGAAAACACTGAATAGTGAACAAACCACCACAAAAGTTGCCAAGTTTACCAAACAATTTGCTCAAAAATATGTCTCTTCATCAACGAAAGATATGGCTTTTTTGATGGCAGATCCTGTTGGCTTAGATGGCGCTGTTGATTTTGTTTCACTTGATGATAGTTCCATAAAAGTATCTGGTACTAGCAAAAATCCGATAGTAACGGCAACTATGACCGTCAAAGTTCATGATTCAGATATTGCTCAAGTACAAACAATTCGCCTGTATTTAAAACAACAAGACTCAACTTATTTTGTCACTAAATTTATCCAAGCATAGAGAGGAGAAACAAATGGATATTTACAATGCTTTAAAACCTGTGTTACTAGGACTAGTTGTTATCATAGCAGGTGGTCGCGCTATTCAGCACTATGGTAAAAATGAAAACAAAGATATGTGGGTCACCATTTTAATTGGTGGGTTAATTTATTTCTTTGTCAATGGGCCAGCCAACACTTTAAATGCCTTTTCAGGATTAATGAATTCCGTCTTGAACTTTATTCAAGGATTAGGAGGGTAAAAATGTATAATTATCGTCGGGTGTATACGAACTCCGCCAAGTTTCGCACGATTTATGGCGATTTAAAATTGCCAGTCTTTATTGATTCAAGAGTGGCGGGACTATTAACGATTACCACAGTAATTGATGTGTCAATTATATTTATTTTTCAATTGTATCAAATTCAAAATGGCCGACTAACTTTTGGCTTTGCTTTACTAGTCATCTCACTATTTACCGTTTATAAACTCGATAAAGTTTTGAAAATAGATGATTTACCTTTTGAAACTACGCTTAAATATGCAATCTTACATTACTGGCGTTATTGGTTTCAGAAGAAACAACTTTATCAAGATCAACATTTAAACAGTAATCAGAAAAAATATCAAATATTGTAACTAAAGAGCATGTGTAAGCATGCTTTTTATTATGTCATCGTCAATTCTTAGAGTAGGACAGGTTGGGGCAGTTCCAACCAAATGACACCATAACATGAGTTTATAAAATTACACTCGAAAGGAGTATTACGATGAAAAAATTTCATTTTAAACAGCGTGCGGTAAATACACCAAAGCTACCATATTTCAGGTTAATCATTGCGGTTATCATACTAATAATCGTCATTACCTCATTACTATTTGTATTTCACAATAAACAATCATCAGAATCACATTCAGAAACTAGTCAATCTTCATCACAAGTCCATGATCAACCTACGGAGGGAAAAGACTATACGATTCAATACAGTAATTCATCGTTAATCAAACAATCGACATTGAACACAGCTTTAAAAAAAGCTGGTTTGCTTGATTTTAGCTACTTATTAAACACTAGTGACGATGGTGGAAACGATGCTAAGATTTTAGTTTACTACAATCAAGCCAACCAACAATTAATTTTTAAGTTCTATCAAAATGGTTATCAATCAGACAAGGATTATCAAATTGGTGGCTATGATCTCCAAAAGCAAATGGGTATTCACGGCTTACAACCATCAGCTTTTAATGGGCTACCACTAGTTTATACTTGGGAGAATTTACGAACAAAATAATTAAAAGGAGGAAAACATGAAAAGAATATTAATTATCTTGGCGGTGTTATTGGGCGCGGCTTTTTTTGTACCACAAAATGTGGTGTTCGCTGATGGCACGATTGGTTCAGCTAATGCGAATAGTAGTGTGATTGGCAAGAGTAACAAAAGTAGTTTGAACACAGATACTACCAAACAAACCAATAGTCTCAGTAATGATGGCTCACCAGCAAATCAAAGTGAAAGTACTATCAGAGACAAGCTAGGCGAAACCAGTGGGTCACCTGATATGAATTGGGTGACGAGCAACATTTTATCCAATTACAAATTGTATCACGAAGATGGTTCGATTACTGACTTTGCTTTGGGCGCTTCACATATTGTCACTGATTTATTTACCGCCATTAATTTAAATATTGTTTATCCTTTGTTTGACCAATCCTTATCCACGATGTTTGATCTCACTAACATTACCAATGGGGTAAACAATATCTTAACGGACGTGGGTCAATACACGAAAAGTTCCTGGCAGAGTCAAGCTTTTAAAGGCTTACTTTACTTAGCCTTTGGTGTTGGTCTCGTTTGGGTGTTTGCCAAAACCTTTAATCATGGTGGTGGGTTAAAATCTATATTAACCGTCTTAGTGATTGCTATTATTGGTACCGCTTGGGTTGGTTCAGGCAGTAAAGTTTTACAAATCATTAATACGTTAACTTCGCAAGCCCAAACACAAGTGTTTACCGCTACGAGTAATATCAACCAGACGAGCTTTTCTGATACCGGTGATAGTTTTCAAAATGCTTTACGTTATGTCTACTTTCAAAAAGCCGTAGCACGGCCTTTTGCTTTAGGTAATTTTGGTCAAGCTGATGTTGCTAGTGCCTATCAAAATAAAGAGAAACAAGGGAATCCCTATCGTTTAATTGGGGGCAATGTTGATGACAAAGTAATTGCGAGTTTTGCTAGTAAAAATCATTACATCTCCAAAGACGGTGGTCTTGAATGGTATCAATCAGCGATTGCTTTTATGTCACCGGTCATGTCCGTTGCTTATGGGGTGCCATTACTAATGATTGGATTAGCCAATTTATTAGTACAACTAGGAGCTGTCTTGTTGTATTATCTAGCACCATTTACGATTTTGATTTCATTATTACCAAAATTTGCCAATAGTGCTTTGAAAACAGCCATGGGAGCACTTGGCTTACTTTTTGCAAAAGTTGGTTTATTATTTGGCATCATGTTTGTTTCTTGGGTAGGTAATGTGACTGATGTGGTTGTACCGGTTAAGGGAAGTGCCAGTGCAATGTTAAACTCAATTATCTACATTACCTTAATGATCTTACTATGGAAAAACAAAAGTTGGCTCGTCCAAACAATCACTGGTTCAAGTGTCGCGGATAATGTCATGAATAAAATCAGTATGACCAAAGCGGGTCGTAAAGCCTTAAATGCCACTGGTGAAATGAAGAATCGAGCGAATCAACTATATAGTGGGGCTAGAAGTGGTTTAAATCAAGGCAAACAATGGCGTGATAACTATCAAACGAAACATAATTCAGAATTTGATGACAACGCCTTACGTGATGAATTGCGATCCGAACAACAAGCGCAACGGAAACAAAATCGCAAAGAATACTTGGCCAAAGACATGCAAAAACATGCTCGGAAGATTCGCAAACAGCGAGCTGAACGTTTAAATAAAATGAAACAGCAAAAACATCAAACAAATGTTGCAAAAGATAATACTGACAATCCGCCTCGTTATCAACGTTCTAAAAAGCTCAAAACGGACTGGGTTTCCACACAAGAATATGTAAATCAAGTGGTTAATCAAGAAAAGCCTCGAACACGATATGTTGTCAAAAATACAGCCAACGCCATTACTCACAAACCATACTTACGTGCCAAAAGATTGAAAAAGCGATCACCCAACGATTTCAATCAGAGATTACAACAAAATATTGACCAACACCAACAAAGAAAAGAACGACTGGAGCAGGATTTGAAATGAAGAAACTGCTCAAAGGTTATTTAATAGCGATTCTTGGTCTGGTGTTTTTAATTGTTTTAATCTTAGGTATGTTTGCGGGGAACAGTAACCAATGTCAATCAACAAACACTAGTGTCACGGTGACGACTAGTACCGATAAGGAGGCAGTAGCGCAATCGATTCACGATAATTTGAAAAAAGTCTCTGGTGTCACTGAAGCTGGCATTGCTGGCTATTTGGGTAATATGGAAGTTGAAAGTGGCTTCAACCAGAAAAGTATTGAATCCAATGCTACCTATGATGAAAGCAAAGCCATGAACGCTAGTTTAAGTGGTTACGCTTTTGGTTTGAATCAGTGGGATAGTGCCAGACGGGTGGCTTTATTAACTTATGCCAAAAGCCAAAATAAGCAGTGGTCGGATGCTAGTTTACAACTAGATTTTGCTTTAAATCATGACGGTACTAATTCTGATTTGTTAAAACAAGGGTTGAAAATGACTGATGTCAATCAAGCCACAGAGTTTTTAAGAGCCGAATGGGAACGAGGTGGTCAAGGCACAACCACTAAACGGCAAAGTTTTGCCCGTAATTGGTATGCGAAATTCTCAAATGGCACCTCAAATACAGCCATTGATACCGCAACTAATGGCACCGAAACCACACAAAATACGGATAACACGACCAATAATGCTAGTGGTTGTACAACTAATGTGCCACAAGGTATGGGCACAAGTGGGGCGCCGGTAAAAGAAATACCCAGTGCTTATAAAAGTAAAATTAAAGACACTAATTTTACAGCCACTTCGTCCACGAATACTTATGCTTTTGGACAGTGTACTTGGTATGTTTATAATCGCATGCAAGAGTTAGGAACACCAGTAGAATATGGTTTAGGCAATGGGGCTGATTGGTCTAAGAATGCCAAAGCAAAAGGGTATAAAACGGATAGTCAGCCACATGTGGGTTGGGCGGTTAGTTTCTCACAGGGTGCAGACGGAGCAGATGCCGTCTATGGTCACGTAGCTGTTGTTGAAGCAATCAGTGATGATAAAAAGCATTTCTTAGTCAGTGAATGCAATGTCGTTAGTAGTGGGTCTGGTACAGTGAGTTTCCGTGAGTTAACAGCTGGAACAGGTGTCACCTTTATTCAAGGCAAATAAGAGAAAGGGGTAAGCATGAAAAATAGTCGTTTAATCATCTTTGCTAGTCTGGTGTTAGTTGGTATTTTGATCACACAATTGAATCAGATACCGAATCTCGATAAACAATTAGATCAAGCTAAAGCAACGTTAAAACAAGCAAAAACTAATCAAAAGCAATCGCAAACCATTGTTTCTAGCCCACAAGCACAACAAGATAATGTATCCGGCAGTACAAAAAAGGTTACTTCGTTTGTGAAAACCTTTAGTAATCAACCGACTTCAAGTTATTCCGATACTTTGAAAGGCATGGCATCACAAAAAGTAATTAATGAACTAACCCAGACCTTTGCGTCTAGTGTGACTTTTAGCGATAAGGCACATTATGAAGTACCAATGGTCGCTATTAGAAATGCTTGGGGTTCTGATTTGGAATATTTGTTTGTCGCAAAAAGTGATGCACAAAGTGTGGCTTACACTATCACTTATGATACTGATGAAAAACAAATCACAGATATGTCACGACTAACTTTAAAAGGAGCATTCGATAATGAAAAATAAAATCTTACTTAGCATTATAGGTTTACTTTTAATTTGTCTTGGTATCATGATGTCTATAACTAACGGTAAACGTGCGCAAATCAAACAGGTTAGAAACCAAGTGTCGCAAGTGAATAAGCAACAAAAGCATGTGACTACTCAAATGAATCATATACAAACCACGTATAATGCTAACGACGAGCAAGCAAAAAATGATTTACTAGCATTTGCAAAAACCTATTATACTTTTAGTAATCAATCAGATTATGACAAACGTTTTAGTAAAGTGTCCAGCATTTTAGCATTATCTAAAGACCAGGAAAACAATTTATTTGATAATGGGCTTGATGCCACTGGTGGCTCACGTATTGATAATTTGGGTCTAACTAGTCATTATCAAACAGCCACTAGTTATACTAGTGATTTAGACAATCAAACAATTGAAGCCCTAGCAACTGTTATTATTCAAACTAGTGGGACAGGTCAAAAGGCAATCAACCAAACTGTTCTATTGCATGGCTTGTTTGATATTCAAACACAGAAGTTAATTTCAATCAAAATAAATATAGTACAATATTAAATAATATTAGGAGGATTTATCATGCTAATGGGTCTAAATCACGATCAATTTTTATTAATGAAAAAAGGTACGAAAAAAATTGAAATTCGGTTGAACGATGAGAAACGTTCAGATCTTAAGGTAGGTGAGGCTATAACTTTTAGAGATACTGCAACTAACGAGAAGTTGACAGTTACGGTTGAAAAAATAAATAAGTTTAAGACGTTTAGAGAATTGTATAGTAATTTTGATGCTATTGTAGTCGGTAGCCCAAAAAATGATAGCTTAGACAAAATGGTTTCAGATACTTATACTATTTATTCGCCAGAACAGGAAAAGAAATATGGCGTATTAGCACTAAAGGTCAATATAATTGATAAAGAGGAAAAATGAAAAAAAGAATAAAAAAACTTGATAAAAACAAACCATCATGGTCACTAACAAAAATAATCATAATCAAAGTATTACCGGTCATTGCATTTCTAGTGGCTGGTTTTTTGTTGGTTCCGTACGGATCGATGTATTTCCAAAACAATAAAGTGGCTAATGTTAACACAAAAGCAGAAGCAATACTCTTCTACAATGCCAATTGTCCACATTGCCAAAAGGTCTATCCCAAAATATTTTGGCATAATGTTTTGCACTTTAACAATGAATCGAAACAGATCCAAACGATTAATATTCAAAATGCTAATAACAAGCACTACTTTGCTGACTTTGCCATTCAATCGACACCAACATTCATGAAAACAACCAATACCAATCAAAGGTTAGTTTCTACCAGTAGCCAACAAATCAATCAATTTATTCAGACAGGAGGTCATTAATCTATGGGTAAAAAAGTAAACATCAAATATGAAAATCCAGTCGTGCAGTATCAAGATAACTTGCTATTAACTACGGTCGGTGACGTTTGGGCTTATTATCAACTCAAACCTTTTCAAATCAATGTTGCCAATGCTCAAGACAAACAAAGCTTTAAAGAAAGTTTTATTGATGTCTTTGAACGCTTACAAAAATATGATGATGTTGATTTGAAACTCATTCCCGCTGACATGGACTTAGCTGGACGGATTCAAGGCACTAGTCCTGATTGGGCTAAAGATATATCAGACGTTGCGCAATACTATATGGGGCAAGAAGAAATAAATATTTTAGAAAGTGAATTCCAACCGGCTATTCGTGATGAATTTTATATTGGGGTCAAACTCAAAAATACTAATGTGGGCGATGATTTAAAAGACAAGTTTCAATTTGCCACGGATTTAATTTTAAGACGTTTAGCAGAAACAATGCGTTATCAAGTGAAATTTGATGCCTATTTTTTTGACCGCTTTACGGCCATGAACGATGATGTGCTCGGTATTTTAAGACCGTTAGATGCCAATAAAATCAGTGAAGCTAAACTGATTAACTTATTAGGCACAAGTTATCATCATCAAAACACCAAAGACTTTGCTAATATGCGGGATACGACTTTTGATTTAGCCAAAATGGGCATCGTAAAACGAGAAACCAAAGAAACAACCGATTATATTAGTCAATTGGTACTTAATCTACCAGACCGTTTGGATAATCTAGCTCTGATTCCGGAAATACAATCCTTTAAGTTTCCTGTTGAAGTTCATATCAAAGTCAACTTTCCCCAACGTGACGGCTTTAAAGGCATGAAACAAGAAACTCGAAGTTCGAAAGGAAAATATAAAGATGAACTACGTGATGCCTTAATGAGTGATGATGACAGTTCGCAACGGTCTAAAACCAATTATGCTTTAGCACAAGAACTAGCTGACGTGATGGATTGTAAAGATGCCTTTATGCAGTGGCTACTGGTGTTAGTTATTCGTGATGATGATTTAAAACATTTAAAACAAAAAATTCGTATGGTCAAAACTAGGTTATCCACGTTTAATCGTGATATCGAGGTTTTCCAACCCAGTTTTAATCAAGAAATGTTGTTATATCAAAATTTACCAGCAACGAACTTAGGCGTGTTTAAACGGTGGCGACAATTCACTACAGCGCCTGCTTTAGCGCAACTCATGTTTGGCACCAGTCATGAATTAGGTTCAAGGACTGGTTTTTATATTGGTCGAGTATTGGACACTAACCGTTATTTTAGTATCGATAGTGCGGTTGCTTCGTCAAGAACATTATTATTAATTAATCCAGTTATTGCCAATAAAGGGATTGTTGGGGCTAAAACTGATAGTCCACATATTGCCATTACTGGAGATACTGGTCAGGGGAAATCGTTTTTGGTTAAAATTCTGTTACTTTATCTAGCGATGTTTGATGTGAAGTTACTTTATGTAGATCCCAAACAAGAAGTTAGACGTTGGTTTAAGGCCTCACTACAAGAGAATGATAATCCGTTCTTTACCGAGTTGATGAATGCTTTTCACTATGTGACTTTAAATGCCAATGATAGTGCTAACGTTGGCGTTTTAGATCCGATGTTAACGCTCAACAGTCAAAGTACCATTGATGAAATTCCGAGCGTTTTGACTTTGGTTAAAGAGATGCTCGTACAGGTACGTGCTATCTCACAAGATATGGAGTTGGACACTGTTTTAACCAATGCCATCAAGCAAGTTTGTAATCAACGTTTAGCTGGAGAGAAAGTAGGCACCATGGCCATTGTTGATATTTTGAAGCATGGTTCTGAAAAAGCCAAACAGTTGGCTAATTACTATGAGAGTGTCATTCCTGACAGTATGTTAAAACTGGCGTTTAGTGATGGACATACCGATAGT
The DNA here is from genome assembly GCF_014207505.1 of Leuconostoc carnosum. Lineage (GTDB taxonomy): Bacteria > Bacillota > Bacilli > Lactobacillales > Lactobacillaceae > Leuconostoc > Leuconostoc carnosum. The sequence goes on from NZ_JACHGL010000005.1 coordinate 73,029, forward strand.
ATTGAATTCAATAAGCAACGGACAATTTTAGAAGTCACTGGGTTAGATTTACCCCATGCCAACCAGAAGTCGAGTAGTTATACAGAAACACAAAAGTATTCAGTTTCGATTATGTTGGCACTAGGAAAATACTTAGAAAAATTTGGGCGTGAAGATACAACTAGATTTAGTGCTGAAATCATTGATGAGGCGTGGATATTTAATGCTTCACCAGCTGGACGAAAAGTATTAGATGGCATTAAACGTTTGGGACGTTCGGAAAATAATATGTTGATTTATTCCACCCAACGAGTCGGTGATGTCAATGATGAAAAGAGTAATGGGCAGTATGGCCAGATATTTGCTTTTGATAGTGCTGATGAACGAGAACGAGAACATATTCTTCAACACTTTGGCTTACCAGTTAACAAAACCAATCTGGAAATGCTCAAAGATCTGAAAAAGGGACAATGCTTATTCAGAGATATTTATGGACGTGTTGGCAAGGTAGTAATTCATTCGTTATTTGAAGAATGGACGAAAGCCTTTAAGACCGTTGATAAGAATGCTGGCGCAGAATTAGAAGCACAATACAGTTAGGAGTAAAAAATGACACAACAATTTACAATACAAGATTTATTACAGTATTACCCCAAATATGAGGAGGGCATGAACTTAAATAAAGATATTGTCCGAAATATTCAAAAATGTTCAGATGACTTTCATGCTTTACTGATGGAAAATAAAACATTAAATCGAATAACTTGTTTACGTGATTTAGATATTAGCTTACAGTGTTTTTATGAAAATGCGCAGGAATTACTACAAGAAGGACGAACTGATAGTTTAGATATTTTTGGTTGGTATTTAACCATCAATGATGACTTTCGTTATGCTAAAGACAAATTACGAGGCAAAACAATTTATGTTTAGAAAACTCAAATATAATGATCAATATCTATCAAAGATTTTATTTAAAAGAACTTTGCTTTTTGTTTTGATTTTAGCAACATTTTGCTTTGGCTTTTGGTACTGGAATATTTTTCAAGCAATGATGCAAGGAAAATATAGTTGGTGGTATTTGTCGCCTATTATTTTAAGTATTTTGTTAACGGCTTTATCTGGTTGGGCTGTTTTTTGGTTTTATAAACATTATGCCCCAAAACATACTGATTTTTTCTCTCGTTACTTAAAGCGGATTGAACTTCGACAAATGATTAGTTTACTAGTTGTTTCTAAAGGCTTTTTTGATACAGAAACCGCTGAGAACAATACTTATTTAACCTATTATCCTAAACTAAAAATTAAAATGAAACACACGACTGGTCAATTATTGATTGAAGAGCCAATTGATGGTGAAAAGTATATGGCCCAATTTGCGAATGGTGATTTTGACCAAAGTGTTGAAACAGCTTTATTAGCTGACCGACAAACAACTGAATTTTTGAAAAACAAGATGATCAGTACGTTTGCGTTTGAACCGATTAAGTTTAGACGGCAGTTATTGGCATTACAGCCACAAAAAGGTCGGTTACAACTTGCTAAAGGGATTGATTGGAAATATGACACTTTTTATAATGCGTTAATTTCTGGAAATGTGGGTACAGGTAAGTCCTATACGATATTTGCTATTTTAGGACAACTACTGCAATTAACAAAGTACGTTGATATTATTGACCCCAAGCGTTCTGACCTAGCCAGTTTGAAATATATTGATGCCTTAAAAGGTAGAGTGCACAGTACACCCACAGAAATCAATCAAGCAATCATTAAATATTATCAAAATATGATGGCACGAGCTGAAAAGATGGAGAAGATTAAAGCAACCGGTAAGATTGGAACTTATAAGGATTATCATTTTGATCCATGCTTCTTAGTGTTTGATGAATTTGGTGCTTACCGAGAAATGAATGACCGGCTAACATTTAGTGATCCCGCCTATGAAGCCTATCAAATAGCTATGTCTAATCTCAATGAAATTGCTATGCTCGGTCGTGAATTAGGATTCTATCTTATTATTGGTATGCAAAGACCTAGTGCAGATAGTTTACCAATGGCGATTCGTGGACAATTGAATTTACGGATTAACATGGGTGTGCCAACACCAGAAATTGAAAAAATGGTCTTTCCAGACAATGACAAACAACTTCGTCCGTTATCTTCAAATCTAAAAGGATGGGGCTTTATCAAAGTAGGTGATAGTCAAGTACGTGCATTCTTTGCACCAGAAGTCCCCAAAGATTTCAACTTACATGAATGGTTAAGTGAGCAGATTAGAAAACGAGGACAGGTATGAACTTAAAAGAAAGAAAAAGCAACGCAAAAATTAATTGAAGTCGTGAGTTAATAAAATTGGTCTAAAAAGTATTAGTTTGTGAAAATTAACAATTTAACGACTTTGTGAAATTAAAAGATAGTGTTTTGAGTGGCTTGTGAATTTTGCTATTTCACAAACAAAAAAAAGGCTCTTGAAAGCCCGTCTCTGCGTTACTTTGTATAGCCTGCCTTATGTTAACTTTGATTGGTATACCTATACTATGTTAATTAAAACTATTTATCCATTGTTTAGCTTGGCCATAAGGATCATTTGTCTGTATGTCTGGAACAATTGGATCATTAACATATAATTTATTTTTACTATCCTTTACTCCAGCAGTTGTTAAGTACATGGTTGTTCCTGTATATAACGAAAAAGGACGATTAACACTAGTAAAACTGGCACTGTTTTGACCAAAATACTTAACTTTTGAAACCTTCTTAAGGGCTAGGGCAGTCATTTCTCCTGAACTACCGGTTTGTTTATTGATGATTACTGCAACCGGTACATTTGTTAGTTTTATATTATGATTCAAATCAATTGATGCTCCTCCAGCATTAATCGTACCTTTTTTTAAGGATATTCTCTCACTGGTACCATCGTGGGAAACAAAAGAAAGAATATTACCATCTGGTATTATTGATGAAATACCAAGTATCATAGGTGCCATATCACCACCATTGTTATTACTTAAATCAATAATAATACTTTTAATTTCGTGCTTACATTTAAATAAAAAATCGTTGATTTTGTTAGCATATTCATTGGCTTGTTGTGTATTTCCTTGAAATTGTGGTTCATGAATTGTAACTAGACCGTTATCATTAATGATTGTTGGTTCTTCATAATGTTCTGTTTCTGTGGTTATTTGTTTTGTGGTTACAATTTGAGAATGTTTTCCTCCTGCAACTTTTATAATTTTTTGGAGAATTGCATCAGCTTCATCGTAATTATGTACAGAGTGCATATCTACTAAAGCTTTTTTCTCAGTTTTTTGCCATGCCTTACTATTAGTGAAATAGCCATAAGTATTCATTTTCTTTATTGCAATTTTTCCATATCTTTCTGGTGAAGGAGGTAGCAGATAAAAATTAATATTAGGACCATAAATGTAAATTACCATTATAACTGCCAGAATGAAACAAGCAAAAATACTTGCGATTATCGTGAACCATTTTTTCATGTATAAAATTCTCTCTTTTTGAAATATAAATGCTTTAAAAGCACTTAAGTTTCATTTTAACACTAAAATAATTTGCATAAAATACTCTACGATTATTCTTTTAGTTACGAGAAAAAATTAGAATGGAGAAATTATTATGATATATCATGCTAGAAGTCCTGACACAAATACTGGTTATTAACATATATTTATTTTTGATTATTAGAAAGAGTAGGAAAAAAATATGACTTTTGACGTTAAAAAAGTACAATCACTATCAGAACAATCAATTGCTGATTTAAAAACAATTGAGAAATTAGGAGATTTGGAACATCTCTCACAGCTAAGCGATGAATTAAAACGAATTCTTGCTGATGGTAATTTGGAAGAAATTAGTCCGATGTTGCCACCATATATTACGGAAATTCGGAAAAATATTGGGTTCTTATTGGGTAATTATAAGTCAATTAGAACGCATGCGATTAATCGTGATAAAGAGCTAAATTCATTGCTGGATCAACTCTCACGAATCAAGTAAATAGGTAACGTAAACAAGTTGATGGTCTAATTCCTAGATAGTCAACTTGTTTTTTGTACATAGTGCTTGCTTGAGTAGAGTGGTTCGACCGACCGGGAGAGCCAGTGCCACGCCCTGCCCTTAGCGTAGCGTAAGAGGGCAGGGTGCGTGGTCGCGGTTAAACACGAATGACCATGAGTGTCAGCGACTGGCACGCACTCTGCTCAAGCAACCACAAAAAAGACTTTAACCCCCAGTTACTAACAGGGGGGTTAAACCGGTAAAAACGCTGAAAGCGTCAACCCAATATGGGGAATAAACGCTGATATGAAGCGATTTAGATTAAAAAAAGCAAATGTCCGGTTGAAAACGTCAAATCGGACATTTTGAGAAAGGAAAGCCGACATGATAACGATTAATCATGAACCAAAAGCCTACACACCTATTTTTTTAGGGACAACTCAACATAGCATACGGTTATCGTTAGAAATCATTATCATGATTGGTATGAAACGGCATGATGAAATTATTGAAACTTATAACGTGACCGTCTCGACTATTGCGTTAGGACAATTACCTAACATTGGTAGTGAGATTGCGATTGATGAAATGACCGGTAGTGAGTTATCCGGCTTCAAAGCAAAAGTGAGGCAGTCTGATGCGCAAAGTAAAAATACGGTTTCAACTGAATTAGAACAATTAGTTGATTTAAAAAATGTTGGTCGCTATCAACTGTTGAAAGGAAAAAAGACAATGACACAAGAATTAAATGTACCAGAATTAACAAATAATAATTTGATATTAATACGACAATTACTTGATGTAACACAAGAAGAATTGGCAATTACTATGGGTATCAATGAAAAAACAATACGACGTATTGAAAATAAAGAACAAGGTATTAGTGAACGTTTTGTAAACAATTTACTATCAGTTTATCCAGATTTAGCTCAAAGTATTGAAGTACAATTCGATTGGATTTCGTTGACGTTCCCAGAGTTAACTTCAAAGCAAGTGATTAATGATATCCTCAATATTCAACCTGATTTATTTTTGGAACGCCCAACATCACAAAACTTCTACACGCGTGAAATGGCATTTGCTGGCGAAAAGAACATTTATATTCAAGACTTTGCACCGATTAAAAACCCTGAAACACAGGCCATTGAACAAAAGTATGGGACAACTTTATATTTAACTGGTAAAGGCACACGCCTATTTGAAAAAGCTTTGTTAGAACAAAATATTAATTGGCATGAATTTTTTCAAAAAGCGAGACAGTATCGAGGACATTTAACTCGGTTAGATATTGCCATTAACGATAAATGGGGACTTCTAGATATGAATGACCTTGTAAAAGCCGTGCAAGAAAAACGGTTTTGGAGTAAATCAAAATCCTACGCAGTTCATGGCAACGTTGATGATGGTTGGACAGTAAACTTCGGGAAATCACCGTTTGTTATTCGTGCTTACGATAAGCGCAAAGAACAAGCCAGCAAAGGCTTTGACACAGACGTACAAAACCGTGTGGAATTAGAATTACATCAAGATAAAGCAGAATATGTCATTGATGAGTGGTTTGATCAACATAACAATAAAACATTAACCGAAATTACCTTTGACATTCTGTATACGTATCTTTGGTTTACTGATAAGCCGATTAAGGAAAAGCTACTAAAAGCTGATAAAGTGCGTGACACGATTGAAGATTCCGTTGAACCAATGCCCGCTTGGTCATTACTAACTGCTTTAGGTCATAAAATGAAATTTATTCGTCAACCCAAAGAACAAAGTATTGAACGGATTGAAAAATGGGTTTTAGATTCAGTTGTTCCTAGTCTAGCAGTCTTAAAGAAAACTGGTCATTGGGCAGAAGTGATTGAAGCCATAAATAGTGCTGAATTATCTTCTGAACAACAAAAGTTGGTTAAGGCTACGATGATTAATGCGATTACACAGGCTAACCAAAAATTAACTATTAACTTTGAAAAACCTCAAAAACGTTATCAAGAAATTTAAAAAGGAGAAAATAATGACACAAAAAATATGGTTACAACCAGACCAATTAGAAAACTACGTCGATCAACTACAAGGTTTCAGACACATGTATCAATCATTATTGACCGTTTTAGCATCTGATCGTCAGAATTTTGAGTTTAAACCTGGGGCACCAAACTTCCAAAACACACTCCAGATGTCAATGAAGTTACATCGTTACATTCAATCAGTCCAATCACAAACCTTTGGTGATGTCCTGTTTTTCGGTAAAAAGTTAGATAAACAAGTACAAACTTTAGTTGAAACCAGTATTGCTTTAACCTTTGAGTACCGTGACTTAACCAACTTATTGAATGGCCATGATGTTAATAGTGAAAATGGTATAAATCTGATTGAAACCCAGTTAAAACAAGCGAAAAAACAGCTTTATGAAGCCAACTGATAAGTAATATTAGGCTATTAATTTTTAAAACGTTTATCATCTTGATGTTATAAATGTTTGTTAGTCTAAAATTGTACATTATTGAGCAAAGGAGAATGAAAAAATAAATGTCAGCAGAAGAACCAAAGAAAAGGAAACGACAACCACGATTAAACGAAAATCAACGCTATTTAATCGAACATTTGTGGAATAATGAACAACTCTCACAAACTGATATTGGGCGTCAATTAGGTTATGACCCATCAGTGATTAGTCGTGAATTAGACCGTGGCAATGTGCTAGACTTCTCTAATCTAGACCGTCACACTTTATTAAAAATGAACATTCATGCACGCATTAAGTACTCAGCGCAACGTGGTCAATATATTGCTACTAAAAAGCGTTTTCGTATGGGACAAGGACTTTTACTAACACCAGAACTAAAAGAACTAATTGAACACTGGATTAATGTGGAACATTGGACACCTGAACAGATTGCCGGCAACGTGCAAGATGTAGAAGTATCGTCCTCAACTATTAGAGACTGGTCAAAAAGGGGGCTAATTAATATTCGTACCCACAAATATCATCGTCAAGATGGTTCACCTAAGCAACGAGAATTAGCCAAGAATCAAAGAGCAAGACAAAGAGAGATTGCTCGCTTACGAGAAAACTTACAAAAGAGCGGTGAGTTAGTACGCCATTCCATCTATGATCGTTCACCAGTCGTAGCTAAGCGAAAACAATTTGGTCATTGGGAAATTGATTTAGTGTTACCAATGAAACAAAACAATGGGCAATACCAAGACCATTCAGCTATTATGACCGTCGTTGAACGAAAGACACGCTTTTATGCTTTGATTAAAGTTAAAAGTAAACAATCAAAAGATATGATTGAAGCGTTTAAATTATTTTATGAACGCTATGGTAAATCAGTAAGAACAATTACCGCTGATAATGGGTCTGAATTTATTTCTTGGGATTTTTTGGAATACGTTCAAAAAGAGCTTAAAATCAAGCTCTATTACTGCACACCATCATCACCACATCAACGAGGTTCAAATGAAAACCGCAACGGTAAATTACGTGATTGGTTCCCCAAAGGAACTAGTTTTAAACCTGTAAGGCAAAGACAGTTAGATGAAGTTGCTGATAAGATGAATGCCATGCCAATGCGAATCGCCTTACAAGGTAAGAGTCCAATTGAGCTATTTGATAAAGAATATAAAACGATGCAGAGGTATCGCCGTGCGTATGAGAAAAGAAAAATTAGGAGAAATCAAGATAAATAATATCTTGTGATAAGATTTATTGTTATTTAAGTGACTTCATGAACTACTTTGTTGTATTATAAAATTATGCTTCAATAAATACTATGTAAATTATTGTTAGACAACACAGCGTGAGTTCCTATTAGTGAATTCTTTTAAAAATGGTAATGAGGAATAAGTAAATTCATGGATATTGTAAATTACATTGAGGGAAAGTATCGAGAAATTAAACCGTACGAAGATATTGAGTTTTTAAAATTATATTCATGGGTGAATCAATCCCAACTAAAAAGTATTTTTTCAACGGTGCATCATTTAATGGTCAAAAATTACAGCCGTATGAATGAACGCCTGCCAACAAATGAGCATGTTAACCATTTTTGGGCTGAGAACAGTCGAGAATTACTTCTTGCAATCGAAACTATTCAGGGACTGCATAGAGTACTTGACGGCAGTGAATATGCTTTTGATATTGATTCTTATTATAGTTCTATAATTGAAAAATCATTATCATTTTTGTCTAAGAGTAGTGGGAGTGAAATACCAGCTCATATGGGTAAAGTTGAAATTTACTACACCATACCAATTTTTGTTCATAGCAACTTAATTAATACATCAATTAGTCAAAATGACAAACGGTATTCTGTTCTAAAATCCATAGGTGAGGGATCTTATGCTAAGGTGTATAAATACAAAGATGAATTTTATCACAAAAATTTCGCTTTAAAACGAGCAAAGAAAGACTTGAATGCTGAAGAAATTAAAAGATTTCATCGCGAATATGATGAAATGAAAAAATTGAATTCCCCATATGTTGTCGAGGTTTATAGTTATTTGAATAATAACGAGTACACAATGGAATATTTAGACTGTTCGCTTTCAAATTATATTGAAAAAAATAACCAAAAACTTAGTTATTCTGAAAAAAGAAATTTGGTAAATCAAGTTCTGAAAGCATTCAAATATCTTCATTCAAAAGAATTACTACATCGCGATATCAGTCCTAGTAATATTTTGCTGAAGATTTATGAAAATGTGGTAGTTGTAAAAATTGCAGATTTTGGCTTAGTAAAAGTTCCAAATAGCCAATTGACAAACCTCAATACTGAATTAAAAGGTTCCTTTAATGACTCTGGCCTGATTACTGAGGGATTCCAAAATTATGATATACTTCATGAAACATATGCTTTGACGAAATTAATATTTTTTATTATTACTGGGAAAACAAACGTTTCCAACATTAAAAATCCATCTTTAAAGCAATTCGTTCAAAAAGGGCTATCTGCTGATAAGTCCAAGAGATATCAATCAGTTAGTGAACTGAATATTGCTGTAAAAGCAATCAAAGAGTGATAATTATTATAAAATAAATCAATCATAATAAAACAATTAATTTAAGAAAGATTTTTCAAAACAAATTGGTCGTCTCTATTATGATGAATAATGATTGCAAATACCAACTACCAGCATTAGCAAAACAGATTCATGAATAATCAAATTCCTTTAGAAAGCACTATAAAATTCCATGCCCAAGAATAAAGATACGGAATACCGTTATATCAAGACTCAAATCAGACTCATTATTAAATCTATTATTCAAACACTAAAAGCAGATTTGGAATCAGTGGAAGCGGATCTAAAAGAACAAGTTTATCGATTATATGTACCACAGCAACTTATATCCAGCACAAGTAAATCTTTATTAGAACAATTCGAACAGAATGTTCAACAAGCTGGATATACAACGTATATCGTAGATCAGTCATCACGTTTTGAGCAAGAAAATACTGTGTTTATTAAACTAACTGATCAGTGTATCAATTATGATCATAAAAAGTTGACCCAGTATTTAATTAACGAAAACGCGTATGTAAACAGTACGAGCTTTAAAGATTTAGAACATGTACGAATTAAAGCAGATCAAAAATATCACGGAATCTAAAAAAATACAGATTACCAAATGTAAAAATTTGAAGTATCTGTATTTTTTTAGCAACTTAGATGTGGAATTAAGATGTTAAACAGCCTAAAAATAATGATAAGAAACCGTGGACAGTGATTTAACATTGATGTACGACATTGGTATAATAGAATAAGAAGTGTCTTACAAATAAAAAAACAACCAGTGAAATTACAAAAAGATTTCCGGAACTTTACTAATTGATTAAACATCTGGTAAATGACTTGCAATCTACCCAACATTATTTAGTTAACATAATATATATTATCAAAAGTAAATTCAATAAGGCAGATTCTGTCAACCCACAATAAATTCATAGCTAAACTGTGTTTATAAAACTGCCATCATTCGATTTGTAAATCTTTCACTACAAAAATTTGTAGAATGCAACAGTTTTTTCCCTTGATCTGCAGAAACAAATCCATTCTTTTCATAAAATTTTCTAACAATAGGTTCTTTCCTTCATCTGTTAACAAAACTTTTTGCCTATTTTGAGATAAAAATAATGAATATTATATCTAAACAGTATACTCTACACAGAACCAATTTTTACATCACTTTTCAGATGGCACTTCACCTAATAGTTTTTTCTGTAACATAACAGATTCTTTCAATAACATATTAGTCTCATTTTGTGATTGTAATAATTTTTTAGTTTCTTCTAACTGAGCATTATAGCCCAGTGTTTCGGATTTTTCTTTCACAAAAAACTTATTAATAAACTTAACAAAAAAGAAAACACAGGCAGCGATAGCACCTAGTGTCAATACATTTTTAAAAACTTCTACAAGAGGTGTCAGAATGTGTTGCCATTCAGGACTATGATTCTGCGAAAATATAATTAACGATAAAAAGTAAAAGATTCCCGTAGCTAATTCAATGACACTTTGAATCAGTTTCGTCAGACTGCCACCCACAATCACACCAATTGATAATTGAATAATTGCAGGTGAAGTCACAAATTTTCTAAATTGGTTAGCTTGCGTTGAAGCTAAATCAGTATCTAAAGTAAATTTATATTTATTAAATATATATTTTTTCATTTCGCTCCCAATTATTCATCATTTTAATAACTATTATTATTCCATGATTATGGCTCTTTTTCAACTCCAACTGCATTAAAAAAAGCCATCAAATATAAATGATGACTTTGAGATAAAATAATTAAATTAAGCTTCATCATACCACGAGTAGTGATACATCTCGCCGACTGGCTTGTCTGTACGTTCATACGTGTGAGCACCAAAATAATCTCGCTGTGCTTGCACTAAGTTTGCTGGTAATACCGCTGAACGATATGAATCATAATATGCAATTGCTGCAGACAGTGAAGGTGTTGGTACACCAGCACTAACAGCTAATGCTATCACACGTCGAGTGGCATTCTGATAGTTTTCAGCGATAGATTTAAAGTAAGGATCCAGCAATAAATTATGCAAACTAGCATTTTTAGTAAAGGCATCAGTTATTCGTTGCAAGAATTGCGCGCGAATAATAGCACCTGCTCGCCATAGTTGTGCTAGTTCACCAAATGGCAAATCCCATTTATAAACGTTAGATGCCATACGTAATTGATCAAAGCCTTGTGCATAGGACATAATTTTACCAAAATAGAGTGCCTTTCGCAAATCTTCTTTTGTTGTATCAGTATCACCCGCAAAAGTAAAATCTGGACCTGCTAATACTTTCGATGCTGCAACACGATCTTCTTTCATTGCAGATATATAGCGAGCATACACTGATTCAGTAATGAGCGATTGTGGTGCGCCCACTTCTAGAGCAGACTGTGAAGACCATTTCCCAGTACCTTTATTTCCAGCGCGATCTAAGATAACGTCAACAATTGGTTTGTCTGAACCCAAATCATCTTTTCTGGTTAAAATACTAGCAGTAATTTCAATTAAGTAAGAGTTGAGTTCACCTTTATTCCAATCGGCCAGTGTATCTGCCAAATCATTCGAACTTAACTTCAGCACACGCTTCAAAATATCATATGATTCCGAGATTAATTGCATATCACCATACTCAATCCCATTATGAACCATTTTAACGTAGTGTCCAGCGCCATTTGGACCAACATAAGTCACTGTTGGTTTGCCATCTTCTGGCGCTTTTGCGGCAATTTGCTTCAATACTGGTTCTACTAAATCATAAGCCGCACGCTGGCCTCCCGGCATAAGCGATGGCCCCTGTAAAGCGCCTAATTCACCACCAGATACACCCATACCAATAAAGTTAATACCTGCTTTTGCTAACTTTTCTGAGCGACGAATCGTATCCTCAAAAAATGTATTACCACCATCAATGAGCATATCACCTTTTTCCAGATGAGGTAGCAATTCATCGATAACAGCATCCGTACCACGACCAGCCTTGACCATCATTAAAATACGGCGAGGTGCTTTAATCGACTGCACAAATGATTGGATTGTGTAATTTGGAACAAAATTCTTATCAGCATGCTTATTAACTAAGTCATCTGTCCGTTCACGTGAACGATTGTAGACCGCAACATGAAAACCACGTGATTCAATATTTAAGGCTAAATTTCTGCCCATTACTGCCAATCCGATAACACCAAAATCTGCTTGATTCATTTTAATACCTACTTTCCTTTCAATCGTGTTGTACTAAAAATTACCTCATTAACGAAATTAAACGAGATATAATGTAATCGCTTACATTATATCTCGTCAATACCTTGTTGTCAAAAAATGTTCTAAAAATAACAAGAGTGTGTTATATTCACCCTATTTATTCATTATTTTTTTGATTGCTGGAATCATTTCCTTTGGACTCGTCATTGGTGCAAAACGTTCTACAACTTGGCCGTCTTTATCAACTAAAAATTTTGTAAAATTCCATTTGATTGTACTGCCTAGGCTTCCCTTACTCATATCTTTCAAGTATTTAAAAAGTGGATCAGTATTCTTACCATTTACCGAAATTAAATGGTGCATTGGAAATGTGACACCATAGGTTAATCGGCAAGATTCAGCGGCTTCATGACTGGAACCTAACTCTTGTTTAAATTGATTTGATGGGAAACCTAAAACGACAAGCCCTTGGTCCTTATATTCCTGATAAATAGCTTCTAGTTCTTCAAATTGCGGTGCATAGCCACACTTTGTTGCTGTATTGACAATAATAAGAGGCTGCCCACGAAAACTTTCAAGTGAATATGCTGTACCATCCTCTTTTAAAACTTCAAATTCATATACACTGGTTGCCATAAATTTCCTTTCTAATCATTATCCTAAATGTATGCTTAAATACCATACACAGTTAATAATACCTAGTTTCATTATAGCGCTAACTATGAAAAACAAGTATTTATTTGATTTAAATATTATGGTTTCTACTAACATTAATTTCAGAAATTCTGAATATAAAAAGTAGCAATTTTCTATTAGAAAATTACTACCTAGCATGAATATTATTGTTCTTTACTTAAATCTATTAAGATTTTTGCTTGTGATTTATCCTGTGTTAGTGCTTCAAATCCATTTGAAACAATGTTTTCAAGAGTAATCATGTCAGTAATAACTGGCTTGACATTAATCTGTTCACTACTTACAAGATCAACTGTTTGTTGGAAAGTTTCCTTCGAATAGGCGATAGTCGTTGTTAATTTAACGCCAGCATTCATCAGTTTCATTGGATCAAAAGTAATCGGACGTGCAAATATTGACACAATGACAACAGTACCACGAGGTCTTGTGGCATCTATGGCTTGTTCAAAAGTTGGTTGTACGCCAGCTACTTCAAATGATACATCTGCACCACCAGGAATAATATCACTAATTGCAGCAATAGTATCCGACACTTCCGCGGGGTTCACAACATCAGTTGCACCCATTTCAAGTGCTTTCTTTAAGCGTACATCAGACAGATCAACTGCTACAATTTTAGTAGCACCAGCTGCTTTGGCAGCAGCGGCAACTAATACACCAATTGGACCAGCACCAAAAATAACCACCTTTTCACCAAAACGTAAACCACCTTCTTTAACCGCTTGAACGGCAACAGCTGTTGGTTCAATAGTTGCAGCTAGCTCCAGAGAAAATTCTGTTGGTAAATGATACAAATTTTCTTCGGGAACATTAACATGTGATGTAAACCCACCATCGGTACTCAAACCAATGAAGCTATAACCATCATACACATCAAGATCACTGGCCAAATTTCCCTTAGTCACCGTTGGGTTAATAGCTACATGATCGCCAACTTTAAAATTGGTAACATCTGTACCGATTTTTTCAATAATACCTGAAAACTCGTGTCCCATTGTGAGTGGTGCTTCTCCACCAGTTAGTTCATCAGGCTGATCAACAGGAATAAAAACTGGTCCTTCAAGATATTCATGTAAGTCACTACCGCAGATGCCTGCATATGCTACACGCACCACAACTTCATTTGACTTTGATGGTTTTAATTCAACATCTTCCACACGAACATCTTTAACACCATGCCATACAGCTGCTTTCATTAAATCTCTCCTCTAGAATAATAAATTTTAGGTTAAAAAACCCAGACTTTATTATACAACTAAGTTTGGTTTTTTTGTGTAAATTCACCAAAATGATTAACGAATGCCATGAATAAAAGGTCATTCTTAACATAAAATGAATAATTGTTCACATTTAACTAATCTGTCATGCTTTACCATCAATATCAAAATAACGCCATGTGCCGTCCGATAATTGCCTTGACTGATTAACAACCATCTCACCGGAATCAGCATCATAATAATGTACTGATCCTTGGCTATCAATAACTTCTTGACCTTTTACTTGATGACAATTATTATCAAAATACATCTTTTTACCATTAATCGTTTGATGCCCTTTAACCGCTACACCATCTGCACCAAAATAAGCCCATGAACCATCTGACAGTTGTCTAAATTGATTAACAACCATCTCACCGGAATCAGCATCAAAGAATCGTAAGTGACCTTGTACATCAACAACTTCTTGACCTTTTATTTGAGCATAATTATCATCAAAGTAAAGTTGCTGACCATTAATCGTTTGATACCCTTTAACCGCTACACCATCTGCACCAAAATAAGCCCATGAACCGTTAGACAGTTTTTCGAAACGGTTTACTATCATTTCACCTGAATCGGCATCATAGTAACGAATTCTGCCTTGCGTATCAGTCACCGTTTTTCCCTTGACTTGACTATAATTATCTTCAAAGAAAAGATTTTGCCCTTCAATGATTCGGTTACCCTTGACAGCCACACCATCGACCCCGAAGTAGGCCCATGAACCGTCAGACAGTTTTTCAAATCGATTAACTATCATTTCGCCGGAATCAGCATGATAATAACGTATTAAGCCTTGTGTATCAACTTTTTCGCGTCCTTTAATTTGACGATAATCATCATCAAAATAAAGTGCTTGTCCTTTAATTTGCTGAGAACCTTTAATTGCACTACCATCTGAACCAAAGTAAGCCCATGAACCGTCAGCTAATTTTTTAAATTGATTACTAATCATATCCCCAGAATCATCAGAGAAATAATACATCTTACCATCACTAGTAGTTATAAACTGATCTTTTGCTTGTACACCATCTTGGTTAAAATACTGTACTATTTCTTCACCATTAATGTGTATTGTTGTCATGCCTTTGTTTGCCATAGTACCATTCTTATCAAAATAGTGCCATTGCTTATTATCATCCATAAAATAGACATTAATCAATTGCTTACCTTGCTTATTGAAATAATAGACATTTCCGTTACTATTTTCCATATAAGCATCTTGCAATTCAATACCATTTGGCAAAAAATAGTAACCAAAACCATTAATTTTTTGAAATCCATAAGTCATATACCCATTTTTATTAAAGTAGTACCAATTTGATTGTTCATCTTGGATAAACGTATCTTTTGCTTGGTATCCACTAGTTGAAAAATAAGTCATGCCTTTATTATCATTAACAAAACCCGTACTAGCAGTTTGATTAAGTAACTGTTTAGGTAAAAATGCTTGATTTTGATTTGATGAACTCACCTTGAAATAATCATTGGTAGCCCAATCTTTTAAGACATAATAAGCACCACGTCCCTGTATATTACTACCATTAAAATACTTTGCTGACCATTCTTTAATCTTTTCACTTGGATCCATGGGTACCCCAGTAGAAATTTGCTTAGTTGTAAATAATGATGGATATAATTTTTTAATTGTGTCTAAGAATTCGCCACCATATAATTTTTGATATTCTCCGCCACCTACAGTTTGGGCTGCATAAAGCGTTTTATTAATCACAGAGTTTTCATTATAAATGCCCGAATTATTAACACGTTGCGCAGTTACAATTTGTTGTCCAGTCAAATTATATATTTGATCAGGTACCCAATCAGCCATCGCTTGAATTCCTGCTTGGTGCAGTGATTTAATTGCATCACGTAGTTGGTCAATTGTCCCATATTTTGTTGGTGTATCAAATCCTAGATCATAGCGATCTGTAAAAGCATAACCATTTTGGATAATAGAATCCAAGAATCCTCCTTCAGTACTTGATCGATATTGTGGTGGAAACTCAAAACTAGTAATCCCCCAGCTCTTATATAAATCTGAATTTTTGGCGATAATCACATTAGCATATTCATCTTCATTAGTTGGAAAAGATTGAAAATTTGAGAATCCTTCGTAAATTACCTGAGAATCTAGTGCAGCATTTGAATGAAATGTTTGTCCATTTTTAACTTCATCTACAGAATAACTTTCGGTAACTGCTGTTTGTTTATTATCAGCCCCAACTGGTACCCAAACAGCTAAATAGCCAGAAACTTGCGAATTCGCAAACCCTTTTATTTCAGAAGCATCAAAAGTTAGTTCACCATTATTATTCGTATATTTTATTAATGCATCACTAACATCCGAATCAGATATATATGTGGCAATGCCATTTTTTGTAGTGAGTAATACTGGTCGATAAGCTTGATTTTTATGGGCAGCTCCCATTTTTACAACTACTTGATCGAGTTGATTTAACTTCAGGTCAGGATTATTAGCCTCGATAACAGCTATCCCCTGTGTTCTTGTGTCATTAGTCCCCTGCTCGTCTGCTGTCATAGCGCCTTTACCATAACGTACAGAAGTCAGTACGCCACGGTTCCCATTTGCAGGCATACTGCTATCACCAGCCATATAATGCATCGCCATTTGTTGACCACCAGCAACATACTTTAAACGAGACTGCAACAATGTGTTAATTGCATCATAGTACGGTGATTTGTTTGCCATATATTGGCCATCATCGGTAAAGAGATCGCCATAATATGCTCGCGGTACTGTGTCTTTATTGGTTAGCAATAGCGCATATGTGCTAGGAATATTATATTGTGTAAACTCTTTATTTGTTTTTAATTGATCGGCATTGTAGATTTTAAATGCCTGTGTTAACTGATCCAAGGTTGGCGTTAACCCATCTGAATTAGGATCAATTCGTTGCTTGATAATTTCAGCAATTACGGTTTGTACTTCACTATCATGTGCACGAACAAATGAATAATTTGGACGTGCTACATTGTTAGTTGTGTCTATTGTACGGTCAACTAAGCTATTAGTAATTAGTGGTTCCAAACCGCTACGAACACTATTGCCGTTTTGATCAGCCGTGGGCATGGTCAAAGAATACTTTAGCGACAAGCGTAATTTGTTATCCATTGATAATTGGTTATCATGATTATCTTTGACATATTCTGCATCGTTATCACTCCAATCTTCTAAAATTGACAAATGCTGATTAGCAACACTGTCACTTTTATCAACACCATATGCTGCTTTCATATAATCTGTTGCAATTTGTAATAAATCAGCATCGACATTATCAACAGCATCAACACGTATACTATCAAAATTTGCGTCAGCATCTTGATTGGTAATTGACCCCAAATTTAATAGATAATACATCCAATTTAATTGTTCGGCTTGAACAGCAGGGTTTGAATTATCAACATCATTAGCTAATAAGAAATCATAACCACCTTGAGTTGGGTCAGTAGAATAAGAATAATAACCTTTTTGATTTGTTGGTGTACGATTCAAAAGTCGGTAATCTGAATTTGCATCAGGTGTTTTATCACTATTAACATATAATAATGCACCACCTTGTAGATGATCTTTATCATTTCCAGTTGTTGCATATTCACTGGCAATATTCCAATTAGGTTGACGTTTAACAAAATCAGAAACATTATTTTTTAGCCACTCAGTTTGCCCATCGTGGCTAATCTTTTGTTCTATTTTAATTTGTACATCCTGTGCGGCTTGATTTAAGACACTTTGACTATCTTGATTAGAATATTCAACTTGACTATTACTTAAGCCGATGCTTTTCATATAATTAAGATAGTTAATTTGAGTCACTTTATCAGGCCACCAAGTCATCAAAAGTGGACGAAAATCATTATTGGACGAGGATGTCCAATCTTTACCATTAACTAATATATCCTTAGGTCGATACCAACTATCCGCTGTTAAATAGCCATCAATTTCAGTAAAATTATCTGCAGTATCACCATGTACAGCATTATGTTTGGTAAAATTATTATTTTGACTTGTCAATCCTTCTTTAAATTGATAATCATTGGTTGGTACAAGAAAACCATTATCTTTGTCGAAATACAATACATGTCCATCGACTATTGTTGTAAAATTCTTCTTTTTTTGACCATTATCGTCAATATAATATGTCTTACCATCAATCGTTTGAATATTTTTAGAATTATATTGAGTTGGTGCAGTGAGTGATGCCGTTTGTTTCTCATCTTGTGGCGTTGAGATAGATTTATTGGAACTTGTTTCTTTTTTGTTGTCTTGATCACTGTTTGAATCTATTACTGGACTAGTTGCAGGGTCTTGATTCTCATCTGGTTTAACACCAACATCTACCTGATCAGCTTTCTCTACTCTATCATCAGCACTATTCTTATCTCGTAACGGCGTCGGGTTATTATCTTGGTTTGCCTTCTGTATATCGTTGGCAGCAACTTGACCATTTTTATCTGCTTTGTTAACAGAATCATCATCGTTATTTGGGTCTACTACTATATTGTTAACTGTATCTTTTTGTTCAGTTTTGTTAGCATCAGCTACTTGACTACTTTTATCAATTTTATTAGCAGAATTATCGTCACTACTTAATTTTGATTGATCTTGATTTGCAATCGCTTGATCCACCACAACCGCACGATTATTGTCCGTTACTTTTTTATCTTTCGGTACGTCAATTGTGACAATATAATCATCATCGCTATTCTGAACACTTTTCGGATTATCAGGTATCACTTTTACTTGAGCAATTTGTCCACTCTGTGTTGTATCAGCATAAACTTGTGGTACAGATAAACCAAGCCCTAATGATGATAACAATCCCGCAGTAACCCATAATTTGCCGGACTTATATAATTTTTTACGACAAGTCGTTTCTTTATTTCTCATTCTTTTTTCCTCCAAAATTGTTATTCCTTCTAGCAAGTGTATCTCACCTCATCTTGACAGAAACAACCATTTCAATATACACTAATGAAATGTATATTCTCGAAATATGCAAAAATGAATATTAGATTTAGGAAAGATAAAAATGATAACAAATAACTCTATAATTAGAATAATTAGAAATTCTAGAGGGATATCACAGAAAGAATTAGGTGACTTAATTGGATCACAATCCATGATTTCTAGAATAGAGAATAACCAAACATCTCCCACAGATTATAATTTACAAAAAATATGTAATATATTGAATATACCCATTGATGATTATTTTAATGCGGTATTTGGTAAAAAAAAACAGCTTATCAGTAATCAAATCAAAATTAGAACAAGCATACTACAAGCAAGATAAAACAACTTTACAACAGATCTCTGATTCAACTCAAGCCATATCTGCTAACCATTTAGATAATATTTCATTGCGTCATTGTTTTTTAATGGCACAATCAACACTTTATCATTTGGACTTCAAATTAGCCACAATGCCTGTCCAAACTGAACTCAAAGATTATTTTTTTTGTATTGATCATTGGCAATATTATGACCTTTGCTTGCTTTTTTTCGTCGCTAATATGATAAACGTTGAGAATATGAAACCTTATATTAACGATATTATTGATCAATATCTGCAACAAGACATGTCTGATACTACTTCTCATATGGTAGCACCAGTGATAATTGCTATTTTAGAAGCAGCTATTATGCAAAATAAATCTGCTATGACTAACAAATTGTTAGAAAAGATTGATTTGGTTAAATTTCACGACCAAGACTTTGAGTTTCAAACATATTTATTGTTTTGACAAGGTATCTCTGAAAAAAATATGAAAAAAATTCATGATGCCTACCATATTACAAAGTGTCTTCATATCACCCATACACTCAATATCTTCAATCATATATTAGAGTATTATCATATTAAAAAACATGATTTATTGTAACTTAGCCTAATGTATTATTATATAAAAAGTCACCCGGAGTCGTTTAAAACGACTCCGGGTGACTTTTTATATAATTATGAACAACGGCATTTTTATGTCTGCTTGGCTGCTCTTATTAATGTCCTAAGGTCCATCCACCGTCAATGGGAATCACAACACCATTGATATAATCTGCTTGTGGACTTGTTAAAAATAATGTTAAATCAGCTACTTCTTGTGCAGTGGCCCAACGTTTTGCCGGTGTTTGTTCAGCCACTTTTTTAGCCATTAGACCTTCACCCATAAAATCAGCAGCATTCATTGGTGTATCAATTGCACCTGGTGCAATTGCATTAACATGTAACCCATATTTGGCATAGTCAAAAGCTAACTGCTTAGTATATCCAATAATTGCATGCTTACTAGCAGTGTAAGCGACACCGCCACCACCAGCAGTGAAACCAGCAATAGAAGCCATATTAATAATATGGCCCTGCCGCCTTTTAAGCATTTTTGGCAATATTATATTACTTAATATGAACATAGGTGTTAAATTAGTATCTAATACTTGTTGCCAATCAGATAGTTTTGTCTCAAGTGAAGTTTTATAACCATCCAACATTCCCGCGGTATTCAATAAAATATCTACATCACACATTTCACTTATCGTTTGCACAAGTTTCGTCAAATCAGCATGATGACTTAAATCAATTCGATATGAATGTAAATGTGGATGTTGAAAGGGTATTTTCTGATTATCTAAAGCATAGATAACTGCACCAGCATCCAGATAAGTATGTAACTGGCAAAGACCTATACCAGATGCAGCTCCGGTTATCAAAATATTTTTATTTGTATAAGTTTGTTCAATCATTATTTTGACAAATCAACCACTTTACTTAAAGCATAAATAACCACACCACCAACAATTAATGAGACAATCTCACCCGGTACAAGGGTAATATAGTACGCTACCCATTGCGCAAGGATACCACCTTTGGATCCGGACGGAAATGCACCGCTAGCACCAATGCTAAACGCAAAAGTAAATTCAGCTGCTAATATTGCCATCCCTATTGTAGCAACTACCACCGAACTAATTATGATTTTCAAGACAGCACTATTAACACGACGAGTTAATAGGTAAGTTATCCCAGTCATAATAAGCGTACCCAATGTGCCAAATACCCAATCAATCCAACCTAGTGGCGACACTAAATTAGCAATAAAGACACCGAGCCCAACAGCTAATATGTAACGCTTATTCCAAGCAGCTAAATGATTTAGTCCTTCTGAAACACGTAATTGTACAGGACCAAAAGCGACAGGTTGAATTGCAAAAGTAATCACTGCATAAATAGCAGCCACCACGGCTACCATAGTAATATTACGCGTTTTCGTGCTATTTTTAGTTGATAAAGTTTCTTCCACAGTAAAAATCTCCTAGTTTTTTTAAGCGGGATGGTTGATGAACCGCCAGATATGTTAGTACAAAATGAAACAGTAGAAATATATTATTTCAAATATCTATATATATTAAATATTAATCATTAATTGTTCCCATCATCCATAAAATCCTTTAATTGCTTTGAACGACTTGGATGACGTAATTTACGAAGTGCTTTTGCCTCAATTTGACGAATACGTTCACGTGTCACACCAAATACTCGACCAACTTCTTCAAGTGTTCGTGTACGCCCATCTTCCAAACCAAAGCGCAAACGTAAAACATTCTCTTCTCGATCAGTCAAAGTTTCTAATACTGATTCCAACTGCTCACGTAACATTTCATAGGCTGCTGAATCCGCTGGTGAAATAGCTTCATTGTCTTCAATAAAATCACCTAAATGTGAGTCATCCTCTTCTCCAATAGGCGTTTCCAGAGAAACAGGCTCTTGAGCAATTTTAAGAATTTCTCGCACTTTATCAGGGGTCAAATCCATTTCCGCCCCAATTTCTTCAGGCAATGGTTCACGACCCAAATCTTGCAACAATTGACGTTGGATACGAATTAATTTATTAATTGTTTCGACCATATGAACTGGAATTCGAATTGTACGCGCCTGATCAGCAATTGCACGAGTAATAGCTTGACGTATCCACCATGTAGCATAGGTTGAGAACTTAAATCCTTTGGTATAGTCAAACTTATCTACGGCCTTCATTAGCCCCATATTACCTTCTTGAATTAAATCCAAAAACTGCATGCCACGGCCAACATAGCGCTTAGCAATTGAGACAACTAACCGTAGGTTAGCCTCTGCTAATTCTTGTTTGGCTTCAGCATCACCATCTTCAATACGTTTGGCAATATTAATTTCTTCATCACCCTTTAACAGGTTAACACGACCAATTTCTTTAAGGTACATACGAACTGGGTCATTAATTTTAATCCCAGCTGGTGTTTCTCCGGCTTGATCCAATTCTTCTTTTGAAGGTTTGTTTTGCTTAGCTTTCAAAACTTCAGGCGCTGGCTCACCCTTTTCATCAACAATTGCAATACCAGAATCTTCAACCTTTTCCATCAAACGCTCAATATTTTCACCATCTAGGTTAAACGGTTCTGCTAAGCGTTTAGATAAATCTGCATACGTAATTGATTTAGCTGGCTTGTATTCAGTAATAAGACTTTTAACA
This sequence comes from Leuconostoc carnosum, assembly GCF_014207505.1. Classification (GTDB taxonomy): domain Bacteria; phylum Bacillota; class Bacilli; order Lactobacillales; family Lactobacillaceae; genus Leuconostoc; species Leuconostoc carnosum. The sequence continues at coordinate 95,729 of NZ_JACHGL010000005.1, forward strand.
GCCTTATCATACTCAGGATTTTTAATAATCCCTGATTTTTTAGCAACTTTTGGCTTTGAAGCTTTTCCTGCCGCTGCTGCTTCTTCAGGTGTCTTACCTTGAGCCAATGCCAAAAGTTCAGCCTTCTTAGCACGACTATTGTATGAAATATGGTTTGCATCTAAATAATCTTTTATGTCTGCAATTCTGCTTGAAATCGAAATAGTTGCCATGTATTGTTTTCTCCCATGTTAAGCGTATGTTTCAAAAACCGAATAATGAAAACACCGCGTGCTTATAATTGTTGCTTCTTAATATTAATTAATTCTGTTGTGAGTTGTAACAATTTTTGATTATCTTGCTGCTGCGTAGCTAAACTAATTAATTGTTTTAGCTCACGAATTTTAGCATCTACTGGTGCTTCTTGCATTATAATATGTAAATAATCATTAATTGCTTCTTTTTCAATAGACAGATCACCATATACACGGTCGATCGCCATAATTTTTTGATTTAAATCTGGTTTTTGAATGAAATCCATATACTGCGCTAAATTAAACTCTCCAGAGTATTGGTTTTGATATATGTTAGTCAACATCATTAATAGTTGATAGTCTGGATGCACAAACGCAAACCCTTGGGTCTCTATCACCTGAGCCATTACTTGTGGTGACTTGATCATTGCCATAATTAACGCGCGTTCAGCCTGTTCTACCTGTGTAATATTGCGATTAATATTGTTTTGTATCGCTATGCCATTACTAGATTGATCAATTGACACGTTATCATATACAGGTTGTGACTTAACAAAGTGTTGCGGGCTATTATTAGCTTCAGATTTGTTGGTCTGTTCTAATTGCGCCTGCAAAGCAGATTTCGCTGTACCAAACTCATTAGCTATACGCGTGAGTTGAATATCTTGCTCGACAGGCGTTGCCTGCTTTAAAAGCTGCATGACTTCTTGTAAAAAAGCTAAGTATTGTGCTTGATTACTTAAATTTTTTCCAACACGTGAAACACTAATTAAAAATTCAACTGGTGTTTGAATGTTTTGATGAAGCGCTTGTTTCAGCGTTGACAGCCCTTGCTGCAATCTCACTTCATCAGGATCTAACTTATCAGGTAAGTGAACAACACCAATCTCAATATCTTTAGTATTCTCCTGAATCAACGTAATTGAACGTTGAGCCGCTCGTTGTCCAGCTTCATCGCCATCATAAACCAATAAAACACGATTAGCTATGCGCACTAAATGCTGCACGTGTTCCTTCGTAAGAGCAGTTCCCATTGTTGCCACAGCATTTTCTTCGGCAGCCATGCTAGCCGAAATAACATCCATAAATCCTTCAAAAATCATGACTGTGTTTGTTTGGCGAATCACATTTTTTGCAAGATCAAAATTATATAACAACTTACTTTTTGTAAAAAATGGACTTTCGGGGCTGTTCATATATTTGATTTTGTTATTATTATCCAATGCTCGACCGGAAAAACCAACAACTTGTCCACGATCTGATTTAATTGGCCACACAATTCTACCAGCAAATCGATCGCGCATCTCACCTTGATCATTAGTAATAAACAATTCAGATGCGTGCATTAATTCATGGGCAAGATTTTGGTCTTTAGCATAGCCTAATAGTGCGTTGTCTTCTGGTACAAAACCAATACCAAATTTTTTGATTATTTCATCATCTAATTGTCTGGTGTCATGCAAATAACTTAGTGCTTGTTCGCCAGACGTTGTGTTGAGTAAAATATGCTGATATAACCTCTGTGCTGCCGTATACAATTGATAAATACCTTGTGTCGTGTTATCAACTGGATGCACCACACTTGCCGAAATACTGCTGTCAATTGGTAAATCAATACTTTCAGCTAAAGACAGAATGGCTTCAGGGTATGTCAATCCCTCTTTTTCCATGATAAAGGAGAAGACCGAACCTGATCGACCACAAGAAAAGCAATTGAATACTTGTTTATTCTCCTCAACAAACAATGACGGGTGCTTATCATCATGAAATGGACAAGATCCAGTCCACTGTCGACCGCGTTTAACGAGGTTAGTATACTCACCGATAACATCAACAATATTTACTTTTTGACGGACTTCAGCAATGAAATTTTCAGGAATACGACTTGCCATAGACCACCTTTCAAGACAACAAAAGTCGCAAACTACAGTCTGCGACATATTATTTAACTATACACAGTATATATCGAACATACGGTTTTGTCAAGAGCCCAAAAGTGGATAAAAAACTGTTATAACAGCTTTTCTATTTTTCGTATTCGGGATTATGTTAACCAAGAACAAATCATCAACTGGTTCTTGTTTGCCGTAAGCGTCGATATTTATCCAACTCTGTCACAATTAATACTATCAAGCCACTAATTAAAACTATCAAGCCACTAATTAAAACTATCGCCCAGTGATTGAATGATAGTCCAGCAGTTGTGAACACACTTTGCATAAATGGCACATACGTGAAGATGAGCTGCAGAATGATCATTGCACCAATAGCCACAAAAGCCATCGGATTTGTCCAAAAGGCGCGACTAATAGCTAATTTTGATGTTCTTATATTGAAAAGATAAAATATCTTACCAAAAATAATTACATTAACTGCCATCGTACTAGCAACGGCAAAGCCCGTAACAGAGTTAACAGTTTCAAAAACAACTAATGAAACTGCTGCAATTATGGCACTGACATAAACCATTTGAAAAACATCATAACGGCTCATTAGCTTTGCAGAGGTTTTTCGAGGTGGACGAGACATAATATCATCCTCTGCAGGTTCGAAAATAAAAGCTAATTGGAGAGTTAGTGCCGACACCATATTAATCCATAATAACTGTGTTGCGGTTAATGGCATTGGCTGTTGTAATAAGATACTAAAGACAACAATTAACCCTTCAGCAAAACTAGTTGGTAATAAATACAAGATTGTTTTACGTATGTTATCGTAAAGACGACGTCCTTGCGAAATGGCCACCTGAATTGTTGAAAAGTCATCATTGGCTAAGACCATATCTGCAGAATCTTTAGCCACATCAGTCCCTTTAATACCCATGGCAACACCAATATCGGCACGCTTTAAAGCAGGTGCATCATTTACGCCATCACCTGTCATTGCAGTAACTAAACCGTTAGCTTGATACGCTTCAATAATTCTTAGTTTATCTTGCGGAGTTGTTCGAGCAAAAACATCATATTGTGTAACAATTGCAGCTAATTCAGAATTTGACATCTGTTCAATTTCTGCACCTGTTAAAGCATGAAGTTCATCAGCTAAATTCAACTGTTGCCCGATTGCTTTAGCAGTGTCAACACTATCACCTGTAATCATTTTAACTCGAATACCAGCTTGACGCATATCTGTAATCGCATCAACAACTTCTGGCCTAGGGGGATCAATAATTGCGGCTAGTCCCAATAATTCTACATGATACTTGGTTAAAATATCATGTGTTACAGTATCCTCTGTTGCAGGAACGTCAATATAACCAACAGCAATCACTCGTTTGCCAGTTTTAGCAAACTGAGCTGTCAAATCTGACCAATAGCTACGGTCAAAATCATTGTGACCTTCAGCTAGTTCAAATATTTTATCTGGAGCACCCTTAATAGCAATAAATCTGTTGTGCTGTTTGTTTTCTACAAGACGTGCAATATAACGATAATCAGAATCAAATGGCATTAAATCAATATTGGTTAATTCAGGCGTTTTTATTCCAAATGCTTTGTAGTAAGTTGATAAGAAAGCGGCATCAGTTGGTTCTCCATTGATTTCCCAAGTACCATCTTCTTGCACCAAAAAAGTGTCATTGGCTTGATGCCCCATAGTTAAAAACATTTCCAACTTTTCATCTTCAGTTGGTGAAACAGCCTGTCCATTCAGTAAAATATTACCTTCTGGTTCATATCCTATTCCAGTTACAGTATAGTGATTATTATCGATGACAATATCTTGAATCGTCATCTCGTTTTTAGTCAGAGTACCTGTCTTATCAGAAGCTATGATATCTACAGCTCCCAAAGTTTCAGCCGCAGGCAAAGTTTTAACAATGGCATTTTTCTGTGTTAATTTTTGAACACCAGTTGCTAAAATAATTGACGTTGCAGCAGGTAACCCTTCTGGCATAGAACCTACAATCATGGCAATGATTGCCATAATTAACGTAGGTAGCTCATATATCTGCAAAAACCAACCTAGTCCAAACATAACTACCGCAACAATAACAATTAACCATGAAATGCCACGACCAAGGCCATCCAGCTCTTTAGTCAAAGGTGATTTATTCCCTGAAACATCAGCGACACTTTGAGAAATTTGACCAATTTGTGTTTGCAAACCTGTCATCACAACAATACCTGTTGCACTACCATTAGTCACTGCAGTTGAAGAATATGCCATGTTACTACGTTCAGCTAGTGGAATTCTACCCTCTAATACAAGATCATCTTTTAAAACTGAATCTGCTTCTCCTGTTAATGATGATTCTTGAATGCGAAGATTATCTGCATCAATAATACGTAAATCGGCAGGTACGTGGTCACCTGCTTCCAAATAAACAAGGTCCCCCGGAACTAACTCACGTGCAGGTATATCAAACCGTGTCCCTTGTCGAATCACAGTCGCATCGACAGACAACATATTTTTAATTTTGTCCAAAGCATTACTGGCATTCACTTCTTGAAAATACCCAATCAACGCGTTAATTATGACAACCAAACCAATAACAATAGAATCAGAGTAATGTTGCATTAAAAGTGTTAATAAAGCTGCTGCCAACAAAATGTAAACGATAATATTATTAAACTGACGTAAAAAGACAACCCATTTAGGTACTGATTTCAACGTAACTTCGTTATACCCATATGTTTGTACACGCTTTGCTACTTGCTCTTCATCAAGTCCTTCAGGATAATTTACCTGAAGATCCTCAATCACTTGCTCTGTATCTTGGTTATGAAAAGGTGGTACAGTCGATAACGGTACGTCATCCGATTCATTTACTTTTGTATCCATTAATCAATAAACTCCTTAAGAGAAATCATTTCTTTGCGTCTTGCTATTTAAGGTTGGCCGCTACATTAATTCAATGTAGTTAGTCAGTTTCCCACGCAGATGCGCCGCTACTCCCGCAAGGTATTAATTAGTCGAATAAAATGTGACTTAGTCTTAAACTTCTAATTATAATTATATCATGTTCTCAATTTCTATTCAATTTTGAACGACATACCTTGATGTGATAACAATAATAAAACTGACAAACATTTAGCTCATGACAAATATAAATCTTTAATTGGCGCAAAAGTTCGGCGATGAATTGGTGTAATACCTAACTTCTTAAGACCATCCAAGTGTTCCCGCGTACCATAACCAGCATTTCTAGAAAAGCCATATCCTGGATATTGTACATCATATTCAGCCATCAACCGATCTCGTGTCACTTTAGCAATAATACTAGCAGCCCCAATTGAATTACTAATAGCATCACCTTTAATCAGTGAGATCTGTGGTAGATCCAACTTTAGTTGCATCGCATCAACCAATAGATATTCAGGTTCTGGTGCTAATTCTTCTACAGCGAGTGTCATAGCCTGCCGAGCAGCTTCATAAATATTAATTTTATCAATTGTTTTGGCATCAACTACACCGATGCCAATTGAAATGGCCTGTGAAATAATAATATCATAAAGTGAATGACGTTTTTTTGCCGATAATTGCTTTGAATCAATCACCTCATATGCTTGAAAATCATGTGGTAAAATAACTGCAGCAGCAATTACTGGCCCTGCTAACGGTCCACGGCCAACCTCATCAATACCAGCAATATGTGAAAAACCTTGATCCCAATAGGTTCGTTCAATATCAAATCTATGTTGAAAATCTGCACGTTCTTTATCACGCTGCAACCGATTATTATGCCAGATTTTTAAAGCAGCTTGCACCCCAGCGCGTGGGTCATTTTGCCACGCGATTAGCCGACTGTCATTCAGGTCAGTTATTTTTTTTAACATTGACTTAATATCAGCAACTGTCTCAGACATCTTTATCCTCAAGTATATCCAATGTAAATGAACCTAGTTTTCCTTTTCTCAAATCAATGAGGATTCGTTCACTAGCTTTATCATAATCATCTTTAAAACCAAGTTTTTCAGTGATAGCCAACAAAATTTGCACATTATCTTCATCAAAAATTTCAGTTGTTAAATGATAACGATCAATAATGGCCTTTGGACGATAATTACGAAAAAAAGCAATTAAAAATAATGCGGCATCGTCTTTCGCAAAAATGGTGTCTTTCACCGCACCAGTCAATGCCAGTTTCATTCCAATGCTCTGATCCTCGAACTTGGGCCATAAAACACCTGGAGAATCAAGTAATTCTAACTTTGTTGGTGTCTTTAACCAAGCCACTTTCTTAGTCACACCAGGCCTGTCCGCCGTTGGTGCCACGTTTTTCATCACGAGATGATTAAGCAGAGTGGACTTTCCAACGTTTGGTATACCACTAATCATGGCACGAATTGGCTGGTCATGGATGCCACGTGCTAATTGTGCTTCTTTCTTTGATACCACTGCTCGTCGCGCGGCCTTGGTAACCAACTGCGGTGTTTTAGGATCTCTTGTATCTAATACTAAAACTGTATGACCTTCTGACTCAAAATAAGCTTTCCATAGTCGTGTTTGATCTGGATCAGCTAAATCTGCTTTCGTCATAATGAGCAGCCGTGGTTTTGATCCAATAAGTTTATCAACCTCTGGATTACGAGAACTGGATGGTATACGAGCATCCACCAGCTCAAAGACTACGTCAACAAGTCTGAGGTTTTCTCGCATCAAACGGAAAGCTTTTGCCATGTGACCTGGAAACCACTGAATAATTTGTGCCATAGTTATCACCCTTTAACACTAGCAATAGTGCTAGCATTCTCCTATCTATCAGCTTGGTATATATCCCAAGCCTTATCAAATGTTGTCATGGAAATTAAATATGTTGTATTTTCTTCCAAATAATTGGAAATGTCATCAAAATTAGTACTTTGTTTTGGAAAAGCAGAATCCAAAAACGCATTATTTGCAAATTGCTGTATTTCATTAGCTGAAACGGTGTTGCGATTGGTCATTAACCAATTATAAAATGAACGGTCACTTTTTATCATTAGCCAATCCTCCTTGAAATACGAATTTATCAGCTGCCATATCAATTTGCTGCGCCCGAAAGCGCATACCTTGAGTAACTGGCAGCTCACTCATATTAATGTAAATTTGCTTTTTCTTTGGGTTAATTGAAACAAATTTTGGCGCATCATAACTTGATTTAACATATTGCATCACTGTTGTAATTGGTAAAGGTAAATCACCAATAGCTAATTTTTTCGCTGTTAAAATAATATTCCCGTTTTTGGTAACTTCAGGCGTTAATGACATACCAAAAGTAAATTTATCGCCAAGAAACTTCGTAGTCCCATACATCATAATATTATCTTCTACTCGAAAAGAATAGCCATTATCATTAGATTCACTCAAATAATAAGCTACTAACGCATTAATTTGTCGTTTATTTAATGAAACGTCAAACGTTGCTTCAGATTTAGCAATTTTTGATACTGTGTCAGTTTCATTGACTGGTTGTGAAGCTGATTTAAATAGTAATACAGTACCTATTACAAGCACAATCACTAATGTCCAGAAGGCCCAAAACCACGGAGATACATGCTTTTTTGGTGCTGTGCGTTTCTTTATTGTTTCATCAGCCATTGATTTTGCTCCCTTCTCATGACTTTGAACAACGCATTGGTCATATAATTATAACCCGTATTATTAGGATGATAATTATCAGTTGAACTAATCCACTGATTGTTAGTTACCACTTCACCTGTCAATGCAGAAGTTGCCGCCTGTTGCTGACTTTTAGCACTTGTCTGTTTTTGTGCTTGATTACTAAGCGTTGTCTGTGCTGATTTTGTTTTATACTGCCCAAATGTCAAATCAAATGTGCTGACATAGTAACTATTCTTATCTTTTTGAGACAATTTATAATTAACAGCATTGAATAATTTAACATCTGAATTCAAATCAGTTCGGTTAGGAAAATGAACAAAAAGCGGATTATAGTTGCCAAAAATAAAAATCGGCACATTACGATTATACTGTCGAATATTTTGAAATAACGCAGTCAATTGTTTCTCATATTTAGTCTGACCAGCTTTGACAGCTTGTGTCAATTGCCCACGGGTTTTAACAAAGGCATTTTCCAATAACAATTGTTGTAAATCATTGCCCCCTGATGTTAGTACAATGACATTGGCTTGCTTAATTTTTTCTTGAAAATCCGACTGATTTTTTAAACGTTGTTGAATTTGATCAGAACGATCGCCTGCCTTCCCAAAGTTAGACATGCTTACCGGTATTTTGTACTGCTCATTGATTTTTTTTGAAATTCTGCCTGAATAACCGTGAAGATTATTATTATCGCCAACACCTTCAGTCAGTGAATCTCCTAATGCGACCAAATTAATGTGTTTAACTTGTTGTTTCGTTTTGTGATTGCTACGTGCATTTTGAGTTTGCGTTTGTAAAGTGTGCACGCCAAAAACAACCGCACCAAGAGCGATTATCATTGCTATAAAACTGACGACAACTTTTTTCATCCGAATACTCCAAAAAATAGACTTATTCTATTATAACAAAAAATGTCATCTACCGCTGGATGTTCCTAACCTTAATTCCGGTTTCAAAAGAAAAAGGTAATCACATTGGATTACCTGCTCCTAAATTGATTTCTTTTGCCCGAGTTCGATAATTTTCAAAATTGTGTCAGTTGCTTGCGACATCACTTGTGTTGATATATATTCGAAACGCCCGTGCATATTTTCGCCACCAGCAAAAATATTAGGTGTTGGTAACCCAAGAAATGTAATTTTTGAACCATCTGTACCGCCACGCACTGGCTCAATTATCGGCTTGATATTTAATGCTAACATGGCCTGTTCTGCTAATTCAACAGCACGCATATCATCCTTTAAAATTTCACCCATATTGTAATACTGATCTTTCAATGTTACTAAAACACGTTGTTCCCCAAAATACTGGTTCAAACTGTCAGCAATATCAAATAGTTTTTGTTTGCGCACCTCAAATTTAGTACGATCATGATCTCGTACAATGTACCGCATTTGTGCTTCCTCAGGTGTCCCTTTGATATCCATCAAGTGCCAAAAACCTTCGCGACCTGAAGTATGTTCTGGACGGTCATTTTCCGGTAATTGTGCATGGAAATCAAATGCAACTTGAATTGCGTTAACCATTGTGTCCTTAGCAGTACCAGGATGAACATTGCGACCTTGAATATTAATCGTAGTACTAGCTGCTGAAAATGTTTCCCATTCAAGTTCTCCAGCTGGGCCACCATCAATTGTGTATGCAAAATCAGCTCCAAAAGCTTTTGTGTCAAAGTTATCAGCACCAATACCTATTTCTTCATCAGGACCAAAAGCAAATCTGATATCACCATGCTTAACCTCTGGATGTTGAACCAAATATTGGGCAGCTGTAATAATTTCAGCCACACCAGCTTTGTCATCTGCGCCAAGCAATGTTGTACCATCAGTTGTAATCAATGTATGACCCTGATATCTTTTTAAACTTGGAAATTCAGCAGGATTTAACGTATACCCACTATGACCTAACTGAATGGTTGATTGACCATCATAATTGTCAATCATTTGAGGCTTAATGTCTGCCCCATTAAAATCTGCTGTGTCCACATGTGAAATAAATCCAATGGTTGGTACATTATCGTCATCACTATTTTTTGATAATTCGGCAAATACATAACCATCCGGCATAGTACGTACGTTTTCTAAACCAATACTTTTTAATTCTTCTGTTAAGTTAGCTAAAAAAGCAATTTCTTTAGGAGATGATGGTACGCTAGTTGAATTTTCATCAGACTGTGTATCCACGGCAACATATTTCAAAAATCGTTTGACAAGTTCTGGATATTTTTCTGTCATGTTATTGTGTATGATTGCGCTCAATTAGGCCAATCACAATTCCTTTCAATATTTAATCGATCAAACATAATGCCATTTCAAATCTTAAATATAAGTATAGGGGTCGGTATTCGTGTTAGTTGGAGAGACTAATAAAGCATCCCCAAACCAATCATGCACCTTTACAGCCATTTGCGCATTTGCTATGGCTTCCATATGATGATCTGGATCTATGACAACAAAATCTGCCGCTAAAATGTCGTGCCCAATATGATAATAAATATCAGCGGTCACATAGGCATCAGCACCTGCAGCTTGGGCGACTGCCCACCATTTGCCACCATCACCACCAAGCACTGCAATTTTTTTTATTGGTCGATTAAGATCTTTAGCGATCACACGAACAGCTTTTACATGAAATAAGTCACGCAACCGTGCTGCATAATCTTTCACACTAACAGTTTTGGGCAACTCACCAATACGGCCCAATCCAGTTTCACCATCGGCATTAGGTTCAAGTGGTTGGGTATTTTGTAAACCAATTGCTTGAGCAAGCCAATCGTTCATGCCACCTTTTGCACTATCCAAATTCGTATGTGATGCATAAACAACAATATGGTGTTGCAGTAAATCAGCATACATTTTATTTTGTGGGTTAGTCAAGTCAAGATTTTTGGCTGGAAAAAACATCACTTCATGATGTGCCCAAATAAAATCGACCTGGTGATTAATCGCTTCTTGAACAACTTCCGGGCGCACATCTAACACCGTCATCACCCGCTTAATCACTTGGTTTGGATCACCAATTTGCAGACCAGTTGGATCTCCTGCTTCCGCAAGCTGTTTGGGAGCGAATTGTTCAATTTTTGTTATTAGATCTTGTGCTTTAATCATGATAATACCTGTTTAATTTCATTGTAGCGTACCTGCCAATCGCGATAGGCTTTTGTGTCCATTTTATTTGCAGCTTCCAACTGTGCAAAAATAACTTGAATACGATCAGATTCTTTTTGCCATTTCGCGATGAATGTTGCTGACTGTTCAACACGAAGATATGGACCAAAATTCAAATCCATATGTGATAATTGTTGTGAACCCAACGTGGCCAAAATAACCTCATAAAAATGATTGTCTTCTTGTGTCACGCTTTCAGCCTTAATTTGATAACCATGTTCATTTAACCAATTTCGGACAACAACTTCATCAGTATTAGCTTGTAAGATTAATGTTTCAAATACCTGGTGGCGATCAAACGCCGCTGTCAATATATCACTGATTAAAATACCACCCATACCAGCAATTGTAACTGTGTCAATATGATCATCCTCATAAACAGCGGAGAGCCCACCAGCTAGGCGTGCTTCTGCTTGTCCTAATAAATCACGACGTTTTAGCTCATGAGTTGCGTTATCAAAAGGTCCTTGAGCAACCTCGCCGGCCACTGCATATGTAATATGGTGCTTCATTAATAGGTAAGCTGGTAGGTACGCATGGTCAGAACCAATATCTGCTAATCGTGCATCACTCGGTACGAAGTCAGCCACAGCTTGCAAGCGTGGCGAAAGATGTATACTATTCATAATCAAAATCCTTTAATATTAGTATATCATGTCAACATTATAAAAATGTGCTAAACATGTCATTAACTGTTAGTCCAATACCTGGACGTTGTGGCACATCCATAAAGCCTTTATGAACTGCCAATGCTTCCTCAGTGATATCTGTCTGAAAGTAGTGCTGACTATCTGCTATATCGCCTGCAAAAGCTATGCCTTCTAGACTAGCTAGCGCTAAATCAACACCACGACCGAGATTGCTACTCAACATACCGCCGATCCATGGTCGAATGCCAGAAATTTGTGCCAATTCAATAGCTGCTATGGCAGCTGATATGCCACCAATTTTACCTTGCTTAATCGTTACAGCTCGAGCTGCTTTCAAAGCAACTAAAGTTCGAATATCATTAATATTATTAATACTTTCATCCAAACTTAATAACTGTTTTGTCTGTAATTGAAAATGAGCATGATCTACAAAATCAGTTGCCACAAAAGGTTGCTCAATAAATAATACATTATCCGGTAATTGTTTAAGTAGTTCAACATTGTTTGGCCTGAAGCTACTATTAGCATCTAAAGAAAAATGTTGCTGTGGAAATTGCTCTAACAAGCGGGTTAGTTGCTCAATATGTAAATTATCCGCCTGAATTTTTAGTTTAATGCGCTGATACCCTTCCGAAATAGCTGACCGGATATCACTCGCTGAAACATCTAATCCAAAAGCAATACCCACTGGTACTTTAGTCATGCTACCACCAATCATCTGAGCCAATGATTGGTTGGTTAACTTACCAACTGCATCCCACACCGCCATTTCAATACCTGCTTTGGCAAATGAAGCAAATGGTGTGAGCTGCTGTAAGTAACTGGCAAAATCTGGTGCTGAGTTAAAACTATAGGATTTGAGATACGGTAAAATCATCGTTTCGATGACAGTTCGACTCATTTGCTGATTTTCAGGTGCATATGAGAAATCAGCAAATGATTGTACTTCACCAAAACCACTAGCAACTTGATGGGTTTTCTCATCAAATACTTCTAACTTAATAAGCGTCAATGGACGTTCGAATGTCGTACTATGGGCAGTTTTAAAAGGATGTTTTAATTTGAGAGTAACTGGTTGCATGCTAAATTGCTCAACATGATACATGATTTAATACCTCAATGACTTGTTTAGGTGCTTCAAAATGAACATTATGACCTGCCTGAGCCACTGTAACAACTTTAGCATGTGGTAGTAATTGATTCATGTCACTTGCAATACGACGAAATTTAGTATCTAATGAGCCAACAAGTAATAATGTAGGGCATTTTAACATAACTAAATTCGGCCAAAAATTAGGTTGACTACCAGTTCCCATATATCTTAATGAATTGGCAACATTTTTTGGATGTTGCGATAAGCGCTGTTGTCTTATTGCTACTTGTTGTGTCACAGGCAGATGTTTTTGTGTGTTAAACAACGGTAGTTGTTCCCATTGTTTAACAAATGCTGGAAAATCGTATTCAATTTGTTGTGCCTTTTTTTCATCATTCAAAATACGTTGTTGACGTTCAACAGCGTATTGCAAGCCCGCTGTTGAACTTTCTAAATATAAATTTTTAACTAACTTAGGATATTTGACAGCAAAACCCAGCGCTAAACGACCGCCCATTGAGTATCCTAACAAATTAATATGTGTCCAATTTAATTTTTTAAGAATCAACTGTAAATCTGTTATTTGCGCAAACATATCAAAGCGCTTCGGTTCCTCAACATATGGTGCGCTCGAACCAAACCCTAACAAATCAAGCGTTAAAACTGTTCCTGACAAGTGTTCAACAATTGCATTAAAATCGTGATGCGATCCCATAAAACCATGAAGCAACACCCAGTGCTCTGACGCTTGACTATTAACATGACAAAAAATGTGGTAGTTGTAACCATTAATATTTAAAACTTGTTCATTCATGTGTTACACCCATAAATTGTTGATGGTCCACTACATTTTTAACACGATCTGCTTTAAATTCAATCAATCGTGCGCCAACTACTTCAGTTGATAATACCGTCAATAAATCGTTTCGATCTTCTAATTGAACATAAGGGATGTCATATAAATCCGCAATTTTTGATATATCTAATGTGAGCGGCGTGCCAAATAACGTTTCGAAATACTCATCAGCATGAGACTGTGGCAAAAAAGAAAAGATACCGCCACCATTATTATTAATGACAATAATATCCAATGGTAAACTATACTGTTTGGCCATCATCAGTCCGTTCATATCGTGAAAAAGCGTCAAATCACCGACTAATAAAACACTACGCTGAGTTGTTGTTGCACTCATCCCCAGTGCCGTTGAAATAACACCATCAATGCCATTAGCGCCACGATTAGCATAAATTTTTTGTGTCTTGAGTCCAGTGAATACATCATCCATATCTCGAATAGCCATACTATTAGCAACAAAAATCTGCTGATCGGATGCCACAACTTGATCTAATTCATATGGGACTGATATTTCACCAGTTATTCGACGTGGTACACGATTTAAGTTTTGCCATAACTGATAAAATTCAAAGTCGTTGGTCACCACTACTTGTTTCAGAAAAATAGCCGGCGTTACCGCGATTGCACGCGACACATGGCGTGAGTGGTCGGTACCCGCATGGCTATCAACATGCCAGACCGGAATATTTTCTATTTTCAACCACTGAAGTACACGTGCCGAAACTGGGGTTGCACCAAAACGAATGACCAAATCTGGCTGATAGGCTTCTGTCACCAATTCTGCATTAAGTAGTGCATCTATACCATAAATCGTTGTTTTAGAGCGTGCCCGACTCAATACATCAGCAATAACTGGTATATGATTGATACGAGCAAACTGAGACAATATATCTTGATAATCTTCGCCCTCATTTGGACCAGCCAAGATCAATACACGTGATTGATCTAAACGCATCACTGGAAAATCACTACTATAATTATCAAATACTAATGGTGTTACATTAATCGGTACCTGGTTATCTAATTGCGGCATCAATGGTTTTCGTAATGGTAAATTAACTTGCATTGTCCCCCTTGGTACTATCATAATCTCGTGTACCATCTTTTGTATCATAAAATCGATATATTCTGTCATATCTGGATGCTCATCTTGTAAACTAAACGTCACTGATTTTTTTGTTAGTGAGCCAAAAATATTTTGCTGAGGTAGTGTTTGCGGTGCACCATTGCTTTGCAATTCAGCCGGTCGATCCGTGGACAAAATAATCAAAGGTACATGCGATATACTGGCTTCTGCCACAGCTGGTGCATATTCAGTAATTGCTGTACCAGATGTTCCTAATAATACGACTGGCTCTCGCAGTGTTTTAGCAATACCTAGGGCAAAAAAACCTGCCGATCGCTCGTCAACATCCACGTATAGCTCAACATCTTTGTTATTACGTGCTAGTTCACCTAAGAGCAATGCCACCGGAGTACTACGTGATCCTGGTGATACGACAAAGTGATGAACACCACTCATATATAATGATTTTAATAAATGTTTTGTATTTTTTGTCAGTGCATTTACCGTCATATTGAATAATCCTTTAATAGTTGACGCATGGCTTTTAGTTTGAGTGCCGTTTCCTTGAATTCCTGAGCAGCAGTTGAGTCAGAAACTATACCTGCACCAGCAAATAATGTTGCTTGATGTGACCTTTGATTCACGTGCATTGCACGAATACCAACGACCAGCTCACCACCTTGTTCAGCATCTAAATAACCCATAGGAGAAGCAAAAAGTCCTCGTGGTGTGCGTTCATAATCCTGAATATATGCTAGTGCTTCTTTTTGTGGTACACCCCCAAGTGCTGGCGTTGGATGTAACTGGTTCATCAAATGAACTAAGGTATATTGCGAATCAATTTCCCCAATAATAGGCGTATACAAATGCTGAACCTGCTGAGTTTTTAATAAAATAGGGTCGGCCGGAACAGTTAATTTTTCAGTCATAGCTTGCAATTTCTGTTGGATATTCTCTACCACGTACTGATGCTCCTGCCGATTTTTATGGCTGGCTAATAATAATTTACCTAATGACATATCGTCTTGCTCATTATCGCCACGCTGAATCGTGCCAGCAACCGCCCCTGTTGTCAAATGACCATCTGCTACTTTTATTAAACGTTCTGGTGTCGCTGAAATATAAAATTCATCTTGATGCTTTAATATAAAATGGTAGGTGTTACTCTGTGACGATAACCCTCGAATCAATCGTGATAAATACAGTTTATTGGATAGTTTTAATATTTGTTGACGACCAAAAACTACTTTTTTCAACGTTTGCTTAGACTTCAAAGTCGAAATCAGTTTTTCTGTTCGGTCAGCCCAATCAGTTTCATCATCAACGCTGATTACGCGCACCATCTCTGCTTTCATGTTAGGAATCTGTGCCAACCATGTATCAAAATCAAGACTTTCATCTGATGAAAATGTAATCGTAGTCTGCGTCATTGTAACAGCAATACGTGGTACAAACCAAAAACCATTCATCAAGGTAGAGTTTTTGATTTTCTGTTCATCAAAAGAACGACCACCGAATGCAATATCAGCTTGCAGCAACTCCGCAGTATCAGTTGTTACTGTTGCGCCAAAACCAAATCGTGCCTCGCTCGCATCACGTGTCCTAAAATAAGCACTTGTCTCAAAACTGTCCAGTGCTTCATAAAGTTTCTGCTCGTCTTTATCATTTACAAGACGTGTATAATTATATTGCATAAAATTCAACCTCATAACATGAAAAAGCAACAGGCAGATACCTGTCGCTTTTTCATGTTAAATTTTTAAATCTACTTGGGGTATCCGTTTAAATACTGGCACCAAAACCATTGCCACAATCAACCCCATTACTACTTGTGCAAGGTTACCAATAATAGAAGCAAATCCTGCTGGCCAATTGTATAATAGAGCACCCGCTAAAACATAGCCAACTATCATAATAACTGACCCTAAAATTAAACCAACAGTTTGACTCACAATATGTTTTTTGTAACCAAAATATCCAACAATAAGACCTTCCAAGCCATGTATAATGAGCGAGAAAATCATCCATTGCGGATAACCGGCAAGTAAATCAAGTAATAGACCACTTAACCCTCCGACAATAAGCCCACTGCGAGCGCCTCCAAGTATGGCAGCGATAAATATACCAGCTTCAACCAAGTTTACGAAACCATTTGTAGCTGGGACAGGTATTTTTACAATGTAAGACAAAGCAACATTAAAAGCCACAATTAGCGCTAATACTGTTACTTGCTTTGTATGAAATTTTTGTTCCATCATACACTCCTTCGCGCGCCTTGCCAAACATTACCGACATGAAATGCTTTATTTAAAATAATACCATGTTTAATCCCATGCCAAACAAAATCTTTTGCATCAGCGACGGCTTCTTCAATTACTTGTGCTTGTCCTAAATTCGCTGCAATGCTCGCTGCGAAGGTGCATCCTGCCCCGTTGTTATATAAATGATCAGATACAATTTTGTCTTGTTGGAAAATGTCAAACTTTTGACCATCATATAGCACATCGATGGCTTGGTTCCCAGTGATAGCTATACCACCTTTAACAACAACATGATTAGCACCCAAATCGACAATTTTTTGAGCAGCAAGCTTCATATCATCGATATTTTGGATGACTTGATGCGTTAAAATT
Source organism: Leuconostoc carnosum (assembly GCF_014207505.1). Taxonomy (GTDB): domain Bacteria; phylum Bacillota; class Bacilli; order Lactobacillales; family Lactobacillaceae; genus Leuconostoc; species Leuconostoc carnosum. The sequence continues at coordinate 112,972 of NZ_JACHGL010000005.1, forward strand.
TGTGCCTCATTAATATTCGGGGTAACCACAGTTGCTAATGGTATCAGATATTTCTTCAATGCGTCAGCGATTTGCTGAGTATCAACATTAGTTGTTTCCTTAAACACCATCACAGGATCCACAATAACTGGTATATCAACTGCTTTTAAATATTTGGCTACTAGCTCAATCACATGGACATTCGGTAATAAACCAACCTTAATCGCAACAATATCATCTAATGCCAATATAGACTTTAATTGTGATTCAATAACATCATTAGATATAGGGAAAATTTTAAAATCATCCGCTGTGACTGTCACAATAGATGTGATAACACTTAACCCGAAGTAACCATATTCAGTGAAAGTTGCCAAATCAGCTTGAATCCCGCCGCCGGCTAATGAATCTGAACCAGCAATCGTTAAAATTTTATGTGGCATATTTGGGTTATCACTCCTTTACTAATTACTGAGCAGATGCGATGAAGTTAATATGACTACCATCATCAGTAACAGAAGTTACCACAGCATCATTACCACCAGAGGTAATTGACCATGAATAGTAGCGTCCATGTGCTTTGGCCCAAGCAATTGCTTCTGAAATTTTTTTACCTTTTAATTGCGCTGATTCTTGAATGCTATCTTTTTTCTTCGAGTCATCACTACTTGAAGATGATGAGGAAGATTTAGATGACGACGTTGACGCATCACTAGATGACTCACTATTTGAGCTTGCACCATTGGATTCAACAGTTTCATCAACCGTTCGATTGGTTACTTTCTTTTCTGATATTGGTTCACTTGGTTTCGCTGATGATGAGTAACCAACATAAATAAACACACCTAGTGCGATAATAATGATTACAGTGAGTGCTATGAAGAAGTTGCGTATCGGGTGCTTCTTCTGATAAAATCTGGGACGTTGATTTTCATTAGGGGATGTCATAATATACCTCTCAATACATATCATTATATCAAATATATACCGACTTCCGCCAATTGATTTTATGGTAAGATAGAAAGAATGAACTCTTGGAGAAAATGCCTATGATGAAAACTAATTTGGAGCGCATTACCATAAAAGATATTATTATGATTGCCCTTGGTACAGGTATTTATGCTTGGGGATTAATCAACATCAATATTCCAAATGAACTTGCTGAAGGTGGTATTTCTGGTATTACTTTAATCTTACGTGCACTATTTAATTGGAACCCTGCTTACACAAACTTAATTTTAAATATTCCATTAATTATTATCGGCTATCGTATTCTTGGACGAAGATCGCTTATTTATACCTTGTGGGGTATCGCTACACTCTCCTTCTGGTTATATGTGTGGCAAGCTTTCCCAACACCACCGGCTTTACACCACGACATGTTAATTTCTGGTTTACTTGCTGGTTTACTTGCTGGTTTTGGACTTGGTTTAGTCTTTCGTTTTGGTGGTACATCAGGTGGTACAGATGTCGTAGCGCGTATATTAGAGCAAAAATTTGGGATCCAAATCGGCCGCTCGATGTTTATCTTAGATGCCATGGTTTTGTTATTGTCCCTGGTCTATGTTGATTTAGTGAATATGATGTATACATTAATCGCTTCATTTGTTTTCGCCCAAGTCGTTGGTGTTGTGCAGCAAGGTAGTTATACAGCCCGTTCATTTATGATATTTACTGATTATCCTGAAGAAATTTCTCATGCTATTATGGATCAGCTGGAACGTGGTACAAGTTTAATCAAATCTGAGGGTGGCTATTCACACCGTGAACAACGCATTGTTTATGCTGTTGTTGACCCTTCGGAAGTTAATACAGTGCAACACATTATTGAAGAAATTGATGCCAAAGCTTTTGTGTCAATTTTCACCGCACAAGAACAACTAGGTGAAGGTTTCTCTTACTTAAGACCTAAAAAAATGTTTTCTTTCGATAAAAAATAACGGACAAACAATATTGTTTGTCCGTTATTTTTTATATACTTTTTTGCAGGTGTGTATAATGATGATTTTCAAGTGTTAAGGCGCCAACAGCACTAAAACCTAAAGATTCATATAGTTTACGTGCTCTCGGATTAACATTATCAACATTGAGTCCTAAAACTTTTTGCCCATCCCGCTTAGCCTTGGCTTCAATATATTTTAACAACTGTGTGCCAATACCCTGTCCACGGGCTGCGCTAGTCACAACGATAGAATCAATATACCATTCATTAGAAAAAGCTTCAGCATCTTCAAACATCCAGCGATGGTAGCTAAACTTATCGGCTAAAATTGATTGAAAAGCATGATCTACCTGTTCTTCTTCACTGTCTGGGAAGCCAAACAATACACCTAAAACTTCGTTATCATCTGATTTTGCAACTACAGCACGACTAAAATGGTAACGACTTTTTTCAGATTTAGCTACTGCTAAAGCCATAGCTTGCTGTACATCATCAACAGATAATTCATCATAAATCGGTAACGCCATATCATCAAAAATTGTTTGTTCTAACTGTAGGATGGCCGATTGATCAGCCTGAGCTGCTGATTCGATTCTCATTATTTTTCCTCCTGTGGCTCAAGCATTGTCAAGCCAATACGTTGTCTCTTTTCATCAATGTCAACTACCCAGACATTCACGATATCACCTACTGCAACTATTTCAGAAGGTGACTTAATTCGGCGTCTTGCTAAACGTGAAATATGCACTAGCCCATCATGTTTGACACCCAAATCAACAAATGCACCAAAGTCAACAACGTTTCGAACTGTTCCCTGTAATTTCATACCTGCTTTTAAATCTTCAATATGCAATACATCTGATTTCAACAAAGCGCCTACCATATCTGAGCGTCCATCACGGCCAGGTTTTTGTAAACTAGTAATCATATCATGTAATGTTTGTCTACCAGTACCTATCTTATCAGCGATTACTTGATTATCTAAGGTACGCAATGCTTGGTTAGCAGTTTCTGTTGCAAGTTTGCTGGCTACAATATCAGCTAATGCTAACAACTTTTTAGCAGCTGAATAACTTTCAGGATGAATGTCCGTATTATCTAAAATATTTTTACCATCCAAAATACGTAGAAAACCGGCAGCTTGTTCATAAGCTTTAGGCCCTAAGCGGGGTACTTTTTTCAGTTGTGCACGTGAACTAAATTCACCTACTGTGTTTCGATAGTCAACAATATTTTGTGCTAAGGTTTTATTCAACCCAGCAATGTGCGTTAACAAAGCCGGACTGGCTGTATTTAAATTAACACCTACTTGGTTAACTGCTGTTTCAACAACATGATCAACCTGTTGATCTAATGCTTTAGCATTCAAATCATGTTGGTATTGACCTACACCAACTGACTTAGGATCAATTTTAATCAACTCCGCCAAAGGATCTTGAATACGTCGCCCAATTGAAATTGCAGAGCGCTCCTCAACATGTAAATTTGGAAATTCTTCGCGTGCTTCATCTGATGCAGAATATACCGATGCCCCGGCTTCATTCACAATACTATATGACACACCTTGTGATAGGTTTTTTGCCACAAATTCTTCTGATTCACGTGAAGCTGTACCATTACCTATAGCAACCAGTTGTACATGATACTCTGCAACCAATGCTTTAAAAATATCAGCTGCTTCTGCACGTTGTTGCGCATTAGCAGGCTTATGTGGGTAAATCACTTGTTTCTTTAAAAATTTACCCTGTGCATCAATAATTGCTAACTTTGATCCCGTACGAAATCCCGGATCAAATCCCATCACAATTTTACCTTTGAGTGGTGCTTGCATCAACAAATGGTATAAATTATCACCAAACACTCGAATAGCTTGTTCTTGTGCTTGTGTCGTTAAATCTTGTCTGAGTTCACGTTCAACAGCTGGTTGTATAAAACGCTTGTATGCGTCTTCGATAGCGCTACGCAACACTTGGTATCCGTCACCGGTAGTTAATTGTCCTTTAGACGCTTTTGTTTGAATAAAATGAATCATTCGTGCGGAAGCAAAGTCAATTTTAACTGATAATACACCATCTTTTTCACCACGATTAACAGCTAAAATACGGAATTTATTATTTAACAACGACTTGATTGATTCGCTATAATCGTAGTATCCAGCGTAAACTTCTTGCTCATCCTTGTCTTTACCACCACGTTTCAGGCTGGACACAAGTACGCCATCTAACGCCATTCGTGTACGTAACCATTGACGATATGCAGCATTTTCACCAATTTGCTCTGCAAGAATTTCGTGCAATCCAGCCAAAACATCCTCTTTTGTGGGTAGTGCTTCATTCACATAGTCAGCTATTGGTATTTTAGCATTGAGATTTGCCATAACAAAATCAGCTAATGGTTGTAGCCCTTGTTCGCGAGCAATCATGGCTTTCGTACGACGCTTTTGCTTGTACGGTAAGTAAAGATCTTCTACAACTGGCAAACTAGCTGCTGACATGATGTGCTGTTGTATTTCTGGTGTTAATTTATCCTGATCATGAATTGCCTTTATGACCGTATTTTTACGATCAGCTAGTTCTTGAGATTTTTTAGCCGTCAGTTGAATATCACGAATCTGTACTTCGTCAAGTTCGCCAGTCATCTCTTTACGGTAACGTGAAATAAAGGGTACTGTAGACCCATCATTGATCAAGGTTAGCGTTGCATCTACTTGTTTCAAACCAATATTAAGCGCTTGAGATACCTGCTTAGCAATTTCAATTTGTGTTGGCTCATTTAAAACTAAATTTGTCATGTGTAATCAATATTTCTCCAATGTATTTAAACCTATTATACCACCTAAACTAAAAACGCCACCTACTCCGAAGAATAGGTGGCGGGTAGGTAGATAGATTCTACCCAGTTGGTCCTCATTAGTATACCTGAAAAAATAATACAAAGCAACTCTTTTTTATAAAGCTCTGGACAAATGTATCAAATTATTACTTGGCCTGTTCTCGCGCCAGTCGCCAAATTGGATATGCGACCCCACTATTGACAATATAATAAATATATTTACCAATATTTGCAAAATTACCCTGAGTTATTGCTTTTGCTAGTTGAACAATATTATAAAATATCCAAAAGAACCATTGATCTTCAATTTTAAAAATATTAAGCATATTTGGTATGAGTGATAGCGTAAACACTGCACTCGCTAACCAAAATAACGGACTCGTATTCCTAAATGCAAGGTAATTGAGTCCTAGACTCAGTATAACCGCGCCACCAATCATCACTGGTAGCCATTTTTTAAAATCTAACGCACGATTAACACGCCCTTCACCGTAATGTTGCCATCCTTTAACAGAAGCTGCGTTAATCAGAAAAGAAACAGGGTAAGTCAACACAGCACCACTGTTACCAAGTATAAAATCAATAGCACCTGATATGACAGTATTGATAGTCCCGATAATATTACCAAATTTATTCAGACGTGCAGTTAATCGCGTTGATAAAATCGATAAACTAGATGATACGACTGAAATTATGCCAAATGGTATATATTTTGCCCAAGACACACCTGAAAATCGTATTGTGCTACCTAAACTATCAAACAAATAACCTGATGTATAGGCGGCTATCATCACCAACAAAACCCCAACTAAATCGAACACCCAAGATTGGTTCAATTTTTTTAAAATCATCAGCATGATCTCATGCCCTCCGTTTGTTTTTTATGAGCCGGTCTTCCGGGAACGCTCGCATGCAATGCGCTTATCAACACTACAATTTATATTCTATCAAATAAACTTACCTCATTTTGATTTAATATAAAAAAGATATTGAATTTTAAGTTATCCAATATCTTTTTAATCTTTAAACAATTAGCGAGTTATAGCTACAAACTGTTTAATTATAGCCGCCCCCTCAGGCGTACCAATGGATTCTGGGTGAAACTGTAATCCAAAAATTGGTAACGTGTCATGTTGCATCGCCATGATTTGATGGTCATCTGCTGCAATACCGGTGATTTTAAAATGTTTAGGAACATTGTTTTTGTCAATAATTAATGAATGATAACGCATGACATCAATGCTTGCTGCTGTCCATAATTGAGAAGCTTTAGCCGTTAACATCTGTGATACTTTACCATGTTTAACTTCTGATGCATGAATTATTTTCCCGCCAAAGACCTCGCCTATTGCTTGATGTCCCAAACAGATACCTAACATCGGTTTACTTTTTGCATAATGTCTCACCATATTTTCCATTTCACCTGCTTTATCAGGTGTTCCGGGACCTGGCGAAAAAATAATACCAGCAGCTTGATCAGCAACTTCATATAATCGCTTATCATCATGTCTTAAAACAACTAAATCGGTGATTTGCCCGATGATTTGCGCTAAATTGTAAGTGAATGAATCGTAGTTATCAACTAATAAAATCATCATACATCCCCCATGTTTAATAAAGCAGCCGCTTTATTAAATGTTTCTTGATATTCATTTTCTGGTATCGAATCATAAACTATTCCTGCACCTGCTTGAACATAGCCCTGCTTATTTTTGACGATCATCGTACGGATAGCAATCGCAAAATCCATTTGATTATCTCGCGATAAGTACCCAATCGCTCCTGCATAGACACCACGTTTAACTGGTTCCATCTCATAAATACGCTGTAAAGCACGCACTTTCGGTGCACCACTCACTGTTCCTGCAGGTAGTGTCGCTTTTAATGCTGCAATAGCCGGTGTATTTGGTCGTAATTTTCCTTGTACTTCTGATACTAAGTGCATAACATAGCGATATCTTTCAACCGCTAGCAATTTAGTGACTTTAACGCTACCATATTCAGATACTTTTCCGATATCATTACGTCCAAGGTCCACTAACATTTTGTGTTCGGCTAATTCCTTTTCGTCATGTGCAAGATCATTTTCATTTTTTAAATCTAATGCTGAATTGGTGCCACGTTTTCGAGTCCCAGCAATTGGGTTTGTTGTCACGATGTCACCGCGGACAGTTACTAGACTCTCTGGGGATGAGCCAACTACCTGTGCCTCGCCAAAATCCATGTAATACATGTAAGGTGACGGATTGGTACGACGTAGTTGACGATAAAAATCAAAGGGATCATCGTTAAAATCAAAATTAAAACGTTGTGATGGCACCATTTGAAACATATCACCGTCTGTAATCAATTGCTTCGTACGATCAACAATCGCTGTAAACTGTGCTTGCGTTAAATTAGATTTAGGTTCAATATGCTGCAATTTTACATGTGCTAATTCAGCATCGACTTGCTGGTGCAATCGTCCTTCTATTTCTGCTAATCTGCGATGTAACTGTACTTCATCACATTGAGAATAGACATTGTTTGCCACCATGGTTATTATTTCTTTTTGATGGTCAAATACAATAAATGTTTCGTACAAAAACATATGAATATCTGGCATATCTAAAGTATCTTTTGGTATTTTACCTAACATTTCATAGGTGGCTATGGTATCAAAACCAACATACCCAATTGCCCCCCCATGAAATGGCAAGTCATCACCAATTGATGCTTCATTAACTACTAAATCGTTCAGTGCCTGCAAAGGATCTTGGTTAGCTTGCACTTGGCCATCAATAACGATTTTTGTCCCGGTTGCTTGAAACTCATGTTCAGGATTCAAGGCAATAATTGAATAACGCGCTTTCTCATTCATGTCAGGCACTGACTCTAGTAGAAAGGTATGCTTCCCTCTCAGACGTAAGTAGGCGCTGATCACACTAATCGTATCTGAATTAATTATTTTAGTATATTGCATGCTTTTATTCAAAATGTATGTTGATTTCAACATACATTTTTCCTCCACTCTTATAGTTACTCGCCTAAATTGACAAATATTGTCACCTTCAGTTCATTGGTGGATATCAAGTATTTTTCATTCTTTTCACAAAATCAAATAATGGCTGCTCAGCATCATAAGGATGTTGTTCAATGATTTTAACGATTGCTGAACCAACAATTACCGCTTCGCTGTCATGAAATTGTGCAACTTGCTCTGGCTGACTAATGCCAAAGCCCACCGCTGTTGGGATATCAGTGTAACGCCTAATTTGTCTAATTACCTCACTAGCTGCTGTCGTAATTTTATGACGCGCCCCTGTAATACCAAGAGAACTCACTACATAAATAAATCCTGACGCCCGTTTCACAATATCGGAGATACGTTCACCAGATTTGAGTGTCACTAATTGAATAAATGAACGGTCATATTTTTCCGCTAGCGTCACAAATTCTGACTGTTCTTCAAGCGGCATGTCTGGCATAATAATACCTTGAACATCCAATGCCTGCATTTTCGTTAAGAAAGCCTCGTAGCCATATTTATACACAGGATTAGTGTAGGTCAGAAAAGCAAGTGGGACTTGTGTCCGTTGACGAACCGCTTCAACTAATGAAAATATTTTTTCAGTAGTTGAGCCAGATTGAGCAGCCCGCAGATCAGCCTGCATAATAGTTGGTCCATCAGCTGATGGATCAGAAAAAGCAATTCCTATTTCTACAACATCAGCCCCAGCTTCTGCTAGAGTCACAATATAATCCACACTTTTATTAAAATCAGGATCACCAGCTACAGTAAATCCTATGAATCCCTTCCCTGATTTTAAAACATCTTCTATTCTTTTTACTGTCATTTTTTTCTCCAACAATGTCTAAATACATTTCTAACAAAGCCTCTCTAGCTCACAACGCCATATTCACACATTCTTATGTGCAATTTGTACCAGCGTACGCATCTTATCTAAATTTTTAATGCCATTGGTTTCATCACCACTTGATATATCAACGACATCAGGATGAGTTTGATCAATGATTGCCTGTAAATTAGCTGGTGTTAAGCCACCAGCTAGGATTAATGGTTGTTGACGAAGAGACTTTGGTGGTACCATTCGCCAATCAAATACTTTTCCTGATCCGGCACTCTCATCTAACAATAAATAATTAGCAGATGTTGGTAATAACGCTTGCTCTGGTGTTCTAACTTTGATAACAGGAATATCTTTTTTCTGAAGCAACTCAACATCCAATTCTGACTCATCGCCGTGGAGCTGGACACCTTGAATCATATCTGTCTCAAAAATGCTTAATATATCATCAATATTCTGATTCTTAAATACCCCAAACAATGGGATATTGCTATCCAATCTTGCACGTATCGCTAGAGCTGCCTGAATATTGACAGTTCGTCGCTGGTTTGGAACAAAAATCATGCCAGCCATATCTGGTTGAACAAGATTTAATAAATCAGTATCTTCTGCTCGAAAGTTACCACAAAGTTTGATTTTCGTCATACTCATTCTCTCCTTTATCCTTGAAATAATGACCTAATTTTTGCAATTTTGTCGTTGGCTCTCATAAGGGTTTCGCCGACTAAAATACCATTCACATGTACTAATTCTAATTGCTCGACATCATGACGTGTTTTAATACCTGATTCAGCTATAAATAAAACATCTTTTGGTATCAATGCTCGCAAACGTTGTGTATGGTTAAAATCAACTGTGAAATCTTTCAAATTACGATTATTAACACCAATGATTTTGGCATGTGCAGCAATTGCTCGTGCAATTTCGTTTTCATTGTGGGTTTCTACAATAACCGATAATCCTAATTTATCAGCCAGATCTAAATACGCTCTTAATTGATCATCATCTAGAATAACTGCAATCAATAATATAACTGATGCACCTGCCATCTTTGCTTCATAAATCATATATTCGTCAATAGTGAAATCTTTGCGGAGAACAGGTGTTGCGACAGACTGAGAGACAGATGTTAAGATAGCAAGAGATCCTTTGAAATATGCTTCTTCTGTTAATACACTAATCAGGTCCACTTGAGCTGCTTCATAATCTTTAGCAATCGATATGTAATCAAAGTCCGATGCTGGAATGATTTGCCCTTTTGATGGGGATGCTTGTTTAATTTCAGCAATAACAGACATATGTGGTGCTCTAAGCGCTTGCTCAAAAGGAAATACGCGAATAATGTTGAGTTTATCAACTTGTAATTTTAAGGCTTCTAATGGTATCAATTGCTGTCGTTTTCGCATGTTGCGTCTTGTTGTTGCTACTAATTCGTCCAAAATCATATAAATACCGCCTGCGTCACTTTTTGCATTTTAATGAGTTGTTGGTAGGCTAAACCACTTTCCAATACCTCACGTGCTAACGCAATGTTCTCTGATAATGTTTCTCGTATGCCAGCATTATATAAGGCCACTCCAGCATTTACAATAACAATATCTTTCTTAGCTCCTTGTATTTCCCTGCGTAGAATACGCTGCGTAATAATTGCGTTCTCAGCTGGACTACCGCCTTGCAATTCACTAGCAGTCACATACTGAAATCCATAATCATACGGATCAAATATCGTCTCTGTGATATTACCATTATGGAGTCTAACCATATCAGTTTTGGTTGTCATAGTGACTTCATCTAAACCATCTTGACCGTGAATCAGAATAGCTTCACTCACACCTAATTCAGATAAAACATGAGCCAGTGGTACTAGTAAATGTTTTGAATAAACACCTAGTAACATTTTACGTGGTCTTGTAGGGTTCGTCAGAGGACCAAGAATATTAAACACCGTACGCACACCCAGAGCCTTTCGAATCGGACCAACAATTTTCATCGATGGGTGAAAAGATTGCGCAAACAGAAAAGTTTGCCCCACTTGATTTAAAACAGCTGTTGCTTGTTTTGGCGTTAAACTGATTTTAATATCCAAGTTCTCCAATACATCTGCCGTACCAGATTTTGAACTGGCTGCACGATTACCATGCTTAGCTACCGGAACACCTGCAGCTGCCACAATAAAACTTGATGTGGTTGAAATGTTAAATGTATGAGCAAAATCACCGCCAGTGCCTACAATGTCCATTGCATCAAACTCTGGCGCAATTTTAACCGCGTGACTTATCATCGCTTTAGCTGAACCAACAATTTCAGGAATTGACTCATTTTTTACCGACAATCCCATCAAATACGCAGCAATTTCATAATTAGAAACATGACCATCCATCACGTCATTCATTACGCTTTCCGCCATTTCTGCGGATAAATCTCGACGCAATGATAATAATTTGAGTGCTTCACTTATATTACTCATCAATATTAACTCCTTTATATCGAGCAATAGCAGCTACATCTTTGTCACCGCGACCGCTGAGATTAACCATAATTTGTTGATCTGGTCTCATTGTTGGGGCAAGTTTCATAGCATAAGCAACAGCATGTGTACTTTCAATTGCTGCTATGATCCCTTCGGTGCGTGCAATATATTCAAATGCAGTTACTGCTTCATCATCTGTAATTGGCACATATTGTGCACGTTGACTGTCTGCCAAATAGGCATGTTCTGGACCGATACCAGGGTAATCTAAACCAGCTGAGATGCTATACACAGCATCAATTTGCCCATCATTTGATTGTAAAAATTTTGATTTCATACCGTGAAAAATACCGTCAGAACCATTAGCGATTGTAGCCGCTGTTTCCCTAGTATGAATTCCTTTCCCAGCTGCTTCAACACCAATTAGTGTGACATCTGGATCATCAATAAATTTTGCGAAAGCACCAATGGCATTAGAACCACCACCGACTGCAGCAATCACAGCATCCGGCAATTTGCCAGTCTGATCTAAAAATTGTTGACGCGCTTCTTCACTAATCACTGATTGGAAATACTTAACCATTTCAGGAAAAGGATATGGTCCAACTGCTGACCCAAGTACATAAAATGTATCATCAATTCGCTTCGTCCAGTCTTGAAATGTTGCGTTAACAGCATCTTTTAATACCTGTGTTCCAGTTTCTACGGCATGTACTTTAGCACCAAGTAACTTCATACGATAAACATTTAAAGCTTGTCTATCCGTATCTTCTTTACCCATAAATATTTCAGCATCCATGCCAAACAATGCAGCAGCAGTAGCTGTCGCAACACCATGTTGCCCAGCACCAGTTTCAGCTATTAAACGCGTTTTTCCCATTTTTTTAGCAATCAAAGCTTGACCCAAAACATTGTTAATTTTATGAGCGCCCGTGTGATTCAAATCTTCACGTTTAAAATAGATTTGTGCACCACCAAGATCATCGGACATACGCTTAGCATGATAAAGTAATGATGGGCGGTTGGCGTAATTATCAAAAAGATCTTGTAATTCTGCTTTAAATTGCGGATCATTTTTATAATGATTAAATGCATCAGCAACAGCTTCCACTGCAGGCATTAACAATTCAGGAATGAATTGACCACCATATTGCCCGTAATAACCGCGTTTGTTGTGTATCGATAAGTTGTTCGCCATCAGATTCTCCTTTTAAGAACACGTAATCAAAGCAAATAAAAAACCGTCCTGAAAATATTTGCTCATCACAATATTTTCAGGACGGTTTCCCGCGGTGCCACCTGATTTCGATATACTAAGTAAACAAAAAGACTTGGTATATCGCCCTCCACAACTTGCTAACACAAATCTGACAACTCACGTATGCCTCACGTTCTCGCCTACTCGCAATAAATGCTTTCAACGGACCCTCGATGGTCCATTTGCCAACCTGCGTTCGACCTAGCTCTCAGTATCCTAGGTTCCCTGTACGCGCACAATTGGTTTGATCTCCATCTCATCGGTTTATTTGGACGATTAAATTGTTATTAATTATATTAAAACTAAATTAGCATTATGTCAATACTTTATCTTAAAATACCTTTATTTAGATAATTAAAATCTAATATTATTCTCACATATATCAGTTTAGAAGAATTGCATGCTATAAGTACCATTAAAAGTATCGCCTGCAGCCAAAACATTGACACCAAACTTCTCTTTAAAATTACCAGTTGAATCAACAGTATCAGCAATTCCCCACCAAGGCTCAAGTGCAATAAAAGGCGCTTCTTTTCCAGCTGGTGTCCAAATGCCTAAGAATTGTGCATTATCGACCGTCAACCGTAAACCATGTTGATTTGCTAACCGAGCTAACAAGAATGATGTTTTTTGTCGTTGTAATCTTAAAATAATCGCATCATCATGATAATCTTCTTGCTTAAGACGTAGCGGAATACTGGCATTAAAGTCAGTTGGTGTATTCGGATTAGAATACGGTCCTGTTAATCGTACTCGCTCATACAATTTTTCCGGTTCAATTGATACATAGTAATCCGAGAATTTCCCACCATCTAGTGGCAAGTTAAATGCCGGATGTCCACCTACACTAAAGAATAGTGACTCTTCTGTATCTGTATTTGTAACGATGTACGCAATTTTAAGTTCGTTATCATCTGTTAAATCATATTGAATATCAAATCGGAAACTAAATGGATAGATACGCTTTGTCGAGTCAGTATCGTGAATACGAAAAAGAGCGTGATTGTCACTGTGTTCAATCACATCAAAAAGTGTATTCCGAGCAAATCCATGTTGGTTCATGAAGTATGTTTCTCCATCAACCTTAAATTGATCACCACGTAAACGGCCGACAATTGGGAACAAATTAGAGGCATGACGCCCCCAATATTTGGGATCGCCAACCCAAATATATTCTAGTTCTGCTTTTTTGTGCCAAACACTAGTCAGTTCAGCACCCTCTTCGTTGATCTGAATTTTTAAATCATCATTTTCAAGTATAATCATAATATCTATATTCTACCAAATTTTTAACTAAAATGTTACTACTGTTAAATCTTTATTGCTATTTTTTTGCACGTGGAAAAAAGGAACGGTAATTTTTCTGTAAACTTTCTCGCGTAACATGTGTATACATCTGTGTGGTTGATAAATTAACATGTCCTAGAAGCTCTTGAACTGTACGCATATCAGCGCCGTGGTTGAGTAAATGCGTAGCAAAAGTATGTCGTAACATGTGAGGATGAATTTTTCCAGTTAATGTTGACCGTTTCATTAACTCATTTAAAATGTATGTAATCCCCGCAGCTGTTATCGGCTCTCCTCTATGATTCACAAAAACGACATCATGCACTTTCTTAGCTGTTAATTCTGGTCGTAATGTGGTTAAATACTCACGCATAGACTGTGCAGCAAAGTGACCAAAAGGTACGTATCTGTCCTTATTACCTTTACCATGAATCAAAACAAGTCGTTGATCGAAGTCTAATTGAGATATCTTTAAGGTGGCAATCTCAGTCACACGGGCACCTGTGGCATATAAGAATTCTAATAAAGCCGCATTTCGTTGCCACAGTGCATCATCAGATTGATATGCCACATCAAAAAGTGCCGTCATTTCTGTTTCATAAAAGAATTCTGGTAAATGATTTTGATGCTTGCGCAGCGCAACATTTTCAAATGGATTATCATCTACAAATTGATTTGTCACCATAAATTGATAAAACATCCGCAGACTGCTAATTTTTCGAGAAATGGTTGTGCGTGCTAACGCGCGATTATACAGATCATTTAAGTAAACGCGAACATCTAAAGACTGAACATCATTAAAGGTCGTAAATCCACCATTGTTCTCTAAAAAAACTAGAAACTCTTCAATGTCTGTTAAGTATGCCTTTACAGTTTGTGGTGAGTACTGTCTTTCCGAAACCAGATAATCATGATATAGTTGTTGTTCTCTTGTTAACATAACTTTATTATACGCGCGACCACTCGAAATATAAATATTAAGAACACTTTAATTTCCTTATAATCCCGCAAACATCCACATTAACACAAGTTTTTTTTATATTATTATATTAGGAGTAACTATATTACAATATTTCAAAATAAATAGCACATAGGAGACCTCTTATGAAGATACCTGTACAGACACCAATCGAACGACTTTACGATAGCTTTTTATCATTACAACATGCTGTGTTGGTTCATATTGCTGACTTTCGACAAAACATTTTATCTAACCGCGATCAATATCACGAGTCAGTCGCACCAACACAACAAGTAAAAACACGTGATATCGCACTTGTACCCTATGAATCATCCGCTAAATCAGTTGATTCTGAAAGTTTTGCGTATGCTGTTAACGCATCAATTTCTGAAGGAAATGATGATAGCTATACTGTTCCCAGTCGCTTAAAGTCAATAACACAATCTTTTTTTCATCATCCTGCACGTGTATTAGCAGCCACCATTATCATTATTTTGTTAGGTTATATTATCATTATGACAATACAAGCTAACTCAAATAACAATCAACCCATTACAGCAGTGAAACAGCAAAAGTTACAATAATAAAAAAAGCAAATTCATAATGAATTTGCTTTTTTATTGATTAATTTTTAAATGAATGAATTGGTGCTGGAATATGACCACCACGATTGATAAAGTTAGCACTTGATTTTTCGACAACTTGCATCACAGGTGCTGTTCCTAGCAACCCGCCATAATCGACCATATCACCAACTTTTGTACCATTAGTTGGCAAAATACGAACAGCAGTTGTCTTATTATTTTGCACACCAATGGCGGCTTCATCAGCAATCATAGCAGAAATGGTTGTGGCTGCTGTATCTCCTGGAATGGCTATCATATCTAAGCCAACCGAACACACAGAAGTCATTGCCTCTAGTTTAGCCAGTGACAGAACCCCAGCCTTTACAGCATCAATCATACCAGCATCTTCTGAAACTGGAATAAAAGCACCAGATAAGCCACCCACACGCTGTGAGGCCATCACGCCACCCTTTTTAACAGCATCATTCAACAACATGAGGGCGGCCGTTGTACCATGAGTTCCGACCATCTCTAAGCCAATTTCTTCTAGAACTTCCGCAACAGAATCCCCACGTGCTGGTGTTGGTGCCAAACTGAGATCAACAATGCCAAACTCAACACCTAATCGCTCAGCAGCTAATGTGCCAACTACCTGACCGACTCTAGTAATTTTAAATGCTGTTTTCTTAACTGTTTCTGCAACAATCTGAATGGGTTCTCCTTGAACCTTTTCAAGTGCGCGTTTAACTACTCCAGGGCCTGAAACACCAACATTTATCACAACGTCTGGTTCACTCACACCATGAAAAGCACCTGCCATAAAAGGATTGTCCTCAACAGCATTAGCAAAAACAACCATTTTAGCATTAGCCGTATCAGATTTATCCGTAATAGCTTTAATTGTTTCACCCATAAGTTTGATAGCATCTAGATTAATGCCTGCTTTGGTTGACCCAATATTGATACTTGACATCACAAGATCTGTTTCAGTTAAGGCACGAGGAATCGATTTAATTAACGCTAAATCACCGTTCGCAAATCCTTTTTGAACAAGAGCAGAATAACCACCGATAAAGTCAACACCAACCGCCTTAGCTGCATCATCGAGCGCGTGAGCATAGTAAAGCATGTCGTCTGGAGATGCCTTTCCAGCAATGAGCGCAATGGGCGTTACACTAATCCGTTTATTTGTGATTGGAATACCAAATTCTCGTTCAATTTGCTGTGCAACTGGTACTAATTTTTCTGCATAAGTCGTAATTTTAGTATAAATATTTTTAGCAGTCTCTTGTGGTGTGCCGGCAATAGTATCTAATAATGAAATACCCATTGTTACCGTACGAATATCTAAATGTTCTTCAGCAACCATATTAATAGTTTCTGTTATTTGATTTGTTTCCATGTTTACTCCTGATGTTTATTTATTAAAACACTAATAAGGAAATATAAAAAGGACTTTAGACACGACTCATCGCATCAAAAATTTCCTCACGTTGTGTGTGAATTGTTACACCAAGCTTGTCACCAACTGCATTCAAATCATCCTGCAAAGCATTGAACTCTTCATCTAATTTTTCCAAATTCACTAGCATACTCATAGTAAAAATATCCGACATAATTGTCTGGGAAACATCTAAAATATTAATGTTATGAGTTGCTAAAGTTTGCGCTACACCAGCGATGATACCTGGTTGGTCTTTTCCTACTACGGTTACAACAGCTTTTGCCAAGATTTCTTCCTCTTTATAAGTTATTTGAAAATATGCAATATTTTTACAGTAACATTATTTTATCATACATATACTGTCTACATGTCATAAATATGACATTTTATGCATAAACACGCTCACCATTCTGCCATCCCAAAAATTGAAATTGTGTCACACCAGATACAGCTTCTGATTTAACATTAACATGTGAATCAAATAATTGTGAATTAAACACTGCTTCATACTCACTAACAGATAGTTTTTGGCGACCTTCAAGTAATTGTTTGACAGACTTTCTTGGCACATATTCGGTAAAATTTTCTTGTAAAGTGATAGAATACAGTTCAGCCTCTGCACCTGATCCATAACTAAAAATTGCTATTTTTTCACCAGATTGCAACTTATCTGAATAACTCAGCAGTGATAATAGACTGAGATATACTGATCCTGTATATATATTGCCTACTTGACGGCTCAATTGTTGACTCGCTTTTAACTTTTCCATTAAGTTAACTTGTTGTTCTGCAGTTGCTTGATCTAGCACCTCATCCAGCGCCTTCTTCCCCATCTTTGTATAGGGTAAATGAAAAGCAAAACCAGAAAAATCACTGATTGTTTGTTGCGTTTTGGTGCAATAGCGTTGCCATAATGTTAGAAACATTTCTTTGTAAATATCTGTTGATAAATGTCCATCAACTAGCGCCTGCGTCCGATCTAAAGGTCGCCAAAAATCAGCACGTTCAGCACTCATATAAACTGAATCTGTGTTTATAGATGCAATTTTTGGATTATCTGAGATAATCATTGCGATAGCCCCAGCACCTTGTGTGACCTCGCCAGGTGTCACTAAACCGTAACGCGCAATATCTGAAGCAATAACTAAAACTCGTCGTCCTGGATGTACCGCCACATAGTCACGCGCCTGCATTAAGCCATAAGTCCCCGCATAGCAGGCTTGCTTGAGTTCAATTGTCCGTGTAAATTCTGATAAATTTAAAAGCCTCTGAATATAAATGGCACCAGATTTGGAATTATCAATACCTGATTCTGTGGCTAAAATAACACTATCAATTAATTGGCGATCAGTATCGTCGATAATTTGGGATGCTGCATTTGCCCCCATAGTAACAATATCTTCATAATTTGGAACAACTGATTGTTTATCTTGACCAATGCCAATAGTATATTTCTCTGGTTCATCGCCACGTACTTTTGCCAATTCGATTAAATCCAATACATATTTTGGTGTATAAAACGCTATTTTATCAATACCAATTGTCATATTTTAAATCCTCTAGTTGATATTATATCATGAGAAAAAGCGCCATTAGACGCCCTCATAAACCGGTTACAGATGGTTAGTATAATTCTTTGACTTTTTCTTGAATACTTTCAGTTGAAATAAATTCGTCATAAGTCGTATCTACACGATCAACTGCGCCTTTACCAGACACCTCAATGACATGATTAGCTGTCGTTGCTAAGAATTCATGATCGTGTGATGTTATGATAATACCACCCTTAAAGTTAACCACCGCGTCATTTAATGATTGAATTGATTCTAAATCTAAATGATTGGTTGGATCATCCATCAATAAAACATTAGCCTTCAACAACATCATTTTAGCTAATGTAATACGGACTTTTTCACCACCTGAGAGTACTTTTATTTCCTTGAGTGAATCATCACCGCGAAATAACATTTGTCCGAGCATGCCACGAAGACTTGTGTTGTCCTTTTGTTCTTCTTCGGCAAAATCTCTAAGCCAATCTAAAATAGTCAAATCCTGATTATCAAAATTATCATTCAAATCTTTGGCAATATAAGATTGTGACGTTGTCACTCCCCAAGTTACAGTACCTGTATCTGGCGTTAGAGTACCAGCAATAATTTGCATTAATGTCGTCGTCGCTAAATCAGATTGTGATAAAATAGCAATTTTGTCGCCCGGACGTCCAATAAACGAAATATTACTTAATACTTGTTCACCATCAATTGTCTTGGAAATATTTTCAACACGTATCATATCATTTCCCATTTCTCGATTGATTGGGAAACTAATAAATGGATATTTACGTGACGAAGGTTTAATATCATCCAACGTGATCTTATCTAATTGCTTTTTACGCGCAGTTGCTTGCTTAGATTTTGAAGCATTAGCAGAAAAGCGTGCCACGAATTCTTGCAATTGTTTAATTTGCTCTTCTTTTTTAGCGTTTTGTTGTGACGCCAAACGTTGTGCTAATTCAGATGATTCACGCCAAAAATCATAATTCCCCACAAATGGTGTGATTTTACCAAAGTCCACATCCAAAATATTCGTTGACACTGCATTCAGAAAATGACGATCGTGGGATACAACAATCACTAAGTTAGGAAAATCAGCTAAAAAGTCTTCTAACCAATTAATTGTTTGCACATCAAGTCCGTTTGTTGGTTCATCTAAAATTAAAATATCAGGATTTCCAAATAATGCTTGGGCTAACAAAACCTTAACTTTATCATTTTCTGTCAGCTCACTCATCATGGTATACTGCATATCATCAGAAATACCTAGTTTATTTAAGAGTTGACCTGCTTCAACTTCGGCATTCCACCCATCTAGTTCTTCAAATTCTGCACCTAAATCTGCTACGCGTACACCATCTTCATCGTTAAAATCAGGTTTAGCATAAATAGCGTCCATTTCTGTTTTCACTTCATATAAGCGCTTATGACCTTGAATAACCGTATCAAGAACTGTAAATTCATCAAAAGCAAAATGATCCTGCTGCAAAGATGACATTCTCTCACCGTCACCAATCGCGATAACGCCTTCTGTAGCTTGTAATTCACCTTGTAATAACTTTAAAAATGTTGATTTCCCGGCGCCATTAGCTCCGATAATACCATATGTATTACCAGGCGTGAGCTTTAAGTTCACGTCTTGATATAATTTAGGACCAGCAAAACTAAAACTCATATCTGATACTGTAATCACTATTTTCTCCTCCAATTTAAAACATATTCAATATTAATAAACATGATTTATGTAAAAATACCTTCTATAACTATACCAGAAAAAGCGCGAAACGTCGCGCTTTTTAACTACTACTAATCAAACGAGTAATATAAATTAAGCCTGTTAAGATTGAAAGCCACCATCAACAGGGACTGTATATTTTTCATCACCTGCTTCTGTCAACCCATGAAAACCGCCTTCAACTGGAATCATATTTTCATCTGGATCATCACGTGTATCTCCTAAAAATGTGAATAAACTAAGAACAATATACAGTAGACCAAAATAAAAACCATATTGGTGGGATACTAACCGTAACCAAAAAGTTGAAATCAAAGTAAAAAACACTGGCATTGTCAGCAAGACTAGCGGAAATAAACCATTTTTACGCGTAATATAGCCAAGATACAACATGTATGAACTATTGACAACTAAATAGAGCCAGATAACTTTATTTAAACCACTAACATTGAGTAATTGAGCACCAAATGGTACCAAAACCCCCAACACTATTGCTACGAGCCATTGATTACCATAGTATTTTTTAAACTTTTTTTGCATGCGCGACCGCCCTTTGCACAATTTATGAGAATACTATAATCACAAAAAGTTATTCTAGTGACAAAGTATTTATTTTAATTATTATAAACTATTAATTTAATTCTCGCAAGACACTCATAGCACTTAATACATACAGTGGCGCAGTTTCAGCACGTAATATACGCGGACCTAATCCGGCTGGCTGATAGTCAAATTTTTTAAGTGTGTTGATTTCAGTCATTGACAAACCACCTTCTGGCCCAAAAAGAACCGTCATAACTTCGCCATTTGGCACCTGGTTAACGGCCTGAACTAGTGTCGCCACTTCACCATCTCGTGCTGATTCTTCCCAAGCTACAAGCCCTTTTGTTTTAGGTAGTGACAATATTTCCCGCCAAGATAAAAATGTAATTTCAGGAATTAATAACCTATGTGACTGTTCAGCAGCAGCTTGAGCAATTTTTTGTAAACGATTTTGTTTCTTTTCTTGCTGTTTATGCCAATTAGATACTGTACGTTCCATATAAGTAAACACAATCTTATGGACGCCGAGCTCAGTTGCCTTTTGGACGAACCAATCAGAACGATCATTTTTTAAGGGGGACACGATTAATGTCACTTGAATTGGTAACTCAACTTGATTATTCAACTCAGAAACTACTTTAAGCGTTATTTTTTCTGAATCAATTGCCGTAACTTCCCCAATGACAACTTTTTGATTCTGACTGACAAATTCCGCCTGAGATCCAATGCGTGCCCTTAAAACTTTACCAAAATGTTTAAAAGCATCTTGTTCTGATGTTAAAACAATCTTGTGCCCAATTGTTTGTTGTAAAAAATAACGTTGCATAACTAATCTTCCCCGAATTGTGTGATATAGCTATGCCATTCGCCCATTTGTGAGGATTGAACAATTTGATAGCCATTTTTGAGTAACTCATCTTCTATATGTGGTGCAATAGCATCGTAGATACCAGATACTAGAAAATAACCACCTTTTTTCAATAGTGGTATCGTTTGCGGTATTAAGCGTTCAATGACATCTGCTAAAATATTAGCAACGATAATATCGACCGGTGTTGTCTCAATATCTGCTAATAAATCACTTGTTAAAACAGTTATATCACTAGCAACCAGATTCAAAGCCAAATTTTCTCTGGCGACTGATACAGACATGTCATCAATATCTGTTGCCAAAACTTGAGTCACGCCTAGTTGTTTAGCCGCAACAGCTAAAACCCCGGAACCAGTACCCACATCAATCATTGATTCTCCGCCGCGAACAACAGTTTCTAATGCTTGCATCATCAATTTTGTCGTTTCATGTGTTCCCGTACCAAAAGCAAGTTTAGGATCCATGATAATGGGCATTTCATCATCTTGCTGTGGTTTAAAGTTTTCCCATGATGGTACTACAGTCAAATGTCGCGTTATACGTTGCGCATGATAATATTGTTTCCAATTATTTTCCCAATCTGCCTGCTCCACACCACTAATCAATATTTCTGCTGGTGAAGGATCTACGTCAAATGATTTTAAATTGAATAAATCAGTTTTGATTCGTTTGATCGTTTTCGGTAAATTAGCGTCATCTTCATAATATGCGATAACTTTTATTTGATCACTATCATCAATTTGAACGCCTTCAGCACCAGCTGACATTAAAATATTTGAGACAGCTTCAATGGCATCATTTTGTGTTGTGATTGTTATAGATTGCCAGTTCATTGGATTGCCTCATATGTGACAACTACTTTTCCAGTCATATGATTCGCTTCAACATCTCGAGTTGCCTGTTGGATATTCTCAACTGTTAAGCCATTATATGTTTTATTTAATGTTGACTGGATGACTCCTCTGTCAGCTAATTCACTCATCCTATTTAAAGCATCACCTTGTGTCTGCATTGAGACACCATAATTTCCCTTAGCAAACATAAATACCCAACTAAATTGCGCGCCAATATTTTTCAAAGGTGCAATATCAACCGCCTCCGTTGTATCAACAATTGATGCGATACGACCAAATGGCTTGATTGCTTGTAAAACCAGTGGCCAATAAGCATCTGTATTTTGTAATATGGCAATATGATCAACTTTATCATGCTGTATTTGAAGTAATTGTTCATGTAAATTTTGATGATAATCTAAAATATAATCAGCCCCTAAATTTTTCACCCAAGCCACTGACTCTGGACGCGATGCTGTCGTAATGACAACCATGCCTAAATATTTTGCTAATTGAATTAATATTGAGCCAACACCACCTGCGCCATTTAAAATTAAAATACTTTTACCTTGTGCCGCATTTTCAGTGATGTCGTATCCAAAAGCATCGGTCAAAATTTCTGATGCCGTAATTGAAGTTAATGGCAGCGCCGCAATTTCCGCAGTCGTCAATGATTTTGGTGCTTGCCCAACTAATGCTTCATTGACTACTTGATATTCAGCGTTAGAACCGGGTTTGATTTGTACACCAGCGTAATAAACACGATCTCCAATCGCAAATTGAGTTACTTCTTCACCGGTTGACATTACTTCACCAGTTGCATCAAAACCTAAAATACGAAATTCACCATCATTTTGATACGTTGCGCGCATTTTAGTATCAACCGGATTAATTGCGCTTGCTGAAACCTTAACTAACAATTCGTGAGCTTTTGGCTTTGGACGAGCAACACTTTTTTCAATAAAAACATTCGGAGCATCAATCAATAACGCATGTTCAATACCAATGGCACGCATCTTACGGCTTGGGCGAAGCGACCATATTTTTTTTAATTTATCTAAAAAAGCCATAACTACTCCTTTATTCTGATAATCCTGTATTCAAAATTTGATTTAAGTTTGCTTTAGTTGCTTGATAACTTGGCGACCGCCACTGACTAGAATAAAGTAAGTTAAACTGACCTGACTTTTTATCAGCTGTTGGTACTTTGCCTTGTAAAACACGATCCCAATTATCAGATATCATGCCATATTCGACTAATCTAATTTGTGAAGATTTTAATTTTTCAAGTGATCCAACATCATGCTTTAAAATCTTGTCAACGTCATTTTGTACCTTTTTTTGTGCAGCTGGCAAATCAATTGGCGTCACAATATAATTAACCTTAGCATTATGGTACTTATCAAATGACACTTTTTGGATACTATAGTCACGATCGGTTTGCAATGTTTGCATATAATGATTAGCTAAATCAGACATTACCGTCTTTTTATCATAAGTTTTACCAGCAAAATTGACCTGATTAGCAACCGTTCGTGTCGTGCTTAGCGTATGCTGAATACTAGCAGATATTTCGCTTTTCCAAGCCGCGTTAGATAGCAACACAATTGACTGAGCATTTTTAGCACTTGTCTCTCCAGTCAAACCAAAATCCAATACAGTTCGAGCGTCTTTTTCAACCAACTTCTCACGTGTATTTTGACTCACACCATCATAATTAAAACCAATAATTGCCACGGCAAAACCAATCACAGTTAACATAATCAACACTGAAACTATAGCCAATATTTTAGTATATCTGCTCATTTTATGTTTACTGGTGGACCAATTACGTTCCATACGAGAATGTGGTTTTTCACTAATTTCCTTTGGCATATTGTGCATCATCCTCCGTTTTCAACACTGCCATAAAGGCTTCTTGTGGCACATCTACGGTACCCACAGACTTCATACGTGCTTTACCACGTTTTTGTTTATCCAGTAATTTAGCACGTCGATCTGGATCACCTGTGTGAATTTTAGAAGTAACATCTTTACGATATGCCTTGATATTAGTACGTGCCAAAATTTTAGCACCAATTGCCGCTTGTACTGGAATTTCAAAGTTTTGACGTGGAATGATTTCTTTTAACTTCGATGTAATAATGCGGCCACGTTCAGTGGCAAAGTCACGATGCACAATAAAACTTAAGGCATCCACTTTTTCTGAATTAAGTAAAATATCAATTTTAACCAAATCTGATTGACGATAACCTGAAATGTCATAATCTAATGAAGCATAACCACGGGTACTAGACTTTAATTTATCGAAGAAATTAAAAATAATTTCTGACAAAGGTATTTTGTATTTCACATTCACACGCGTATCGTCTAAGTATTCCATAGTATCAAATTCACCACGCTTACGTTGTGCCAACTCCATAACCGCACCAACATAGTCATTAGGCACCATGATTTGTGCATCTACATATGGTTCTTCAATTGACTTTATTTTTGAAGATTCTGGTAACTCAGATGGATTTTCAATAGCTATAATTTCATCATCATTGGTGGTCACACGATAAGTAACAGAAGGTGCAGTCGTTACCAAATCCAAATCAAATTCACGTTCTAAACGCTCTTGGATAACGTCCATATGTAGCAAACCCAAGAAGCCAACGCGATAACCAAATCCCAATGCTTGTGAGGTTTCAGGTTCAAATGCCAGTGCGGCATCATTTAGTTGTAACTTCTCTAAAGCATCTCTTAAATCTGTGTATTTCGCATTATCAGATGGATATAAACCAGAATAAACCATTGGTGTCATTTGTTTATATCCTGATAATGACTCGCTAGCAGGATTGTTAACCAAAGTAATCGTATCACCGGAATGCGTTGTATGAATATCTTTGATTGCAGCTGTCAAATAGCCAACATCCCCCGCCATTAAATAATCACGCTTTTGAGCTATTGGCGACATCACACCAACTTCATTCACTTCGTATTCTGCACCAGTATTCATCATGCGAATCTTGTCACCGGGTTTAACAATTCCTTCCCGTACACGCAAATTAACAACTACGCCTCGATAAGCATCATAGGCGGAATCAAAAATCAATGCACGTAGCGGTGCTTCAATATCACCAGTTGGCGCTGGTAAATCTGTCACAATTCTTTCTAATAATTCTGGAATTCCAATATTTTTTTTAGCAGAAGCCAATATGGCTTCTGAGGCATCAATACCTATCACATCCTCAATTTCTGCACGAACTTTTTCAGGATCAGCTGCTGGTAAATCAATTTTATTAATTACTGGTAGTATTTCCAAGTTATTATCCAAAGCCAGATAGACATTGGCTAAAGTTTGGGCCTCGACACCTTGCGCAGCATCAACAACCAAAATAGCACCTTCAGCAGCAGCTAAAGAGCGAGAAACTTCATAAGAAAAATCGACATGCCCTGGTGTATCAATTAAATGAAAAATGTACGTTTCACCATCTTTAGCATCATAATGTACCTCAACAGCATTTAATTTGATAGTAATACCACGTTCACGTTCCAGATCCATCGTATCAAGCAATTGGTTCTGCATGTCACGTTCTGCTACGGTATGTGTTTGTTCCAAAATACGGTCCGCTATTGTTGATTTCCCATGATCAATGTGAGCTACAATGGAAAAATTACGGATATGTTTTTGGCGATCATTAAGTTGTTTTAAATTTAGGTCTGTCATATTTTTTAGCGCTAATCAGCGCGCACTTTCAATTAGTATTTCTATAATCTATTTTATCATGAAAGCGTATTAAAAAAGCGTGCCTTATACCAAAAATAAAAAAGCTTTCTAAAATACAAAGCTTTTTTATTTTAATCTTTTATCATGAAAAAAATTCAGTATGTGGACTTATATGTTGCTGACCCACATCTAATAACTGCATAACTGTTAACATCTGCTCATCACTGACGAGCTTTTTGCTTCCCGTAGTCAAAGTGTCAAAGATATTGTCATAAATGCGACCATAATCACCTGATACGCTTGGTATATATTTTTCGATGCGATCACCACTTTGATTGAAGTAAACGAGTTTACCATAATTTTGCGGTACATCCAAACCAAAGCCAGGTTCTCCGGGTAGTATACCAGTTTTCAAATCATTCTCTTGTTCATCAACTTGATATTTAATAAATGTCCCTTTGGTGCCACGCAACTGCCATTTTGGATACTGTATTGCCGCTACTTCCGTAGTTTGAACAGTTGCTTTGAAAGCTTTGTCATAAAACAAATTGACTTCAATTTGGTCAGTGACTTGACTATCCAAGATACGTGCTGAGCGCAAATCATAAGTGGCAGCTTTTGGTTTACCAAATAAACTAACCACTTGATCGATTAAATGTACACCATGATCGTACAATGCCCCATCAATTGACGAACCGTTTTGTAGCCCATCATTGGGACGATAATGATCCATGTGTACTTCAAGATCCACAAGACGACCCAAATAGCCATCAGCTAGTACTTTTTTCACAGTTAAGAAATCACTATCAAATCGACGACTCTGATAAGGCATTAACAAAACATTATTTTTATTAGCAAGATTAACCAATGTCTTGGCTTCGTCATAATTAGTCGCCATCGGCTTATCAACTATCACGTTTTTCCCAGCAGCTAATAATGTCTTTGCTATTTGATAATGGCTGGCTGAGGGTGTGACAACAACAACTAAATCAACTTTATCATCATTAACAATGTCTTCAATGTCAGTGGAGAAAATTGTGCCTGTCGCTTCCCAAGCAGCCTGTTCAACTGCTCTTTTACCTAATGTAGGTGTAATAATACGACGTACATTAAAATGATCTAAACGCAACTTTAAATAAGGTAAATGATAACGATTTGTACTTTTACCAAAACCAACGTAAGCAATATTTATCATGACGGATCCTCACTAGATTTCTATTCAACCGTGTGGTGTTTCAGTTTACAATGTTACCCCCTATTTAATAACAATCAACGATAAGTCACCCAACTCATTAATCACTCGATTAATCATATTCAACTGCGCATAGCGGTTATTTTTTACAACAACTTGCTCTGTATTAACCATTGTAACATCAAAATAATTTGCAATTGGTTTTTGTAACTTAGCTAACACCTCGTAAATTGCTTCTGCACCTTGTAATACCAGTGCAGATACATCAATATTTTGCGTTGCTTCATACAATGTTTTTTCAGCAGTATTTTCAAAAAGTGTCTCATCAACAGCATCATTCGTCACTTGCTTAACAGCTAAACGTGATACACGAGTTAATGCCTCAATAACATCACGGAAATTATCGTCTTCAGCATGCTGTGATAAAACTTGAATACGATCTGCTACAGCAACAACATCACTTGTCGTGGTATGAGTGCCAGCAGCTACAAGATCTTGGCGGATACCACTATCAATAGCTATTTTACGCACACGGTCTAAAATAAACATATGAATAGCTGACAAATCAGCTTGATTTGTCACATCAGAAGTATGCGATACGAAATTTTCCAATAGAGGTGTTAGCGTAACATGCCATTTTTTATCTTGTAATGTGCGCACAATACCAGTGGCTGCACGACGTAAGCCATAAGGATCATTTGAACCTGATGGAATCAAACCAGCTGAGAAAAATGTCACAATTGAGTCAAGCTTATCGGCAATTGCTAGTACAGCGCCAATGTCGGATTGTGCAACTTCCCCATTAGCCGAAGTAGGCATATAATGTTCACTCATTGCTTTAGCAACATCATCTTTTTCACCGAATAACTTGGCGTAATGTTCACCCATAACTCCCTGCAACTCATCAAATTCACCGACCATACCTGTCATTAAATCAAATTTATAAATATCTGCCGCACGAGCTAAATCAAGTTTTTGTTCTGAAGTAAATGCTAAATGTTCTGCCAAATATTCTGAAAGCTGGCTAACACGTTGCATATGTTCATACACTGTCCCTATTTTTTCATGAAAAACTAATTTTTTCACTTTGCCCATATAATCAGCAATTGTCTTATTTTGATCTTCATGGTAAAAGAATTCAGCGTCTTCTAGACGTGCAACCAAAACTTTTTCATTTCCAGCAATAACATTATCTAAGTGCTGATCATTTCCATTACGTACCGACAAAAAATGAGGTAGAAGTTTCCCTTCATGATCTGTCACAAAAAAGAAACGTTGATGTTCACGCATTGAGGTAATCAGTACTGCATCAGGTATCTGCAAATATTTATCATCAAAACTACCTGAAAATGCCGTTGGCCATTCAACAATATTATTAACTTCTTCTAGTAAATCTTGTGCTGCTGATGTATCAAGCTGCAGTACCCAATCATGTTCAGAAGCAATTGTCTCTAATTGCTGACGAATTTGTGCTTTTCGTTCATTAGCATTGACCATCACTGAAGCGGTTTGTAATGTTTTTTCATATACATCTGCATTAGCAAGTTCAACATTTTCGTTAGATAAGAAACGATGTCCTCGCGTGATACGACCTGTAGACACGTCTAAAATATTGAAATCAATCACTTCTGAATCAAGTAATGCTACAAGCCAGCGAATTGGTCGAACATACAGGAAATTGTTATCAGCCCACTTCATATAAGTTGAAAACTTCATTTGTGATACAACTTCATCACCAATTTTTTTCAGAATTACTGCAGCATCTTCCCCTGCAGTTTGCTTAGTTAACCATATGTAACCATCACGTTCTTCAAAATCTTCTGGTGTGCCACCTTGTCCTCTTGCAAATCCTTGTGCTGCCTTTGTCCAATCACCATTGTCATCTTTTGCACGATCAATTGAAGGCCCACGCTTCTCTTCTGATAGAGATTCCGATTGAGAAGCAACCTGGATTAACTGTACAGCTAACCGACGTGGCGTAGAATACGGCTTGATTTCACCAACAGATAAGCGGTGATCTGCCAAAAAAGTTTGAACGCGCGCAATTAATTGTGCTTCTGAACTACTAACCAAATGTGCGGGCATTTCTTCCAAGCCAATCTCTAATAAAAATGTTGACATATTACTTTGTCTCCTTCACTGCGTATTTACCATTTTCGCCAATATATTTATCACGTAAGTCAGTGTCTTTTAATAACGGGAATCCTAGTTTTGCACGTTCTTCGATAAATACCTTTGATACTTTACGTGCCATTGTTCGAATACGGTGTAAATATCCTGCACGTTCGGTCACTGAAACTGTACCACGTGCATCCAACAGATTGAACGTATGAGATGATTTCAAAATATAATCATAAGCTGGGTGAACAAGACCCAGAGAGAGCAAATGGGTTGCTTCTGCTTCAAACTCATCAAAATGTTTTAATAACATTTCTTGATTAGATTCTTCAAACGCATATTTTGAATGCTCAAATTCAGGTTCTTTGAAAATATCACCATAGAGGACACCGTTTCCCCATTCAAGATCGTACACAGTAGGTACATCTTGAATGTAGGATGCCAAGCGTTCTAATCCATAAGTTACTTCAGCAGTTACCGAGTCAACTTCAATACCACCAACTTGTTGAAAATACGTGAATTGGGTCACTTCCATACCATCGAGCCAAACTTCCCACCCGATACCAGCAGCACCCATTGAGGGATTTTCCCAATTATCCTCAACAAAACGAATATCATGCTCAAGTGGCTTAATACCTAACGCTTCTAAAGACCCTAAATATAATTCTTGAATATTTGATGGTGATGGCTTCATGACAACTTGAAATTGGTGGTGTTGGAACAAACGATTTGGGTTATCTCCGTACCGACCATCAGCTGGACGACGTGAGGGTTGTACATAGGCAGCATGCCATGGTTCAGGACCATTAGCACGTAAAAATGTATACGGTGACTGCGTTCCGGCCCCAACCTCATTATCATAAGCCTGCATCAAATTTGCACCTTGATTTGCCCAGTACTGTTGCAAATTTAAAATAATATCTTGAAGTGATAGTTTATTATTTGTCATTTTATTTTCCTTTTCTAAATAATTGTGCCATTGTAGCACCATCCATCAGCTTTTTACAGCATCAAAAAAACCGCTGTAAACTATCCAATGTCAAAATGATTGACATCAGGACGCTTACGCGCGGTTCCACCTGATTTCCTGCATATACTGCAGACACTCGAATTGTCTGCTAACTCCATCATCGCCACATGACTTCAACGTTTACAAACTTTAATATCTATTATTATGCACTGTAACCATCAGTACGTCAAGCACTGATAAATAACAGTAATACTCATTACAATCTAGAAATCAAATTGTTAATAATTCTTTTTCTTTCTCAGTAGCAATCATATCAATTGCTTTGATATTATCATCTGTCAACTTCTGAATATCATCTTCTGCATTGCGAGCATCGTCTTCAGGAATTTCTTTATCCTTTTTAACACTATCCATTGCATCACGACGTACATTACGGACAGAGACTTTTGCCTTTTCTCCTTCAGCTTTTACTTGTTTTGCCAAGTCTTTACGACCTTCTTCAGTCATTTGTGGAATTGCTAATCGCACAACGTTACCATCTGATGCTGGATTCAACCCCAAATCAGAAACATTTATTGCTCGAATAATTTCATCTAAAACTGTTTTATCAAAAGGTGTGATTAGCAAAATACGTGCTTCAGGTACTGAAATTGAAGCAACCTGGTTTAATGGTGTCATTGCACCATAGTATTCTACTTCAATACGATCCAAAATGTGCGGATTTGCACGTCCCGTACGAATACTGCCTAATTCCCGTTGCAATGCATCTTGTGCACCTTGCATACGTATCTTAGCATCTGTTAAATCAAAAGCCATTACTTTCCTCCTGTAACTGTTGTACCAATATTTTCACCCAAAACTACTCGTTTTAGGTTGCCAGTTTTGTTTAAATTAAAGACCACAAGTGGCATATCATTATCCATTGACAATGAACTTGCCGTTGAATCCATAACTTTTAAGCCTTTTTTCAAAATATCTAAATGTGTCAATTCAGTAAACTTAACAGCATTAGTATTTTTGTTAGGATCAGAATCATAAATGCCGTCAACACCATTCTTACCCATTAAGATAGCATCCGCATTAATTTCGTTTGCTCGTAATGCGGCTGTTGTATCTGTTGAGAAATAAGGTGAACCCGTACCTGCTGCAAAGATAACAATACGTCCTTTTTCCAAGTGACGAATAGCACGACCACGGATATATGGTTCAGCAATTTGTTGCATTGTAATTGCTGTTTGCACACGCGTATCTACACCAGTACGTTCCAATGCATCCTGTAGTACGAGCGCATTCATGGTTGTACCTAACATCCCAGTATAATCAGCACGTGAGCGTTCCATACCAATTTTTGAAGCAGGCTCCCCACGCCATAAATTACCACCACCAACTACGATAGCAATTTGTGTACCAAGGTCGTGCACCTCTTTTAAAGCCTTCGCAATTTCAGAAACCGTTTCCAGATCAATCCCTTGACCTTTCTCGCCAGCTAATGCTTCGCCAGAAAGTTTAATCAAAACGCGTTTGTACTTAATATCAGTCATGATTTACCTCATTTTCTATCTAATCAATTATACCAAAAATTGCCACAAAAAAAGTACGTTATTTTATAACGCACTTTTCAGGAAATACCATTTCCGAGTCGCTGCGCTTTTTTACGTTAACGACGCATATTACCAGAAAATTGGTCACTTACGTCTTAACCTAATTGCTTAGCAACTTCTTCAGCTAAATCAGTCACTGTTTTTTCAATACCATCACCAACTTGATAACGAACAAATGACTTTACTGAACCATTTTTTGATTCGATAAACTGTGCAACAGTTTGATCACCATTCTTAACGAATGCTTGATCTAATAATGAAATCTCGGCCAAGAACTTCTTAATACGTCCTTCAACCATCTTTTCTTTGATATTATCAGGTTTACCAGCTAAGTCTTCAGAAGCGAGTTGCACTTCCTTTTCCTTATTAACTACTTCTGCTGGCACTTCTGAATCTGATACATATTGTGGTGCAATAGCGGCAACATGCATTGCAATATCTTTAGCAGCTTCTTCTGAAGCACCATCAACTACAACCAAAGCTGATATTGAACCGGCCAAGTGAGAATAGGCACCAAAGTTTTCTGAATCTGACTTTGTAACGAGTTCAAAACGACGCAACGTAATTTTTTCACCAGTGATTTGTGTTGTACCAATGATTTTATCATTCAAAGTTTGACCTGATTCAACTTCTAATGCTAAAGCAGCTTCAACATCAGCAGGTGCAAATTCAACAATTGTATCCGCTACACACTTCAACAAATCATTAAATTCAGCATTACCCGCAACGAAATCAGTTTCAGAATTCAATTCAATAATTGCAGCTTTGTTACCTTGTACAGCAACATGCGTCATACCTTCAGCAGCAACACGGTCACCCTTCTTAGCGGCTTTAGCCATACCTTTTTCGCGGAGAAGGTCAATTGCCTTATCCAAATCACCTTCGGCCTCAACCAAGGCCTTCTTAGCATCCATCATACCAACAGATGTTTTATCACGTAATTCTTTTACTTGTGCAGCAGTAATTGCCATTGTATTGCTCCTCTAAAATATTGATATTTTTATTATAACATGTTCTGATCAAACAAAAATGCCGCTCCGCGTCCCAAACAGGTCCGCAGGAACGGCAAGTGTCATTAAAATAATTAGTTATTGCCTTCTTCAACAATGTTAGCAATTTCTTCGATAGATTCTGTGTTTTCGTCACCTTCAACAAAAGCATCTTCAGGTGCTGAATCTTCACCTTGACGACCTTCAACGATAGCGTCAGCCATCTTTGCAGTGATCAAACGTACAGCACGGATAGCATCATCGTTTGCAGGAATCTTAACATCAACAACGTCTG
The DNA here is from genome assembly GCF_014207505.1 of Leuconostoc carnosum. Lineage (GTDB taxonomy): Bacteria > Bacillota > Bacilli > Lactobacillales > Lactobacillaceae > Leuconostoc > Leuconostoc carnosum. The sequence continues at coordinate 145,971 of NZ_JACHGL010000005.1, forward strand.
GGTTAGCATTCGTGTCAATCATAGCCACAACAGGAATATTCAACATGTTGGCTTCCTTAACGGCAATTTCTTCCTTCTTAGGATCAACAACAAACAATACATCTGGCAAACCAGGCATATCCTTGATACCACCCAAGAACTTATTCAACTTTTCACGTTGCTTATTTAGCAACACAACTTCTTTCTTAGGAAATTGTTCGAAAGTACCATCTTCAGCCATTGCTTCCAAGTCCTTAAGACGTTGGATACGTGACTTGATTGTATTCCAGTTAGTCAAAGTTCCACCCAACCAACGGTGGTTGATGAAGTATTGACCAGCACGCGTTGCTTCTTCAGCAATAGCGTCTGAAGCTTGCTTCTTTGTACCAACAAACAAAACGTTGGCGCCATCAGCTGATGCGTTACGAATAAAGTTATAAGCTTCGTCAACCAGCTTAACTGTTTTTTGTAAATCGATAATATGAATACCATTACGTTCTGTAAAGATGTATTCATCCATCTTTGGGTCCCAACGACGTGTTTGGTGACCGAAGTGAACTCCTGCTTCGAGGAGTTCTTTCATTGAAATAACTGCCATGTTATGGCCTCCTAGGTTTTTCCGCCGACAAATTCGACATTCATATTGACATTTCTGCACCTATATGAACTCGTCTGTCGTGTGTATTTATTGCAATTTGCAACAGCTAAAATTATACGTGATTTTCAAATTAAACGCAAGTATTTTTGTTAAATAAATTCAGTCACGACGCCAAATACTTGGACTAATATCATGCATGATTAAAAATACTTCTTTTTTCGGTCGTGTCAATTTTTTGAAATTGGCTTCAGCATGTAGCGCCTCACTCTTTGTCTCAAATTGTTCTGAATAAATTAATCGTAGTGGATGCCTTGATTTTACACGCGTAAACTTGGCCCCTTTTCTTGCTTCGTGAACTTTAAAACGACGAGACACATCATCGGTAAAACCACCATAAAAATAGCCGTCAGCAGTATATAAAACATAAAAAAAGTAAGGTTTCATTTAGTCCATGACGCTCCGTACAAAATTTCTTTTACTTCTGCAGTGTAATCATTGGCCATCGTATAAGCTATAATTGGTGGTAAAATGCGAACGCCACCAGGGCGTCCAGATTTAATAGCTTCGACTAATACCATATTAGCTTCGCGATCAACTTTACCATAGACAAACCTTATGCGCTTAATCATCAATTTGCGTGCCGACAAGGCAGCAAATATATCACTTAATCGTTCTGGTCGGTGTACCATGTAAAATTTACCATTGTTTTTCAATAACTTATTAGCAACTTGTGCTAATCCAGGTAAATCAATCGTCAATTCATGTCTTGCTAATTCATAGTGTTCATCCTTATTTGTTTTTGTGGTTTCATTTAGCGGAAAATAGGGCGGATTCGAAAGTACAGTTTCCGCAGATCCGGGTGCAATATCATCGAAAATAGCTTTCATATCTGACTTTAAAACACTGACACGTTCTTCTAAACCGTTCATGACGATACTACGTGCTGCCATATCAGCTAATTCTGGTTGGATTTCTACTAGCTTAATCTCCCCAGTGACTTTTGGTGCGTAAAACAGACCAACTGCGCCAGTTCCAGCACCGAGATCTACTGTTAATCCAGCACCTTTTCCTTTAATTCCTGCAAAATGCGCTAGTAAAATGGCATCTAAAGAATACGAAAACATATCTGGATTTTGAATAATATGAATATTTTGTGCAGGCAGTCCATCAATTCGCTCGCCTTTGTTAAGAATTGGTTCAATCATTGTGAATTTCTCGCTTTATCGTGTAAAATACATAGAGATAGTTGATATGAGGTGAATAAATAATGAAGTTTTATGATTTTCTACGTGGTATTGCAGTTGGTCTGATTTGGTCAATTAACGGACGCATCAAATATATGAATCGAGACCGTATACCAGTAAATGACAATTATGTCTTAGTCGGTCCACACCGTAGTTGGTGGGATCCCATATGGTATGCTATTGCGGCATATCCTAAACATTTTATTTTCATGGCAAAAATTGAATTATTCAAATTTCGGCCATTAGCTTGGTTGATTACGTCTGCTGGTGCATTTCCAGTTGACCGCAAAAACGTTAGCCCTAGTGTCATTAAAATTCCTGTTCGTGAACTGAAAACTGGGCAACGATCATTGATCATGTTCCCGTCAGGTTCCCGTCATGACAAAGACTTAAAATCTGGTTCACTACTTATTGCACGTATGTCTGGTAAAGCTATAGTTCCCGCTGTTTATCAGGGTCCTGTGTTATTCCGTCAATTATTTAAACGTAATAACACAACAATTAATTTTGGTGAACCAATTGTATTTGATAAAAGTGAAAAGTTTAATGCTGAGAGCATTGCCAAATACACAAAAAAGATGCAAGATGCTTTTGATCAATTAGACCGTGAAATTGATCCCGATTGGCAATATGTCGATCCAAAAGAACAATCATCATCTGAAAAAAAATAAGCCACTAGGCTTATTTTTTTTGTGATTGAGCACTTTGTTGCTTCATTTGAGCCATCATTTGATTTAACTTCTTTTGTGATGGTTTCTGTCCCATTGACATCATCATTGACTTCATCATTTCTTCAGAGATGGGCGGATTTTTTGCCAAATAATTCTTCATTGAATTACGTGCCAGAAAGAAACCAGCCACTAACCCAAGAGCCAAAGCCAAGACAGCAATCAAGATCACAAATCCGATACCTATAGTCATAGTTTTCCCCTTAATTATTGTCTAAAAAGTATTATAACATAATTCAAGTTGTAGATACACCGCTAATTATCATCTTAATTTTTAATATTTCATGAAGGAAAAGTTGATATATTTTCACTACTTATGAACGACAAAATCGTTCAAATTACATGTTTTATAAAGAAAATGTAAAGATTTAAAGTGAAATATTTATTAAAATATAAAATTAGCGAACAAACGTTTGATTTATATGATAAAGTTCGGTACAATACAATAAGAATATAAATAAATCAAGTAGGTAATTTAACCCATCATGGCAAACAATATTAAAGAAAGTAAACAACTACAAGTATTGCGCTTCATCCATGAAGCACAATTATCAAATGGTTATCCACCAACAGTGCGTGAAGTTGGTGAAGCAGTTGGTTTATCCTCATCATCTACAATTCATGGGCACATCGAACGTTTGGTTAAAAAGGGCTACTTACTCAAGGATGCTGCAAAACCACGTGCACGTGCAATTGAAGTAAGTGATGCCGGATTGGAAGCACTAGGATTATCAACAACTCCTGGTCGTATTCCTGTTCTTGGGCTTGTTACAGCAGGTACACCTGTTTTAGCAGTTGAAGAAGAAGCGACGGAGTTCTTCCCAATTCCCGATAATTTAATGCAATTTGATGGCGACATGTTCATGTTAAATGTTAAGGGAAACTCGATGGTCAATATCGGGATTCTAGATGGTGACAAGGTAATTGTTCGTAAGCAAGACAATGCCGACAACGGTGATGTTGTCGTTGCTATGAATGAAGATGACGAAGCCACTGTCAAACGCTTTTTCAGAGAAGCAGATCATTTCCGTTTACAACCAGAAAATGACGCCATGGCACCTATTATTTTAAACAATGTCTCAATTCTTGGTAAGGTCATTGGCCTTTACCGTGACGCTATTTATTAATATATTATAAAAAGAGGCTCGTTCAAAATTGAACGAGCCTCTTTTTATTTAATAACTGTACCAATCAGTGGGATTTTCTCGCCACGCTTGTAAACTAGTATATTGTGAGGCATCAAGATGTCCACTATTAATAGCTTCTGTCACCATTTGTGAATATGTTGTTAGTGATTGATATGTTAATTTCGCAGCCGCGAAATTAACATCCGCGGCATCTAATTCATAAGAAAAGATTGCAATAACACCTATAACTTTACCACCTTCTGCTCGAACAGCCTCAGCTGCTTGCAAAACCGAACCACCGGTAGAAATTAAGTCATCAATCAAAACAACTTTTTTTCCTGAAACCGCTGCACCTTCTGTTTGTCGACCAGCCCCGTGATCCTTAGGTTTAGAACGAACATAAATCATTGGTTTTTTCAAAAGATCCGCTACCCAAGCAGCATGAGGTATTCCTGCAGTAGCAACACCACCGATTACCTCAACATCATCATAGTGTTCCTTAATTAATGTAGCTAATCCGTTATAAATGTTTTCCCTAACTTCCGGGAAACCAATGGTCATACGATTATCAGTGTAAATCGGACTTTTAATACCTGAAGCCCATGTGAATGGTGTTGTTGGCGCAAATTTAACCGCCCCAATTTTTAATAGATCTCGTGCAACTTGTTTTGCATATTCGGTCATCTAGATACTCCATTCTGCTAATACACGTTGATAGGCTGCAACTGGTGTTTCAGCCTTGGTTATTGATCTGCCAACTACTAAACCAGTGGCCCCAAATTGGCGTGCTTGCGTTGGTGTTGTGATGCGTGCTTGATCATTTCCATCATCTCCAGCTAAACGAATACCTGGGGTAATTCTTAAAAAATCATCATGTGTTTGCTGCTTTATAATCTGTGCTTCAAAAGGTGAACTAATCGTACCATCAACACCTGCTTTTTGCGCCAATTTTGCTAAATGTAAAACACTTTCATTTAATGAAGCTGTTGTCAATTGTGTTTGTTGCATGTCTTCTTCAGAAAATGATGTTAGCTGTGTCACAGCCAATAATTTTAAATCTGCCCCTTTATTTTCAACGGCTCGACGCAACATTTTTTCACCGCCAGCTGCATGTAAAGTTAAATATTGGACATCCAGCTTAGCAATACTAGCTACAGCTTGCCCAACCGTATTTGGTATATCATAGAGTTTCAAATCTAAAAAGATTGTGTATCCTCGTTGACGTAACTCTTTAACAAAATCCGGACCTTCAGCATAAAATAACGCCATACCAACCTTTAGAGCTGGCTTAGGAGAAATATCTTTAAATTGTGCTAAAAATTGTCGTGCCGTGATTGCATTAGGAAAATCTAATGCGATAAATACAGGATATACCATAACTTCTCCCACCATCCAATTGATTATTAGTCCTGTTTTGAACAGGACTTATGTGATGTCGTTGCTGAATATTGAACTCATGTTAATAAATTACTTCATTTCACTTACCGTAAAACTTCTACTTTCCAGAACATCTAGAAAAGCACTGACCGTATCTAAAGCTGTAAACAATGGTACAGCATTTTCGATTGCAACTTGGCGAATTAACAAACCATCTGATTCTGCATGATCATCGGCTTGGGTCGTATTAACTACAACTTGAAGCGTCTGGCTGCGCAAAGCATGAAGTGAATTATTTTCAGATTCTGATATTTTATCTAGGATAGCAACTGGCAAATTTTCTGCCAATAAGGTAGCACCAGTTCCAGAGGTAGCATATAATGAGAAACCTAAATCAACAAAGCGTTTAGCCAAAGCAATTGTTTCATTCTTATCAGCATCGGCAACTGTAAATAATACATTTCCGTACTTTGGTACCTTAATATTAGAAGCTACAAATGCTTTATATAGCGCCTTGGGTAAGGTCGTATCAGATCCCATAACTTCACCAGTAGACTTCATTTCTGGTCCAAGTAACGAATCAACTTCTGGCAACTTTGTAAAGGAGAAAATAGGCGCTTTAACATGAACCATATCATCTGCTGGTACTAGCCCTGTTTCAAATCCCATATCTGCAAGCTTTTCACCTAACATCACACGTGTAGCTAATTGTGCTAATGGTAAATGTGTTACTTTTGAAATAAAGGGTACCGTACGTGATGCACGCGGGTTGACTTCAATGACATAGGCTTTGTTTTCATGAATAACAAATTGCACATTCATTAGTCCAATCGTATTCATAGCTTTTGATAAAGCAATCGCAGCTTGAACAATCTGGTCTTGCACACGTTGTGATAAATATTGTGGTGGATACACCGACATTGAATCACCAGAATGCACGCCTGCCCGTTCAATATGTTCCATAATACCAGGAATCACAGCCGTTTGACCATCTGACAAAACATCGACTTCTGCTTCTTGACCAACCAAATAAGAATCAATCAACACAGGATGATCATTTGATACTTTGACTGCGCGCTGCATATAATCTTGCAATTCGTCATCAGAAGCAATAATTTCCATAGCTCGACCACCAAGTACATAAGAAGGTCTAATTAATACAGGATACCCAATCATTTGAGCAGCGGCTAAAGCACCTGCTACTGTTGTTGCAGTCTTCCCAACTGGCTGTGGTAATTGTAGTGACTTGATGACTTGATCAAAAGCTTCACGATCTTCAGCACGATTCAAGTCTTCTACAGTTGTTCCTAATATGTGTACCCCGTTATCTACTAAAGGTTGGGCTAAATTAATAGCTGTTTGGCCACCAAATTGAACAACAACGCCCATTGGCTGTTCAACATCAATAACATTCACAACATCTTCTAAAGTTAGTGGTTCAAAATATAATTTATCTGATATTGAGAAATCTGTTGACACCGTTTCAGGATTTGAATTCATAATAATAGCTTCATAACCAGCACGCTGAATTGCTTTCACTGCATGAACAGTTGCATAATCAAATTCAACACCTTGTCCAATTCGAATTGGACCTGAGCCTAGAACCAAAACCGACTTTTTATCTGATACAATCGATTCATTTTCATGTTCGTAAGTGGCATAATAATAAGGTGTTTGCGATTCAAACTCAGCTGCCACCGTGTCAACCATTTTATAAACTGGCAACACATTATTTTCTTGGCGCAAATCACGAATATCTTTAGCAGTCATTTCCCAAAAGCCAGCGATTGTTTGATCAGCAAAGCCATTTTTCTTAGCGTACTTTAAATAATCTAGATCACCAATATGTTGTTTTAAATCTTCTTCAATTTCAATAATATGAACAAGTTTATCCAAGAAAAATTCGTCAATGCGTGTTTTTTCATGAATAACTTCATCCGAAATTCCACGCCGTAATAAGTCAGCAATCATAAACAGACGGTCATCTCGTGCTGGCATTAAAGCTTCAAGTAATTGTTGATCAGTCATATCACTAAAAGTAATATCATTAAGACCAATAGCACCAATTTCTAGTGAACGAACAGCTTTTAAGATGGCCTCTTCCATATTACGTCCGATAGCCATAACTTCGCCTGTTGCTTTCATTTGTGTACCCAAACGACGATCAGCAGTAGCAAATTTATCAAATGGCCAACGCGGAATTTTGACAACGACATAATCTAATGCTGGTTCAAATTCCGCTTTAGTTGTACCAGTAACTGGATTTGTAATTTCATCTAATGTCAAGCCAATCGCAATCTTAGCTGCCATTTTTGCAATTGGATAACCCGTTGCTTTTGATGCCAATGCTGATGAACGCGAGACACGCGGATTTACTTCAATAATGTAATATTTATACGATTCTGGATCAAGTGCCATCTGAATATTAACACCACCTTCAATCTTCAAAGCGCGAATAATTTTTAATGCAGCATCACGCATCATTTGCACTTCACGATCTGACAATGTTTGTACCGGAGCAGTAACAATTGAGTCACCAGTGTGAATACCAACTGGATCAAAGTTTTCCATCGAAGCGACAACTAAGGCATTGTCATGAGAATCACGCATGACTTCAAATTCAATCTCTTTAAATCCGGCAATAGAGCGTTCTATCAAAACTTGCGTGACTGGCGATAAATCTAAACCATTTGCTGCAATATCAAGCAATTGCTCATGTGTATCAGCAATTCCTCCACCTGTCCCACCTAAGGTATAAGCTGGTCGAACGATGACAGGATAGCCTTGCGTATCGGCAAAATCCATTGCTTCGTCCAAGGTTGTAGCAATCGTTGATTCAGGAATCGGCTCATTTAGTCGTTCCATTAATTGTTTGAATTCTTCCCGATCTTCTGCTTCTTCAATGGCGGATAATTTTGTACCTAATAACTCGATATTGAGTTCATCAAGTATGCCAGCTTCAGACAAATCTTTTGCCATGTTTAAGCCGGTTTGGCCACCCAAAGTTGGTAAAATAGCTTCTGGTCGTTCTTTACGCAAAATGCGTTCAATAAAATCAATGGACAAGGGTTCAATATAGACTTTATCCGCAATTTCTGCATCAGTCATAATTGTAGCTGGATTCGAGTTAACCAAGATGACTTCGTAGCCTTCTTCTTTAAGGCTCAGTGCAGCTTGCGTCCCAGAATAATCAAACTCAGCTGCTTGCCCAATAATAATTGGGCCAGAGCCAATAACTAATACTCTTTTAATATCCTCGCGTTTAGGCATGTTGTGTGGTCTCCTTGCTCGTTTCCGCAATCATTTTCAAAAAGTCATCAAACAAATATTCAGCATCATGTGGTCCTGGTGCTGCATCGGGATGAAATTGAACTGAAAAAGCTGAATGATTTTTTAATCGTAGTCCTTCAATTGTTTGATCATTAATTTCTTCATGTGTCACAATCAAGTTAGTCTGATCTAATCCATCACGATCTACTGCGTAGCCATGATTTTGTGAAGTAAAATCTAAACGATCTTTTGAAAGCGTACGGACTGCGTGGTTAAAGCCACGATGTCCAAATTTCATTTTATATGTTTTAGCACCATTAGCAAGCGCAAATAATTGATGTCCTAAACATATACCCATCAACGGCAACTGCTCTTGCAGCGTCTGTATCATCGGTAGTGCATAAGCAACATCTTGTGGATTTCCTGGGCCATTAGAGAGCAGAATACCATCTGGATGTGCAGCTAAAACTGTTTTGGCATCGGTGTTTGCTGGGAAGACAATGACATTCACACCACGCTTCGACAAAGAACGTAGAATCGAATTTTTCAAACCAAAGTCAATCAATGCAATTGATACACCATCTGTTGGATTTTGATATTGCGTTTTGGTGGTTGCATCATGAACTAACGTTTTATCTGTCTCAAATGATGCTAATTTTTTCAAAACATCATCAGAATACGCATCAACTAGAGCAGCCTTCATTGCACCTTTATCACGTAATTCTTTTGTTAAAGCGCGCGTATCAACGCCTGTAATTCCAGGCATACCTGTGCTCTCTGCCCATTCAGGCAAACTCATCATTTGTCGCCAATTACTTGGACGTCGAGCAATTTCATGAACAACAATCGCTGCAGCGGCAGGTCGGAAACTTTCAAAATCATCTCGATTAACACCATAATTACCAATCAAAGGATATGTAAAGACAATCATTTCACCACGATAGGATAAATCAGTAATCGACTCTTGATAACCTGACATACCAGTGTTGAATACCAACTCTGCCATAACCTCAATGTCAGCACCAAAAGCTTCGCCTTCATAAACTGAACCATTTTCAAGCACTAAATAACGTTTTTTCATTTTTCCATTATCCCCATTAACATGTTTTTCAAGTCATCAAGACAGTGTCTAATTATTTTTTGTTGCATGGTCGTACACAATTTGACCATCAACCCAAGTTACCAGTGTCGTACCAAAAACTTTCCAACCAATAAATGGTGTATTCTTACCTTTTGATGCCATTTGATCAGCCGAAATGACTGTACTATGCTCTAAATCAAATAACGCAAGATCCGCTGATTGACCAACTGCTACAGACGCTGATGCCTCAAGATTAAACGCCTGAATAGGCGCTTTAACCATACGATTAATCAATGTTTCTAACGTCATAATCCCAGACTTAACCAGTTTTGTGTAAAGTAATTGGAAACTCGTTTCAATACCAGTAATACCAAAGGGTGCTTCAAGAAAGGACTTTGCTTTTTCTTCAGCACCGTGCGGTGCATGGTCTGTGGCAACCATATCAATCGTGCCATCCAACAAACCAGCAACAACTGCTTCCCGGTCTTCCGATGTACGTAACGGTGGGTTCATCTTAAATAATGCATCGTCGGTTAGAATATCACTATCTGACAATAATAAGTGATGTGGTGAAACTTCAGCCGTTACATGAACGCCCTTTAACTTAGCTAATCGGATTAACTCCACTGAAGTTTTCGTTGACACGTGTGCAACATGGTAATGAACACCCGTTGCATGCGCTAAAACTAAATCTCGTGCAAGTTGTGTACTTTCAGCCAAGCCAGTAATTCCAGGCAAATTCAAACTTTCCGCCTGCTTCCCAGCATTCATCACACCGCTATGTATCAAAGAATCATCTTCGAGATGCGCTACAAGTGGTTTATTGACTTTAGCCACTGCAATCATCGCTTGTAACATCGTATCAGCTGTTTGAACGCCTTTTCCATCATTACTAAATGCTATTGCGCCTTGATGTGCCATCTCTTCAATATTGGACACAGTATCAGAGACCAAATCACCTGATATTGCACCATATTGTGCAATATGAACAACACCATTATGATCATTCAAAGTCATTTGTTTGGCAACACGTTCTGGGGTGTCTGGTACTGGATTTAAATTAGGCATCGCTAGTACTGTTGTAAAACCACCACGTGCTGCTGCTTGAGATCCTGTCGCAATTGTTTCCTTATATTCAAATCCAGGTTCTCTAAAATGAACATGTACATCAACTAACCCATTTGATAAGAAAGCACCCTGTGCATCATAAGTCGGCACCTCTGATGTGATGCTTTCTTCTACTTGAACAATTCTTTTGCCATCAATTAAAACATCGCGTTTAACAAGTTTGCCATGAACTAATATTTTTGCATTTTTAATCAGTTGCATTGTGATCCTCCATTGTATACTCCAAAATTGCCATCCGCGCAAACACACCGTTAGTCATTTGTTCAAATATACGAGACTTGGGTGCTTCAACTAAATCATCAGCAATTTCTACATCCCGATTAACTGGCGCTGGATGCATAATAATTGCGTCAGATTTTAAGTGATCATAACGTGATTGGTTTAAGCCAAATTGTTCATGATATTTTTTAGCAGAAAAATTTTGATTTTCCGTTTTTGTAATCCGCTCATGTTGTACCCGTAAAAACATAACAACATCCAACTTGTCCCAATCAGAATCCATCGCCACAAAATCTCCGAACTGTTCGAATCCTGTTGTTTGCCACTGTGCTGGTCCAGAAAATGATACCTGAGCACCAAATTTTTTTAAAATTTCTGCATTAGAACGCGCGACCCGCGAATGCGCCAAATCACCAATAATGCGAATTTTCAAGTTTTCTAAATGTCCAAACTGCTCATAAATTGTCACCAGATCTAGTAGACTCTGTGATGGATGTTGTCCACTCCCATCACCGGCATTGACAAGTTGAGGCATATCATGACGACTATCGGTTAAGATTTGATCGTACCAATTTGTCATTGAATGACGAACCACAACCAGGTCCACACCAATTGCTTTCAAAGTTTTCAATGTATCAGTTAAACTCTCACCTTTTGACATTGAACTATTTTGCGGATCAATGATTATCTTTTGTAAGCCTAAGTGGTTTTCAGCCATTTGGAAACTACTGTTTGTCCGAGTCGAATTTTCAAAAAACAAATTAGCAACGGTTAAATTTTTCTTGATTGGTCGTACACCTGACTTCAAAGCTAATGCACGTTGCACTAAGTTTAACACATCTGATTTTTGAAGTGCATTTATATTCAGAAAACTACGCATAAATCTCCTTTTTATACAAAAAACCGTGTAAGTCAGGAGACTCACACGGTTCTAGAAAATTACAGTAAAAGTATACACTCCTACCCTGAATATCTAGTTGCCTTGCAAGCCTCTCTGGACTTAAATTAAAGGTACTATCGTTTCAAATATATTATCATTTTTTTAACACATGTGCAAATCATTTGTCAAAGAAATGTTTGTTGTGCTGATTAATGTTCGCTTTTGCTGTTTTATTTGTATTCCAAAACGGTACGACTACCTTACCGGAAATACTCGATTTATCAATAAAACCAAAGTAGCGACCATCGTTAGATACTGAACGATGATCTCCCATCACAAAATATGTGCCCTTTGGCACCGTAGTATGATTACGATCCTTTGCTTGCCATGCACGATTTGCAGATAGCGTCTTCAATGACCACTCACTACCAAAAGACATTTCTGTTCCCTGGGTACGTTCGTTAATACCAATAAAATTTTGATTAATAACTTTACCATTAACATATAAATCAGAATTTTTATATGATACAGTATCACCCCCGACACCAATAATACGTTTCACGTAATCTTTCTCACCAGTTCTAATCCTTGGATCTTCATGGCGCGCATCAAAAACGACTACATCCCCACGTTTATATTTTGAAACTTTACTCACGCCAACGAATTCTCTATCTTGTAAATTAGGTTGCATAGAATCACCACTAACACGAACAAATGTAAAAACAAATGATCTAATCAAACTGACTATAATAATAGCAGTGACAATGGGCAAAACCCACTCTTTTAGAAATTGCACGATTTGCTTTGTCATAATACTTCTTTCTCTTATATGTACAAAAAGCGATCATTAACTGATCGCTTAAAATTAAGGACGTAAAGTTGCATAGGCATCAGCAACTGGTTTTGTAACAATATCATTTAATTCTGTGAGCAATGTATTTAATGCCTGTTCGGCAGATAGTAATACTGTAATTAAATCATTTTTTTGAACTCTGGCAGCCACTTCATCCCATGCTTTTTCTTGTTCTGGATTAGGTTGTTGCTGAGACTGCATCATTTGTTGTACAGCCATTTGAATACTTTGAAACTCAGTAAATAATGTTTTTGCTTCATTATCGTTTTGAATGGCATCAAAAGCTGATTGCCAAGCCACATACTGCTGTGTTTCTTTCAAAACTATCGCCATTTCATTAGCGTTGTCATAAATATTAACTGTCATGTATATCAGTTCCTTTGTTTTATAGTTGATAACCATTCATCGCGTTATCTAGAGAATTAAACAGACGACGACGTTTACTGTCCAAATAATCCCTTTACAGTATCCCATACTTTGCCGGCACCATCAACAGCTTTACCAACACCATTTGAAAAGTCTGAACCGATCTTTGACCAATCCATTCCCCCTGTTGACGATGAACCATCACTTGTATTATTTGGATTAGTAACGGTAAAGTTTGTACCTGGTGTATTAGGTAAGATTTGCTCTAAAGAAGTTTTCACAAGTGGTCCCATGGTCGCTGTTAAACCTAATGGTAAGCTTTTATTCTCACTCTTCGAATCTAGTCCCATCCATGTTGACGTGACAACATCTTTCGTGTACGCAAGCGCCCACGAATCTTTAGACGATTGTGAATTATCTGTATCATTAGGATTTTCAGTAGTCCCTGTCTTACCAGCAATAGTGAATCCAGCTGGCGAAGTTCCTGCACCTGTACCGTTTGTATAAGTACCAAGCATCATTCGTGTCATGTTATCAGCTACGCGTGAACTAATTACCCGCTTTTGCTTAGACTTTGGTTCCTTAACAATTACTTTCCCTGTTGCATCAACAATTTTGGTAATAAAGTGTGTTTGACTCATAACACCATCATTAGCAAATGCTGTGTATGCTTGAGCCATTTGCATTGGCGAAACACCTGTCGTTAACCCACCCAATGACAAAGCCAAACTCTTATCTTTTTCAGATAAAGTCAAACCAAATTTTTTGGCGCTAGCAAAACCAGCATTAACACCAATTTTGTTAAGTAAGTAAACTGTTGGTACATTATAAGAGTGCGCCAGTGCCGAATACATCGGTACATTACCTGTCTCTACATTTAAGGCGTTATGCACTTCCCAGTTATCTGTTCCAAACGTACGCGTGGTATTTGGTAACGAAGTATCAATACTATACCCTCGTTCCAAAGCTGGCGCATATACAACAATCGGTTTAATTGCAGAACCTGGAGATAGTTTTGATTGTGTGGCATAGTTGAAGCCTCGGAAAGTATGTGTTGCTTCACGACCACCAACTACCGCACGTACACCACCATTTTTTGCATTAAGTACAACACTGGCAGCTTGCGCATCCGTATCATAATTAAATAATGCGTTATTCTTAAAATCTTCCTGCAAATTTGTTTGATCTTGCTGATTCAGTGTTGTATATATCTTATATCCACGATTCATAACATCACTTTCAGTTAGACCATACGTATTAATCGCTTCATGAATAACTGAATCAAAGAACCATGGATATTTGTAATTACCTGAATCATCGTAGGTATCATTCAATATAATATCTGTTGCTTTGGCTTCACGCGCTTGTGACGCTGTTAATTTTTTGTTTTCAACCATCGTATTCAACACAACATTACGACGATTTTTAGCATTTTCTGGATGTTCAATTGGATTATAGAGTGCTGGGCTCGGCAACATTGCCGTTAAAGTAGCAGCTTGAGATGTTGTTAACTCACTGGCATGGACCCCAAAATATTTTTGAGAGGCATCTTCAACACCCCAAACACCATGACCAAACCAAGCATTATTCAAATACATTGTAATAATTTGTTTTTTTGTATAATCCTGTTCAACCTGCATAGACAGAAATATTTCTTTTGCTTTACGACTAATCGTTTGTTCTTGCGTCAAGTAAGCATTTTTAACCAGTTGCTGAGTTAATGTTGAACCGCCACCTGCAATCACACGCGATCCAGTTAACTTATTTCTCAAGTTCAATAAAGCTGCACGCACAATACCTTTGAAAGAGAAACCATACTCTCGATAAAAATTACGATCCTCACTCGATATAACCGCATCACGCATATTTTGTGAAATATGATCATATTGAACATATGACCCTTTTTGTGAATATAACTCACCTGCCTTAGCACCAGAATCATCAATAACTACTGCAGTGTTTGACAACGTTGCTTGTAAATTTTTCACCTGTGCTGTTTTAGCGACAACAACTAAATAAACACTCATCACTAAAAAGGATGTCAAAAAGAGCACAATTAATAAACGACCAAACTGCCATCTTTTTGAAATGGGTTTAAATTTTGCATATATAGACTTCATTGTATTTTTAAACCAAACCATAGATTAGCCTATTAATGTTGACCAATGTGCAGTTAATTTTGAGGCACTTTCTTCATCTGGGCTAGTCACATATATTGTATCAAAACCAGCTAAAGTGGCAACAACTTCGGGTAAATTGGCATCATCAATAATACCAGCAACAGTATTACCGCTAGAATCCGTTGTTTTAACAATTGTCATAAATTGAACTTGTTGAACAAAAATAGCATACTCAGATAACGCGCTATCAACCGCATTTTGTGTCACTACTGGATCCACAATTGGATCAGAATCAGATAACTGTTGGTATCTTAATTCACCATTCTCATCCTTAATACGTACAATACCCAGTGAACGGATATCACGAGAAATAGTTGTCTGTGTCGTTTCGACACCTTGTTCTAGTAATTGACCTAACAATACATTCTGACTAGCAATTGGTTTATTTCTAATAATTTCAAGAATTAGTTCTTGACGTTGTTGCTTTGAAATCATTACTGTCTCCTAATTAGACATACCCCAAATTATGTTGACACAATTCGAGTTACATCTCTTCTGGTGCCTGAACACCTAACAGACGCAAACTTTCTGACAAAACAATCGTCACCGATTGTACCAATGCCAAACGTGCATTTAATTGCGAATCATCCGTTAAAATTTTGGAATTAGCATAATATTTGTTAAATGCACGAGATAGTGTCAAAGCATATTTTGCGATAATGCTTGCTTCACGTTGATCCCATGCACGTCTAACAGTAGCTGGAAAATTATTTAGTATGGTAATGATATCCCAAGTTGATGAATCTGTCAAACTCAGGTCGCCAGTTGTTATCATCTGACCTGCCTTACGCAAAATAGATTTGGCACGCGCATTTGTATACTGTACATATGGACCGGTATCGCCTTCGAAACGTACAACTTCATCCAAATTAAAGTCAAAGTTATTTGTGCGATCATTCATTAAATCATGAAAAACAACCGCGCCAGCGCCAACTTGCTCAGCAACCATGTCTTTATTATTTAGTGTTGGGTTCTTTTCTTCAATTTGCTTCAATGCCAAGTCATGTGCATCATCCAAAACATCTTTCAATAGGACCACATCACCCTTACGTGTTGACATTTTTTTGCCATTAAAAGTAATCAATCCAAAAGAAATATGTTCAATATCATCAGCCCAATCAAATCCCATCAAGGATAGAACGGCCTTCATTTGCGTAAAATGTTCACGTTGTTCGCCACCAACAACGTAAAGTGACTTAGTAAAATGATAAGTATCTTTACGATAGATAGCTGCTGCCAAATCACGTGTCATATACAACGTTGCACCATCTGACCGTTTAATCATAGCTGGTGTTAGGTTAGGATTAATTCCTGATAAATCAACAATTTGTGCACCCTGTGAGCGAACAAGAAGCGCTTTATCTTCCAATAAATCAATCACTTTGTCCATTTTATCATTGTAAAATGCTTCACCATTGAATGAATCAAAACTAATCCCTAAGCGATCATAAATTTCAGTAAATTCCTTCAATGATTCCTCACGGAACCATTGCCATAAGTTATGTGCTTCTTGATCGCCATCCTCTAGCTTTTTAAACCAAGCACGGCCTTCATCATTTAACGTATCATCGACCTTAGCTTTTGCATGAAACTCAACATAGTAGCGCAATAATGTCGCAATTGGATCGGCTTTCACTTCGTCAGCAGATCCCCATGTCTTATAAGCATAAATTAATTTACCAAACTGCGTGCCCCAATCACCTAAATGATTAATCTTAACTGGCACGTAACCGTTTTTAGCAGTAATATTTGCCAACGCATTACCAATCACTGTTGATCGCAAATGACCCATAGACATAGGCTTAGCGATGTTTGGCGAAGACATGTCAATAGTCACATTATTGCCTTCACCATCATCATTATGACCAAAATGAGACTTTAAATCAATAATTGTCTGCAAGGTTTTAGCTGACGTTGCCACTTTATCCAAAAAAAAGTTAACATATGGCCCTGTTGCTACAACTTTTTCAAACTCATCCTGATTAATTTGTGCCACAATATCAGTTGCAATTTGCTGTGGTGCTTTATGAAGTACTTTAGCCAACGTAAAAGTTGGAAACGCTACATCACCGAGATCCGAAGACTTTGGTGATTCTAATTTTTCTGAAATTTGTTCTGCTGTTAGGTCAGTCAACACATCCAAAAGTGCTACAACAACCTTTTTATTTCCTGTCATTTGCTCTTATTCCTTTATTTGTTATTATACCGTATTTTTTAATTACGATATAAAAAAACTCATCCCCTGTTTAACATTAACAAGAGACGAGTTTTAACCCGCGGTACCACTCTAATAGCTTCAATATTCACCACTCATTATTCTATTAAAGACTCTGAGTATGCGACCGTTTCTATTCAAGACCTGACTTTCATCGCCACAGGTTCGCTAAACTCGAATATTTGAAACATATTTACTCTTCTTCGTCTGCATCAGCTTGCTGAGGTGCTGGTGCGTGTTTAATCACTTCTATTTCATCCATACGAACCACAGCACGATGATTCATTTCATTCACTGCTGGTTGGTCTGAAGGATCATTTTCTGTAATCTCGACTAATAATGCATTTTCATATATTTTTTCAACTTGGCCCGTGAATGGCTTTTCTAAATTACCGTATGCTGGTGCAAGTAAAACATCGCCAACATTATATTTTGAGGCTTTAGTTTCTTCTTCGTCTACCATATTATTTGTTAGTGCACAATCGCGTAACAAAAAATCATGATTCATATCAATTTTTGTCCGCTACCTTGTACACAATTCCTCCTATAATCGATGTGTAACACCATATTCTATCATAAAATCCGCATTAATTCAACGTAATCATTCGTTCTATAATTTCACGTGCAATAGCAATTTTAGACGCTTTTGCCAATGTTTGCGCACGCTCATCACGAGTCAAAATTGTTACTGCGTTATTATCTGATGAAAAACCTGCGTCTTGCCGGCTAACGTCATTTGCAACTAACATATCAGCATTTTTGGATACTAGCTTTTCTTGTCCAGACTGGATAATATGCTGTGTTTCAGCAGCAAAACCGACAACACGTTGCCCCGCTTTTTTACTTTGCCCAATCGCTTTTAAAATATCAGGATTTTGTACTAAATTCAATGTCAATGTACTATCGGCTTGCTTTTTAATTTTATGCACTAATTCTGCCGTTGGTTTGAAATCAGCTACCGCAGCAGCAGCAATAAAGTAGTCAGCATCTTCGAATTCGCTCATCGACATATCGTACATTTCTTGTGCAGATTTCACCATAATTTGACGGACACCGAAAATTGTTTCGCGATTGATCGTCGTAATCAAGGTCACATGAGCGCCATGTTCTGCTGCTGCACGCGCCAAAGCATATCCCATTTTACCGCTTGATCGGTTAGTTAAATATCGCACTGGATCAATCGCTTCACGTGTACCGCCTGCTGTAATCACAACTTTTTTGCCTTGTAACTTACCAGACCGGCTGCGTAATCGAACATCAGTTTGACTCAAAATAGTTTCGGGTTCAGGTAGTCTACCTTTAGCATCATAACCTTCTGCCAAAAAACCAGTTTCGGGTTCAATCACAAGCCAGCCATCTGTCTGTAATTGCTTAATATTGCGGGAAACAGCTAAATTATTAAGCATGTGATCATTCATAGCTGGTGCGATAACTTTATCTGCAGCCGATGCCATTATCGTTGCAGTTACCGCATCATCAGCAATGCCATTTGCTATTTTACCAATAATATTAGCAGTAGCTGGTACCACCAAAATAATATCTGCCCATTTTGCCCAATCAATGTGTACAACAGCTGACTCTGGAGCATTAAATAAATCAGTTAATACTTCGTGCCCTGATAAAATCGCTAAAGTACGGCTTGTAATAAATTCTTGTGCCGATTTTGTCATTCCCACGCGTACTTGAGCATCATTTTTAACGAGTAAACGTACAAGAGTTGTTGCCTTATAGGCTGCAATGCTACCTGTTACAATTACTAATACATTTTTATTAGTGAACATACTTTCCTCAACTACTAATACATGTTAGAGATCGCTTTTCATGACATTTTCTTGTCAAATATCACTTTCATTTAAAAACCTTTTTCAAGCAGTTTCCCAGCAACTGGCAATTGGCCTAATTGATCTACCTTTTGACCATCGACGACTACCAAATTAGCAGGTGATTGGGCTAATGATGTGAAAGCATTGATTGATTGATTCTGGAAATATTTATCATCAGCACCAGCTAAACCAGCTTGCACTGTATCAATACGATAGCGTTCAGCATTAGCTCGTGTCTTTGTTGCGTCAGCTTCAGCAATAGCTGTCGCCATTAATGCATCATTTTTTGCTTTAGTAGTTAATTCAATTGAACGTGCTTCACCTTCAGCTTTAGCGATTGTAGCCACACGTTCACGATCGGCTGTTAGTTGTTTGTCCATGGCTTCTTGAATAGAAGCTGAAGGACGTAATTCATCAATATTAATACGGTCAACATTAATCCCGTATGTATTTGTCAAGTCACCAATTGCCGTTGCTAATTGCACATTAATCTTGGTAGTTGACCCTAATGCTTCATTTAATTCCATACGCCCAATGATATCACGAAGATGACCACGAACTAATTGTGCCATCGATTCTACTGAGTCAGTATTTTCATAGCGATACTTAACAGCATCAGTCACATGATAATTTAAGGTAACACTTGCTTTTATATCAGCGTTATCAGCCGTAATCACCGAATAGTCAGGCAGACGTAAGGGGCGCATTGCCAAGCTCACTTTACGTATTGCTTGAAGAAATGGGATATAAAAATGCAACCCCGCTTCCTTACGACGACTATATTTGCCTAATGTTTCAACTAAACCAGCATTATTCTGTGGCACAATTTTAAAAAATAACATATTTCTCCCTCTTTTTACTTCAATTCTCTCAACGTCAAAATATTACCATTAGCTTCAATAATAGCGTAATCAGCATCTTGATGCACACGCGATGAATTATCAATCAAATAACGATAATAAATACCTGAAACATTTACTAATTGACTTGCTAAATCAAAATTTTCACCTGAAATCACCTGCCCAACAAATTGGCGATCTTCAAATGTTTCTGGGTGTAACCCCTCCTCTAATAGTTTCGTTAAAAAGTTGTTTAACGAACGCCCTTCTTGATTAGCTCTTTTAGCTAAAGCCTCATGCAATTTTGGATCAATTCGCAGTGGAATTTTCCCTGATTTTTGTGAATTGTTTTTGTCAACCATATCTATATGATATCACATTCAGACTAGATTAACATCTTTTGCGTTATTTTTTTCACAAAAAAGACTTAGGAAACCCCAAATCTTTTTTATTTGCTTTATTAATCGTGATATTGGCGCACTACTGCATAATCACCAATATATGGTTCGTCCACGCCGTTAATCTTTTGGTAAGGGTCTTCCCCTTTACCAGCAACAATAACAATATCTTTATCACCTGCTTGTGCTATTGCGTCATGAATAGCTTGAATGCGATCCATTTCAAAATGAACTTCAAGACAGTCATTTTCAATATAATTGGCTATTTGATGCGCAATATCTAGTGGATTTTCATATTGTGGGTCATCAGCTGTCAAATAAACCACATCAGCGAGCTCTGAAACAACACGGCCAAAATCTGCTCGACGAGATACGCCTTTATTGCCAGGTGAACCAACAACCACCAAAACCTGTCCTTCAGGATATTGGTTTTGTGCAAAACTAAGCAAGGCACGCATCGACGCATAATTATGCGCATAATCTACGAAAGCCACACCATGACCTGCAATAGGAAGACTCAGCATACGCCCAGGAATAAAGACTTCATCCAGGCCGTAAAGCATATCTTGATGATTCGCCCCAGCTAGTGACGTCATAATTAATGCCGCCATAGCATTTGATTCATTAAAATCTCCAGGTAAATTTAATCGATAGCGACCTGAAATCTCAATAATATCACTTTCTTGAACCGTAAAACGGCTTTCGTGGATAGCACTTTCTTGAGATGTATAGGTGTAGTCACCACCGTTTTCAAACAAACTGTACGTATATATTTTGTCATGTGTTTTTTTGGCATGCTTTAAGATGTCATTTAGATGATCACTTTCCGCGTTAATTATGACCTCATCTGAATGATCAAATAACATCATTTTGTGCGCTAAATAATCTTCAAATGTTGGATGCTCATTTGGACCGATATGGTCGGGAGATATATTTAAAAATGCACCAACCTGATATCGCAAGCCATAAACCCGTTGCTTGAGATAAGCCTGTGAACTGACTTCCATAATTAAATGCGTCATGCCATTATCTACCGCTTGCCGCATATCTTTAAATAACTCATATGATTCAGGGGTCGTCAAATCTGATTTTTTCTTATCGGCATTGGTCACCCCAGTAATGCGATCAACAGTTGAAAAAAGCGCAGTATGATTATTTGTGGCATGTTTTAAGATGTTATATGCCATATAGGCTGCCGTTGTCTTACCTTTTGTTCCAGTAAACGCACCAATCCATAACTGGTTTTGCGGATAATCAAAGAATGCCATGGATAAAATTGATAGCGCTTTTTGAACATTTGTCACTAACCATTGTGGTTGTGGTAAATTCAAGATTTTTTCTGTAATCAGACCTGTGACACCATTGACGTCATTTAAATACTCAATTTTAAATGCACCTTTGACGACAAAAAGTGTATTGTCTTTAACCTGCCGCGTATCATAGTGCAAAAAATCAAAAGTCATCCTATTTTTTGGTTTTGACACTAAAAGATTATGTTCGTTTAAAAGTTGCTCAATTGTTTCACTTGTAATTTGCATATTCTTATTATACAAAAAAAGTTGTGTCAAATACAGACACAACTTTGAATCAATCAATTAAAAACTATAAAATTAGACCGATTGGCTATTTTTTTCTAATGTGGTGGCAGTCATATCGGCACTAGCTGCAGCATTATCACGATAAATATGTTGATCAGAAGCTACTGCAGCATAGACGCGATCCAGTTCACGTTTTAAAATATCACGAACTTCATTTGTTGCATGTGTCTCCATTAACATTTGACGTAAAGCTGATGCATGTGCAAAACCACGCAAATAAATTTTGAAATAACGTTTCAGTGCTTCAAAATGCTTAGACGTGACATTTTCGTTGACATCATCAAATAAATCAAGTTGTAAATTTAATAGTGCAATCGATTCTTCTAAAGTATGTGGCGTTGGTGTCTTTTCAAAAGCGTAAGGATTTTCAAAAATGCCACGTCCAATCATAATACCATCAACTCCAGGATGTGCCTGTGCCAATGCTAACCCTTCGGCACGCGTTTTAATATCACCGTTAAGCTGAATGAGTGTCTTTGGCGCAATACTATCTCTCATTGCTAAAATTTCATCAATATACTCCAGATGGGCAGGTACTTTTGACATTTCTTTTCGTGAGCGCAAATGAATTGTCAGGAGAGCGACATCTTGTTTAAAAATAATAGGTAACCATTCACGAAATTCCTCAACCTGTGAAAATCCCAAACGGGTTTTAACGGAAACGGCTAGGCCAGATTGCTTAGCAGCAGCTATGACTGATACTGCAAGTTCTGGATGCCTAATTAAATCTGACCCGGCACTATTTTTTATCACGGTATTATCTGGACATCCCATGTTAATATCTACTGCTTGAAATCCCATCGTTGGTAAAATCTTTGCTGCACCAGCGATGGTTTCAGGACGCGATCCCCATATTTGAGCAACTGGCTGTTGTTCACCTTCAGCTACAGCTAAACGCCCTTGAACAGAGAACTTTGCTTTTGGATGAACCATTGAACTAGCGTTAGTGAACTCGGTAAAATAAACATCGGGTCCGCCAGCCTGAGCAACTACTCGTCTAAAAATAGTATCTGTTACTGCTTCCATTGGTGCTAGACTAAAAAAAGGTACTTTCTCAGCACTGTCACTGCCGAGTTGTGCCTTTTCCACTACTTTAGACCAAAAATTGTGTTGAGGAGACTGTAAAGTCATCATATTTTCTCCTTATTTAATGTAAGTGAATAATGTATATCATATCATATTTTGTTAATTAATGTTTGTAGCGCACGTGAACGGTCATGATATTGGATGACTTCAGCCAAAGTCATTTCTGATAGTGTTTTACCATTTTCAGCTTCCATAATATTATCTAAACCATCTAACCATTGTCCACGGCGAATACTATCAGCAACACGTATGCCGCCTTGACCTTTAGCTAAAAATGTTTGTCCATCTGGTGTGACAAATGCCATAACTGCCAATAAGTATCCTGCACGATCCACATTATTTTGATAAAGATTCAGAATATATTGTTGCTCTGCTTCAGTGCCAATAATACCTTTCTCTACAAACTCACGTGCGGTTACTACACCAAATCTTTGCGGAAAAGCTTTTAAATAGAGCGCTGTATCATCAGCCAAAATTATCTCATTAGGCAAAAATTCATGGATAAATGCTGCTTTTGTTGTTGCATTTTGCGTTTGTGACGTCGTTGTTTCTTGAGGAAAAGACAGCTTTTCACCCAATAACTCACGATAATTGATGATTTCATGACCCATCTGTGTCGCTAAAATTTGAATCTCTTTAGTTTTAGCAGAATTGTTTGAAGCTAATATGAAGCGCATCAAATCCGTCCTTCCTTTTGTATCGCACTTAATGTGTAAAATGAGCCTGTGACGACAATTAAAGCCTGCGATGATTCACGAACACGCATCGCCAAAGAGATGGCCGCAGAGGCATCATTGGCTATTTCAACATCAACAGATGGATAAAGTGTAATAATCTCTGCTGCCAGTTCATCAGCAGATAGTGCCCGTGTCTTATTACTTGGCGTAACGGTAATCACGCGTTGGACAACGGGTATGATAGCATCTAGCATACCGTGGTAATCTTTATCTTTTAAAACACCTAAAACCAAAGTCGGCTTGATTTTCAAATGCCAAGCATTTAACGCCGCAACTAATCCTTCAATGCCATCAACATTATGCGCCGCATCAAATAAAATATTTGTGTCCTCATGATAATTCATACGACCTAACATTTTAACTTTTGCGAGACCTTCACGTGTTTTTTCCTGATCAAACGTATAGCCCTTTTCAGTCAGTGCATCCATAATTTGCAAAACAATACTAAAATTATGAACTTGAAAAGCACCCGGCATACTCAAAAAATATCCTGGTGTCCCATTTATGATCAAATCTAACCCTTTAGGTGTCGTACTGACGATAATAATACTATCTTTTTCATGTTCAAACCAACGTGCCCCTACTGCCGAAGTACGTGCCTTCAAAACTTTGCTTGCTGTTAAATTTTGTCCAGCATAATCAATGACCCAAGTGCCTGGTTTAATGAGAGCTGACTTATTTTCTGCTATTTCAGTAACATTACGCCCGAGTATATTTTGGTGATCCATACTGATTTTAGTAAATACAGTCAACATCGGTGACTCAATGGCATTGGTTGCATCGCGCAAACCACCCAAACCTGCTTCAAATATGACAAAGTCAACTTGTTGATCAACAAAATATAAAAGAGAAATAATTGTAAAGTACTCAAAATAAGATAAATAATTAGTTTTTTTATCATATTTAGCAAGACAAGCAGTGACTTTGTCATAATAATTTAAAAAATCAGCCCGTGTTATCATGACACCATTAATACGAATCTGTTCACGATCTGTCAAAATAAAAGGGCTTGAGAAATGACCATATGAATAATTATTTGCTTTTAAAACAGCCCCTGTCATAGTACCAGTAGAACTTTTTCCATTCGTACCACTAATGTGAATAATCTTTAATTTTTGATCAGGATGACCTAACCAACTCAAAATCTGCTGCAACTTAGGCACACGTGTATCATCTAGTAAACGCCATGTATTGTCTAAATTTTTAATCACTTTTTTATAACGTGCCTGAATCTTAGCTTCATGTTTATCTAGTTGTTTATCCACTGTCATTCTCCGAAAAGTTTTCTGCCATTTATTTTATCATAAGTTTATTACTAAACAAAAAATCAACTATCAATAGACCCTACTGATAATTTTCTTTTGTAAGCACAGATTATCATGTTTCAGGAAAATCAGTAAATATCGCATTAACGCCCCATTTTTCTAATTCTATTGCCATCAAATCATCATCAACAGTCCAGACATTAACTGCTAATTGATTCTCCACTAAATAACTAACTTGATTTTGTGTTAAATATGTCACATCTGGATGAATGTATTTAGCATCAATTTTTTGAGCTAATATTAAAATATTATCAGGCAATGGTCCCTCAATTAAAACACCAATTGCTACTTGCGGCATTAATTGATGATATTTTTCCAGTAATTCAAGGTTGAAACTTGATACAATCATGTCACTACCAGAATTCACTCGATTTAAAGCTGATACCACACGTTTTAAGTAGTATTGTTGATTGTCTTCAGTCACTGCTGTTTTTAATTCAAAATTCACATTTAACTGATTAGCATTAATAAAATCAATTAACCAGTCCAGTGTAACAATGTGTTCTCCGACAAAATCAGTCCCAAACCAGCCACCAAAATCTATTTTTTGTAATTCTGAGAATGATTTATGATTAACCTCACCCTCACTATCCGATGTCCGATCAACTTGATTATCATGAATTAAAATCAACTGATTATCTGAAGATATATCAATATCTGTTTCAAGCCATGAGACACCTAAAGGTAACATTTTATTAAAAGCTGCACGTGTATTTTCTGGTGCCTGTGCTGAAATACCACGATGTGCAATTTTTATCATAATTCTATCCCGTTTCTATTTTTTAAATTTCATGAACTAATAACCTCTATCGAGATCAACAACATTTTGTACAAATGTACCCTCGGTTACAAATGAAGGCACATTCTTTTCGAGAAATGTAAATAGTCCACCTGCACGTCCAGTTTGCGCGTTCTCACCCCAACTTGTATGCTGTGTTAATAAGATTTGTGATCGTTCAAATAATGGATGATTTTTTGGCAATGGTTCTGGTGTCGTCACGTCTAGTGCAGCGTACTTAACGCGCGAGTCATCAATTGCCGATAGCAATGCTGACTGATTCAATGTTGTTCCACGGCCAATATTAATAAACAAAAAAAGTTGGTTCATTTGTTCAAAAAAACGTTCATCAAAGAAATTGTCAGTTTCTGTCGTACCTGGTAAGCCATCTACCACGATATCTGCCTTAGCTAAGCCTTCTTGGTAATCTGTCATAGCATAAACTCGATCAAAATTTGGCACTTGGTGACCCGTTCGGTTCACACCATAAACAGTACCACCAAAACTTTTAATTAATTTAGCAATTTGTTGTCCAATTCTACCAGTGCCAAAAACTAATACTGGTAATTCACTGACAAGATATTGATCAGTGAATGGCTCCCAATGTGTTCGCGTTGCATACATGTGCAACCCACGAGCAAAGTATAAAATATAACTCAAAACTGTCTGCGCAATAGGCAGCGCCTTCAAACCACTAGCATTTGTAACAGTGATATCCCGTGCTTTGAGTTGCGCTAATGGTAAGTAATCTACACCAGCAGACTGTGCTTGAATCCACTTGAGTTTAGATGATGGATTCGTTAATATCTCTTCACCAATAGCATTGTCCCAACCATAACTAATTACAATTTCTGAAATTTGACTTGCCTTAATCGTATCAGGCGTCACCACTTCAATGCCATATTTTGCTAAAAAATTGCGATTTTCAGTATTTAAAACTTTGACTGCTAGAAGTAACATCACTAATCTCCAATCTATTTTCTTTAATTATATTAAACTTTTGGATTAATAGCACTATTAATGTAAAAAAAATTTAATAAATGAGTTTATAATTAAAACGTTGACATTTAATTATAGTTATGCCATAATTTAAACATTAACTCAAAGGAAAAAGAAACTAATGCATATGTCAAGCTCATACAACTTCACAAACCTCATTACGATCAGCGTCGTCATTATTATCTGACTTCTCGCTGGTCTACTTTTGGTTGCCAGTTGAGAAGTACTCTCAACTGGCGTGAAGATGTTGAACTTCTCAATATCTTAAAAGGCGCTAGTAGTATCTAGCGCCTTTTTTCTTTTTTCTTTAAAATACAAGCACGTATGCGACTGATATCTCATCACTCACATACACCAAAAAACGGAGGATTCAATTATGAATGCAGCTGCAACAAATGCGCCAAAAAAGGCCGAAAACGAAAAAACCTTGATCGACCAAAAAAATCCACCACGTTCTACACGTGACGTCGTGTTTGATGTTTCGACTGGTATTTCTAATATCATTCTCGCGGTTCTTGGCATGGGACTCCTAATGTCATCAATTGGTAATTTATTTAATTTCACGCCACTTGTTCAAGCAGGCCTCATGGGTCAAAAAATGTTAGCTCCAGGACTTGGCGTTGGAATTGCCATTATGATGCGTGCCAATATCTTAACGACTGGTGCTGCATTAATTTCTGCAACAGTTGGATCAAACGCAGTGTATTTTACAACAACTGCTTCACCAGCAGCCCACACTGCTACTGGTTGGGTGGCTGATCAAGCTGCCGGGTCACTAGTTATGACCTCTGGTCAACCTATTTCCGCTGTTCTGGCTGCGCTAATGGCAGTTTTAGTCGGTAATTGGCTAACCGGCAAAACACCGTTGGACATGATGCTTGTGCCACTTGGTGCTGTGCTTGCTGGTACATTTTTTGGACTCGGTGCTGCCGCAGTGACAACACCATTTCTAAATTGGGTATCTGAAAATTTGGCTTCAACAATGCAGGTTAACCCATTGCTTGGTGCATTCGTTGTTTCTACTGTTTGGTTTATGTTCCTGATGACACCCGCTTCGTCAGCAGCTCTTGCGATCGCCGTTATGCTTGATCCTTTGTCTGGTGGTGCTGCGTTAATCGGTACAACTGCTGGATTTGTCGTTTATACTGCGATGGGCTGGACACAAAATAATTTGGGTGCTAATTTTGCTCAAACAATTGTCACACCAAAAGTCCAATTCACAAACTTATTAAAAAGTCCCTTATTGTTCCTTGGTCCTGCAATGATTGCAGGCGTTTCAGCTATGTTTGCAGTTGGTGTCTTTAATTTAAAAGTACCTTTTGCTATTGCCGGCCTTGGATTAAATGGCTTCATTGCCCCCTTGGCATTGGCTGCCACTAACCCTCGTGGTTTATTACTGGTTGCTATCTTTGGTATTGTTGTTCCTACTATCAGCAGTTTGGTTTTTTATTACCTACTTAAAAAGTCTGGTAAGACAAAGACAAACGATTTGCATTTAGATGTTGTTTAAATTCAAATTAAGCGTTATAGTATTATTATATTTTTATAAGAAAGAAGATTGACTATGTCACAGAAAAAAGCAGAACCCTCAGATTTTAATTGGTCAGAACTTGGTTTTGAGTATCACGACTTGCCTTATCGCTTCCGTGCTTACTACAAAGATGGTAAGTGGAGTGAAGGTGGTCTTGAAACTGACTCAAATCTGCCAGTTAACGAAGCCGCAACAGGTCTTCATTACGGTCAAAACATTTTTGAAGGTTTGAAAGTTTATCGTCGTAAAGATGGTGGCGCTAATATTTTCCGCCCAGATCGTAATGCACAACGTTTCCAAAACTCAGCTGACCGTCTAATGATGGCACCAGTTCCTGAAGAATTATTCCTACGTGCTTTGAAAGAAGTTACAAAGGCCAACAAAGACTTTGTCCCACCATATGGCACAGGCGCAACTTTATATCTTCGCCCATTTGAATTTGGAGATGGTCCCGTGGTTGGTGTTCACCCAGCTGATGAATATGTCTTTGAGGTTTACGCAACACCAGTTGGTGCCTACTACAAAGGTGGCTTAACACCAACAGCTTATGTAACAAATCACTTTGATCGCGCTGCCCATGGTGGTACCGGTGCTGCTAAGGCTGGCGGAAACTATGGCGCTTCAATGATGGCTGGTAATCAAGCACATGCAGCTGGTTACTCAGATGTCGTTTACCTTGATCCACGTTTACATGAAAATATTGAAGAATTGGGTTCAGCTAATTTCTTTGGTATCACAAAAGATGGCCGCTTCCTAACACCAAAGTCACCTTCAATTTTGCCATCAGTAACAAAATATTCATTGCTGGAGGTTGCTAAGGAACTAGGACTACAAGCTGAAGAAACAACGATTTCAATCAATGACTTGGATCAGTTTGCTGAAGCTGGTGCAATGGGTACCGCAGCTGTGATTTCTCCTGTTGGTTCTATCACACACAAT
The DNA here is from genome assembly GCF_014207505.1 of Leuconostoc carnosum. Lineage (GTDB taxonomy): Bacteria > Bacillota > Bacilli > Lactobacillales > Lactobacillaceae > Leuconostoc > Leuconostoc carnosum. Next base: position 175,269 of record NZ_JACHGL010000005.1, read on the forward strand.
GGCAATAAGCATGTTTTCTATTCAGAAACAGAAGTTGGTCCATGGACTCAAAAGCTATATGATCGTTTGACAGCTATCCAATATGGTGATGAAAAAGGTCCCGAAGGCTGGGCTGTAGACGTTCCACTTAACTAATAAGCAAAATAAAAAAGTTACTTGCATTAAAGTAGCTTTTTTATTTTGCTTATTGACGCATTTAATTTTTTTTGCTATACTTATATAGTTGTCTGATAGAGATATCGGACATCACTGACCATGGCTCGTTGGTCAAGTGGCTAAGACGCTGCCCTTTCACGGCGGAATCGAGAGTTCGATTCTCTCACGAGCTATATCAAGTCGCAACTTCGGTTGCGGCTTTTTATGTTGTTCTTAAATCCAAACAAAAATAGAAGCAAGGCGTATAAGTCTCTTATTGCTTCTATTTTTGTTTAATTGTAAATACTCTTTTAGCTGGTTGTTTTTTATTAGACACAACTGTTTTGCGTGTTGCTTTTGGTTTAGGATGATGATTAGCTGTGTCACGTCTATTTTTATCACGAGACCGACGTTTATTTCTTGATGGCTTTTCTTTTTCAACTTTACGCGGATTTATATTTTCTAAAACAAAGTATGGTGCACCAAAGTTAACATATTCATATAAATAATCTTGCAATGCATCAATCTGATCTTGTTTGACATTTGTTTTGCTATTATTATAAAAGCCCTTTAATCGTAGCTGACCTGCTGAAATATCACCGACAAGAAAATCATATTGTGCTAACAATGGTGTATAACGAATAGCTAACTTATCCGCATCAAAAGCTGATTTGAAATTTTCAACTAATATTAATGTTAGTTTATCAATTTCCACCTCATTATCTTGCACAATGACTTGATAGGCTTTTTTTCGCTCTTCTTGTTGTAATATTGTCCGTTCTTTCAATGTTTCATGATCCATATGTTCACCTCTTCTCGTAAAAATCGCCCGGTTGGCGACTGTATTTGTCTTGATAATACTTTGCCATGAGTTCACGTAGCAAAATATTTAATTTAATTTGGATTGGTGCGGACTGAATAACTGGAAAAAAAGGCACCCATTTATAATGGTCCAATGTTGCAATCTGATATCTACCGGTCAATTCTATCTGATGCCCTTGATATAAGATTTCACCATTACGTTGACGATCAACCCCATCGAATCTCAGATAACCAAATGTCTTCCCTCGGAAGCCACTCCCTTTCATGTCCAGAGTTGACAACCATTGTTGCTGAGATGTTATTTCATTTAATAATTCAACTATCTCGGCCCCAGTTAGTGTCATTAACATAGGATTAATAGCATGCGGCATGCTTTCAAGTAATTCATACTGCGTCAGTTCCCCATATGGTAAATTGTCTACAAACATACCTGTGGATACCATTGCAGCTGGCACATCAAAGTATTTTTTTAAAGCACGTAATGCATCATAGGTCTGCTCATCAGATGTAATATCACGCGGAATTTTGGCAACTTTATGAGATTCTAATAATTTCTTCCCAGTTTGTAACCAACCACGAATGAGGTGATAATCCTCATCCTCTTCAGCCATTTCATAGGTTGGTGTGGTCACGGCCGATTTTTTTATAATCTGATGATTATTAGATACTGTCAGTGTAATATCCCCGGCATGCTCACCATATCGACCAGCGGCTGCAAGTAATGTCCCATTAACCATTTTACCATGATCCAGTAAATGATGCGTGTGCGCACCAATAACGACATCAATATCATATTTCTCACCAATATGTTGGTCCGTTGGCAATCCTAAATGGGAAAGCAATACCACAATATCTGATTCTGCCCGTAATTTTGGTAGCAATCGATCAATCGTATTATCAACTGAATAAGGCTGCCAACCAAGCGACGGATAAGTCAGTTGATAAGGCGCAGTTAATGCAAAAACACCAATTTTGGTTCCGTGTTTTGTTGTTAATATTTTATATTCATTCGCCCATTTTGGTTGATTTTTATTAGGTAATTCTTTTAAATTAGCTAATAATACATCGAAGTTAGCTTGATCATATAAATGATTCATGGCTTCATGAGACAATACCAAACCTTCGTTATTGCCGATAGTAACGGCCGTATAGTGAGCTGCATTCATGAGTTCAACATTACCTCGGCCCATTGTGGCGTCAGTTAACGGGTGTAAGCGATCAATCGCATCGCCAATATCAAAAGTAAAACTCTCTGAATATTTTGCCTGCTTAGTGTTTAAAAAACGTAAGAGTCGCGGCCAATTCCCCAAATGTGAATGAATATCATTTGTATGTAATAAATGTATTGTCTCCGATACCATTTAATACCTCTCCTAGTTCATGCCATAATTGTAGTTAATATCTAAACTCGCTGTAAATAATCAGTTCTTTTAGCCTGAATAATATGAATGATTTCTGACTCACTCAAGGGTGCACCAAAACTAACACTACCAGATGGCAGATAATCAATTTCTGGTGAATCAATACCAACATTAATATTTTCCTTTTGATGAACACTATAATTATGTATATGCCCATGTAAATTGATTTTGTTCTTTGTTATGCCAAACATCAATGGATAGTGTGTCAAAAAAACTTCATAATGATTGAATTTAATACGTGTTCCCACTTCATGAATCGTAAATTTAAGCTCGCCATTAACAGTGGCATAATTATTAGCCATGAGAAATTTCAATAATGACATATTATCATGATTACCCTTTATGATAACCAAATTACCATTTAATCGATTTAATATTTCTAACGTCTTCGTCATAATCAAGTGAGATGGCTTAGTAAATGCCAAGCTAATATCACCCAAATGATAAACTGTATCGGTTTGTTTAACCTTATTGTTCCAACTTTCAATAATTTTCTCATTCATCTCTTCGGAAGTTATAAATTGAGAACGTGGTGAAAACACTGGACTATTTAATAATGATTCATGATAGAAATGTGTATCCGACGTATAAAAATTCATATAATACCTCTCTATTAATACCATTCTACACCTAAAATAGCAAAAGACGCTGCAAAATGCCGCGTCTCATTTACCAAAGCCATACAAAAAGTCAATAAAGTCAGATAAATTTGCCGGAAAGGCATTTAGACCCCAGATAATTTTTTCTGTTTGTCCTGGAATTTTAAACCGAACGCCCCATTCATCATTCAAGCTAGGATCATCATGAGACGGACCACGATATTCAGACATCCATGTATTAATAAACGCCAATGACTCCTCAGCAAAATGATCCCACACTTTTGTCATATCAACCCATTCGTCACGATACCGCCAATTAAACGGTTCACCCTGTTCATTGAAGTGGGGGTTATAAAAATCAAAATGAGTATCTAAAATATCTTTAGCTTGTTGACTTTTATCATCCTTTTGCCAAAAAGCGTGCCCTTCATGGCGCTTAACATACACATAGTTAAATCCGCTAGCTAAGTTACCGCGATAAAATACTAAAAAATCTAGTCGTGCTTGCCCCATATTAGCCCTCAATTATTATCAAGTCTTTACTGATGCCTGTGGTTAAATTCTCATAACCACTATCTGTTACAATGACATCATCTTCAATACGGACACCACCTTTACCAGCTAAGTAAATCCCTGGTTCAATCGTTAATAAATGTCCCACTTGCAACTCGTCGCTTGAATGTGCACTTAATGCTGGACCTTCATGTATATCAAGTCCAACACCATGACCTGTCGAATGATTATAAGCCTCACCATAACCGTGCTCTGTAATATAATCTCGCGCAACACGATCAATTTCGCTGCCAGAAATACCAGGTTTCACGGTTTCAATAGCATTTTCATTTGCTTGCAAAACAACATGATATATGGCCTTGAGTTCGTCACTAATTGGACCGACAGCAATGGTACGTGTAACATCTGATGTATAGCCATCAACATAGTAGCCAAAATCAATGGTTACTAATTCTCCATTCTCAATAACTTTGTCAGTTGCTTCACCATGTGGCAAAGCCGAACGAGATCCGGATGCAACAATTGTATCAAACGATGCCTTTTCAGCACCATATTTTTTTTGCAAACGATCCAGTTCATTGGCCACTTGTCGTTCGGTCATACCTGGTTGAATAAGAGGTATTAATTCATTGAAAGCCTTAGTAGAAACTGCGGCCGCTTCACGTAATGCAACTAATTCTGACTCATCTTTCACCTCTCGCAAAGCTTCAATAGCTGAAGGTAATGCGTCAAATTCAATATCAGCTGGCAATAAGTCGTCAATATAATCATAAATATTGTATGGCAAGTCAGCTTCAAAAGCCAATTTTTTAATATGAAATTCTGTTACTGTAGCGATGGCCTCTTCATAATAAGAACGTGTTATTTTAAAATCAACGCCTTCTGGTAGTCGATCTTTGTAATCTTCTTCATACCGTGAATCAGTGATTAAACGTGCATTATCTAAAGTCACTAGAACCAGTCCATCACCAGTTCCACCGTCAAAACCGGTCAGATATTTCATGTTGACACCATTATAAACAATCAAAGCATCCAGATCCATTTTTTTTAACAACTTTTGTAATTTTACTATTCGTATTTTAAAATAATCAGTCATATACCATTAGTCCTTTTAAATAAATCAGTATCTTCATTATAGCACACCTATTTATGAGCTATTAGCTCGTTACTATTAATTTAAATACAACAAAAAAGCCAGAAACAATTGTTCTGGCTTTTAATTTTGATTACTTTGCAGCAGCCAAAATTTCGTTATACTGTTCACGTGTGTAAACAGATACTTGACGCTTTTCGCGACCTTTACGTTCAAATCTAACAACACCGTCTGTTAAAGCAAACAAAGTGTCATCTCCACCCTTTTTCACGTTTACACCTGGATAAATATGTGTACCACGTTGGCGATAAATGATTGAACCCGCTGTCAAATCTTGTCCATCAGCAACCTTAGTTCCTAAACGACGACCAGCTGAGTCACGACCGTTGGCTGAAGATCCGCCACCTTTGTGGTGAGCGAACATTTGTAAGTTTTCTTGATTCATCAACATAAGTCTATTCTCCTTTACAAGTAGTGATTACGCGATTGAATCAATCTTCACGCGTGTATATGGTTGGCGATGTCCTTGCTTGGTATGCATATTCTTCTTGGCTTTATACTTAAAAGTAATAACCTTCTTTTGCTTACCTTGCTTTTCAATAGTACCTGAAACCTTAGCGCCTTCAACGAAAGGTGTTCCCACCTTACCGTCAATCAAAACAACTTGGTCAAAAGTTACTTTTTCGCCTTCAGCTGCATCCAACTTTTCAACGAAAATTGTATCACCTTCAGCGACTTTATACTGCTTACCGCCTGTTACAATAACTGCATATGCCATTATTGAATTCTCCTTATACTTAGACTCACCATCCCAGGCGGGCCAGCTCTAGTCTGACTCGTGCTTCAACCTGTTCTGAGTGGTTGTAGCTATGCTAACAACCTTTAAATTATACCAAAACTTTATTATCCCGTCAAGACAGCAAATTTCATTTACTATCAGATAATTCAAAATCAAATAAACTTAATCCTGTTTGTGTCCATCCGCTCGTATTGATACGTAAAATCTCAATCAAATCAGAAAGTAAGTCAGGCTGTGGTAAGTTCATGTCTTCTAGCAACCATTTAGCAATTAATGCCCAAAAACCACCAGTCACGATTTCCCATTGAAATGTCTGACGACGTCGTACTTTTTCATCATCCAATGTTGATAATTGTGCTTGCATTTGTGTTCTCATACGTGACATCAGGGCCGCAAAATAATCTTTATCCTTATTTAAGTTCAAAACAGCATTATAAAATGCTGCTCTTTCACTAACGGCTTGAATCATCTTGACTAAATTAAATTTGCCATGAATATACTGTGTAAACTCTAACAATAACACGTTATTAACTTCAGAAATTAAGTGATCTTTGTTCCTATAATATTTATAAAATGTACCGCGCGTTACATTGGCACGTTTCAACAAATCAGTAATTGAAAAATCCGTTTGTGTAGTCAATAATATAATTGTCGTTTCTTCTATTATTTTCCTTGTCCGAATAACACGTGCATCTTCTTTTTCAGCCATAATTCCCTCAAGATTTACGAATAGACACAGATTCATACCTATTCTTCATTTTTGGCACCGATCTTATAAATTGCTGACTCGATATTTAGGTCAGTTTTCATTTGAGTAACAATATCTGCGCGTTGTGCTGAACTTTTGTTAATTGCGTTAACTGACATGGTGATAATCGTATTAAAGCCGTTATGAAAACGCGAGGCAACACTACCATCGATATTGTAGTGCCCTTTTTTAGCCGCCTGCACGATTGTGACGATCCCTTGGCGACCATACAAAGCTTCACGTAAAGATTGCGCATCAGGTCCACTTAAATTGCTACTGTTATTTTTCACAATAGTGTCACTCGCTTTTTCAATCGTTACCATCGTTTTCGGTTTTGTATAATCAAAATCCCTTAGTGCAGTAATCAACTCATTAATGTCTTGACGTGAATCTTCTAAATGACAATAATCTGTTTTTGGCATTGATACGCCTGCATATTTTGGTTGTTGATTAAAAGTGGCAAACGCCGCGAGCAGTGCGATAATCACGACACCTAAAGCAATAAAAGCTTTTCTCATATTTTAAATTTCTCCATACTTTCCATATGTCTAGTATACTATGAATCCTGAATTTTAAAAACATGCAGTTTGGATCTTTAATATTCACAAAATATATGATAATATAGATAGAGTATTGCGTTGGTAGCTCAGCTGGATAGAGCAGCCGGTTTCTACCCGGCAGGTCGAGGGTTCGACTCCCCCTCAACGCATTTTAACCGTTTTATCAACTTTGTTGGTGGAACGTTTTTTGTTTGTAAACATTGTTTTATCAATATTAGTAGCGCAATAATTCCTTAAATTAGCTAAAAATTAATGTAAAACGACCCAACAAGTGAATTTACCCCAGCTACGGGAACTCAGAGCACTTATTTTTATGTAATAAAAAAGCACCCGTTAAGGTGCTGTAATTGTAAACTATTAGCTGACAACTACTATGTACGTCAGCCCCTGGAATATACTTCAATTTAGATAAAAGAAGTATGGCGATTGTAAAATCACTGGGTTAACTAATACATTATATCACTAATCTTGCCAAAAGTAAAATCAACTTATGTGAAATAATCCATACCAGCCCTCAGCGTGCCGTACTGGTGGATACGAACAGATACCTATTAACTCAGTCCCACGAACTGAACTATTGCTACTTGCAGCAACACGTGACATTTCTAGGTCAACGGCTATCGTTCTTGAATCAAACATTATCTGTGCGTTTCCTTCTTTGATTTTCAGGTTGTCACCTATATTTATTATGGGGCCGGCCCTTTCTAATATTTTAATAACATGTAAGTGCTATACTTTACTGGTATTCCCTACTTGTATATCGTGTATCGCGTGAGTTCAATTCACGTCTCTCAAGTATGACTCTGAACTAAGCTAATAATCAGCTGAAATAATCATAAAATATCTTTTGCATAAAAACATTCAAAAATGGACGGCTAGACTATCCCCTATTAGATACATTATAATAACAAGGCAAGGGTTACAAATGTAAAAGCAACATTCATACACCACAAAGGAAAGATCACCATGAAATTCATTAACAAAAATACCATCATTACCATAGTGTCTATAATAGTTATTATTGGTATTATCTATAAAATAAATCAGCCAGTTAAGCCAAGATTAGGCGCCAACAGCAAAAATACTTCTAAAAAGATCCACTCTACTCGTTCACAAAGTGCTCTGTCTTCAAATAGTAGTTCATCGCGTAATAATAATTCATCGAGCAGTAGTGCTACTGATGAACCCAAATTTCCAAGCGATAATAGTTCAAAAATTGGCTGGTCATCTAGCAAGCAACACGAACTGTCATTGTTTATGACAGAATGGCAATCTCGTATGAATCAATCATTCGTCGGAACTTACAATGGTCAACAACCAAATTACTATGGCCTCAAATTTCCAACAAGCATAACCAATGGGCGCTTGAATGGCCATATTAAATTCAATGATATTACGACTGATGTTACATGGTCTCCAGATGGTTCAGGTCATGCAACCCACAAGCTCGTGGCAATTGCTTCTGGAAAAATATCAAATGATAATTTTAACTTAGCACTATATTTCTTTGTTATAGAAAATAACCAGCCGATAGTTTATGTCTCACAGACAACAAATGGCGATGATCTATATTTCTCTGAAACAAAAAATACTGATCTTCAAAATGGTTTCACTGATATCTTTAATTATTAAAAATAATCTATCATTTGCCTTCTCCTTGGTATGATAGATTTTTTTGTTAATGCTATAATAGTCATAAAGTATCAAACGTTTAAGTTTTTTGTTTGAGATACACTATTGGTGCTAGAACTAAAGCAACAAGTTTTAGGAGATTATTATGGGACCATTAACATTGTTGTTTACTTTTTCTGTTCTAATGATGTCTATTTTAATTATTGGACTGATATTACATAATAAATATATGATCATTGGTGGTGTGATTGGTGTCATTATTCAGGTAGCAATCATTATTCTGTGGTGCTATTTTTGGTTCCCTTTTTACAGTTAACATTAGCCGAGTTCGTTGATAACTCAACACCAGAGTAACGCGTCCCCCATTTTTAAAAATAAGTACGGGATAAATCAATTATTTTTTATCCTAAAATAATAAAAACACTACTAAAATTTAGTAGTGTTTTTTTGTTTATATAATACCCTGTAACCCTTGTTGCTCTAGAAGTGAGCCTTTATCTTATAAATAGGTTGACCCTTGGCCATAAACTTTGGTTCATACTCTTGTAAAGCGAAAAATTAGTTATTTAAAACTGTTATGTATTGTTCAATCATTGATATGACAGTACTTTTATTAATTAATATTAACTGTGTATTAGTGGCAAGTACCCAAAATGTCCCCAATTTATGTATTTATTTTTAAGCATAAAAAGCCACGCAACTTAATACGTGGTTAGTCCATTTTTTCAGGTGTTGGCAAATTAGTCACGAGGTTCATCTTCAATACTAAATATATTTTTCTGGATACTTTTCTTTTAGTTTTTTTCGACGTTGCTTAATTTCAAATCCCAAATTCTTATTTTTTCGCTAAAATTTATAGATTTTAATGAATTTGCTGCCCCTAAAAATTCGTCATTAACGTCCAAGGAAAATAACGCTCTTTCTAAATTTGCTTTTGTAAATTCAGCATTATTAACGTTGTGACAACTTGTAAAATTATTACTTTTTAAGTCTGCATTTTCAAATTTAACTCCAAATAAATTATATTTATCAAATTTAACTTTTTTAAAAACTGTTCCTCTGCAAAAGCTATTTTTAAAATGTACATTTGTTAATTCAGCGCCATTTAAACTAATACTTTCCAATTTACAATTTATAAATGTTATATTCTTGAACTCACTTTCGATAAATGTACTGTTGCTCAAATTCCATTTTTTTAATACCACGCGGTCTCTACCTCTAAAAGAAAGATTAATATTACTTAATCCTGTTCACGCAATGAAATCTTTTTAAATTTAGATAGAACTAATTCTAGAAATAAATGATTTCGATAACTAGTTTCACCGGTTACATACCTTGATACCTCTAATTTAAGAACTAATTTTTTCTCTAAATCATTTTGAACAACATATGGCGTCAGTGTAAATAATCCGGTTAAAATTATTAGATCAATTACTGAACTAATACAGTTTTCTGCTATTGAAGGCAAGCCAGTTTTGAAATATAATATACAATAGATATTAAAACCAAATAATAGCAATACTTGTAAAAATAATAATTAATAATTTTTTCATGTATTTGTATAGTTAATTATGGATTGCGCCAAAAAACCTCTTTTAAAAGTCCGGGCAAACTTATACATTCGTTTATTTAATCAAACAGGTGCATAAGTTTGCCCGGACTTGAACAAGGGATTTCCCTTTAAAAAGGATGTTTTAACCTCTTAAACTACAAATTTGTACCTATTATACTACAAAAGAAAAATAACCAGACAGTTTTATGCAAAAATCAGAGACTTTAGTTTTCATAAAATAATAAACTTGATAACAGCATATCTCAGATTAATATTGTTCCAATACATAACCTATGTTTAATAATGTATAGTATCAATAAAATACATCCTTATTCACTTATAATATTTTATTCTTTAATATATACTAAAAAAGCCCAACCGGAATTTAATTCAGTTGGGCTTTTTTGTGTATATTTAAACTTGAAGTTCATTGAATGTTGACCATTCATAATAAATAATACAAAGCCATCTATTTTAATTAACAGGTGGTTTGTCTATTTAATTTGTAAATCTTGTTCCAAAATATTCTAGAACACAATTGCATTGTCATACTAAAATGCCACACGATAAGCGTAGTTAGAATTTGATTTATGCAATTCAAACGCCTTACCATCAATCTTACCCCATGTTGCTTTCACGCCGTATGGATGCATCGTGAATGCACGGCGAGTGAAGACCCGATCGTTACCAGCTGCTGCATCACGATCCTTTTCAAACGTTGTCATTTGTGATGGTGTACCTGATGTACGTCCAAATGAACCAGAAGCCAACAAATATGTGTTGTATAAACCATCAGTCGGCACTAATGCATCATCAACAATGACACGGTAGCCAAGATAGGTTGGAATTTGTACTTGTGACTGTGATGCTGGAATGAATTGTATCAAGTTTTGCTTTTGCAAATCTGTGTAAACAGCTGAATGCATGACCAACAATGATAACTTATCAGCAGCATCCCCTAACAATTGTTTTGTGTCTAACACTGCAGCTGCATCAATAGAAGCTGATGTTGCATTCAAATGGTCTGTTTCCCCAGTAGTCAGTGCGCCGTTAGTTCCAAATAAACCAGCCAATGTGGATGTCAATACTTTTTGTTCTTGGCGAATCCAATATGAACCAATCTTGTTCATCAATGATCCCATTGGGTCCGAACCTGACATTACTGCTGCCAATTCATTAACAGACCAACCGCGTCCACGATACATGACGGCTGCAATATCTTGCCCAGCTACGATTTTATCAGTTGACAATGAGTCACTATCAGAAAGCACCTCATCTTCTCCAGATAAATCATTCCAGTAAGGCATATGAACTAGTGTCCCACCTGCTTGAATATTTGCAGCAACACGTGCATCTGCTACCGCTACCCCTGATTGGATAAGTGCAGAATTTTCTGTTGAATATTGCTCCATGTATTGATTAAATACTTCTGGCGTTACTACGTCGATAATTTTTGTATTAGCGTTAGGCATTTACTTATTCTCCTTGTGATTGTTCTAGGTACTTCGTTAAATTGAAGCCCTCTGTTTTCATTGCTTCAGTAAGATTACCTGGTTGCTTTGGTGTTCCCCCGCCTGCCGGATTATATCCTTGTTGCGATCCACCGTCAAACAAATACCCCTTACTATCTTGTAACTTTGAAATTTGATCGTTAAGTCCAGCCAATTCACCGTCATCAGTCATTTTGATTGCTTCCATATCTAGGAATGCTTTCAAATCTTGTGGATCACGTGCCTTTGTCTTTGACAATGCATCACTCAATGCGCTGTCAAGTTTCGTTGCTGCCAACTTTTCATTAAGTGATTGCGTATCGGTGTCATACTTGTTTTGCAAATCTGACAATCGCGTTGACAATTCTTCATTGTCTCCTGCGCCCTTCTTCAAGTCCTTAATATCCTTGTCGCGTTGTGTCATCTGTTCATTTAAGCTGTCACGCTCGGCAGTTACGGTATCAAGCTTTGCATTTTCTTGCTTGATTAATTCACCTTTTAACGCCATCACACCTTTGACTTGCTCATCATCAAGACCTAACGATTTCAAATCTTCTGTGTTCATACTTTACCTCCCGCGGTTGTTGCGGCAGTCCGCCCTGCCATGAGTTAGGTATGAAAATGAACAGTTTAGCGACATATTCAGGTCGTGTTAGGTAAGTCATCTCATATCATTGGTTAGTGAGAATAATTTTTGTGCAAACAAAAAGCAACCACTCTCGTGATTGCATTAGTATTTACCACTTTTCAGAAGTAGTTATTTTTGTAATAAAATCTGCTATCTTAGTAAGTTTTTTATTGGTAGCCGAGTCATTCGTTTGAACCTCAGCAGTCTCGATTTCAATCATTTTATCAAACTCTTGATCAAATGCTTCATCAGTCATCACAGCTTCAAACACAATGCCGAAATTGCGCTTCAAAGTAACAACTTCATCTTCAGTTAGATAGTCATTTATCTTTTGCATATTTTTTAGCATACCTTTCTTGTGTTTTATATGTGGTGACAACATTACCAGTAGCTGGATTAATTACAACTGTTGCTTGTTGGCCTAAATATTTACGCCCAACTTGGCCACTACCATTTACTTTATCTGGATAAACATGCAATGGATCAGTCAGTGCCTGCTTAATACTATAGACATCAACTGCTCGTTGAGCCATCCGTTCTGTTACATGCCTAGATACGCCAGATATTTCAACGCCATCTTTTGTTGCTACACCAATAATACCATTTTTTGAAATAGCCTGCTGATAGGCAAACCACTCATCAAATGTCTGACTTGGTACTTGTTCACCTTTGCCAGTTTCAGGATTACGTGACCAGCGTGTCGACGTTTCATCTGCTAATTCTTCGTACCAAGGTGCTGTGGTGCAACGACAATGCGCATGCATGACTGGATAATTGACGCCCTCTGACCGCTCTTTCAAATCAAATACTTTACCATCTAGATGTCGACAAGTATCACACGTATGTGTCTCTAACGTTGCCAAATACTCATATTTTTCAATACCCGATTCGGTATAAGCACTTGCTGTTGCCGCTTCAGTTGCATGTGCAACCTCCGTTGTGATTAATCTGTGAACTTGGTACTTTTTAAAGTTCCTAAACGTCAAACTTGTGTCTTTTATCAACCGGTCCGGACTATAACCCAAGGCAATACCACGACTGATAGTGTCTTGTAAGGCATTTGGTAATACCTCAGTCATATTCCCCCAGACACGGTGACTAAAATCATCACCAAACCATGGCTTGCTAATCACATTTTGTAATTGTTCAGCATCAAAGTGAGCAAAATCAGATGTGAACGAACTATTTTGAGATTGTGTATTGAACACCGTACGGTAATAAGTATCTTCAAATGTGTTAGTTAACATACCAAGCATCTTAAGCTGTTCTGGTTTAGCATAACCAGCTAAAATGTTCTTAATTTGTGCATCTAAAACTTGTAAACGACTAACTCGGCTACGATAATATTCAAAGTTTAACTCATCATCATAGCCACCTGCACGCGCTTTGTGTTCCCATTCATCTAACGTATTCTGCCATTGATGATTTTCAACACCACGCAATATTTTCTGCGCCTCATCAGCATTAATTGTGCCGTCTTCATCAGCGTACTTATTGGCCCATTTTTTGATAACATTTTCAACCTCAAGCGAAGCATTGGCCAATCGTTTTGCCATATCAAACTCATATTGTTCACCTTGATTTAATGCTGCATTTTTAATTTTCAAAGCGCGCTTACGCCAGTAGTCCGCACTATTCATTTATTAATCCTCGATGTCAGTACGTGCTGCTTGATTATCGTAAGTGTCTGTTTGATTTTGTCTTAATTCCAACTCATCTTGCCAATCATCAACAAGTGGATTACTTTTTGCAATGGCTTCATCACTGGTTACATTAGCTAACTTTGCAACAATATCTGCTTGTTCTGTGTCATCTTTTACGGCTGCTCGTGTCCATTTTTGTGTGATGCGCCGCTTCTCTGACTGACCATCGTTCAAATAACGTAAGACCGCACGTACCAACTCAGAAACACCTGGGCGAAACTCACTCTCAAGTGCAGCTGCTTTCAGTTCAAGTAGTGTGTAAATCATTTTCAAAGCCACACCTGTTTTGTTCGTCCCCATTTCAACACGAGATGGGTCAACACCTTGACCATGCAAGAATATCGCTTCTCGTGTTCTGTCTAATAAATCATCACGAGCTTGTACTGGAATATCAATCGTTAACTTATCAACACCTGATTGGTCATTGCCATCATATTTTTCTAAATTAAGCACTTGATCGCGCTTTAGTTTTTGTTTGAATTCATCAGCACTGCCGGCATCACCATAATTTGTTAATATCAGGATAACTTGTTGCACATCATCAACATCATTTACAAATCCAGAATACACACGGTCGAATACGTCAATTAACCCCTTGTAACGAGATAAATCCGAAGTACCATCTTGATTATTCATAAATGAAATGAATGGCACCGCACCTGTGTCATGCTTTAGAATATTGCTGTTATCTAAAGGTGATGCGGTTGTAATGTCAAACACTGGCACCCTAAAATCATACTCGAGCGCTGCATAACCTAAACCTTGTTGATGTTTGAAAAACTGCGCTTCCTTATCAGTCCAGTATTCATCGTAGATATAAGTGTCCCCAGTCTCTGTGTCGAGTGATTCATACGTTCGACGTACTGCCAACAACTTTTGTTCCAAGCTACTGTCATAAATTGGTGTAATCTGCGCTGGGTCAATCGTTGCAAAGTGAAATGCGCCCTCATTGTCTGTCCAATAATGTAACCACGCTGTGCCTGCATTAGCTGCATTAACAACTAATCTGTTAAAAATACGTGCATAATTATCTCCCAATACTTCAAGCGCCCTTTGATTTAATGCATCATCTTCAACGTCAAAAGTTGGGACAATACCACCGACATATTGTGCTTTTTGGTCAACCAGAATGCGATGATAACCATTACTGATACGATTGTCAGCCTTACGAATAAGTTCATCGTTTTTACCGTTTGCGTCAAGCGTATCTTGGCCACCTTTGTCACGTGTGATATCGTTTTTATTATTGTAATAACGCACTGACTCCTCATATTTAGCAGTCAATCGTGTCCGCAAATCATCAGTGCTTTTAAATACTTTTTTTGCTACTTCTAATTCCATGATTACCAACCAATCTTTGTCCTTGTGCTTAATACCGTGTAGACAAAATATCTGTCCGCATCCATCGCATGATCATGTTCCTTTACCGGTTTATCTTCGCCCTTATCTGCTGCCTTCTTGTCCCAAATATATGAGTTGATTTCCTTGAATGTGTTGACTGCTTTCGATGACCACTTAATCTTGCCCTCATTCATAGCTGACATCTGAGCTCTTATACCGTTAAGCACATCATTTCTAGCAGGAACAACTCGGAAACCACATTGTCTAAGTTCAGCCCTGAAACTAGCAGCAGCGGGATCAAGAATCATTTTGACATGCTTACGTTCTAAATGATTACGCTCATAAAACTCTTCTAGGTCTTCACGGAATTGGCTATCTGTCTTCTGCTTAGCTGTGTCACGTCCTGAATAATAATACTCATCAGTGTTGTACCAAATACCTTTGTAACGTGACCAGCGTTTAAATACGGTCGCATTCTGTGTACCATAATCTGCTGACACCCACTCTTCATCAAAAGAAATATTATCCGGCAAATCAACTACCATTCTGTCCTGGTCAAAGTTGTCATAAATGACACCCTCGGAGACTGACCATTGGCCAAGAATATAACGCTGATAAAATACACCTGAATACATGCGCTCATATCGTTCACGCGTGGCCAAACTCAATGATGGATTATCTTTCATCATAAAATGAATGCGTATCGCGTGATGTTTGGCAAGATTGTCTATCCATTCTTGCTTGAACCAATGATATGGCCCTTCTGGGTTACCATTGAACCAAAACTTCGCACCAGTATCAGAGGCACGAGCCGTGGCCTGATTAACAAAGCTCTGTGGCATCAACACCACTTCATCAAAGAAAAAGCCCGCAGTCGTGATACCTTGTACCAAGTCTTGCGAACTTTCATCTTTACCACCAAATAGGAAGTAAAAGTTTGTTGTATTGCCCTTTGTGATGTCGAGTCTGTTCTCACTACGATTATCCTTAACCGAGTAACCTGATGCACTCAACATTGACACCAAAGGTCTGATAACATTTCGTCTCAGTGATCCAATCGTTTTACCAGCCATGCCAAAGTTATGGCCATTAAATTCTGACATGGACCAAATAACATATCCTAAAGACATCACGACCGTTTTACCAGCACGAACCGACCCATCAGCAATAATTGTTTCTTTATCACGATAAGCTGCACTCATCCACCAAGACAACACCTGCATTTGTTTAATTGAAAATGGTTTAAAGTCAAAACTGACATTAAATTTAGGTTTCGATGCCATCATTTTCTCCAAATACGTTAGTGTTCTTAATTGCGTTGATTAAACCGTCTTCCGTCACATCTTCCTTGGCATAATCACCCATCATTTCAAGTAATCTGTCCCGGGCCTTATTCCGATCATGCAACTCCACAACCAATCCATCTTTACCTTTAGATACTTTCTTTAATGCCCAGGTATCTAATTCATTTTGGCTTTTTATCTGAACCCACGATTCGTGACGAACTATTGGATTTTCGTTAGTATCTAATCTAACATCCCCCTCGGAATCCGTTAGCAACACGTCGTACTCACCAAATCTTATGTACTCCCTTATATCAGCACGTGCTTCCTTTGCCAAGTCTTCTATCAAATCAAAAGCGCCAACGCTCAGCTCTTGTAATTTAGCTGCACGCAGACGCTTTATTTCTTCTTGAATGTCAACCTTTGTCAACAACCTGTGACCTAATGTTTTTGCCGATTGATAGTCAACACCGTAAACATTTATGTAAGACTGGGTAGCGTTAGATGTACGAAGAAACTCGAGAACAAAGGCTTTTCTCTTATCAGTGAGATCACTTTCACTTAATTCTTGAATAGCTTTTTCAGTTGGCTTTGACGTTGCATTTTTTGCAATGCGTTGCGTTTTTGTTGCAACATCGTTTTGCCAATGTCTCGACTTCCATGATCTAACCGTGCTAACTGATACACCATATTTATCAGAGATATCTGACAAATTCATGCCACCTTGAAAATCTTGCTCGGCTTCTTCATACTTTTTCATGTCATTTACGGCACCTCCTTTCAATGTTTTAGTGAAAAATAATTATGACTTGATCATTTTATGTTAGGTTTATAATATGGACCCTCAATTTTTGCTTTTCTATTTTGTTTTAACACATATTCGCACATTTCTATTGGTGCCTTAAGAGGTTTTGGATGGGCAGAAAATCTATTTGAATTTATACTTGAAAGAAACACTGTAGATAAACCTTTATTATACTTTGTAAGAAAACTCATAATTTTTCTATAAGAACTATTTACGTGCGCTAATTGTCCAGTACCTATAAACAAATCATATTCACTATAATTTGTTTTAATGAACTTTTTTATTCTTTCCTCATTAATTTTAAGACGGCAATCTAATTTATTATATTTCTGTTTTTTACATTTAGCTTCCTTTAGTTCGTTTATCTTATCCTGTACTGTAGTTGAGACTGAACAAATATGTGAAAAACTATTAATTATAACAACATTTTTATACTTTATTCCTATGGTTCTTAATATCAAATTGACAGTTACATCACTTTCTTCAGAACTAAATTCATATTTCTCTTCTAATTTGTGACGACCAGCGTGACTGGGATTCATTAGAAAGGCTATAAGTGTTCCTTCAACATCTGTATTTTTATTTATTGCTGTCAAATAATATCTTTCAGTATAATCATAATTAAACTTCGTCTTTAGCTTCTCAAAGTACCAATTTTTTTCAATTTTAACCATTATAAACCTCCACTAGCATTGATTATACTACTAGAGAACTTATACATTATTTAAGATTTAATTATTATCTCCTTAACCATATCATGTTCTTAACATAATCTATCTACCTGTTCTCCATCACTTCAGATACTTACTGATTTTTGGATTTTTCATGACGTTCAACACTCATTTTTTCTTTGCTAACAAAACAGACCAACGCGAAGAAACATTGATCTGTAGATACTCCTTTCTTTTCTATTTTAATTTTATGTACTAAAAAAACGCCGTTAGATTCAACGAACGAGCGTTTTTTTACTTAATTCATAACTTCATCAATACGTTGCTTTGCTATTTCAAAATATCTCGGATCCAACTCAATCCCAATAAAATCTCGATCTACATTCACAGCAGTAACACCAGTGCTACCAGACCCCATTGTAT
>NZ_JACHGL010000006.1 GCF_014207505.1 Leuconostoc carnosum
CTCGCCACGCTCGCTCTGACGCCCTGCACCTCTTTCGCTATTTGACAACTATACTATCTTACTGCGTCTTGTTTAACTTGTCAACACTTTTGTTAGCGCTTCTTTCGCACTTCCCTGCCGCTGACTTGCCCTTAAGACATCTTCTAATATACCAACTTTCTCCCCCTCCGTCAATCTCTTTCTCTCACTCTTTTTCTTTCCCTTACTCTTTCTCTCTATCCCCCTCTTCCGTTCGCTTTTTCTCTCGGTTTCCCTCATTACCGCTTACTCTCGTTCATGTATTTTGTCAATCTATTCATAGCATCTTGAAGTTTAGACATTGAAGCAGCATAACTCAAACGTACATATCCTTCACCACCTGGGCCAAATGAGGACCCTGGTACGACAGCTAATTGATTTTTTTGCGCTAAATCTCGTGCAAATTTAGTATCATCTTGTTCAAATTTTTCAGGGATTTTTGCAAAAATATAAAATGCTCCAGCCGGTTTTGGTATAGCGAATCCAAGTGATGTCATCGTATCAAAAACAAAATCGCGACGTTCTTTATATTGTTTCTTCATTATAAGGGTATCTTCACGTCCGGCTTCTGTATTTAATGCCTCTGTTGCAGCAGCCATGGATGAATTAGTTACAGTTGTTACTGTGAATTGGTGAATAAGCCCTAGTTTTTTAACAACTTCTGCTGGACCAGCTAAGAAACCAATACGATAACCTGTCATAGCATGTGATTTCGATACACCATTCAATAAAATAGTCTGTTCAGGCAAATATTTTGCCATTGATACATGTGTTGTTTCATAAGTTAGTTCTGAATATATCTCATCTGAAATGACAACAATACTAGTATCACGTAATATGTCAGCTAATGCCTTCACTTCTGTTTCACTGTATGTCACACCTGTAGGATTCGATGGAAAATTTAAAACAATCGCCTTAATACTGTCACCATGTTCACGGATAGCTTGTTTCAACATTTCCGGACTTAATACAAAATTGTTTGATGATGTATCAACAAAAACAGGTTCCCCACCACCTACTAGTGTTACTGGAATATACAGCGGGAAAATAGGTGATGGCAGCAAAACCTTATCACCCGAATTCAACAATGATGTCAAAACCGAGTAAATAGCTTCAGTTGCACCAACCGTCACGATAACTTCACTCTCAGCATCATACTGCAACCCATAGCGGTTATTTAAAAAGTTCGTCACGGCTTGTCGTAATGCCAATGTCCCATTCGACGCTGCATAGTGCGAGTCATTTCCCTGAATCGATTGAATTGCTGCTGCCTTAATATGGTCAGGCACATCAAAATCAGGTTCACCTAACGTCAATTTTAAAATATTAGGAATCTCACTCACTTCATTATCAAAAGCACGGATAGCACTTGGTTTAACAAGGTCTAACCTTTTATTAAATGAAGATAGCAGTGTTGTTTTAGCCTTTGGCATATTTTTTCTCCTATTATTTATGAGTGTAGCTACGAGGAACAATGTAATGAAAAACGAGAATCAATGTTACATTTTGTTGCTTTTTAACCAAAAAACACACACGACTGAATCGAATGTGCAGAATATCCAGACAACCACTCTTAATATTTAAATGATCTATGTTTAGCTACCAAAATTACAATTATATTATACGCTGATTATTGTTAAAATATTTAATCGTTTTATAATATTAATATTATGCTTTTATGTATTATATGTCAACGTTTTACCAATGTTTATAATAAAAAAATCATAAATTAGGTCGATTTTTTGCCTTTTATTTACCAAGAATAGCTAGGTCACTTTTTCTTTGGTAAACTACGGCCATTCATAATATCATTAACTAATAAATCAAGCTTGATTTTCGTTTTCGACCAATCGTCATTAACTAACTCATAAGCAACGCCATCCAACGGTTTTGGTAAAGTAATGTCTCTTAAAAATTCTGGTGAAGATACGCGCCGTTCAACAGCAGCTGAATCATCCCCACGAACTGTCACACGGTCAATTAAAGTATCAGAATGTGTCACGGTCACAAAAATAATTACCGCTTGATCACCCAGTTCACGTGCATATGTAATCGCACCTGCTGTATCTAAGACAATAGTAATATATGGATTCTTCCCCCATGCCCGTTCTAGTCCTTCATAGGATGAGCCATATTGTGCACCAGCATATTGTACACGTTCTAAATAGTGGTTTTGTTCAAATGAAACATCATCTTCAAAATAATATGCTATGCCATCCTTTTCACGGTCGCGTGGTGAACGAGTCGTATGTGTAATAACGCGCGGCATTTGATAATTTTCTTGTAAATAGCGAGCAATTGTCGTCTTCCCAACACCAGTGGCACCGGTAATAACAAACACTTTGTTATCTTTCATAATGTTTAGTTTCCTTATTATATCTATTGTAACGTATCTTTATATCTGAAGTTAGACATTTAGGGTATATATTGTTAAAATAATAGTTATGTTTAAATTAAAATAACATTGGAGAATATTCATGTCTGTATTTTCAAGAGCATTCAAAAAAGAAACTGTTAATAATTATTTGGCGGCAGATTCTCATATGAAACGGATACTCACGACACGTGATCTTATTGGTCTTGGTGTTGGTACCGTTATTGGTACTGGTATTTTTATTTTACCAGGACACGAGGCAGCTCAAAACGCTGGTCCCGCCGTTTCCGTCGCATTTTTATTAGCAGCTATATTTTCAGGACTGTCAGGCATGGCTTTTGCAGAATTTTCTTCAGCAATGCCAGTAGCTGGTTCTGCTTATTCCTACGGTAGTGTTGTTTATGGTGAAATTATTGGCTGGTTACTAGGATGGTCTCTAATTCTAGAATATTTCTTAGCCGTATCAGCTATTTCAACAGGATCTTCTGCTTATTTTGGTAATTTACTCACGGTATTTAACATCCATCTCCCACCTGCAATCATGTCTGGACCGATGGAAGGCGGTGTGATTAACCTCTTTGCAGTCTTAATCATCTTAATTGTAACAATGATCTTATCTCGTGGCCTTAACACGTCTCGAAATATTGAAAATGGTGCGGTTATACTAAAAGTGGCTATTCTCGGATTATTCATTATTGGTGGCTCATTTTTTATCAAGCACACGAATTATGTACCCTTTTATCCCAAAGAATTCCGAACAGGATTATTCGGATTACACGGAATCACAGCTGCTACTGCAAGTATCATCTTCGCTTTTCTTGGCTTTGACACAATTGCCGCTCACGCTGCTGAAGTTAAAAACCCTCAGAAAACCATGGTACGCGGTATTATAGGCACAGTACTTATTTCTGCCCTACTGTATGTTTTATTTTCTATCGTACTAACAGGGATGGTTCATTACACAAAACTAGGTGTTGATGACCCAGCAGCTTTTGCTTTACAAGCTATTGGTCAAACACAGTTCTCTGTCATCATTACAGTAGGTGCATTGATTGGTATGTTTACCGCTATATTGGCATTAGTTTACGCTTCATCTCGCCTAACATATTCTTTTGGTCGTGATGGCTTGTTACCACACAGCTTAGGCAAAATTTCTGCTGGATCGCATTTACCAGTCAACGCATTAATTTTAGCAGTTATTATAGAATGTGTTTTTGCCGGGCTCATTCCTCTAAACACGCTTGCTAGCCTAATTAATGCTGGTACGCTATTAGCTTTCATGTTCATTAATTTCGGTATCTTATTCCTGCGCAAACGAACAGATTTGTCGCATGACGGCTTCAAAGTGCCGGGCTACCCAGTTGTTCCTTTTATAGCTGGTATGCTAAGCCTTTTGTTAATTACCCAGCTACCTAAAGAAACATTGGAAATGTTTCTCATCTGGCTACTTCTCGGTATTATATGGTACTTTGCTTATGGTATTCGCCATTCGAAGTTATCATAAGTTAGGATTTTATTTTTCAAAGATAATTTTATATTAACCATGTCTGTTAATTGTGACCTTAGACAATCGTCGTGTTTGGATTGATCAACGCGCTTTTAACTAATTTACCCTTAATAATTATAATAAACAAAAAACGAATGAACATGATGTTCATTCGTTTTTTTGTTTATTATAATTGTCCTTTGACATCATCCAAACCACGTGACCTTGCTTATCTTGCCCAGAATTCACAAAATTTAACCGCTCTGGTATACGTCGACTAGGTGTATTTTTAAGATCATGACTAATCCAAATGCTATCCAAGTTTATTATATCAAAACCTATATGCAGCAATTCAGTGACCGCCTCTGCCATATAGCCATATCCTCTCATAGCTGGCGTTAAAACATAACCAATTTCAGTATCATTGTTATCCAAGTTTTGTCGGAAATCAACACCACCTATTAATTGGTTGGTATCGCGCAATGCGATACCATATTTCTTAGTATGTGCAATATCGTGCCAAAAATAACCACGAATAGCCTGTTCTTCAACATCAGCAATACTCGCCAATATTTCACCAGACAACCACTTAACAGTTTCCTTATCACCTAACCATTGATACATCGCTGGTGCATCTGCTAATTCAACGCTTCGTAATATTAAGCGTTTTGTCATAACAGTATGATAGTCATCAATTGTTCTCATTTTTTCTCCAATAATACTAAAAAAATCAGCCTAAGCTGATTTTAAAATAGTCTGTTTAATGCTGATCATTTAACACTATTGGTGCTTTGTGACGCATATATGAATCAACTAATTTTTGTTGAACACCCGATTCAACACTATCTAAAGCTGGCCCCAAAACATCTATGGCCTTAGCGAAATTGTAATCGCGCTCATAGAACATTCTTGCCTGCTCACTAGCTGCTGCAACACGTTCATTGGAAGCCCGGTAGCGATTTGCATATTGCAATAACTGTTCGGTAATTGATGCTTGATCAACAATATTTTCTGTTTTTTCTTTAAGTGTATCAATATCAGCTGACACGATATTAAGTTGGCGCTGTACTTCATCCATATCAACCAATGTAGCTTGCAATGATTTCGCTAAACGTTCCAGTTCATTAGAAACGGCAAAGAAATATTCGAGATATGTTGCTGGTAATCCTGGCAAATTCAAACGTTCAACAGCGTGCTTAATATTTTCAATCTCTTGTTGGTATTGACTGCCAAACTTTCGTGCTGACCGTTGTGCTTTCTCTAGACCAGAAATTTTCTCCCAAATGTCGACTTGCTGTACTTTAATTTCTGTAAAGTGTTGCAAAATAGTCTCTTGTTGCGCAAGTAATTCACTATATGACATTTCTGATGACTCTAATAAATCATCATTATGATTAACTTGTTCTTCAGCTGTATTAATTTGTTCAAGCAACGTACGTCGCGTCTCTAATTCTTTGTGATTAAATTGAAAACTTTGCCCTAATCGGTCTAATTCTATTGCTAAGGCATTATTTTGTTCACGTAATAATAATAATTCCGAAGACAATATCTCTGCGTTTTTCTTGACTTCTTTGCGCGCCGTAATCTCTGTTTCCATCGTATCGTATAATGTCTCAATACGGCGTTGTATGTAACCATTTTGTTCAGCAACTTCTTTTAACTTCAATTCGCTCAATAGACGCAAAACTGCCTGACGCTGAGTATCAATAGAATTGAGTTCATGCTCCACCGTATCATTGGGGAAGACATATCCTTGAGCAACCAAATCGGCATGCCCTTGGATTAATTCATTGAGTTGTTCGATATAAACAGTGTCCAGCTTTTCAAATAACTCAGGAATATCTCCCATCATGTTTTCCATTTGAGTTGTTTCCATGGCCAACTGTTCATAAATATCCGAGGCAGTAGCATGATCACCAGTTTCAGTTAAACGAGTGAATTCATCATAATCTGTTTCAAGTTGTTCTAAAAACTTATTTAAAGCTGGATTAGCTGGTCCAAACTTGAAGTTTTCCGCCAGAAGGCGTTTGCGCAAGCCATCATACTTCTTTTGTAATTCGTTAATGGCATCACGATGAGTTTCATTGATCTTTTTCAATTCACTCAAACCGCTACGCACTTCATTGATAGTAGACTCAATACCAGTCACCATTTCTTCCAAGCGTACCATTTCATTACGTGTTTTAACAAAATTAATACCACGAGCTTCAAATAATACAAGATTAGCTTGCTGATCGATTTTTAAAAACTTATTATTTTTTACATCATTATAATCGTTTTCCAAGCTTTGATAATTTTTCAAAGACTGGCCCGTCAATGATAGCTTACGGCCTTCAACGAGTTCATCATGTACTTTCAACGACTCAAGTTGTTCTTTTTTTGCTTTGATGTCATTCACTCTTTTAACAGTTGTACGTTGCATGAAAAAAATAGCCAAGTACGCAATAATGACGATCACTAAAATAATTGCTAATATAGTAAAATTCATGTGTTTTTATCCCAGTTTCATTGATACAACTATTCTATCACTCATAATCAAAAATTATTACTTTTTGATTTAGCTTTTGACAAATCTCAAAGCGTTTACACCTTTCTTAATAACTTGCTATCCATTGATATTTCTGGTATAGTGTAAAGAGTTGTAATTGAGTAGCAGTAAGTAAAGAAGCGCGTCAACAACGTCCCAAATCGTTAGTAAGACCATAGCTACTGGTTCTGAGAAACGTCAAGATAGACGCTGCACGCATCTGGTGCTTACCCTCAAATGTACGACAAACTACATTTTGGAGGACATATATATGTCACGTTATACAGGTCCAAAGTGGCGCATTTCACGTCGCTTGGGTGTTTCATTGTCTGGTACTGGTAAAGAATTGTCACGTCGTGCATACGCACCTGGTGACCACGGTGCCGGTCGCCGCGCTAAAATTTCTGAATATGGTATGCAATTGCGTGAAAAGCAAAAGTTGCGTTTCACATACGGTTTGACAGAACGTCAATTCCACTCTTTGTTCAACAAGGCTGGTAATATCCGTAAGGGTACTCATGGTACTAACTTCATGATCTTGTTGGAACAACGTTTGGATTCATTAGTTTACCGTCTTGGATTGGCTACAACACGTCAACAAGCGCGTCAATTAGTTAACCATGGTCATATTGTAGTTGATGGTCGTCGTGTTGACATCCCATCATACAGTGTTCAACCTGGTCAAGTGGTTTCAGTTCGCGAGAAGTCAAAGAACATTATCCCTATCCAATCAGCTATCGAATCAGTTGTGGCACGTCCACAATTCGTTTCATTTGATAATGATAAGTTGGAAGGTTCATTAGTTCGTTTGCCAGAACGTGAAGAATTAGATGCTGACATTAACGAAGCATTAATCGTCGAATACTACAACCGTTTGGGTTAATATCTTAATTCAAATTTGGTTGAAACGTCACCTTTTGGTGGCGTTTTTTGTATAAATTATCAATTCAACAATAATTACAGTATAATAGAGCTACTAACAACGTATCGGAGAAAATTATGAACCTCAATGAACGCTTGCAACAAGAACAACTTGGTAACGGTACCCCAAAAATCAATCCTGACGAACAGAGCCGCTATCTAGGCACATTTCGTGAGCGCGTAATTGTTGCTGTAAAAGTTTCACAGTTAGGAAATTCAGATATTCAATCAGCCTTTGCAGCATCACTCAAATCACATAGTATTGGCAAGGTACTAATTGATCAAAATTTGGCAGCAAATTACTTCACAACTTACGTTGGTTTAGCCACCCAAAGCAAACACCCTTTTACACTTTTATCTGATACCACGAAACATCACCATCAAGATGACCCCATTGCTGTTTTATTGGCCGCCAATACTGCTGTCAATGTGGATAATATTTATTTAGGATAAACTCTTATGCAACAACCATTGGCCTATCGTATGCGGCCCACTAAAATTGAAGAGATTGTTGGTCAACAACATCTTGTTGGTAACGGCAAGATTATTTGGCGTATGGTGGCAGCCAAGAGATTAAGCTCAATGATCTTATACGGCCCACCTGGCACTGGAAAAACTAGTATTGCTTCTGCCATTGCCGGCTCATCAAAATATGCTTTTCGTATGTTAAATGCTGCAACCGATACCCAAAAAGATTTACAAATTGTGTCTGAAGAAGCTAAAATGTCTGGCACAGTTATTTTGTTGTTGGATGAAATTCATCGTCTCAACAAAGTAAAACAAGATTTTTTACTACCACATTTGGAATCTGGGGCTATTATTTTAATCGGAGCAACTACTGAAAATCCCTATATTAATGTTACACCAGCTATTCGTTCACGTACGCAAATTTTCCAAGTTGAGCCGCTCACAGAAGCAGATATTAAGTCAGCAATAGAACGATCGCTGACTGATAAAAAAAACGGTCTCGGAAATTATTCAGTAATAATTGATGATAATGCGATGACACATCTATCGCGCGCAACTAATGGTGATTTACGTAGTGCGCTCAATGGTCTCGAAATTGCTGTCTTATCAACTCCAGTTTCTGATGACGGTATCATCCACCTGACATTACCAATTATTGAAGAAACAATTCAGCATAAAGCACTATCAGCTGATAAAGACGGTGATGCTCACTATGATGTGATTTCAGCCTTACAAAAATCAATACGTGGATCAGATGTTGACGCAGCGTTACATTATGCAGCCCGAATCATTGAATCTGGTGATTTAGCCATTTTAACTCGTCGCTTAAGTGTTATTGCTTATGAAGATATCGGATTAGCAAACCCAACAGCTGCTGAGCATGCCATAACAGCAATCCAAGTAGCACACACACTTGGTTTCCCAGAAGCTCGTATTCCGTTAGCCAATGCAATTATTGAACTCGCGCTCTCACCAAAATCAAATGCAGCATATACTGCCATTGATATGGCAATTAGCGATGTCCAGCATGGTAAAGTATCAGATATCCCTGATCATTTAAAGGATTCCCATTATAAAGGTGCAACTGAATTAGGTCATGGTGTATCATATATTTATCCGCACGACTTTGACAATGATTGGGTACCACAACAATACTTACCAGAGTCAATAAAAGACAGCCATTATTTCTTACCCAAGGGCAACTCACAAATTGAACAATCATTTAAAGAAATTTATCAGTCTTTAAAAAAACAACAGAAAAAAGGATTACAATAAACGTCCTTTTATCTATTATTACAACAAGGCGTTCATCTATGTCATTAGTCAAAAAGTCAAGACTGGTTATCAAATTTTTTTCACGTTATAATATATATGAATTCCTTAGATATACGCATTGCTACATCATCAGTTTTTTCCTTACAACCTTTAATTTCGGTTAGGAATTCTTGACTTAGAAGATTTGCCCTTTCATTCGGTAATCTGACAATCTTGATGAATTAACCACCTCGATAAATTCGAGGAAAATCTGCGTAGCGGTTAACGGTATCATGAGTGTTCCAGGCTTTGTCCTGTGCGTTCACACTAGTGAACGCTTTTTTTATTAAAACAATTTGTGAATAATATTAAATAGTGCTTTTAATTTGTGGATGTAAGCGTTATACTTAGAGTATAGATAAGCTTAAGGAGAATTCTTATGATAGCAAATTATAGTAAAATTTTAGTACCAATGGATGGTTCAAAAGAAGCCGAATCTGCGCTTGCTCGTGCTATTGAATTAGCTTCAGAAGCAGGTGAGAGCGGTGTTCTATCAATTTTGAACGTCATCGACACACGTGCTTTCCAAAATGTAGCTAGCTTTGATGATACCATGGTGGAAGCTGTCTCACAAGAAACACGTAGGAGTCTCGAGAAGTATAAGCAACAGGCTATCGACGCCGGTATTAAAAATGTCGATTACTTGATTGAATATGGCTCACCGAAAACTCTGATTGCCAAAGATGTCCCAAATGAAGTTGACGCCGACCTAATTGTTATTGGTGCAACAGGTTTGAATGCCGTTGAACGTTTAGTTATTGGTTCAGTTACTGAATTCGTGACTCGTACAGCAAAAGTTGATGTATTAGTAGTTCGTGAAGAAGCATAATTTTATAAAAGACTAAAAGAAATACATAATAAATATGTATTTCTTTTTTATTTGATCAAAAAAGCAACATATCAGTTATAAAACTTGGTATGTTGCTTTTTACTACTGCATTATTTTTAAAAATTTACTATATCTTTTTCTGACAGACGTGTTGCCATATCATCATGATTTGTAAGATACGCCGCTACATGAGCAATATGTATTTGACGATTAGTTTCTTGAATATTACCACGTTGCTTTTCAACATCAGATAGCAGCTCACTCAAATCCGATACCCAGAACAAATCAGCACGTTGACGTAATGCTTGAAGTGCTTCTGTTAAAATATCAGCGGCTTTATCAAGTTCATTTTGTGCGATCAAAAATTCAGCGTATGCTTTACGTCCCTGCAAAGCACCATGAAATTCCAATTCACTTGCTGTGAATAAATCCGGTTCTAAATCATAAGCTAGTTTAAATTTTTCTTTAGCTGTTTCAATATCACCATTTTCATAACAACAAACACCCATGCGATTATAAGCATAAAAAAGGTAAAAATCACCTAGTGATGGGGTATTTCTATCAACAGCCTTTTCCGCATAATATACACCATTAGCAAAATCATGTTGATTATGTGCATCAGATGCTTTTAAAATATAATATGCTTGCAACGTTGGTGAATTTTGACTTAAAGCTTTTTCGAATTCATGAAATTCTTCTATGGCATTGTGATCCCTCTGTAAAACAACTCTTGCCAGTAATTCTTTGGCTTTTTGTGTTAGAAAATCACCTGACACAAATTGAGATATATCGAGGTTCAGCCGATCTAAAATAGCTAATAAGACATCGGCATTTGGCACACGGTCCTGGTTCTCAACTAAAGAAATAGTTGCTTGCGTCGTAATACCTTCTGCTAACTCAACTTGTGATAAATGCATCTTCTTACGCGCATCACGGATAACTTGACCATCGAAGCTATCACTTTTATTCTTTTTTAACATTAATTAAATTTCCCTACTTTTTCTGTACCCAATGCAACAAATTGATAACTAAGTTGTGTATTTTTTTCAAATTCTTCAAATCCATATGTAATTAACAGATCAACTAACTGGGCATTACTGATATTTGAATAATCCCATAACCGCTTAAATAATGACATATTTGTAAATCCTGGCAATGTATTGGGCTCCCCCAAGTAAGGTACATTATTTTCATCTAACAGAAAATCCATTCGAGCCTCACCACGCAAATTCAACACCTTATAAGCATTAAGTGCCATTTCTTTGACTTCCTGCGTCACTTTAGCAGATAGCTTAGCAGGTATTTCGAATTGTACTTCTGAGTTATCTACAAATTTATTTTTATAATCATACCAACCCTCACCATCACCTTGATTAGGTACAGTATGCGCACCAATTTCTGATACTAGCGGTTCATCGTTACCAATGACACCGACTTCTAATTCCTGTGGTCCTTTAACTGCTTGTTCAATTAAAACCTTATAGTCATATTGGAATGAATCCAGCAATGCAGCCGAAAATTCCTCTGCATTCGTTGCACGAGAAATGCCAACAGAAGAACCCTGATTAGCAGCCTTAACAAAAACGATATCTCCAAATTCAGCAACAACCTGATCCCATGTCCAATTCTGAGCTGTTTGTGGATCAACTACAACATATTTAGTATTACGAATACCATTTAACGTTAATAATTCTTTGGTCAATGCTTTATCAAAACTTACTGCGTGACCACGCAATGGTGCGCCCACGTAAGGCTTGTTCAATAATTTAAATAATCCTTGTAATGTACCATCTTCACCCAAATTACCATGAACAACAGGAAAGAAAATATCAAAATCGCCCCCATTACGTAAAGCATTAATACGGGCTAAAGGATCCTTTTGATCAATAGACGCCATAAAAGTATCTACAATAGGCTGTTCATCTTCTAAGGATAAGACTCGTTTTGAACTTTCAGGATCTAAAAAGAAACCATTTTGTGCAATGGCAAAAACTGTCACATCATATTTTCCCGTAGCAATAATTGCATCATAAAAGTTTTGCGCAGAACGTTTAGAAACATCATGTTCTGACGAGTTTCCACCAAATAGTAAAGCAACATGTTTTTTAGTCATTATATTTTACTCCGAATTTTATTATATCAAGATGGGTCAATATTTAGCAAGATTGTCTATACTAAGTAATCTTTAGTTTGATCAACATACCTATATATTTCGCTAGGTACCTCTTCCTTACCACATAGGATAACGGCATTAAAAAACCGCGATCGATTATATAGTTGATGCCAGTGTGCTTCAGTTTGCTTCGGTTGCTGAGTAACGATATCTTTGCGCCAAATTTTTAATGTGACAAGAAGATAATCAGCATATAACTGATGTTGGTTAGCTAAATGAATAACTACTTCAACTAATCTGTCCGTTTCTCCCATGACCAACGGTTGCTTTAATTCACGATAACCAGCTAAAATGCTAGCTAATAAAAACAATTTATCCGCTCTCATCAACTGAGGCATTAAAAATAATTCAGCGATAGCATTACTAATGTGCGTAAACGCATGTGCCCATCCATTAGTGCCAATAAATCCGCGTGTATCTCTTTCTAATGCCGCATACAAGGCTACCTGTTCAATCACTTCATCAACTTCTTTTACACCCAAAAAAGGGGCTTTTGTACGTTGAACAAATAAAAGTAATGATAAAATCAGCATGCTAAATGCTCTTTGATAGACAGCATCATTTTCTGGTTCTAAAATATGAGCAAATAATTGTTCATCTGAAATCAGATATTTTGTCAGCCATCGCAATTGTTCTGCCGATACCATATCGTTTTGGATGACATAACTCAAGAAAAAGAAAGCGCCAGTATCACGATATTGGGGTAATGGATTAGCAAGTTGTGCCACTACTTGCTGTAATAGTTCAATTGAAATATTCTCTTCTGGTACACTATCTTCTAAATCATCACTATAGGCTTTTATCTTCTCTAAAACTGTTTCACCATCATCTGGTAAAGCAACTGTAGTAGCCGCTTGAGGCGCTGCGCGGCTCAGTATATCTGCCATCAGATCACCCAATGATTGAAATAAGTCACCCTGCCTTGTTTTTTGGTGTAATACATGAAATTCTTGGTGTAATCTATCTAATTGCGTCATCAAATTGAAAATCCTGTCGATTCAGTAAAGGTTGATTTCTTTTGTTGGTAACCAATTGACAGAATCAGACCAACACCAATCAAGTTACCTAACAAAGAAGAACCACCTTGTGAAATAAATGGTAATGGAATACCGGTTAATGGTAACAGCCCGATACTCATACCGATGTTTTCAAAAACATGAAAAAGTACCATCATCACAACTCCTGTAGCAATATACGCATAAAAAGCATTTTGGGCTTTAAATGTTGCACGAATCAACATGTAGATCAAGCCAAAGTACAACCCAATAAGCAACGTACCACCAATAAAGCCAAAGCTCTCACCAATAACTGAAAAAATCATATCTGATTCACGTACCGGTACATAAACCGTTAAATTACCAAAACCGTTACCTGTTAATTGACCAGATCCAATCGCTTTTAAACTCTGGTATGTTTGATAACCCGAAGCAGAGGTATCTTGATCAGGATGTAACCACGTTTGTATACGAGCAAATTGGTACAACTTAAATCCAAGTGCATCCAAAATCATCTTCCCAGCTGTTGATGTCACCAGTGCTAGCAATGTTGCACCAACGGCTGCAACTACAGCAATCATGGGGGCTAAAATACGCCATGTTACACCGGAAACTAATGCCACACCCCCAAAAATAGCAATAAACACTAAAAGCGTCCCGAGATCATTTTGTAAAGCGATTAATGCTGCTACCGGTAAAAACCATAGTGCCATTTTTCCCAATAATAACCAATCTTTAGCTGTATCATGTTGCTGGTATAAACGATTATGTTGTGCCACAACACGACTTATCATTAAGATAAAAGCCGGTTTCACAACTTCTGAGGGTTGAAAAGAAATTGGACCAAAGATAAACCATGATCGCGCACCAGTTAAATTAGCCATTTGCCGATTATAAAAAATCAGCACTGCAATCAACAGAAAAATCCCAAATCCATAAGCTACAGGTGCTAATCGCCATAGTTGCGATGCATCAAAACGCAATAAAAACGCAATAATCACAGCACCTATAATCCAAAATACGCCCTGAATTATGGTAGCACGTATCGCCGATTGCATCGTACCGTATTGCGCATGCAATGACGCCTGAAAAACCGAGCTCAAGCCAATGATCATAAATAGTAGAAGGGCTAAAATAATTCCCCAGTCCAATTCCGATCCTGATGTACGATTACTCATTTGCCTTGATGACGTGCGTTGCATGACATTCCCTCATTTATGTACAAACCCTTATCACAAATTATGATAAGGGCTTTTTGTGACTTATTTTACTGATATAAATTAAAGCTAGCCAAAACGGCTTGTAAAGCCTCATCTTGTGTTTTAGCTTGATTAATAATTGCTTGCTGACCAAAATAGCCAACAAAACCTCGATCAGCTTTTTGGATATACCCAACTTGCTTTTGATTAATTAAAACTTGTGTTTGATTATCTTCTTCAACAATCTCAACATCAAAGTTTTGGTTTTTCTTACGCATAATTAGAATCCTCTACGGTTTGTCTTCATGTGTTCAAGCAAAGCACCAGCACCTTTGGCAACATTATCCAATGGTGAATCTGACACAACTACGGGCACTTCCAAAGCATCCGACAAAAGTTGATCCATACCATGTAGCAAGGCACCACCACCAGTTAGCATAATACCACGATCAATAATATCAGCAGCTAATTCAGGAGGTAGTTTGGCTAATACTGAGTGTGTTGCACGGACAATTTGTTGCAAAGTGTCATGTAATGCTTCTTCCACTTCATTGGAATCAATTGTGATCGTCTTTGGCATGCCTTCAAAGTTATCACGTCCACGTACTTCCATAGTAATAGGTTCATCTACAGGTAGCGCTGATCCAATTTGAATTTTAATCGTTTCGGCCGTACGTTCCCCAACAATTAAGTTATGGCGGCGTTTCAAGTAACCCACAATATCAAAGTTCATTTTATCACCAGCAACACGGATAGACTCTGATACCACAATATCTCCTAATGATAGCACTGCAATATCTGAAGTACCACCACCCATATCAATAACCATTGAACCGATAGGCTTAAAAATATCTAATCCCGCACCAACAGCTGCAACTTTCGGCTCATATTCTAGATATACTTTTGCGCCACCAGCTTTTTCGGCAGCTTGGATAATAGCTTTACGCTCAATTTCAGTAATATTGGTAGGTGCACAAATCATAATATTAGGCTTTGACATAAAACCTTTAACATTTAATTTATCCACGAAATAAGTCAACATGGCTTCTGTGACATCAAAATCCGAAATAACGCCATCTTTCAATGGCCGAACGGCACGTATATTTCCAGGTGTTCTGCCCACCATACGGTAAGCTTCCGAACCAACTGACAAAACACGATCTGTTTTGTCATCCACTGCGACAACAGAAGGCTCATTTAAAACAATACCTTTACCTTCTACATAAATGAGAACATTGGCTGTTCCCAAGTCAATGCCAATATCTTTTGCCATGTATTTTCTCCAAATTTTTATTTCTATAAACGGGCACTAATGTGCCAACTTGTCTACATAATCTTCTCAATTATACCATATTTACCATAGGTTTTTCGGTTACTTTTTAAAGACCGCTGCTGGCATATCGATCACCCATCCAGCTGCTGAAATGAAGAAACTAGCCAATAAATAACCCATAATGATCGCCAAAATAACTTTTAAAAAACGGGCTTGGACTGGCGTAAATGGCATCAACCGAGCAAAATTGATTGGGCGAATTATCCAAAAGGCAAAATAAATAGCTAGTAGATTAAGGCTCAAAGTAAATATTGGACTCATTATTGTCCTCCTCGATTCAATAATATTGATTAACTAGCGTTCAGTTTAATAGTACTATTATATCAGTTAACAAATGTTTTTATATTAATATAAAAACATCACTCATAAAGTGATGTTTACACTAAATATTCAACGGTGTTGCTCCAAGTCAACATCCTCTAATTTAATCATCTTAGTTTTGTGTGTTATTTTATACCAAACAAATAAGACAATAAACAGCGGTACTGACAAATAAGTAATCGCAATTTTTTCAAGATTCAAATGTGTGAAACTAGCAGGATCTTGTCCAATGATCACCCCAATTGAGATAATCAAAGCAAATATTGGCCCAAATGGGAACCATTTTGCTTTATATTTCAAATCATTCAAGTCTTTACCTTGTGCCACATAAGCACGTCGGAAACGATAGTGAGATATTGCAATACCTACCCAAGCTATAAAGCCTGTCAAACCAGAAGCATTAACAAGCCAAGTATAAGCAACTGAACCACCTTTTGTATTAGAAATAAAAGCTAATAGTCCAATCAGTGTTGTCAAAATCAGAGCAAATACAGGCACACCACGAGTTGATAACCTGGAGAATATTTTTGGTGCATCGCCTTTACGTGCCATAGCGTACAGCATGCGTGTTGAAGCATAAGACCCTGAATTAGCTGAAGAAACAATTGATGTTAAAATGACAGCATTCATTAAACTTGCAGCAAAAGCAATTCCTGCATTTTTAAACACGATGGTAAAAGGTGAAACAGCAATATTTTCTGTTGATGAACTCAATAAACGTGAATCTTGATAATAAACTAAAGCAGAAATAACAAAAATTGCTAAAATATAAAATAGTAAAATACGCCAAAATACTTGGTTAATAGCCTTGGGCACTGACTTGTCAGGATCCTTAGCTTCACCAGCCGTAATACCAATTAATTCAGTGCCTTGAAATGAAAATCCCGCGACAACAAAAACTGATAAAATAGCCTGTGGCCCACCGACAAAGCCATGATTACCAACAGATAAGTTCTTCATCACATCAATATTTGAATGAATAACACCAAAAATTGTTGCAATACCGATAATCAAAAACGCGATAATCGTAATCACTTTGATCATAGATAACCAAAATTCAGTTTCGCCGAAAGCACCCACTGAAAATAAATTGATCAAAAAAATGAGTACCAACGCGATTGATGAAAAAATCCATCCAGGTGTATTTGGAAACCAAAATTTCGTTACTAACCCAACGGCAACAATATCAACAGCTAAAGTAATCGCCCAGTTAAACCAATAATTCCAACCCATGGCAAATCCTAAGGCTGGATCAACATATTTACCGGCATAGTCAGAAAATGACCCAGATGTTGGTGCGTATGTTGCCATTTCACCTAAACTCGTCATTAAAAAATACACCATCACACCAATTGCTAAGTAAGCAACGATTGCACCTAATGGCCCTGCTTGTGCCACAGTAGCACCTGATGCAACAAACAGTCCTGTTCCAATTGACCCACCTAAGGCAATCATTGAAACATGACGTGTCTTCAAATTACGTTTTATACCAGCATTTTCTTCAGTCATGAAACTCTCCTTGTCGAGGCAAATAAAAAAACCTCTGTCTATGGTTAGAAAAAGGTTTCGTTCAAAAAGTCAGTTTAAAATTAACTTTCCAAAGCGCACCACGTTTCCGTGACAGTCTAACAACTATTAATTGTTAGCCCAATTTCATTATGCCATAAATGAAATTTCGGCAACCGCTCCTTTTACATAAGTTCACTGTCTTTGGCAGACTAGCTTATGTGACTAATATTGGTTGCATCCTCTTTGATAACTAGGATATTATAGCACTTTTTAAAATAGTGTGTCAATAAAACCAAACATTTGACCAGCTACCTCATACCATGACAATTTAGTTCCTATGCCTTTGTCCAAAACTAAAGCATTATAATATAATATCTTTTAAAATATTTAACTTTATTTTTATACTAATCAGTTATACTAGTATATAGTTGCTTTTTATTTTAATAACTACTATTCATACTACATTAGGAGCTCTTTCCGCATGGATAATAATACACAGACGCCGACGCGTGCTGAAAAAAATCAAGTAAAAAAACATCGTGTTCGTAACACTATTTTAGTTTTGCTAGCTATTATCATCCTTACTGCTGGTGGTTTATCTTGGTGGGCTTTTAAAAACACTAAAGGTGCTATCGATGAATCTTATGCTGGAACTGGTGTAAATAAATCACGTAATGTATCTAATGTGGTTAAAAGCGGACGTCCAATCTCTATCTTACTATATGGGACAGATACTGGGGAATTGGGACGTACCTACAAGGGACGCACTGACTCAATGATGTTATTGCTAGTTAATCCTGAAACACAAAAAACAACAATGATATCCTTAGCACGAGATGCTATGGTTTCGATTGTTGGTTATGAAAATACTTTCCCTCAAAAGTTAAATGCTGCCTATGCCTATGGCTCAACTTCTACTTCAATTAAAACTGTTGAATCTTTTTTGAACATTCCAGTTGATTTCTACGCTTTGGTCAATATGTCCGGATTATCCAAGATGGTTGATCAAGTTGGTGGTATTTCAATTAAATCACCGATTGACTTTGTCTACAGTCAAGAAACTGCACATGCTTATGGCCCTAATTTATATCGTTTCCATAAAGGTGAGACAAAATATGAACACTCTGATGATAATGGCAAAACATGGTCAAAATCAAGAACAGTCATGGATGGCGATGCTGCTCTAGCTTTCTCTCGTATGCGCTATGACGACCCAAATGGTGATTACGGTCGCCAGCAACGACAACGCATTGTGCTGGAAGGTCTCATCAATAAATCTGCCAATGTATCAAGTTTACTCAACAATCAGTTTATGTCAACGATTTCAAAAAATGTACGCACTGATTTAACATTTGGTGATATGACAACGCTAGCAAGTAAATACATTAAAGCTAAAAATAATATTGTAACTGAACATATGCAAGGTGTTGGTACAAGTTATCCTGATTCTGAGGGTAATAACGTTGCATATGAAGTTATTCCTCAAAAAGAAAAGCAACGCGTCACTGATTTAGCGCGTAAAACGCTCGGATTAAAAAGTGAAAACACTGGCTTACCGTACGGCGGTGAAGTGCCAAGTGAACTATCAGCCATTGCGGCTTCTTTACGCCCTTCTGAAGATGACGGTAAAACAACCCCTGACGACCCAGCAACTGCTAATACGTTAGATGATTCAAATAATGAAAATACTACAGGACAATAAGTAAAAGCAGGCAATTCTCAATGAGAACTGCCTGCTTTTATTTTACTTTTATCTCATTTAACCAAAGTAATCAATGCCCATCGCATGACGAACATCTTTCATTGTCGCTTCGGCAACAGCATTAGCGCGCTCAGATCCGTCCTTTAACATACGCATCACCTCAGGAATATCTTGAGCAAATGTTTGACGTTTTTCTCTTATTGGGGCCAATTCTGTTTCCATAACCTCAATCAAATAGCGCTTTAACTTCATGTCACCCAAACCACCAGCCATATACTGCTCTTTTAACACTTGCACAGCTTGCTTATCAGGATCAAAAATATCTAAATAAGTAAAGACGACATTTCCTTCTACATGCCCTGGGTCAGCAATGTTGATATGTAATGGATCTGTGTACATTGATTTTACTTTTTTAGCTAACGTATCAGCGTCATCTGAAAGATAAATCCCATTATTTAGTGATTTTGACATTTTAGCATTACCATCAATACCTGG
The DNA here is from genome assembly GCF_014207505.1 of Leuconostoc carnosum. Classification (GTDB taxonomy): domain Bacteria; phylum Bacillota; class Bacilli; order Lactobacillales; family Lactobacillaceae; genus Leuconostoc; species Leuconostoc carnosum. The sequence goes on from NZ_JACHGL010000006.1 coordinate 19,665, forward strand.
TAAGCGCCCTTGCCCTTTAGGCGGAAAGACACCTACAGGTTCAACTAGGACATCAGAATTATAAGCACTATTAAATGAACGTACTACCTCACGTGTCTGTTCAATCATCGGTTCTTGATCATCACCGACCGGTACCTTGGTTGCACGAAAAATCGTAATATCGGCGGCTTGTGATACAGGATAAGTTAAAAAACCAGCTGGAATGCCTTCACCAAAGCCTTTTTGAGCGATTTCAGATTTGACTGTTGGATTGCGTTGCAAACGAGCAACGGAAACTAAATTCATAAAATAATCTGTTAATTCTGGCAAACCTTTAATTTGTGACTGAACAAAGATAGTTGTTTTGCTAGGGTCAATCCCCACGGCTAAATAATCCAACGCCACTTCGGTTAACGATTGCCTGATTTTTTCTGGATTACGTGCATTGTCGGTAAACGCCTGTGTATCCGCAATCATGACAAAGGGATCGTAGTCTCCTGAATTTTGCATGGCTACACGGTTTTTTAACGAACCAATATAGTGACCAATATGTAATTTACCAGTTGGACGATCACCTGTTAAATAAATTTCTCTAGACATCTTAATTCCTTCTATTTCGAAATGTGCAAACGCACTATTCCTTCATTATACGGTAATTTTCATGAGTTGTACAAATTAAAAAATTAAATTTTGACTTGACTTAAATTAGAGTTAAGATTAGAATTATATCATCAATAATTAATAGGAGGATTCATATTATGAAATATGCAGTAGTTGGTGCGGGCGCTATGGGGTTGAGATATGGGATTTTACTTCAAGAAAATGCTGGTGTTGCAGTTGATTTTATTGAACCAACACAAGCTAGTCTCGATAAAATCCATGAGCAGGATGATCAAGTGTGGAAATCACGCGATCATCAAGACAAACATAAAATTAAAATTAATATTTTCTCACCTGAAGAATATAATGGTACGCCTGATGTTTGGATATTTTTTATGAAACAAATGCAGTTACAAGATGCACTTGATCGTCTAAAGCCAAAATTCAAACCTGGACAAACAGCATTAGGTGCGATGAACGGTATGGGACACATTGAAAAGTTACAAAATTATTTCGATGATGCCCATATTATTGGTGGTACAGCTATGATCGCTACCGTATTAAATGATTACGGGGATGTTGACTTTATGGGTGCTGAGAGTGCCGGCTCATCCGTTTATGCAAACTTAACTGAGCAGCCTTCAGAAACCATGGACTTGCTTCAAAAAGATTTTCAAGCAGCACATTTGAATCCATCTTACACTGAAAATTTCATGGGAACATTGCTTACTAAAGTCTTTTTTAACGCAGTTGAAAATTCAATTGCAACAATGTTCCAGTCACGTATGGGGCAGTTAATGGCCTATGATAACTTTTTAGAGGGTATCGCACGTCCCTTGATTAATGAAGCTTATGATGCCGCTGAAGCAGCTGGTATCAAACTGATTGAAACACGTAATGAAATGGTGGCCCAAGTGGACTATGTTTCTAACGTCGCTAATCCACTTCATTTCCCTTCAATGTATCAAGATTTTGTTAAAGGACGTCCCACAGAAGTGGATTATATCAATGGTTGGATTGCTGATTTGGCTGATAAGCACGGCACACAAGCACCTAATCACCGACTAGTGACACATTTCGTACATCTAGCAGAATCTATGCGTGAATTTACACCACCAGTTAATAAATTAGCACCTGATTATAAAGAGGCAGCTGCTACTCAAGCTTAATCCATGGTTCTTTTGCAAAACAGCAAACAATTGCATTAAAATATAATAAGATAGTACCCCTAGGGAATATGATAATATTTGATTACAAAATCAACATTATTACATTTCCTAGGGGCTTTTCGTCTCTAATACTAGATTTGAACTCAAAAAAGCCTCTAACGCCAGATTTTCCGGTCATTAAAAGCTTTGTTTAATTGACTATACAATTATCCACGCACAACAACATTCATAGCACTTGGGGTTTTCCAACCTAACGCGTAGTTATTATGGTTAACGTAATGCCAATTATTTGTACTAATATAATATTCTCTTTTTGAATTTGCATAGGGGTCAGAAATTAAAAATTGATTATTATTATAACCAACAATCGTCATCACATGAAATGCTCGCCCTAATTGCCAATAATAATCCCCCCACGTCACAATTGGATTACCATTTAACAACTCACTGATCACATCATTAACAGAGGCACCTGTTATATCAACAATATTATTATCATATTTTTTCATGCTTGACGCAAGTTTAGAAGCAAATACTGTTTCAGTTTTAGCGCTACCAACACCTTTTGGGTTACCATAAAATCCAGTGCTTGGTGTCTTATGATAACCATACCCAGTTGCATTATAGATTTTTGGCAAGCTATAGTATTTATTTTTGTTAGATAAAGCTATCTGTAAAGCGGTTGCTTCACACCCCTCTGGGTAACCTTCATTAAGTTGTGAATACCAATTATGTCTCAATGTCACATTGTCTACGTCACCAGCATGGTTAACATGATATGAATTCATATTATGATCATTAAAATAGCGATTACGATACTGCTTATAGTCACTACCATAATACTCTAACCCTGTTTTACTATATTTTCTAAACCCCTTGACAGCATCACCATTGGCACTTAAATAATAATAGGTATTCCCCGTTTTTGCATAGGTATTACGTACTTGTTTGTAGTCCTGTCCGTAATATTCTAAACCTTTATCATAATGGCGAACACCCTTGACAGCATCACCATTGGCACCTAAGTAATAATAGGTATTCCCTGTTTTTGCATAGGTGTTACGTACTTGTTTATAGTCCTGTCCGTAATATTCTAAACCTTTATCATAATGGCGAACACCCTTGACAGCATCACCATTGGCACTTAAGTAATAATAGGTATTCCCCGTTTTTGCATAGGTATTACGTACTTGTTTGTAGTCCTGTCCGTAATATTCTAAACCTTTATCATAATAGCGAGCACCCTTAATGGCATCACCATTGGCACCAAAGTAATAATATGTATTGTTTGTTTTAATATAATTATTACGTACCTGTTTCAAATCTTGACCATAATATTCCAAGCCATCACGATAGTGTCGTAATCCCGTGATTGCATGCCCATCAAACAAATCAAAAAACATATAAGTTTGGTTTTGTTTGAGATAGCCATAATGCATTTGACCGGTATTATTATCATAATAAACAGTTTTATGTGCCAATTGCGTTAATCCTTTGGATTGAACACCGTCTGTACCAAAATTATACCATCTATTATCAATATGCTTTTCGCCCGTCACCATATTCCCATTTTGGTAATATTTTGTTTGTCCGTTTTCGGTAATAAAACCATTTTTCGAATTAATTTCTGGTATTGTCGCTGCCTTTTTTTGTGGCTGAGTTGACGCTGGTATCTTATTCTCGGTACTTTTATATCCAGGTTGTATATCATGGTGCGTGCCAGTTACGTTGTTTGTGACACTTGAACTCGTTTGCCCTTGATACGCTTTTACCGGTGCTGTTTGCGTATCTGGTGTTGTTGCTTGAACATTACTAGATGATACTTGGTCGTCTGGTAGTTTCGTTGCACTTGACAGTGTGGCGTCATTATCTTTTGTGACAGTTGCTGGCGTTGACTGTTCCATCTTCGATTGATTAGCCGTTTCACTTGCAGAACGAGATGATGTATATGAACTATCGGACTGACTGGATATACTTTGACTAGACTGAACCTTTGTTTCGCCTTGTGTTGACTCTGTTAATGTATCAGCTAAAATATTTTGACTAGATACCCCCATAGCCATTGTCGCAAAGGCTGTTACCATGACCGTAAAAATAAATTTTCCGGACTTGTATAATTTATAATGTTGTTTTGAATTTTTCATGCTACTCCCACCCCTAAATTTAAGCATTATTTCTACTTTAGTTATTTTATCACTTTCGTTTATCAAAATAAATATCTACTTTTATTCCAATTTATCATGTAGAAAACATTACTCTAATAACTCTAACGTCGCTTGGTGCTGTTGACCATCAAAATATTTGTCCAATGCCTGTTGATATAAGCCTTTTATATCAGATGCCTTAATAAAAATCGTCAAACTGGCTTGAAATTTTATGGCGTCTACTTCACCGAGCAAAGCAACTGGATCATCATTTTGCCATGCTAAAGTAACCTTAATGATATTTTCTAAACGTTGACGTAGTCGCTCATTTTCTAAATATGCGCGCGCCTCCTGAATACCGTCCAAACCATAATATGTTGCGCGCTCACTACTACCTAAGCCACGTAACTGTGGCAAAACATACCACATCCAGTGCGTTTGCTTTTGTCCATTGTTCAATTCCTTGATAGCATCATTATAGCTATTAACCCCAACAATTCGACCATCTTGTGCATCAATAAACCGTTGCAGTTCGCTATTAATTGTTAACATCTGTGTTGTTCCTGTTGCTTTATATTGACGATACACACGATACACAGCTTGCCCAGAAAAAGTCAAATGTTCATGATCTATAGTTTTAAGACTCATCCATTTTTTGGCATCAATTTCTGTGGCATCTAACTCACCAGCTTCATCTTGCCAGTCTTGCAACAAAAAAACGTTATTGTACAACTTAGCAACATCCCCATTAGGATAATGTGCGATATAATGGCGACCAGAAATAGCACCAATCAATTGCAACTTTTCTGGATCAGCATGGACACCAGCCTCTTCCAAGGCTTCGCGTGCTGCATTTTCTTGCCATGACATTTCGGGTTCAATATAACCACCCGGAAAAGCCCAGCCATCAAAATCACGGTTATAAATCATCAATAACTCACCTTGATTATTTTCAATAATCACATCGCTTGTAGGCATCACCAATTCAAAATCATGGCCCACAATTTCACGAATTTTAGCAACATAAGAATCTTTATATGGCATTAGTTTATGACACTGATGTATCGTTCGGATTAAGCCCTAACACAGCTAACCACGCTGCAAGACATTCCAACAAGTATCAGCATATCCTCCAATATTTCATAGTATTTATATTTATTATACCGTAAATTTATTTAACACTGAATCAATGTCTTTAATCACTAACGACATTGTGCCATCTGGATGATTCATGAATTCAACTTTATTTTTATCTTGATAAACTGACATTGGGATTGAAATTTCAATACCTGAATCTAGTTTGAATTTTTGTACTCGAAATTTTTTTTCATATTTCTGTGTATTTTCAACAGGAATACTTTTATCGACCATCTTATCAGTCATTTTTTCTTTGTACTGTTGTTGTGCAGAAATATTATCAGAAAACACCTTTTCAGCAATCATATCTGTATTAATGCTGCCAGATTCTAGAGCATCATAAATAACTTCCTGTGTCATCGCCAAGACTTCATGTTCTGGTAGATCATCGTCTTGCTCAGCAACATTTTTGACAGTACGCTTGATTGTTTGAATATTTTCTTTAACCGATACTTCAGGTACAATTTCTAGAAATCGGTCTGAAAAATAAGTTGCACGGTGACCATCAATCAGGTACTTTTTCTCCAACAATTGATAATGCCATGTATCTAAGTTCACTAAAATAGCTTCTTCGACGCTTTGGGTAGCTGCTGGTAAAATGGCCTGATTAAGTACTAAATTATTCACCATTCTATCATCAATATATTCAACAGTGTGCGCATAACGTGGCGTGAAATTAAGTTTTAACAACCCAAATAGTCGGCCTTCATCTGTTGTTGCTTGAAAACTCAACAAGTCACCTGGTTGTACAGTCTCAATAGCTTCAATCGTGCCAAATAATTTCGTAGCTAAATCTGTGGTCATATGAGCAAAATCAGATTCTGCTAGCTTGTCTTTAACGTACCCTGGTGCCAAAGTGCCCGTCTTAACATCGCCGTTACTAACTTTAGCCGTCAGCTTTTCAATATATTCGACCACGCCAACATTATCTACTGCCATCTCGCCTTGTGAGGCTATTAAATTACCTGTGTTCATATCTAATATGTGTAAAATTGCGTGTTGTATTATCATTTATCCATTGTAGCTAAGATACTGTTGATTGTCATCATAAAATCAACTAAAAAAATAGACAATTACCTAAAATTGTCTATCATTTTATATTAAATTACTGACTAACGACTGCTGAAATGACAACTTTATCATCAACTAAATCTGCTTGTAAGTCTTTTTCACCAGGATTATCTAGATAAAAGTCGGTTACTTGATCACGAATTTGTTGCTCAATCACACGACGTAGTGGTCGTGCGCCTAATGCCTCATCGTAACCCGCCTCAATCAAATGATCTTTAACATCGTCAGATACCTTTAATGTTAACTCTTTCTTAGCCAATGTCTTATTCACATCATCTAACATCAAATCAATAATCTGCTTCAAGTCTTGCTTACTTAATGCTGAAAATTCAATCACACCATTAAAACGATTCAAGAATTCTGGACGGAAGTATGGTGCCAATCGATCCATTAGCTCACCTTCACTCTTATCTGAAAAACCGGCATTTGATGTGGCAATAATCACGGTATTCTTAAAGTTAACCACATTACCTTGCCCATCAGTTAAGCGACCATCATCCATAACTTGTAGTAACAAAGTCAATACTTGTGGATTTGCCTTTTCAATTTCATCTAGCAGCACAATTGAATAGGGATTACGACGAACCTTCTCTGTTAAAGTATTACTGTTATCATCATATCCAATATATCCAGCTGTTGTACCAATTAACTTAGATACAGCTGTGAGATCCGAATACTCTGACATATCTAAACGTACAATATTTTCTTTACTACCAAACATATCAAGCGCTAATTGTTTAGCTAATTCCGTTTTACCAACGCCGGTTGGCCCAACAAATAGGAAACTACCAATTGGCCGATTCCCTTCATCAAAGCCAGCACGATTACGACGAATAGCACGTGCTACCATATTGACGGCTTCATCTTGTCCAATAACTTTACCTGCTAATCGTTGACCTATTGTCTTCAAACGTTCAATATCCGAAGCGCCCATTTGAGCAACAGGAATACCAGTTAATCGTTCGACAGATTCAGCAACATCGTTAGACGTGGCAATAACCTTAGTGGCCTCATCTGCTCCCGATATTTGCTTCTCAAAATCTGCAATTTGGTGCTTATACTTCAACGCTGCTTCATAATCTTCGTCAGCAACGGCTTTTTCTTGCTTTACTTTCACATCAGTCATTTGCTTTTCCAAACTAACTTTATCCGTCACTGGATTCTTAGCTGACAAATGTGCAGCCGTCATATCAAGTAAATCGATTGCCTTATCAGGCAATGAGCGTTGCGGAATATATTGCACGGCATAATCAACGGCTGCCTTTAAAACATCTGCCGGTAATTCTACATGATGATGCTTCTCATATAGTTTTGAAATACCCTTCAAAATTTCAAGTGTATCTTTTGGTGAAGGTGCATTAACTGTTACTTCATTGAAACGACGTGCCAAAGCTGCATTCTTCATGATAGTGTTACGATACTCATCTTGCGTTGTGGCACCAATTAATGAAATCTCACCACGGCTCAATGCTGGCTTAATAATATCAGCTAAACCTTTGCCACCATCTTCACCACCGGTTGATCCAGCACCTAATATTTGATGAATTTCATCGAAGAACAGGATAACATTTCCTGCAGCTTTAACCTCTTTCATCAAATTTTGAATATTTTCTTCAAAAGCGCCACGGAATTGTGTGCCTGCTTCCAAACTAGAAATATCAATACTATAAATTTCCTTGTCTTTAATTGATGCGGGCACATCACCATTAACAATTGCTTGTGCTAAACCTTCAACAACTGCTGTCTTACCAACCCCGGCATCACCAACAAGTACTGGATTATTCTTAGTACGACGTCCTAATATTTCAGCAGTTTCTTGAATTTCTTTATTACGGCCAATGACTGGATCAAGTAACCCGTCACGTGCTTCTTTGGTCAAATTACGACCTAGCTTTGCCAGCATCCCTTCTTGCTTACTTTGTCCATGTTGCTGTACTGCTTCTTGTGGCTGCCCATTACCAACCGCTGGATTACCTTGTCCTTGTGGTAACTGTCCTGTTTGACGGTACTTCACGAATTCTTCCGGGGTTACTTCACGACCGTTAATTAAGTAACGACGTTTCTCCGAATTCATACCATTCATATTTCCCATCATATTATTAAAAATATTATTCATATCTGATCCAAATGGATCATTGAACAAATCATTATTGTTAGCCATAGTCTAAAATCTCCTTTTTATTAATGTACTTGTAGGAATACAAGCACTTATGCTATCATTCATCAAAATAAAGTTTCTCAAGGTCTCTGAGTACTTCCCACATTGCTTTATGTTGTGCCTTTGCTAAGGCATCAAGATCACGCATATTTAAACTTGTTGCATCTGATTGTGTTTTGTTAAACGATTTATGAATCGTCGTATACCCATACCCAGAATCCTTCGCCACGCGATAAATAGTTAACGAATTATCATCCAAATATGCCTTAATATCAAATCTCATTCCAAATCACTGTCCTTGTTAGTTTGACCTCGCACACGATTATGTGCGTAATCTTTCATAAAGTTGCTGCTTCTAATCATTAGCCACATCTCCTTTACCGAAAAAGGTTGCGAACTTAACTGTCCGCTATTCTTTCCCTTTCTCCATACTTAAATTATAACACATATGTGTTATAACACAATAGTGGAATAACTTTAATTTCAGTATGTTATTGAATCAAGTTTCCCATAGTTAGCACGTTTAACATGTTATGATGGTAAGGTAACTATAGAGAATTTGGCATTGCAATGCAGAAAGTTAAACATGACAGAAGAAAAAAAGCGACCTTATCAAAAAGGTCACAATAGCTCCCCTAAGAAACCTTATTATGGCAAAAAATTTGATCCCCGTAAATCAGGTGCACGACGACCAGATACGAACACTAATGGCGTCAGCGTTCGTATCGGTCAAAACTTCCCTTTAACTATCAAACGTCTTGGTATTAATGGTGAAGGTATTGGTTATTTCAAACGTAAAATTGTCTTTGTCCCTGGTGCTTTACCTGACGAAGTCGCTGTTGTTAAAGTAACTGAGGTCGAGCCAAAATATATTGCGGCTAAAGTACTGAAAATTCGTGAAAAATCACCAAATCGTGTTAAACCACTTGATGAATTTGCTGATGAAGTTGGTGGTTTTGAACTCGAGCACATGACTTATCCAGCACAATTGGCATTCAAAAAAGATGTCATCATGCAAGCATTAGAAAAATTTCAACCAAGAGGTTGGTCTGACTATGATTTACGCGACACGATTGGTATGGCAGATCCCTACCAATATCGTAATAAAGCGCAGTTCCCCGTTCGTAAAATTGGTGACAAAATTAGTGTTGGTATGTATAAGCGTAGTACACACGACCTAGTTGATCTGCCTGTAGTCCACACTCAAGACCAAACAACTATGATAGTGATGCGTACAATACGTGAACTACTCGATAAATTGTCCGTATCCATTTATAATGAAGATAAAAACCGTGGTACTGTCAAAACAATCGTTGTGCGTGTATCGCATACCACTGGTGAGGCACAAGTTACTTTTGTCACGAATACAGACGCATTCCCAGGTGATACAGCACTCATTGAAGCCATGAACAAAGCACTACCTCAAGTAACCGGTATTTTCCAAAACTTTAATCCTGGGCGTACTAGCCTAGTTTGGGGTGAAGAAACTATTAAGCTCTGGGGGCAAGATTATATTGAGGAAACAGTACTTGGCAAGACCTTCCAACTCTCACCTCGTGCCTTCATGCAATTAAACTATACGCAGATGTCTGTGGTATATAAAGAAGCCCTTGAGGCCCTTGATTTAACACATGCTGACAAATTAGTCGATGCGTACGCCGGTGTTGGTACCATTGGATTAAGTTTAGCGGACAAGGTTGATGAAGTCCGTGGTATGGAAATTATCCCAGAAGCAGTTGATGATGCAAATATTAATGCAAAAATTAATCACGTTAACAATGCAAAATATGAAGTAGGCACAGCTGAAGAACTTTTCCCAAAGTGGCAATCCGAAGGTTGGGTCGCTGATGCACTTGTCGTTGATCCACCACGAACTGGGTTAGATACTGCCCTACGTCGCGAGATTTTACGTACACAACCCGAAAAATTTGTTTATATTTCGTGTAATGCTTCAACACTTGCACGTGATCTAGTTGATTTAACTAAAGCGTATAAAGTCGATTATATTCAAAGCATTGATATGTTCCCACAAACTGCCCGTTGGGAAGGCGTTGTGAAATTAACACGCCGCGCATAATAAAAAAAGGCAGCAATCGCTTGATACGATTGCTGCCTTTTTTATTTGCTTTCATCAAGTTTTTTTATTTTTTTAAGTACAAGAATATTCCACAGCCAGAATATCACGAGTAAAACAATGATAATGCCAACAACGATATACCGTCCACTTTGTGTATCCATCAAGAAATGGCCTATTTTTGGTAAACGTGTCATAATACCTAATACACCAGCACCACATAAGTATATGACAAACGGCAAACTGAAAGTCTTATCTTTTTGACGTATAAATAAAAATGCACCAATTATTAAGCCAAGTATAATCACAACAATACCAGACCAACCATCAAGTTGAAAACGAACTGGCGTTTTTACAAGACTTCCAATTAAAATCACAGGTGCTATACCAATACTTACGGCTATGAAAGTAGCCAAAAATTTCAAAATTTTGTTTTGTATCATGATATTCACATTATAAATTGTTCGACCAATGTATTTAAATAAAATTAATACGATACTAAATAGATACAAGCCAGATAACCCTAGGGCACCAATATCAACAGGTTTGCCAGCCGCCATCAAAGCTGGCAAAAAGCTGACACCCATATAACCCATCACAACATATAAACCTGTCTTAATGACTTCCCAGGGACTGCGTGGCATTTCAGCCAGTAATTCATCAGCAATCACCTTTGGATTTTTTCCAAAATACGTTTCTGCTGCGATGCCATCATTTTGTGCTTCTAAAATATCTTGTAATATCATTAATAAATGTGTTTCTATTTTATTTTCATCTCGCGCAAAGCCCTCTATTCTAAGATATAATAATAAATTTTCATAAAATATTTTATTCTCTCCGTTCAAATTTTTTCGTAATTCATTATTCATTTCAATCATTTCTTTTGTTTTCATCTATTGTTCCCTCATCTATTAGTTGATTCACTGCACTCTCTAAAAATTGCCACTCTTTAATAAATTGCTGCTTAGCTACGATGCCATCTGACGTAATAAAATAATACTTTCGATCTGGTCCTTCTGCAGATGGTTGCATCTTACCCTCAACTAAACCACGTTTTTCCATCATAGTCAGTAACGGATAAATTGTTCCTTTAGGAATATCGTCTAAACCATATTGATTAATCTGTTTGCTAATACCATAACCATAATCTGGTTTTTTAACCAAAATCATGAGCATCACACCTTGTAAAATGCCCTTGAGCATCTGACTCGAAATATTTGGTTTCATATCTTACCCTTCCACTAGTCTATTTAACATACTAGTATTGTAAATGATCCCCACTAGTTTGTAAAGCCGATTAGTGAAAAATGTATGCAACAAAAAAGCAGTGATATATTAATATCACTGCTTTTTTATGATGCCGACTAGCGGATTCGAACCGTTGACCCCCTCATTACTAGTGAGATGCTCTACCAACTGAGCTAAGTCGGCAACGGCAAGTACTCAAGTATGCTCGTGTCATACTAGATACCCCAGAGAATGTCAACACTCTCTTATACGGGTGACAGGAATCGAACCTGCACGCCTTGCGGCACTGGAACCTAAATCCAGCGCGTCTGCCAATTCCGCCACACCCGCAATTTAGTTGTTTTAACAACTCTATTAGTGTACTGTATATTTGCCCGCACGTCAATACCTAATTTAACGGTCACGTATCAATGGATTAGCGAAATAAAATATGTCATATTAAAATGAGTCAAAACCCATAGGTTTCAACTCATCCGTTTGTTGTTTTTCAAGTATTTTTTTTGGTCAATGAAAATAGTTCAATACTAAATTCAAGAATTGTACGTAAAACAGCATAAACCGGTACAATCAATATCATGCCAATAATACCCCATAAATTCCCAGCTACCATTAATAAAATCATAATAGTTAGGGGATGAATGGCTAACGATTTACCAATCACATTAGGATAAACTAAGTTACCATCTAATTGTTGTACAATAGTCATCACAATCAGAACAAAAACAACTTGTTTCCATGATTGTGTACTTGCCACAAATAATGACGGAATCACACCAATCCATGGACCAATGTAGGGGACAATGTTTGTAACACCAGCAATAACAGCCAATAACCAAGCATATGGTTGCCCAATAATTAAATAGCCAATAGCCATCGCGAGACCTACAAACAACATTTCAATAGCTTGTCCAGAAATATATTTTTCAATCGTACTGTCCATTTTTGCTGCTAGTTCATTGATATGCTCTGACTGACGTTGTGGAAACATTTTTTTGATAGCAGGTAGAAGTCGATCACTATCACTTAACATATAAAAGAGAACGACCGGAATTGTGACCAAGTTAATGGTAAATGTTGTGACCATCGAGATAACATTACCCAATGTTCCCGCTGTAACAGTTAGGAATGATGATGCATATTGACCTACAGTATTTTTTACTTGATCAGCATCAATTGATAAATTCAAATTCTCAAACCACTGACTATTCAACGTTTTTGTCACAAAACGCTGCACATCTTGAGCAAAAGATGGGAATGCATTAATAAAATTCGACATTTCACGTAATAATGTTGGTATCAGTAAAACCAAGGCCCCGGCAATAACAATTAAGAATAACAAAAATGTCAGAATAACTGCCAATTGGTGTGGTAGCTTTTTACCGAAAATTTTTATCTTTTCAATACGCGATAATATTGGTTTTAACACATAGTATAAAAAACCAGCAACAATTAATGGCATAAACACCGTAGAAATAAATACTGACAGTGGATGCATCAAAAAATCAAATCGTGACACAATAAAAATCAATAAAGCAACTGCTAAAGATTCAATTGTCCAAAAAAACAAGTTCTTATATTTTGCATTTAGAAACATTAGTCGCATTCCTCCAAAGCTTTGAGTAATTTGTGTTGTAAAGTTGGCAAGGATAATTGTTGCCATTCGTTTTGAGTCAAATATTTTTGGTTCTCTAGTGGTGTTATTTGATGTTTCACTAACCATATCTCCCAACGGCGATGGGTAAAGACATGTACAACCGGTTTAATGTTGAGTTGTTCGCCCTTAATGTCCTCAATACTGTTAATTTGCGTTAACGGGAATGTCCAAAAATCAGCTAATAACCCCGTTTCAGGCCGTTTTTCAAATAAAAGTTGATTATCTTTTCGAGAGACTGTCGCTACAAATAATTGTTTAACAGGCTTTGGCTTCTTAGTTTTAACAGGATATAATAGCTCGACACCATCGCGGTAAGCTGCATTAAAAGCTTTAACTGGTGAATGCTCACTATCTGGATTTTTAGCAGTCATGTAACTTGAGCCCAGATCCATAATTGCTTGATTAAAATCACCAGGTCTTTGCGGATCGACAATGGGTAAAATAGCATCATAAAAAATTTTACGGGTTTTAGCTTGTGCAATGTCATCATCAATTTTCAATAAGCGACTAAAAACACGAAAAGCATTACCATCAACAGCTGGCACCACTTCATTAAAACTAATTGAAGCAATTGCAGCAGCTGTATACGGCCCAACACCTGCTAACTCCTGCAAATCATCAGAACTCTCAGGCCAATTGCCATATAAGTCATCAGCTACAAATTTTGCTGCTTTTTGTAAATTACGCGCGCGTGAATAATACCCCAATCCTTCCCACAATTTTAAAACTTGTGTCTCAGGTGCATGAGCTAAATCCTGTACCGTAGGAAAAGCAATCATAAATCGTTCATAATAAGGTAGAACAGTATCTACTTGTGTCTGCTGCAACATAATCTCTGAAACCAGCACACGATAAGGTTCATGATTCAGGCGCCAAGGTAAGTTGGCACGTCCATTTTCATCATACCAAGTTAATAACTGACGGCGAAACTCTTCAATTGTATTTTCAGACCATAATTCCATATCTATATTGTACCTTAACTCTTGGCTTTTTTAGCATACTTATCAGTATTAATATTGATTTTTTAATAATAATGACGTATAATAATATCTTGTATGTAAAACATTTAAAAAGGAGTACCCATCATGGCATTAAAGAAGCCTCTTAATTCATTTGCCCGTGCCCGCAAGGTCGGACACAACTCAGCCAAGAAACAACGTCAAACTGCTATTGCAAAGTTGCAACAATGGGCAAAGGGTAAGTCAGAAGAATTACCTTCAACAAAGTAATTAAGCGTAAAACCAGTATTTTTACTGGTTTTTTGTTTGCTTTTTTATACTAAAATATGGCAAAATGTTATTAAAGCACTAAATCGACTTAATATTATATTTAAGTACAATCCTTATCTAAAGAAAGGAAGTATCTAACTTGAATATATCTCAAAAACAAAAATCTATTTTGATTATTTTAGTCATTGGTACGTTTCTAGGTTTTTTAAACCAAACACTAATGAATGTGGCCTTGCCTAATATCATGAGCGAATTCCATATTGGTACTGATCTTGGTCAATGGATGACAAATGGGTATATGTTAGTGAATGGTGTCATGGTGCCACTCACTGCTTTCTTGATCCAACGACTGACTACACGTCGTTTGTATCTCACTGCCGTTGCCTTGTTTGCCGCAGGTACCTTAATTGCCGGATTTGCACCCAACTTCCCCATACTGATTACTGGTCGTATGATTCAAGCCTTAGGAGCTGGCGTTTTTGGTCCACTAATGAACGTGGTCGTCATGAATTTATTTGAACCAGACAAACGTGGTGGTGCGATGGGTAGTATTGGACTGGCACTCAACTTTGCGCCGGCACTAGGTCCGACATTATCTGGACTTATTGTTACTAACCTATCATGGCGTTATCTTTTCCTCCTAGTTGCACCATTAATTATTGCTAATTTCATTCTGGCCTATTTTTTGTTACAAAATATCGGTGAACAAAAAATACTCAAATTCGACTTTCTAGGTGTTGTGCTCTCCAGTATTGGACTCGGCTCACTATTGTATGGCTTTTCTAGTGCAGGTGCAAGTGACTGGTCAGAGTTTACGGTATGGGGATTTGTCCTTATTGGCTTAGTGGTCACTGGATTATTTATTTGGCGACAATTAACTGTTAAGACACCATTACTGAATATGGCTGTCCTAAAATATCGTGATTTTATTATTGCAACTTTAATTAACGTTGTCTTGATGATTGCAATGTATGGCGGTGCCATGATGCTACCTCTTTACATGCAAAGAGTTCGTGAAACCTCTGCTTTTGTCTCTGGATTAGTCCTATTTCCCGGTGCCTTAGTCACGGCTTTCTTATCACCTTGGAGTGGACGATTATATGATCGTTATGGCGCTAAATACTTAGCCTTAATTGGTATTATCACGACAAGTATCGGCACCTTTATCTTGGCCTCTATGTCTCTCACTTCCCCACTTTGGTTAGCTGTAGTGGGACAATTTATTCGGCAACTTGGTTTGGTATTAGTTTTGATGCCGATTCAAACCGAAGCTTTTAACGCCTTGCCATTAAGTTTAATGCCTGACGGATCAGCAATGTTTACAACTATTCGTCAAATTTCAGCTTCATTTGGAACAGCTGCCCTTGTCACAATTATGACCAAATCCTCAATGGGTTATGCTGACACACACTTTAGTATGATTGCTACACGTATTCAATTACACGGTATCCGTGTCACATTTATCACAGCAGCACTTCTCATGTTATTCGCTGCGGCATTGACCTATTTTTTAAAAACTAAAAACCAGAAAGAATAGTTTTCTAGTCAATAAAAGCCATACAATAAATTGTATGGCTTTTTTAATTTACAAAAAATTATGCTATCAAATATTTTCAGCAGCCCAATGATTGATTGGTCCAAATTTATGACCAACAGCAATTTCATGGGCAATCGCTGCCGTTGTAACATCATGCGCAATATGTATGGCAGTAGCCACATCTGTTCCTTTAGCGAGTTCAGCGGCAATTGTAGCACTCAGTGTATCACCAGTACCGTTGATATGCGTCGTCTCAAAATATTGATGGCGTAGCCAAAAATCAGTGCCATCAGCTAACAGCACATAATCAGCAACCTCTGACTGCGCTGCCAGATGGTGCCAACCTTTCACAATGACATTTTTAGCCCCTAATGTTTGGATAGCTTGCGCTGCAAGCCGTTGCTCCTCTTCCGTCTCAATTGTGATACCAGTTAATAACTGCGCTTCAAAGAAGTTAGGTGTCGCTACTTCTGCTAAAGGTAATAACTTGGTTTTCAGTGCTTGAAAGGCACGATCCTCTAATAATTGCGCCCCGTGTTTTGTCGTGATTACAGGGTCGACCACTAGTGGACCAAAATCATATGTTTGGTAAGCATCTGCTACTGTATGAATCAAATCAGCATCTGACAACATGCCGGTTTTACTTGCTCGTATATGAAAATCGCTGGCTAAAACATCAAATTGCTTTGAAATAAAAGATAAAGGTAGTGTTTCAACAGCATGGATTCCATATGAATTACCAGCCACAGCTGCCACAAGAACACTCATACCATAGGTTTTCCGAATAAAAAAAGTATGTAAATCAGCTTGCATACCAGCAGAACCATCTGAATCTGAGCCCGCAATTGTTAAGACTTGTGGAAATTCATTGACCATTATTATTCCCTCACCTAAATTTCATTATTTTATATGATTATACGCTGCTCACTATTGCTTGTCCAATAATGAGCATGCTATTTGTGATACGGGGAACCTTGTTGAATCATATACGCACGATAGATTTGTTCGACTAATACTAATCGCATGAGCTGATGCGGTAATGTTAACAAACCAAAACTCATTTTAAAATTTGCTCGCTGTTTGATAGCTTCATCTAAACCTAATGAACCACCAATAATGAAAGTAATATTGGAATAGCCTGACAGCGTGATCTCTGACATTTTCTGAGCAAAATCTTCAGAGGGTAACTGCTTGCCTTCAATCGCCAAAACAATCACATAATCCCGCGAACCAATTTTTTCCTGAATACGTTGCCCTTCTTTTCTTAAAATTTGTTTGTTTTGCGCTGCACTCGCCTTGTCTGGTGTTTTTTCATCCGCTAATTCAATTATCTCTGTTTTAGCAAACCTGGATAACCGCTTACTGTATTCCGCAATACCATCTTTGAGATATTTTTCTTTTAACTTCCCAACTGTAATTAATTTAATTTGCATGTTATCCTCTAAATTTATGTTTTCTTAATCTTTTTATGCTTTTCGCAAACATTTGAGCCGTTTATCTTTTTAAAAGTTATGCACACGAACAGGTATCATAAAAAAGTTCCACAATGCTATTATATCAATGTTTATAGCGTTCGCATAATATTTTTTCCACAGATTTCGAACAAATTTTAATGATTTGTGGATAACTTTATTAACCGTATCTTGTCGCTAATGAGACAAATATTGTCTTTAAAATGTGTACTTATCCACAGTTTTCCACTTTTTTATCCACAGCTGTGGATAAGCACAAATGTTCCCTTGATAATTAGAAACATAATTAGAACAAATGTTAACTTTTCCGTACAAACAACTTCACTCAGCCTATGGATACTACATTTTATGGTTAGGAACCGTACATTCAATTAATAACACAAAAAACAACTCAAAAATCACTGTAATTTACCGTTTTTTACTTAAATCTGCTTGATTTAAGTATTTCTTAAAGAAAATATGATGTTATCAACAAAAAGAACTCACTTTTCAACATTTTATCGACTAATTCTTTATTTTATCAACATTTTACAATACGTTTTCAACATTTTCAGAAAACGCGCATTTTTACATTTTTGTCAACTAATAATAAAGAAAAAGCTAACGTCAAAACGTTAGCTTCCTAATTTCTGTGTTAATTTAATATTGACTGTGTGCTTGGTTGCTTGGTGATAGTAGGTTACGCTGATTGTGTCTCCTAATTTATGCTTGTAGAGCTCCTCACGCAAGTCTGCTTGACCAGCCACTGTTTTACCTTCAATAGCAGTAATCACGTCGTACTTCTTCAAACCAGCTTTAGCTGCCGGCCCATTATCCGTCGTGCCCATGACCACGACACCACCTGTTACAGTTTCTGGAATTTTCAGTAAAGTTTTTTGGTCATCAACCGTTATTTCGGAAAGTTCGACTAAGCTAATACCAATAGCCGGCCTTGTGATTTTACCATTCTTCACCAGTTCATTGACAATGTTAACCACCTGATCTGAAGGTATTGCAAATCCCATCCCTTCAACGCTCGTACCAGATGAGGAGGAGGATAACTTCATTGAGTTAATCCCAATGACTTGACCTGCAAAATTAATCAGTGGTCCACCTGAGTTACCAGGATTAATGGCAGCATCTGTTTGAATAACTGTTGATCCACCATAACTTTGCCCGTTTTCAGAGCTCGCCTCAACTAAACGTTTTTTGGCAGAAATGATACCTTGAGTCACTGAAGAGGCGTACTGTGAACCCAGGGGAGAACCGATAGCTAACACCTTTTGACCAACTTGGATTTTATTTGAATCACCAAATGATGCCGTTGCCGTCACATTTTTGGCATCCATTTTTAAAACAGCTAAATCAGTCATGATATCTTTGCCGACTAATGATGCTTCAACCTTTTTACCATCATGCATCATCACTTGAATCTTAGAGGCACCGCTAATCACGTGATTATTGGTCACGATATAGGCTGAATCGCCGGCTTTCTTGTAAATCACACCAGAACCTTCAGATGACTCTTCATAGCGTCTCTGACCAGTTTGTGAAAAATTTAATACTGAAACAACTGCATCAGAGATTTTATCATAAGCCGTTGTGGCTGTAGCGTTTTTGGGGATAGTACTAGTTTCACTAGCCTTTGTGTTAACCTTTTGTGTCGATGTTTGCAAATTTTCAACACCGCGTTGCCCATATAATAATGCGCCACCACCGATAACACCGGCGATGATACCAGTTAATACGATTTTTGTTAATGAATATTGTTTCATATCAATCACCCGTTACTTGATTTTTTACTAATAGTACACTTCGCAAATTAATTTTAAATTAAATTACTCGGACATATTCTCACCAGTAAATGCATTGATCTTCAAAATGTATTTTTCATGACCACTATATGCTTCAAAAGCCCATACTGGTAAATAAATATCAAAACCGTTGACATGTATTGTTGTATCATAAGATAATTGGCCATCAGACAATCGATCACCACTACCAATTTCATTATACCTGTATAACGCAATAATTGCTTCTTCTTCAGTTATTGTTGCACGATCATCACGTAATTTTTCGATATTGATCAACTTGCGTTGCGTAAAGCCAGTGACTTTATCAACATTGTTATACTGGAAAGTCATTATGCCATAGTCAGCAATGACTGGTAAACCAAAAACACGTTGTGAATAAACCCTGTCTGTATTATTTTTATCTAATGTCAAAATATTATTGTAGCGATAACCTGCTGGTGCTGCAATTGATTGGCTATCAGACTCATTATCCCTAGATGTTTCATTTCTTTCAAGTGATTTCGCTGTTTTAAACTTAACAATGACACCATTTTTATCTTTTGGCTCACTAACAGTAGCATTTTTCCCTAATGATACCTTATCAAGTATCTGTTTGTCCCCACGCTGAGCGGCAACATAACTACTGTAACGTACTTTAGTACTAAATTGCGGTAACCGAATTTTTTGGTTTTTCATTTCATCAATAATGTTAACATTAGCATCCGTTACCTGATCATTAACAACCCGACCAGCTCGCCACCAATTGAATAGAAAAATATCTAGCAACAAAAATAAAATCAGCATTAATAGTTTAATACGTTTAAATTGCATGATGTTCTCCTTTACTCGTGACAAACACGTCTAATTATCGTGATGTTTTAAAAATGCTGACACACTTTGCCAACCACTGGATGTTTCAATCATCCAAGTGGGTTCCATATTCACCGCTGCCTGACTATCTTTATTAATCAGCCACTCATATCCAGGTGTAATAAAATAATAATCTGATTTTTTTACACCTGCATCATCTAACTGTTTCAAGATACTAGTGGTAGATGGTAATGTCACATCTTCTTGTTTATTAGGCACTGGTACCCCCAACTCGTTTAATGAGTAGGTACTGGTCAAATCCCCATTGTCAGCTATTTTTATACGAATAGCGCCACTCTCTGATTGAAAATAAACTGGAAATCCTTCAACATAGGTACGATAGGTCACCTGCTGACCGTTGTCCCGGCTTTCATAAAATCGCGTATCTGCTAAATTGAGCTGCAATAAATTAATTTGAGAAAGTCCAGCATTCAGACGACCCAAATAAGTTTTAGGTAACTGATTTTTAGCATTGTGGTCTTCAAAAGTGACAGTCTCCAAGGTGCTATTGTAAACTATTTTTTGGCTGTTCAACTTATTAGTATACATCGTACGATCATCTGCTTTACTAATACTCAATTGATTTATTGTTCCCAAAAGTGCTGAAACATAAGCTGAAGGGTCGCGATGATTCAATAGATACGAATATACAGGTAATTTCACGTCATTTGGGTAATTCATCATTACTTGACCTTGATACGCTTTAAAATTAACCGCAACTGTTGTAGGCAGTTCTTCTGCTTTTTTCCAAGCTAAGTCATTGTTTAACTTTTTTACTTTAACCGTAACTATCCTGTTTGTTTTAGTATTAACAAAATAACCAATATTTGATCGATTAAAATCCAGAACAAAATAATTAAAATTGAAGTTTTTCCCACTTGAAACATTTTGTTGATAGCGTGTATTAAAGTAAGAAATTGGCACGACATCTGGATAACGTAAAATTTGTGATTTTTTAATTGAAAGTAACGATTGAATTTTGGCTACTGATACTTTTTCTGATTTTGCGTCATTTAATTCAGCACCTTCAATATAAGTGCGTATTTTTTTAATTTGTGTACTGATTTTATGAGTAACTAGCTGCTGCGAACCATCTTTATGCGTGACAATTAATTGTGTGGGTTGAATAAGCTCTAATAATTGTTGTTCTGATTGTTGTGATGTTGCAGAGTCTGGTGCTTCATTTTGACCAAAAGAACTAAATACAAAACCTGTCAACACTATTGAAATGACAATCGCTAGAATCATGGATATGTCCAAAATCGTACCTTTTAAAAACTTAGGTTTATTCCACATCCCAATCATCTCCCTCAATATTAGCGTCATCGACATAAGCCAGTGAAATATAAAATGTTGAGCCTTGATTTTCAACCGAATCAACCCAGATACGGCCATTAAACTTTTCTACGACTTCTTTAGATATTGCCAAACCTAACCCTGTCCCACCTTGGGCACGAGAACGTGACTTATCCACACGGAAAAAACGATTAAAGATATTATCTAAATCTTTACGCGGGATGCCTAACCCTTGATCTGAAATACTTAAAATAGCACGGGTCTTTGTCTTAATCAAACGAGCAGTTATTGTGCCACCATCTGGTGAATACTTCACTGCATTATTCATAATATTATCAAGTACCTGTGTGAATTTATCCGGATCGACTTCAACCCAAACATCTTCATTGGTGAACTCTCTTTTAATATTATAGGTTTTATTAGGTGTTTCAGTATTTTTGGCATCACTTTCAATAATCATATCAAAGCGATTTAAAACAAAGTTAAATAGACTATTTAAGTTAATAACTTCCTGTTTGACTTCCATCGTACCTTGATCCAAACGAGATAATTCTAACAAATCATTAATCATACGAATCATACGCTGCGTTTCATCTTGTACAACGCCCAAGAAGTTCTGCGCCATTTCTGGATCTTCAATTGCGCCTTCTGCCAATGCATCAACATATGAACGTACTGATGTTAGCGGCGTACGTAATTCATGAGAAACATTGGAAACAAACATACGACGTTCGGAATCTATACGCTGCTGTTCAGTAATATTATGTAAAACAACAACCAATCCAGAGATAAATCCTGACTGCCTTTTAATTAATGATATATAAGCTTGTACCAATAATTCTGTCCCATCATTGGACAAATCAACACGAAAATCATCTAAATTTTCTAACATATCGCGCAATGTACGTTTACCTTGTAGACGCAATAAATCAATAACATTCTGTCCTAGCGCAGCTTCACGTTCAATGCCAACAAAATCAGCCGCTGCCTGATTAATAATCGTCACTTCACCACGGCGATTAGCTGCTAAAACACCGTCTGCCATGTGTGTTAACACCGAATCCAAGCGGTTACGTTCAGCATTAACTGTTTCGGTTGATTCTTCAATTCGTGTGGATAATTCGTTCACTGATTTTGCCAAATGACCCAATTCATCAGGTGAATAAATATGATTAACCATTGAATAATCACCACTGGCAATTTTAGTCGTTTGTTCATTAATCTGTTCAATCGGTCGTGTCAATGTTCGTGCCAAGAATAGGGCAAGCGCAATACTAGCTACTAACGCTATCAAACCAGCTATGATAAATAAACGCATTACATTACTGATATTACGATAAACCGGCAATAGACTAGCCTTAACAACAATGATACCAGTCACTTCTCTTACCCGACCAGATGATACACCCAGTTGAGTGGTCATTAACTCCTTGCGTTCACCACTTTCATTAATCGTCCGTGTTTTTAAAAATGATTGGTTCCCTGATAAAGCTTTTTGAGCGTTTAAATCGGTCGTTTTTTGCCCAATTGTCTGCTGACCAGACACTGACAATGTCCCACGAATAGTGCCAGTACGATCAATGACTTGTACCTCTTGCAAATTAGTATTATTTAAACCTGATAAGACATCTTGAATTTGATGATTAGCTTCATCAGTTTGTTTATTTCTTAATGCGGTTGTTATTTGATCCGTAGCATACTTGGGTAAGGTAATTTGCTGTTGAAAAGTTGCCAAATTACGTTGTTCAATTTGACGTACAAAAAACGCACCCAAAAGCTCGAGTGCGATAATCATCAGCAACACGAAAACAAGCGTGATGCGAAAACGAATAGATTGGAAAAATTTAGTTAGGCTGCGCATAATTGCTGACGTTAAACGTCTGTCCCCTTGTTATTTAGATGAGAAGCACGTGCTGTTGTTGCAAGGAATAAGTACAAATCAAAAAAATTAGCACTAAGCGCCCCCAATGTTATACGCATTATTGCCACGCACTATTCTGCATCAGGACGTAAATAGTAACCAACGCCACGACGTGTCGCTAGCCAATTTGGATGACTTGGATTATCTTCAATTTTTTCACGTAAACGGCGGACTGTCACATCTACCGTACGGACATCACCAAAATAATCATAACCCCAAACTTGTTGCAACAAATGCTCTCGTGTCATGACTTGACCGATATGTTGTGCCAAATAGTAAAGTAGTTCAAACTCGCGATGTGTTAATTCAATATCTTGACCGGATTTAGAAACCATGTAAGCTTGTGGATGGATAACCAAATCACCCAACTCAATATCCTCAGTGCTGACAACACTCTCATCGCCATGCTGAGCTACAGCTTTACGGCTCCGCAAATTAGCCTTAACTCGTGCCACTAATTCACGATTTGAAAATGGTTTAGTCACATAATCGTCTGCACCCATCTCCAATCCCAAAACTTTATCGATTTCAGAATCTTTAGCAGTAACCATAATGACAGGAATTTCGGACTTTGAACGAATTTGTCGCAAAACTTCGACACCATCAATTTCTGGTAACATCTGATCTAACAAAACTAAATCAGGATTTTCTTCGCTAAACATATCTAACGCTTCCCGACCATCTGCGGCTGTAATAACATCATAGCCTTCTTTTGTAAGATTGAATTTAATGATATCTGAGATTGGCTTCTCATCATCCACAACCAAAACTTTACTCATGGACGTTCTCCTATCGTGTTTCTAGTATTTTATCTACCTTCAAGTATATCATTTTTCAACCATTCTGTAATATATTGCACAAAAAAAGCCAACTATTGCTGACTTTAAGGTCTATTTTCCTATTTTTTATGAGGCATTTACTGCAACGACGACGAATTAATCGTGTAATCGACGGTGAAAACGTGTTTTAAATAATGATGAAATAGCTTCATTATTACTAATACGACGAATTGCTTCACCAATTAATTCACTAACTGACACGATCTCTAATTTATCAAATTTTTTGTTTTCTGGTAGGTTAATTGAGTCAGTTAAAATCACTTTTTTGAAAACTGAGTTTTGAAGACGTTCAACAGCCGGTCCAGAAAAGACAGCATGAGAGGCTACGACATACACTTCTTTTGCCCCATGTTCCATAATTAACTGCGCACCTTGCGTAATTGTACCAGCTGTATCAATCATATCATCAATCATGATGGCAGTTTTACCAGCAACATCCCCAACAATACTACCAATTTCAGCCACATTTGGCTTTGGTCGGCGCTTGTCTATAACAGCCACTGGTGACTCTAATTCCAACATATTATTCAAATTACGTGCGCGTGTCATACCACCATGATCTGGAGAAACAACAACAGCATTTTTCTTGTCAGCAATCCCAGTTTCAATTAAGTAATCAGCAAGCAATGGTGCACCCTGTAAGTGATCCATAGGAATATCGAAAAATCCTTGGATTTGTGCCGCATGTAAGTCGAGTGCCAATACCCGTGTAGC
The DNA here is from genome assembly GCF_014207505.1 of Leuconostoc carnosum. Classification (GTDB taxonomy): domain Bacteria; phylum Bacillota; class Bacilli; order Lactobacillales; family Lactobacillaceae; genus Leuconostoc; species Leuconostoc carnosum. Next base: position 44,549 of record NZ_JACHGL010000006.1, read on the forward strand.
ACCTGCTCGTTCCAACATATTTGCTACAAGTTTAGCAGTAATTGGTTCACGTGAACGTGCTTTACGATCTTGACGTGCATAACCATAATATGGCAAAACAACGTTAATTTGGTTAGCTGATGCCCGGCGCAAAGCGTCAATCATAATCAGTAACTCCATCAAATTATCATTAACAGGCGCAGAAGTTGATTGGATAACAAAGACGTTATCACCACGAATACTTTCTTCAATGTTAATTTGCACTTCACCATCAGCAAAGCGCTTGACAGAAATTTCGCTTAACGGTACACCAACTGATGCAGCAATTTTTTCTGCAAGTGGTTCGTTTGAGCTTAGAGAAAAAAGTTTCAATTTAGGTTCCGGCATGTTTAGCTCCAAATATTTTCTATTGCGGTTCGTAATCAATACTTATTTTAACAAAAAAAAATGATAAAAGCCACAAAAGACTGTGACATCATACGAAAAATAAGGGCAGCAACACCATTATGTTACTACCCTTAAATATCATTTTTAGATCAAGTAACTGATTGAGTCTAATTAAACTTTTTCAGCTCATTAGCGTCTTTAATGCCAGCAATGCATCATCATAATCTGGTTCCTCAGATACTTCAGGAATAATTTGAGCATACTTCACAGTGCCTTGTGCATCAACGATATACACAGCACGTGTATCAAAACCTTGCACTGGCAAGTAGAGGTTAGTCGCATAACCAAATGATTCTTGCTCATCTGACAGTACACGCATGTTCTTCACACCTTCAGCTGCACACCAATCTCGTTGTTCCTCAACAGAATTTGTTGACACTGTTATAAACTGAACATCGCCAAATTGGTCGACTGTTTGATTAAAATGACGTGTTTGCAACGAGCATGTATCTGTATTCAAGTCAGGAACAACAGAAATCAAAGTGATACGTCCAACTAAATCAGCTGTTTTAACCTTATCACCATTCTCATCTTCTAACTTAAAGTGTGGTAATTGTTCCCCCACCGCTAAAGGTTCCCCTACTAATTCTGCCACTTCACCAGTTATTAAAACATTCATTTCACAACCTCCATATTATTTTTATCATTATACAACATTATATTCACATTTTGATCAGTCAATCTCAATATATGACTAGAGTACATATTTTTTCAGAGCGTGTGCAACCCCTGAATCATTGTTTGTTACCGTTTCAAACTCAGCAATTGCCTTAATACTTGGAATAGCATTTCCCATTGCAACACTTACACCAGCTACTTCAAGCATTGATCGGTCATTTTCTTGATCCCCGATTGCCATTGTCTCACTAGGGTCAACAGATAATAATTCAGCCAAAGCTAGTAAAGCATTTCCCTTAGAAGCGCGCTGATCAATAAACTCCAAGTTATTGGCTGTGGAACGAATCACGTTAACAGTTTCTGATATTTTCGCCGGTATAATAGCTTGTACGGCATCTAGTTCATCACTCTCGGCATTAGCAATAGCTTTAATAAACTTCACGCGCTCAAGCTGGGACTCTGTATCGACGATGAACAGTGGCAATTTGACAAGGCTGTTTTCATGACTGGCCCAGGTATGAATCTTATGATGCGTCGTATAGGCCGCATCCTTAGTTTCAACCTGAACATAAATCTGTTGTTCCGTCATGAAAGCATTAATATCACGAAATCTGTCCAATGACAACGGTTGGTTAAATAAGGTTTTATTCCCATTAGTTGTTTGTAATAATCCACCATTATAAGTAATAACATACTGATCATCACCCAATAGATTGAGTTCAGCTAATATATCCCGAACACCTGGTAAAGGTCGACCAGTTGTAATGACTATTTTAACACCTTTGGCCGTAGCTTGTTGGATAGCCAACTTAACCTCTGGTGTAATCTTATGTTGATCATTGAGTAGTGTCCCATCAATATCAATAGAAACAATTTTTATTTTTGACATCATTTTATTTTTAATTAAGCGTCCAAATACTAGTATTCAGTAAACGTACAGCTTTAATAATTCTCCTTCATTGCTTCGTTACCTAGACATTAAAATTCAAAAATCGTTAATTCTAACATAACGCCTTATTAGTATTATAACAAAGAAAGCGATTACAGCACACAAAATATATCATTTGAACCATATATTAGACTTTCAACGCTTTCAGCAGATGTCATCATACATCTAATTTTCATAATTTTATTATTTAACTTTATAATTTTGTTATATTTATTGTATAAAAAAGTAAATTGGAATAGAATAATTGTAAGGAGGAAATTATTCATGTCAAAGCAAGTTGTTAGCACAACGCAAGCCCCTAAAGCATTGGGTCCATACTCTCAAGCCATTCAGGTTGATAATACACTCTATATCTCAGGTCAAATTGGTGTCGACCCTCAAACCAATGAGTTTGTTGGTGAAACAACTACGCAACAAGCACACCAAATCTTTGAAAATATTGACGAAATTTTACACGAAGCTGAATTTTCAAGAGCCGATATTGTTAAAGCTGGTTTGTTCTTCGATGATCTTTCTGACTTTACTGTAGTAAATGATATTTATGAAAAATACTTTGAGACAACTTCAATTGAAGCTTTTCCCGCTCGCTCAGCTGTCCAAGTAGCAGCTTTACCTAAAAAAGCTAAATTAGAAATCGAAATTGTTGCTATGAAACCCACAACAAAATAATTAGAAACTGACCATTAAACCCCTAAAATTGGATAACACCGATTTTAGGGGTTTATTTAAACGCTAGCTAACCAATAAAACAATTGCTAGCCTAAACTAACATGTTAAAAAGCACTGAATTTTCTTGCAAATTGACATATTTAGGAAAGAAAGCTGACAAACGCTGTGTCAACGATGTCACTGAAGTGCCTTCTCCCAATAAAATACCAACCATCACTGATCCTGTCTCCGAATTAATCTTCTTTGTATACTCAAATCGTGTAATATCATCATTTGGACCGAGTACATCATTAACAAACTGCCGTAAAGCACCTGGACGTTGTGGAAATTCCACCAGATAAAACTGCTGCTGCCCTTTATACATCAAAGATTTTTGTTCCATTTCTTGCATACGGCTAATGTCGTTATTCCCCCCAGATACAACCAAAACAACTGTCTGATCAACAATATCTTTTGCAATAATATCTAGGCTAGCAATTGGCATTGCTCCTGCTGGTTCGGCTACAATCGCTTCATATGTATACATATCCATGACGGTCTGTGCTACTTTTCCTTCTGGTACAGCTAATAATCGATCGACATAGCGATGCGCTTGTCGATAAGTCAACTGTCCGACTTTGGCAACAGCTGCACCATCAACAAAGTGATCAACATTTGAGACAGTCACTGGCTGCTGTGCTTTGAAAGCCGCTGCCATAGACTGAGCTGTTTCAGGCTCAACACCCACCACAGTTGTTTGAGGTGAAATATACTTAGTATAAGTTGATACACCACTAATTAATCCACCGCCGCCAACTGAGGTGATTAAATAATCAACATCAATTGCTTGATCTTTTGCATCATTAAAAATTTCCACTGCAATACTGCCTTGACCAGCCATTGTAGCATAATCATCAAATGGTGCCACTAAAAACATCTGATTTTTTTGCGTGTAATCTAATGCCGCTTGCTGCGCTTCGTCAAAAGTATCACCAACCAAAATAGTCGTAATGTTTTTGCCACCAAACCGTCGAACAGCAGACACTTTTTGATTCGGTGTTGTGACTGGCATAAAAATAGTAGCTTGAATATCAAGCGCTCGGCATGTGGCAGCGACCCCCTGTGCATGATTACCAGCAGAAGCGGCCACAACCCCATTCTTTAGTTTTTCTTTATCAGCCTTAATTATATTGTAATAAGCACCACGAATTTTAAATGAACGGACCCGTTGTTGATCTTCACGCTTCAAATAAATATGTGCATGATATTTTTTTGACAAATATTCATCGTATTCCAGTGCTGTATGTCGAACAACTTTTGAGAGTGTTTGATACGCTTCGATGACATCTTTGGCAGTTAAAAAATCAGAATAAGTCATATGATTCCTCCAATTTTAAGATTATGTACAGTGGCTCGAAGCCACTTTTTTTATTTATTATTATTTCGTTGTTGAATATTGGTCAACGTCAGTTGCTGTTGAATACTTATCTGCAGTAGAAATCCAAGGCATCATGGCACGCACTTTTTTACCAGTTTGTTCGTATAAGCTTGCCTTATATTCAGTACGCTTACTTTCCAGATCTTTCAAACCAGAATTATACTCTGCCAACCATTGCTTTGCATACGTGCCATCTTGAATATCTTTCAAAACATCACGCATACCTTGCTTTGATTCTTCAGTGATGATACGTGGTCCATTTAACATTTCACCATACTCACATGTATTTGAGCAATCATGACGCATCTTTTCAAAGCCACCTTCAAAGATTAGGTCAACAATCATTTTCATTTCGTGAGATGTCTCAAAATAAGCTAATTCTGGTGAGTAACCGGCCTCAACCAATGTATTAAATCCAGCTTCGATCAATTGTGTCAACCCACCACATAAAATAGCTTGTTCACCAAATAAATCTTCTGTTGTTTCTTCTTCAAAAGTTGTCTCCAACATACCACCACGGCCACCACCAACACCGTTAGCATAAGCCATTGCTAATGCGCGTGTATCACCTGATGGGTCTTGGTGAACACCAAACAAATCTGGTACACCACCACCTTCAACGAACTCACGTCGTTCAATGTTTCCTGGACCTTTAGGAGCAACAATAAAGACATTCAAATCTTCACTAGGCTCAATCAAGCCATAGTTGATATTAAATCCATGCGAAAAACCAAAGTAACTGCCTGGCTTAATGTAATCACGGATTTCTTCTTCCCATACTTGCTTTTGCAATTCATCTGGGGTCAAAAACATAATAACATCAGCTTTTTCAACAGCTTCTGACGTTGTATAAACGTCAAATCCGTCACTTTTAGCAGCATCCCAAGAACGTCCTGCACGTAATCCCATGATGACTTGGTACCCTGAGTCACGTAAGTTATTTGCTTGTGCATGACCCTGCGCACCATAGCCAATAACGGCAATCGTCTTGTTTTCCAATAATGTTGCGTCTACATCTGCTTCGTGATACATCTTTGTTGTCATAATTAAATTCTCCATTTTTTATATTATTTATTATTTTATTTAACGTAACCAACTGATAAAATATCTAGTTGTTTTTTTAGATTGCGCCTCACATTGGCGACTTGATTGTTGTCTTCAGATTCAAAAGTAAATGATACTGTCGCTATTTCGTCATCATCTGATATGACAGTAAACGATTTAATATTAACATTTAGCCGTGTTAGAACACTGGCAAATCGAACGAGAAATCCTGTATGGTTATACACACGTGTAAATAATGTATGAGTTGTCATTTGTTTTCCCCCCACGTTATCATGTCTCGATATGGTGCGCCAGCATTAATCATCGGCAAAACTTGCGCATCTTCTGGAATGATGACTTCAATTAAAATTGATTTTTCCGATGCAAACGCACGTTGTAAATCATCAGTTAGGCTATCTGGTTGATCAAGCAACATATAATTAATGCCATAAGCGCTTGCCAGTTTCCCAAAATTTGGTTGTGTATCAAACACTGTCTGTGATAGACGTTGATTAAAAAATAGTGTCTGCCATTGTCTAACCATGCCTAGTGAATGATTATTCAACATAACAATCTTAATATTAAGATTGTTATCATTTAAAATAGCCAGCTCTTCTGATGTCATTTGAAACCCACCATCACCAACAAACAACACAACTTCTCGATCTGGCTTGGCTATTTTAGCACCGATGGCGGCTGGTATACCATACCCCATGGTGCCTAATCCACCAGATGTTGATAACTGATGATTATCTTGAAAGGGGTAATGCTGTGCCACCCACATTTGGTGTTGACCAACATCGGTCACAATAAGCGCTTTTCCTTTTGTCAATTGGCCTATATTCTCAATAACTGTCTGTGGCATAATCGCTTGGTCAGTTTCTGGATAATCAAAGATTGGTTGGTTTGGTTGTTGTTGGTTTTTCGATTGCCAATCTTTAGTTATCGCCATTTTTTTAAATTCTGAAAATTTTAGGATGGCCGACAAGGCTTCATAAGCATCGGCATGAATTTGATAAGTTGTTTCTAAAACGCGCCCTATCTCTGTTATATCAATATCAATATGTGCAATCGTTGCGTGACGACTAAAATCTTTAGCATTTGTGACAACACGATCATCAAAACGTGATCCAATATTGAGGATGAAATCTGCTTGATCTAATGCCGTATTGGCTAGCACAGAACCGTGCATACCGGCCATACCAAGGAAAAATGGATTATCAGATGTCATAGCACCTAGACCTAGTAAAGTGGATACAACTGGTATATGATATTGATTCACTAACTGGCGTAATAATCCTTGTGCATTAGCCTTCAAGACACCAGCACCTGCGATAATTACCGGCTGCTTAGCACGAGATAATCCTTCAACAAGTTCTTGTATTTTTGTTAAATTCAAAGCAGGTTCTGTTAAATTAATCTTTCGAGCTGACTGACTTGGTAACGTTCCCGACACACCACTTTCTAGAGTGATATCCTTTGGTAGATCAATCAAAACTGGTCCTGGCCGTCCAGAAGTGGCTACTTGATAAGCTTCTGCTACAATAGACGGCAGTTCATCAACATGATGCACTTGATAACTCATTTTTGTAATTGAACTGGTTATCGATAGCATATCAAGTTCTTGAAATGCATTAGTACCAATACCATGCGTTCCCACTTGACCTGATATAACAATCAATGGCACAGAATCACTATAAGCATCTGCAATGCCTGTCACCGTATTCGTGGCGCCGGGTCCAGATGTGACTAACACAACACCAGGCTTTCCAGTGGCTTTAGCGTATCCTTCGGCTGCATGTGCGGCCGCTTGTTCGTGACGAACCAGGATATGCTCGATACCATTTAAATTATCATATAGTGCGTCATACATTGGAATAACTGCACCACCAGGATAACCAAAGAGGACCTGTACACCTGCTTTCTCTAGAGAATCTAGTAGTATTTGCGCACCCGTTTGGCTGACGCGCGATTGAACATCTTGCATAATTTACTCCTTTCTTAAATGATTGTTTGCATGGTTTTTTACAATTTTTCTCATTATCACTAAATCAAAATGAGGTTTTGATGAGCTATGCAATAAATGTATTGTGACAAATGACACGAATTCTGTCAAACGCAACGCGCAAATATTTGATTTTTATAGCCAATTTATTTGATTGGAAACCGTATGAATACGGTATTTACCGTCTTGATATATAACATTGGAATATTCTCATTTACCACGTCTGATTATTATTTTAAAATAAAATACTATTGAAAAAATTATCAAACAACGCTATGATTTAATTATTTCAAACTAAAGGAGTGCATTAAATGGCAATAGAACCCGTTTTAAAACTAGAAAACGTCTCATTTGAACGTGAGCATAAAATATTAGATAACATTAACTGGCAAATTAATTCTGGAGAAAATTGGGTTTTAATGGGATTAAACGGTGCTGGAAAGACTACCTTGTTATCTTTAATTTACGGTAACTTTTGGGCAACCTCTGGGCGTATACAAGTATTGGGTCAAACATTTGGATATACTAATGTTTTTGAATTAAAAAAACGAATCGGTTTCGTTTCAACAGCGATGCAAAAACAATTACCTGAAAATCATTTAGCTGAATATATTGTTCTAAGTGGTAAATTTGGCACGATTAATATTCATAATGAATTTACAGATAGTGACCTCAGAGAATCCAAACAACTACTGCAACAGCTCGGTGGTGAATCTATTATCAATAAACCTTACCGATTACTTTCCCAAGGGCAACGTCAACTTGTGTTAATTGCTCGTGCATTGATTGGACAACCAGAGTTACTTATTTTAGACGAACCATGTAATGGACTAGATGTTTTTGCACGTGAACAATTACTACAGCAAATCAATCAGTTAACTCAATTACCCCATCATCCAGCATTACTTTTTGTATCTCATTACACTGAAGAAATTCTGCCAGATTTTCAGCATATTTTATTATTAAAATCAGGGAAAATATTTGCCCAAGGTAAGCGTGATAGCATTTTATCAGAAAAAATTTTATCCAGCTTTTATCCACAACCTGTTAAATTGGTACCTACAGTTGGCAATCGTTTTGCTGTATATCCTCGTTAATAATTAAATATTTGACATTAAATTGTTTTTATGTTTTAATATTATTTAATTAATGATTGGAGTTTTACTATGACTAATAAAAACAATACAATCTCAGCCGTGCACCTCAACCTCGTCGTCATTATTTTGCTGTGATGATGGGCTATTTTCTCTGCTCATTGTCACTTTGACATATGAGCAGCTACTGATGGTATAAAAAACCGCTTAGCTGATACGAGCTAAGCGGTTTTTTACACCATCGTAGTATGTCATAGATTAATATACCATTCTATTTTCCGTTATACCGCTTTCACTAAAATAGTAAATCATATGCCTGTTTATATAAAACTGCCTCATCGATGCCATTACTACTGGCTATTGTCAAAACTTCTTCTAATGTTGCCCAGCGTATACGCTCTACTTCGGATTGTTGTATTGTCAAATCGTCTAATTTAATATTGACGTGTACGGCATACCAATCCTCAATCCAATCAAAATAATAGCGTGTTGTCAGCATGCCCAGTTGCGCTATATCTACCACTAAATTTAATTCTTCACGGAGCTCACGCACAATTGCATGTTGGCTAGTTTCATTTTGTAACACTGATCCGCCACTTTCAGCAGTCCATTGTCCAGGACGACTCAATTTTTTAAATGACCTCTGTTGTATTAATATCTGCTTTTCATCATTAAAAATTATTGCATTAGCTACCAGATGATAATCACCATTTGCTAATCGTTGCCCACGAAGATGATTACGACCTGTACGTTGCTTATTAATATCATAAATATCCCACAACTCGCCAATATTATCAGCCTGTAAATCTTTCACTTACCTTGCTCTCCTCTTAATTAAAATAACACATAGCTCAACTAGTGAGTATTATGAACATTCTTCTAATCTCTTTACAATTTATTATATCTTTTTTGTGTACACAAAAAACGAACCAGATACTAATCCGGTTCGTTTTTCATATTACCTGCTCATGTCAATAAACAAGCAACAATACTGATAACAATTACTTCAAAGCTGACCAATTCCAGTCAGTAAATTCTTCGATATCGCGACCTTCGCTACGAGTAACTTCGAAGTGCTTTGCCAATGTATCATCCATCTTAGCAATGAATGTATCAGCAGCAGCTTGATCAATCTTGCCATTTGCAGACAAGATTTCAGCAGCTTCTTTAGCTTGGTGGAAGCGATCCAAGTGTGAGTATACACGCATATCATAAGTCGTTGTAATGTCACCATCTTCACGGTAACCATGAACGTATACGTCACCTTCAAACTTACGTTCGAAGAAGAATGACTCAACTAAGTTTTCATAAGCATGGAAGCCAAAGATTACTGGTGTATTAGGTTGGAAGAACTTATCGAATTCTTCCTTTGATAATTCACGTTCATCATTCATGTTAGGTTCTGACTTCTTTTGCAAACGAAGCAATTCAACAACGTTAACATAACGGAACTTAACTTCAGGGAATGCTTGGTTAATCAACCACAAACCAGCCAAAGTTTCGATAGTTGGTTCTGTACCAGCAGATGCAAATGTAATATCAACATCACCAGAAGGTGCAGTAGAAGCCCAATCAATGACCTTCAAACCTTCATTAGCCAATACATCAGCTTCATCAGCAGTAAACCATTGTTGACGTGGTTGCTTAGAAGCAATCAACAAGTTAACCTTATGACGCTCTGAGAAAGCACGTGCTTGAACAGCTAACAATGAATTACCATCAGCTGGTAAGTATTCACGAATGAAGTTAGCTTTCTTCTCAGCCAAGTGAGTCAATAGACCTGGATCTTGGTGAGTATATCCATTATGATCTTGTTGGAACGCTGTTGATGTTGCAATCAAGTTCAATGATGGATAATCATTACGCCATGCTTGTTCTGATGCATGACGCAACCACTTGAAGTGTTGTGTGATCATTGTATCAACAACACGCAAGAATGATTCGTATGAAGCAAAGATTCCCACACGACCAGTCAATGTGTAACCTTCTAGCCAACCTTCAGCTTGATGTTCTGATAGTTGCGAATCAATGATACGACCTTCAGGTCCAACATACTCATCGTGCGGTTCCTTAACTTCTTCCATCCATTGACGGTTGGTTGTGTTAAAGAGACTCCACAAACGGTTTGACATTGTTTCATCAGGACCAAAGACACGGAATGATGTTGGGTTCAACTTAGCAACTTCTTCCAAATAGTTTGAAAGTGTTGTCATATCCATGTTTTGTGTTTGCTTTGGCAACTCTGTACCACGATTATCATCATTGATATCGTTAGTATATTGACGCCAATCAGGCAAAGTCAAATCTTCAGCCTTTTCGCCACGACGACGTCCACCATTCGCAATAGGGTTAGCAGACATACGCTTGTCACCCTTAGGTGTAATAGCTTTTAATTCATCCTTCAATGAACCATCAGCATTGAACAATTCTTCTGGCTTGTATGAATTCATCCATTCTTCGAATTGTGGCAATGTTTCAAGCTTAGCTTGTTCCAAAGGCAATGGCACTTGGTGCGCACGGAATGAATTTTCGATTGGGTTACCCTTTGCATCAAAGCGTGGACCACCCCATCCCTTTGGCAAGCGAGCAATAATTACTGGCCATGCAGGGATTGTACCGTCTTGATACTTACCGTTTTCACGTGCATCTTTTTGGATATTTTGAATATCTTCAATAGCTTGATCCAACACCTTAGCTGCCAATTCATGATATGCAGTATAATCATGAATATCATCATTTTCGATAAAGCGAGGTGAATATCCCAAACCTTCATAGAACTTTGTAATTTCTTCATCCGACATACGTGAGAATAATGTTGGGTTAGAAATCTTAAATCCGTTCAAATCCAAGATAGGCAAAACAGCACCATCATTCTTAGGGTTCAAGAACTTTGTTGAATGCCATGATGTCATTGATGGACCTGTTTCAGCTTCACCATCACCAACAACAGCAAATGCGATTTGGTCAGGATTGTCCAAAACAGCACCGAATGCGTGTGATAATGAATAACCTAATTCACCACCTTCATGCAATGAACCAGGTGTTTGAGCAGTCATATGCGATCCGATTCCACCAGGGAATGAGAAACGCTTGAATAAGCGGCTCATACCTTCCAAATCTTGTGTGATTTCTGGGTAATCTTCAGTATATTCGCCATCCAAGTAAGCATTAGTAACCATAACTTGGCCACCGTGTCCTGGACCACCGATATAGAACATGTTCAAGTCATACTTGTTGATCAAGCGGTTAGCGTGAGCATACAAGAATGTTTGACCTGAGATTGTTCCCCAGTGACCGATAGGCTTAACTTTAACGTCTTCGGCTTGGATTGGTGTGTTAGTAACTGAGAACAATGGGTTGCTCTTCAAGAAGATCATCCCTGCTGACAAATAGTTGGTTGCACGCCACCACTTATCAACGAGTTCTAAGTACTCTTTTGAATCAAAATCTGCCATGAGATTAAGTACTCCTTATTTTTTGAGAGAATCGTAAACCACGAATCTTTCTCCGTTATTTACTCTTCCAGTATAACTGATTATTCGCATTAGTTCAAGGAGAATGCCTTGAATTGGTTGATGTTATTTTTATTTTTGGTTGGTAGATTGTACTTATTGGTGCGACCCAATTTATACAATCTTCTTGCCTACAGACAAATAAAAGACGGCACGATTTGCCGTCTTTTAAAACAATATATTATCTATTCTGAATCAATACTTACAAAAGCATTGTACCTCAGATATTTATAATGCAAACGCATCGTTGAAAATTCAAGCGGTGTCCCATCATCCATAAAAAAGATACCTTCCATGATACCCACAGGTTCTTTTTCAGACAATTCAAGTAACTTTTGATCTTCTTGGTTCGAAGGTTCTGCCATAATCGTCATAAATGACTTAGTCACTGTCCGATGTTTCGTGTTCTCAACATACTCGTAAACAGATCCCGACACAATACTTCTACTCAAACCTGGTAACACATTTATTGGGACATACCCTCGTTCAATCATAAACGGTACACCCTCTAAGCGACGTAAACGTTTAATTTCATAAACAAAATCACCCTCATTTAAAAATAATGCTTGCTGTTGTTCAAGTGTTGCTGGTACCACTTGAAAATCTAATAATTCAATACTGGGTGCCTGTCCATCTACACGAAAGGAATCCGAAACACCCAGATTTGATCCTTCATGCTTAAAAATAGCATGATTTTTTAAATAAAGCGGATTAACAAATGTTCCGCTACCTCTTTTTTTAAAAATAACACCCTGTTGTACTAATACATTCAAGGCTCGTTTAATAGAGGAGCGTGATACTTGATACTGCTCAGCTAATGACCGCTCATCTGGTAATTTTAAATCTGAAAATTCACCATTATAAATTTTTTGTTTAAGGTCGGCTTGGACCGTAACATAAATCGCCTCTGACATCATATCAACTAGTATATCATAAATTGGTTGGACCGCGTCACTTTTTGGTGGTTCCAATTTGTGGTAAAATAATATCATCATGGCAAAGAAAAAAATTAAAAAAACACTTCCCGAACAAATTATGGACAAGCATCATATTAATTATGAATCGTTTGAACTCAACATTTTAGATAAATCAGAAGCTGAACGTGATATCATTCTGAATAAATATCGCGTTCAACATGAAGATATCTATAAAACATTAGCTGCTTCTGGTGATAAAACTGGTCCAGTCGTGGCTGTTTTGCCTATCACAAAGCATCTGTCACTCAAAAAATTAGCTGCCGCTTCTGGTAACAAAAAGGTGACCATGTTATCTCTCAAAGATTTACAAAGAACAACGGGTTATGTTCACGGCGCTAATAACCCCGTTGGTATTTGGCAAAACAAACATTTCCCTATTTATATTGATATATCCGCACAACATGCTGACTATTTTCTAGTTAGCGGTGGTGAACTGAGTAAATCAGATAAAGTTAAACCAACAGATGTTGCAACACTTACCAGTGCAACTTTTGTCGATCTATTAGAACATGATTGATTTACTCGTTCGACACTATATTTGGTGGTTCATCATCCCTATCATCATAACCTATATCCTCAGCTTAATCTCACAACAGATTACTCGTTGGGCGATGCAGCAAACTTCGTATGCCATTATCGCAATAATTGGATTTTTTGGCATTGTCATTCATGAGTTGAGCCACTTAATCATCGCGATACTGTTTCATCACAATATTACTGATTTTAAACTATGGCAAATCAGTAATGACGGTGTGCTTGGCTATGTTAATCACACATATAACAAGAACAGCTTTTATCAGCGCTTTGGTAATGTCTTTATTGGGTTGGCACCTATTTTTGGTTTGGGTCTAGCGGTTTATAGTTTGACATTGTTCATGTATCCACCCCTATTATCTTGGCGATTGCTGGTGGTTATCTGTTTGATGATTAGCTTCGTTTTTGGTTTCAATTTATCACGTGCTGATTGGATAAATTTTTGGTATGGTGTCCCATTTTACCTTATCATTATTTTCATTGTCACTATTATACAGATGCTATTAAAAAAGGATTGAATCTTTTCTGATTCAATCCTTTTTAATAGCATCTGTGACTAGGAATACCGGCAACGTTGATAATTACCAACCTGGGTTACCATTTGGCCCAGCAATCGGATCGTCTCTAAATAGTGGCGCCATAGGACTAAATTTAAATGTTGGTTTATTAAACATTAACGTCGCCGTACCACGGGCACCTGCTCGGTTTTTTTCTAAAATGATCTCGATAGGAACTGCTTCTTCTTCATCTCGAGGATCAGTTTCGCCGCTGTCTTCGCTACCATCATTGCGATAATAATCATCACGATATAAAAATGCGACAATATCTGCATCTTGTTCAATAGAACCAGATTCTCGCAAATCTGATAGTACAGGTCTTTTATCCGTGCGTTGCTCCACACCACGACTTAACTGCGCTAGCGCTAAAATTGGCGTATGCAATTCTTTGGCTAATTTTTTGATTGATCTAGAAATTTCTGCAACAGCTTGCTGCCTGCTCTCAGTATTATTAGATTCAATCAAACCAAGATAATCAATAATTACCATGCCAATTGGATGTGGATTTTCCACACGTTGCTCAGGCGTCATATCCGCAACCAAATCTTTTTCTAATTTACGTAATTTAGCACTGATTTGATTGATTTTTATACCAGCAGTATCATCCATATAAATTTGCATATTAGCTAACGACTGCATAGCTAAAGTTAGTGATTGCCAATCATCTGATGTCATCTGACCAGTGGTTAGGTGGTTCGAATCAATCGCTCCTTCGGCAGCAACCAATCGTGTTACTAAATCAACTGCCCCCATTTCCAAACTAAACACAACTACTGGTACTTGTTCAGCTTTAGCAACATTTTTAGCAATATTTAATACGAACGCCGTTTTACCAACAGCCGGACGCGCACCAAGAACAACCATCTGATCCTCACGAAACCCATGAGTTAATTTATCTAATTCTGGATAACCTGTGGCTAACCCAACGATATCATTGTCGTTATCCACAGCATTGTCTAAGTTCGATTGGAATTCTTGCAAAACATCTTTTATCTTTTGAAAATCTTCATCACCACGGTTTTCAGCTAAGGTATCTAGATTACGATTTAACACTTCCAAAATTTCTTCACTAGGTTCAGCAGAATCATATGCCAATGACATACTGCGTGTCATCAAATCAATCATACGTCTTAAAATCGCTTTTTCTCGAACAATATTAGCATAATGCCGTAAATTAGCTGATGATGCAGATGATTCTGAAATCTCAGCAAGATACGGCATGCCACCAACATTATTTAACTGCTGCATACTATTTAATTTATCTTGCAAAGTCAACATATCAATTGGACGTTGTTCATCGACCAATTGTTGCATTGCTTTAAAAATTGTTTGATGTGCTTGTCGATAGAAATCATCAGCTTGCAAAATAGCGCCAGCTGCTACCATCGCATTATCTGATTTAACATCAAAAAAAATGGCGCCGAGTACCGCACGTTCGGCATCCACATCTTGTGGTACTTGTCTATATTCGTATGATCCCGGATTGTCCATATTAACCCTCGCTCACGTGCACCCGCAAATTAGCTGTTACTTCTCGATGTAACTTCAATGGCACACTCGTATATCCCAAAACATGAATCGGTTGATTCAATACAAGTTTGCGCTTATCAATTTTCAAATGTTTTTGTTGTTCTAAAGCAGCAACAATTTGTTTAGTTGATACCGCACCAAACAAGCGCCCATCAGCACCTGATTTACCAGTCAACTCAACCACAAAACTATCATCTTCAATTTTTGACTTCAATGCATTTGCATTTGCCAAAGCTTCGGCAGCTGCTTTTTCTTCAGCTTTTTGACGACCCTTGACGGCACCTAAGTTTTTACCTGTTGCTGGTTCGGCTTTCTTATTTTTAATCAAGAAATTATTGGCATAACCATCTGGTACATCCTTAATTTCACCTTTTTTACCGCGTCCCTTAACATCTTCCAAAAATACGACTTTCATATGACTCTATCCTCCAAGTTCAAGGTGTTCCCCACCGTTTGTCTTAATTAATTATTCTTCTGCAGCCTCTGCTAACGCTGTGTGCAATTTTTCAGTTGCCTCATCAGTTGTGACATCGGATATTTGTGTTGCAGCATTAGATAGATGACCACCGCCGTCCAATGCTTCCATAACACGCTGCACATTACGTTGACCTGTAGAACGTGCTGAAATGCCAACACGATCATCATTACGTTTAGTGATCACATAAGATGCCTCTACACCACTAATTTGTAATAATTCATCAGCTGCTTGGGCAGTAATCAACCCAGAATAAACAGCCCCATCTTCACCTGTTACAATCGCATTACCATCTTTCACTATTGCTAAATTAGTGAGATGCGTCCGTGATTTGAAATCTGTGAACTTTTCTTTCATGAATGACTGAATCAAGTTACTATCAGCACCATTGGCACGCAAATAACTTGCTGCATCAAATGTACGAGAACCGGTGCGCAATGTGAAATTCTTTGTGTCAATCTGAATACCACCAAGCATGGCAGTTGCCTCTAATTTAGTAATAGGTGCATGACTTTGATCCTGATACTGTAGCAATTCTACTACCAACTCCGAAGTTGACGATGCATATGGTTCAACGTATGATAATAATGGCTTTTCAGAAAGCCCCTGCTCAGCCAAACGATGATGATCAATCACGACAACACGATTAGCTAAACGTTCAAGTAATTGCGGCACACTAGTAATTGACGCACGCGCGTGATCGACTAAAATCAATAAGGTATTATTACGTACAAGTTTCAGCGCACGAGCTTCATCCACAATTGAATCATTGATATTTGCACCTGGTGCAACAATGTCTGGTGGATTCTTCCTAATTTCCTGTAGCAACAGTGTAATATCACTATACACTGATTTTTCATCCACAACCAAAAAAGCCGGTTTATTTTTGGTTTGTGCCATTCGCCAAATGCCCAATCCTGCACCAATTGCATCAAGGTCAGGCGTCTTATGGCCAGCGATCATGATATTATCTGATTGCTCCATCAATTCAGCGACTGTTTGTGAAATCATCCGCGCGCGTACACGTGTACGTTTTTCCATTGGATTGGTTGCACCACCATAGAAACGCGCTGCCTCTTGACTAGACTTAACAACAACTTGATCACCACCGCGACCTAATGCCAAATCTAAATGCGTTTGTGCCATTTTTGCCAATGCAATAATATCTTGTTCACCATAGGCAATACCCATAGATAGTGTCACAGGCGAATTTTGTTGAGCTGTTGCTTCACGAATAGACTTTAAAATTGAAAATTTATCTTTTTCAGCTTCTTGTAAAGCTTTCTGATATCCAAACATGACATAATGAATCGTATTTAGTCGACGCAAATAAATATGGTGCGTTGTCGCCCACTCAGAAAGTGCACCAGTGACGTAAGTCCGCAATGTGGATGTTTCTGACTCACTCATACCGTCAGTGACTTCCTCATAATTATCAACTGAAATCAAGCCACTAAACAATTGATGTTCATCATATTCTTGTGAAATTGCCGCATATTCACTAATATCCATCATGTAAATCACACGCAAATTCTGCTGTACATAAAGTGAGAATTGTTTATTTTGCCATGTGATTGTATTTGTTTCTCTAGCATCTGAATAATTTTTAATGCTTGATGCTAATTGCGTATCTAATTCATCTAATGTTAAACCTAATACATCTCGCTTATTAAGATAAGCCTGCATATATGGATTAATCCAATCAATTTTCTCGGATTCATTCAGTAATATGATCCCAATTGGCATCCGAATTAAGGCCTCTTGCTCACTGCGGGAAATACGATATCCCAAACCTGACAGATATTCCTGAACATCTTCGTTAACTTCTTTCAATGCTTGAACAGAGTAGACTAAACCAATAATAACAACGATGATCCATATTAAACCAAAAATCCAATTGATGAGCAACGCAAAAATAACACTTAGTCCGCTGACTGAAAACAATAGCAGTGCAACCATACCAAGTTTTGAATTTTGAAAGAATATGGGTAATGATTTAAAATCCAATAGCTTTTTCACAAATAACCTCAATGCTCTCTCATTGTGTCCTATTTTAAAACATCAAACACAAAAATAAATGTATACTCTATTTTACCACAGTTATGATTTTCCAAAATAAACAAAACAGTCAATACTTTGCGACCGAAGTTTGCTAAAAATTACAAACTTGCTTTATTGACGATAAAACCCCCAAGGCTGGATTAAAATCCAATCTTGGAGGTTTTTTATAATTACCTAAGTTTCCAAAGGTAATTGATATTAATTAGTCTTCTGTAACGAATGGTAGCAAAGCCATGATACGTGCACGCTTGATAGCTGCAGTAACTTTACGTTGGTTCTTTGCTGAAGTACCAGTCACACGACGTGGCAAAATCTTGCCGCGTTCTGAAATGAAGCGTTCCAACAATTCAGTGTTCTTGTAGTCGATGTAGTCGATGTGGTTAGCTGCAATAAAGTCAACCTTACGACGACGACGTGGACCGCCTTGTGGGCGACGTGAACGTTGTGGACGTTCTGAGTTTTGTGGACGTGAGTTTTGTTCTGACATGATTAAAGCTCCTTTCTTAATGTTTAATTTATATTTTTAGAATGGTAAATCATCATCTGATATATCAATTTCTGTATTGCCACTAGCCGCAAATGGGTTAGGTGCATCATTTTGTGTCGTTGCTGTCGATTGTGAGTTTGAATTTTGGTTCGCACTTGCAAATGGATCAACACCACTAAATGAATTATCACTTGGTGCACCAAAGTTGCCACCATTGTTAGATGGTGTTGATGAGCCGTTTTGTGAACGACGTTTCTCACTTTCAGCGCGTGATTCAAGCAATGAGAAATTATCTACAACAACTTCGGTAACGTAAACACGTTGACCTTGATTATTTTCATAATTTCTTGTTTGCAATCGGCCTTCAACGGCTACCAAAGCACCTTTACCAGTAAAATTCGAGAAATTTTCAGCTGCTTTACGCCAGATAACAGCGTTAATAAAGTCAGCTTCCCGCTCACCAGCTTGGTTAGTAAATTGGCGGTTAACTGCAAGACTAAATGTCCCAACAGCTGTACCTGATTGCGTATAGCGCAATTCCACGTCACGGGTCAATCGCCCAATCAATACTACTCGATTAATCATATTAAAAGCTCCTTCACCAGTGGAATTTCAGAATTATTCTGCGTCGCGCTTAACGATCATGTGACGCAAGATGTCTTGTGAAATCTTTGCCAAACGATCAAATTCGTTGATAGCAGCATCGTCTTCTGCAGTAAAAGTAATTACGTGATACAAGCCTTCGCGGTATCCAGCAACTTCATAAGCAAAACGACGAGTTGCCCAGTCAGCTGACTTAACAATTGTTGCGCCATTGTCAGATAAGATACCATCAAAACGCTCTACAAGCGTCTTTTTTGCATCTGAATCCAAATCTGGGCGAACGATATAAGTCAATTCGTATGATATAGCCATGTTTTATTTCCTCCTTTTGGTCTCTGGCAGCCTAAGCTGCAAGGAGTGCATGCAATTTTATGCATTCACAGTTATTAATGATACTACAAAACTACTAGTAATTTCAAGTACTTCGCAAAATTTTCCACCTGGTACGATCATAATACGTTTGACACGGACCTCATACTTACTGAACCTCATCACAGTTTATTTTGATATGTCATGCAATGCGTGTGCAAAAATAGCCTGTGTCTTTGGAATATGATCTAGTAAAGCATACTCATCAGGTTGATGACTAGTAATCTCCACGTCAGGAAATTGACCACCAAATGCCACACCTCGTTTTAATAACCGTGCATAGGAACCACCGTTGGAAATTTTATACGTTTTTTGTGTGTGCGTATGCTCAGCGTAAATTTCTTCTAACACATTGACAATAGGATCTTTTAAGTCCACCATATGTGGCTGGTTACCAAACTGAGCTTCTTTAAAAATTCTAGCCTTTAACCCACCGATATGCCGCTGTACTTGAGTCAAAATAGCCGTTTCTGTGATCCCAATTGGGAAACGAAATTGAATGCGAATATCACTATTTGCACTGTGATAATAATTCATCTGGCCAATATTCATGGTTAAATCACCCATGATATCATCATGAAACACTAATCCCAACTTTTCTCCAAAAACATTTTGATGGTTACCATTTCCCAAAAATTCAATAAATGCATGCGCTTGATCCGTAAATTCAAATTGATCTAAGAAATGTGCCAAATAAGTACCTGCATTGAGGCCATCTTCAGGATAGGCACCATGAACTGATTTACCGTATAACGTTAATGAAATATGACCATCATCGTACTGTCCAATACCCGTAATCACTGGTAAATTAGTTAGATAGGCTTCATATTGTGCCAAAAACTTATTGATATCTGCGCCATCGGGTAAACGTACAATAGCTTTTGCTACACCCGGTACGACGTTATCACGATTCCCAGATTCGAAGCTAATCAGCTGCATGTATGTTGTATTATACATTTGATTACCTTGAAATTTGATCACAATTGTTTGTACACCCTTTTCTCCAGGGACAACAGGAAACGTGCCATCAGGTGAAAATCCAAGTGTTGGCTCGCCGATTTGTTCAAGATAGGTTTTCATGTCACGCCAATCTGACTCTTCATCACTACCAAAAATTAAACGAATTTTACGTCGTGGCCAAAAGCCGCTATCTCTTAATTGACGTAGTGCATAATAACTTGCCAATAGATCGACCTTCATATCGTGAGCACCGCGTGCGTAGATTCTATTACCAATAATTTTAGGACTAAAAGGTAACGTTGTACGCCATGATGCCGCATTCCCTGGGACAACATCTACGTGAGATAACACACCGACTGTTTCGCTGGCATCACTTGGACCATAATCAACGACCACAACCATATTATCTGCTACACGCTCGACAGTGAAGCCATCTCTAGTTGCTATATCTACTAAATAAGCCAAAGCCATTTCAATACCAGCTCCAAATGGGTGCTGTAATGTTGCAGTTACGGGATCTAATACCGATGGAATAGCTAAGAATTGTAACAAATCCTGAACTAATTCCGGTTGGTAAGCTTCTGCCTCTTGTTGCCATTGAACAATCGATTTTATCATATTACATCAAGCACACTGATAGTCATTAGCAACAATACCAGTATCCATTCTCCTTTACTTGAAGGGATTATATAGCCGACCACCATTATGAATCAAAAGTGCCACACCAATGCCGACGATGATTAATGAACCAATAAACATGCAGACATCGCGTATTGAAAACGACTGCTCTTGGTACCAAGAGCGTTGTTTCTGCCGACCAAAACGGCGTAACTCCATCGCTTGGCTGATTGTTTCAATACGATCTAAGCTCGTGAATACCAATGGCAAAATAATTTGCACAGCACCTTTGGCGCGGTTTTTCAATGATGCTTTTTTAGAAATTTCATAACCACGTGCCTGCTGTGCCAAATTAATCGTATGATAATCACTTTGAACATCAGGAATATAGCGTAAGGTAATCGAGAACGCGTAAGCAATTTTGTATGGCACCCCAATTTTGTTTAATCCAGCTGAAAATTCGCTTGGGTTAGTGGTAAATAAAAGAATAATCGCCAAAGGCAGTGAAAAGAGATATTTAAGCAACAGATTAAATTCATAAAACAGTTGTTCTTGGGTAATCGACCAATAGCCACTACCAAAAACCACATGGCGTGTACCATATAATTGAGTACCATATTGAGGTGCCAAAACAGCGATCATCACTAAATTAATCACTGCAAAAATTAACACTAATTTCAGCATGACAGCATACTCACGATATTTTATTTGTGCCGTTTGCATTAAAATCACTGCAAATAACCCAAGAGCAAACAAGAAACGTGTATCATATGATATCATCCCCATCGTCGTCAGTAACAAAAAACCAACCAGTTTCGACGTACCTGTTGTGTGATTTAGCCAAGTGTTTCTCTTCTTATATCCAAATAAATTATTCATTGTTTCACATTATTCCCCATAGCAGTTGCTGAAATTAATAGCTATCATAATTCATTACGGATTCCAGACTGGTTCAGTTACAATTGCAGCATTTAACTCTTCTGGATGAGAGATATCTAACCGTGCCGCCAATTGGTAAATACTTGTCGTACATAAACTTGCCATTTCAACTAACTGCTCATTGGCAAGTAATTCTGCCGGTGTCGTATCACCAATTAACTGACCATTAACAATCACCAATGTCCGTTGAACAAAATTAGCAAGTAAATGCATATCATGTGTAATGATAATAATCGTTGTCTGTTCATTATGATTGATACGCGATAAAAACTTGAGTAAATTAGCTGTATGTGTCGCATCTTGACCCGCGGTAGGCTCGTCTAAAATCAAAATTTCAGGTGATAAAACAAGTACTGAAGCAATGGTCAATCGTTTTTTTTGTCCAAAACTTAATGCCGATATTGGCCAATGTCGCATGCTATCTAAATCAATTAACTTCAAAACGCGACGAACACGTGCCTCAATTTCATCTTCTGAGACATGTCGTAAAATCAAACCACTAGCCACTTCTTCAAAAACTGTGGTTTTCGTAATCATGTGATTGGGATTTTGTAACACATAACCAATATGATCAGCACGTTCCTTAATTGACTGCTGTAACACGGATGTCCCATCCAGCAAAATATCGCCAGAATCTGGTGTTAAAAAACCAGTTAATAAATGTGATAATGTCGTTTTACCAGAACCATTTTTACCAACAATACCTAAAATTTCACCTTGATTGATCACTGTGTGAAATTGTTTAAATAATGGTTGGCTCCTCTCATAACTAAAATCTAAGTCTTCAATGATTAGCTGTGGCGTTAAATGGCGGTCTCGTTTGACTGTTTGTTTGAGCTGCTCAATGGCCAATTTATGCTGGCTAACATCGACCGCCTTAACATCCGATATGCGCGGTATTGCCGTGATATCAATTTGCGCGCGTCGCAATAATTGAATGTATAGTGGTTCATCTAACCCGTTTTGAGAGAGAATACCAGACTGAATGATTTTTGTTGGTGTCCCATTAGCCACAATACGTCCCTGTGACATCACAATCACACGGTCAACATTTGCATTGAGCACCTCCTCAATACGATGTTCAATAATCACAACTGTTAAATCACGTTCTGTTTGTAACTTATCAATCATTGCCATAGCCGCAGCGCCTGCTGCTGGATCTAAACTAGCTAGTGGTTCATCAAACAATAATAATTTACCGTCATCAACCAATACACCAGCCATAGCTGTACGCTGTTTTTGACCACCAGATAACGCCTGTGGAGACAGATCTAAGCGTTCTCCCAAGCCAAATCGTTTAGCCCACTTGGACACAGCTGTTTTAATTTTACCCACTGGTTGATGATCATTTTCTAAAGCAAAAGCAATATCTTCCGCTACTGTTAGACCAACAAATTGAGCATCAGAATCTTGTAAAACAGTCCCTGCTTGTAATGATAAATCAAACAGTGACTGATCCAATATATCTTGACCATTTAAAGTTAATGATCCAGATACATCACCAGGATAAGCTTGTGGTATTAAGCCATTCAATAGACGTAATAGTGTTGTTTTCCCCGACCCAGAAGCACCTGCAATCAAGACTTTTTCACCGGGATAAATCTGGAAACTTAAGTCGTGTAATGTTGGTTCTGCTTGTGCATGATATTTGAATGTCACATGTTTAAAATCGATTAACGGCGCTGTCATGATGTTTCCTTGACTTTCTATATGTACGCAGGATTAGAACCTGCTTGCTGAGTTATTCACTGCGAAGGCTACTCTTTTTGGGACGTGATTTCACGTAGGCCACCAAAAGTAGCGAACCAATCACAGCCACTGACACAATATTAACCACAGCTGTCACCGCGCCTTGTAAAAATACTTTTTGTGCTGCTTCTTTATAAATTAAAATATCTCCAACTGGTGCTACCACAACCCAAACAAATATATTAACAACAACTTGCCAGATATTGAATTGGATTAATTTTTTAGCTGTTAAATCACCATACTCTAATAATAAGAACCGTCTGCTGAGACCAAGTAAGAAGCCAAATAACGCGTCAGCAATAACCCATGACCACCATGGTGAGCCATAAGTCACGGCATCATTTAATGTGTGGCCAATGAACCCTACCAAAAGACCCACGACTGGACCAAATAAACCAGCAATTAATGCTAACCAACCTTCAGCAACGTTAATGTTTGTATTTGAAATACCAGTTGGAATTGATATAAACTTCATCAGTACAAAAAATACGGCAGCCCCAATACCTGTTGCAACTACTGAACGTACTGAAAAACCATTTGATTTCTTTCTGTTATTCATTGTCTTCTCCTACTTTCTGTACTGTTTTGGTGAGTGTAACTTGCCAATCTGGCCCAGCCCCCACATGGTAGCTTTGCTCAAAACTACCAGTGTGTACACCCAAAGCCACCGTATAAACAGAATTAATATAAATTAGTGCTTCACCTGGATTAACGTCATTGAAAGTGTGTACATAAGGTAATAACTCATCAAACAACATATGACCTTGATTTTTAATTTGTACACGCAATACATCACCGTACGACAACTGCAATTTTTCAAACTCATTTAATGGTATATTTGACCAGAGTGAGCCAAAGTTGACATCAGTAATATCTATATTACCAACCAACTGTGGCTGGCCAGCCGTATTTTCTTGATAACGACCTGGCTGGATTGGCAGTTTAACCAAATCATCTGGTGCTAATGTTTGTCCATAATCATCATAATGAGTCTTCCCACTCGCTAATTGTGCCCCATTAAAGGCATAGATATCACGACCATGGAAAGTAGATGATTTTTCTGATCCTGGCAAACGTTGTGTCGTTTCATTAATCACACGTGCACTTTCAATCAAGTGATGTGACAATAAATGAGATAATGTGCCATTATCCGGTGTTACAATGTACTGTCCACTGATTGTTTTAGCGACGATTGATAACCGTTTAGAGCCAACACCTGGATCAACCACTGAGACAAAAACTGTCCCTGCTTGCCAATAACTAAAGGTTTGAAACAAACGAAACGACCCCTCAAAAATATTAAATGGTGCAATACCATGTGTTAAATCACTCACAATAATGTCATTTGAAACACCATAGGCGACGCCATGCATGGAGCTCACGGCACCATCTTGTAGCCCAAAATCAGTTTGCAAAACGAGATGTTTATTTGTCATATTCTTTAATGTGTCTGGCATGAATTGATTTAGTCAGTTCCGAATGAATCTGGTACTGAGGGACATCTGTACGAAACACGTTTCCTTTCAATATTGTTAAACTAATAAAAAAGCCCTGTTAATTATCAAATTAACAGGGACGTAAAGACGTGGTACCACCCAAATTCAACGATAATTGAGATAAGCATTCCAATCATCATACTCTTAGTTGATAACGGTACTAACCGAATAAATAGCTTTCACTATTGATCTCTTCCACGCTCATCTTCAACACATTGCATCATGTCAGTTTCCACTACCCTGACTCACTTGTTTTCTGCGCCCTGCCTACTCTTCGCTTCACTGATTTATTAACATGAGTTAATTTTAAGACAGTTATTAACATTTGTCAATCAAACAACCATTTTATTAATCTGGCAAAATAATTTGTGTTGATGGTCCTTGTTTATCTGGCTTATTTTCTTGCTCCTGTACCAAATAACTCGGAAACAAAGTCAATTCTTTCTCTTCGAAACCCACAACCGATGAACCCAGAATACGTGTCACAAGTTCTAGTAACCGTTCTTCAAATATCTCTTTATCAATTGTCTCAATTTCTGGTTTTAAAGCTTGTTGATACATATTAATATGTACATTTGGTACGAGCGCATAGTCACGGCTGATTAACCCAGCCCATTCTTCAAATACTTCGTTGGGAATTTCTTCGTTTTCGTTGGCAATAGGCATAAAATTAATACTAAACGTATTATTAGCTTCACCAGCCTCGTCAAACTCTGCTTTCGTGATATTGCCTTCAGTTAATTCCAAGGCAAAATCAAAATCAAAAGCACGTCGCTCATCAAAAATATGAATAAATCCCGCCGTTATTTGATCCTGACTAGCAGCATCTACGACACGTAGAATACGGTCACGCTGACCATTAAACAATTGTTGTGTAAAGTATGGCATTTTTTTATTACGTCGCAGGATCGCTGGTCCTTAAACTAAAGCAACCAAGCAACATATTTCCTCCACTGTATTTGTTACCCAATTCTAACACAAACTCGCTTCTCAGGTCACCAAAGCTCATGTTAAACTCAAAATTAGAAATCAAAGTACATTTTATTCATAAAAACAGCAGACAAGCTTTAAGCCAATCTGCTGTTTTTTAATATTTATTAAATCATATTAGAGTGTTGTGAAATCAAATACTTTACGGCCTGTAATACTACCAGCCTTCATTTCATCAATTACTTCATTCATATCGTTAAAGTTAACTTTTTCAACAATAGGCTTAACCTTACCTTCAGCACCAAATTGGAAAGCTTCCTTCAAATCAGCACGTGTACCAACTAATGAACCACGTACTTCAATGCCATCCAAAACTGTCTTAGCAATATTCAAAGCCATATCACCTTGTGGCAAAGCGACAGCTACTAACTTTCCCATTGGGCGAAGTGAGTTAACAGCTTGGTTAAATGCTGCTGCATTCACAGCAGTTACTTGTGCAGTGTGGGCACCACCAGTTGCTTTTTGTACCTCTTCAGCAACATCAGCTACCTTTTTACGATTAATCAACACTTCAGCACCATTAGCCTTAGCAGCTGCTAACTTGTCATCATTCCCATCAATGACAGCTACGTGTGCACCAAAGACGTTATGAGCATATTGCACAGCCAAATTACCTAAACCACCAGCACCATGAACTGAAACCCATTGACCAGGCTTTGTTTCACCAACTTTAAGTGACTTATACATTGTGACACCAGCACATGTGATAGATGTTGCCTCAACAGGGTCTAAGCCATCTGGTACTTTAACGGCATACTGGGCATTAACAACAACTTGTTGTGACATCGCACCATCAACTGTATAGCCAGAATTACGAACTTTACGGCAAAATGTTTCATTACCTGAAACACAAAAGTCACAAACACCACAAGCATCGTAGAACCAAGCGACTGAAACACGATCGCCAATCTTTAAATAATCACTAGCGCCTTCAGCTAATTTTGATACACGCCCAACACCTTCATGCCCAACAACACGACGGAAATTACCATTACGTTGTCCTATTTCATTTGGATTACCAAAGTCACCACTAGCTACATGTAAATCTGTATGGCATAAGCCAACATATTCCATATCAACCAAGGCTTCGCCAAAAGCTAATGGCTTTGGCTCCCAATTATCTACTAAATCAACGTAACCATCTGGTGTTTCACGTACAATTGCTGCTTTCATGAGCAAACTCCTTTATCTTCGTGCGATTTCATGTGAACTATTTTACATGTAAGTTGTACCCGTTTTGATAGTGATTGTAAAGGTTTGCATCATTAAAATTACAAATTCTAAAAAAGTAAGTGAAATTTATCGTTTTTTGCACAATAGCATATAACTATACTCTGATTAGTGACTCAAAAAAAGTTTCTATGAAATTTAATTTCATAGAAACTTTGTCAATTAATTCAAATACTTAGTTTTAACATCAGCCATTGTTTGTAATACAGTTGCTTTATCCAAAACGACCAACATTTCAGGCAAATTTGGTCCTTGTACTTCATGTGTGGTGGCGATACGGATGGGATTCCATAGATTACGCCCTTTAATCTCAAGATCATTTTGGATTGCACGAATTGTATTCATGTAATCATCGGCAGTAGCTGTCTCGGGCAATGCAGTATAAGCTTTTTCCCAAGCTGAAAATACTTTACGCCCATCGTCAGATGTCAAGTAATCCAACATTTCTTCTGTAAGTTCACCTAGCGCAAAGAATGGTTGACGCACTAACTCCACAATCTCTCGCGTATAAGAAATACCTTCGACACCAGCGACTTTAATCACTTCAGTCAACCAGTCATTTTTTTCTTGCGCTTCAGCTTCAGAAACAAATCCCGCATCGACTAATTCTTGAATGAGTTGTGGCATCACATTATTCAAGTCACGACGCATCCATTGATTATTAATCCATTCTAATTTTTTCTGATCAAACTTAGCATTAGCCTTTGACAGACGAGTTTCATCAAACATTTGCTTAAATTCTTCAAGTGAGAAAATTTCATCTTCACCTTTGGGTGACCAACCAAGTAACCCAATGAAGTTTACCATAGCTTGTGGTTGATAGCCTAACTCTTTATATTGTTCGACAAACTGCAAGACATTTTCATCACGCTTTGACAACTTTTTACCTGTCTCACCATTAATTATCAATGCCATGTGCCCAAACTTTGGAATATCCCAACCTAATGCTTCAAAAATCATCATTTGCTTAGGTGTATTTGAGACATGGTCATCCCCACGCAAGACATGCGAGATTGCCATTAAATGATCGTCAACAACAACAGCAAAGTTGTAAGTTGGCATGCCATCAGCTTTTTGGATAACCCAATCGCCACCAATTTCTTTGCCTCCAATTTCAATATGTCCTTTAACAATATCATCCCACGCATAGATTTTGTCTTCTGGTACACGAAAACGAATAACAGGCTTTAACCCTTGAGACTCAAATTCAGCATACTTAGCCTCACGCGCTTCATCTGATAAGCCTTTATATTCATAAACGTAATGTGGTGCTTGTTTAGCGGCTTGCTGCGCTGCACGTTCTTGTGCCAATTGCTCAGAAGTCTTATAAGATTTATAAGCTAAACCTTTTGCCAATAACTCGTCAATAAATTCTTGATAAATACCTTGCTCATTACGTTCTGATTGACGATATGGCCCGTATTCACCTGGCTTTTCAGGTGATTCATCCCAATCTAAACCAAGCCAAGCCAGATTATCTAGCTGTGACTTCTCACCGTCGGCAATATTTCTGGCTGCATCAGTATCTTCAATTCGAATAATAAATTGCCCATTATAATGACGCGCAAAAAGCCAATTAAAAATGGCTGTACGCGCATTACCAATATGTAAATGTCCAGTTGGTGATGGCGCATAGCGGACACGAATGTCATTTGTCATGTTTCAAAATCTCCTATTTTGGAATATTAATCATGTTTTGTCTAGATACTAGTATACAACATTCTACGCCTTAATTTCCAACACACTACGTGCAAAAACACAAAGTATCATAACTCCAACATCTCTAAGCGAAAATGAAATAATATTGATATTCATAACAACAATAGACATGGTATGTTGCTGAAAGTCAATCTCTCAGAATAAATATTAATAAGCAATAGTTAATTTCATTTATTGGCATGGACGATTGGAGAGCTAAATTCACCACAAATCCTATAGCCATTAAATAAATTAAATAAGTAGTTTAAATAACTAATCAACATAATAGCAGTTACCAAAAATAAAAAAGAATTGAATCTTAATTAACTGACTCAATCTTTTTGCCTGATAAATTATAATTCTGTACTAACTAATTCCACTTTGATTCGATCTGGATCTTCAAAATACAACGCATAACTTTCAGAACTTGCAGCATGAGGATAACGCTCAGGATATAATTCGATATAGTGAGCATTAATCATTTGTAAACGTATATTATCTAATTGATTATTTTTTGCTACAGAAAAAGCTAAGTGGTTTAGCCCTACTCTTGTCCGATTATATTCGGGTGTTATTTTATTTGATTGGACAAAGACAATGTAGGTATTATTTAAAATATAGCTAATACCAGTGTTCCACTTCTGGTGAATGCTGTAACCTAAATTATCCAAAAGTAATAAGTCCCAAAATAATCGTGTTTTATTTAAATCGCTGACGTAAATTTCTATATGATTTATCAGACCGTTACTACTCATGTTTTCACATTCCAATCATTTATCTAAGTAAGCTCAAAATTCTATTTTATAATAGTTTATCATCTATTTATATTCAATGCCTAATCAAGTGCTATCTCTTTATTTTTCTCATGTATTTAATAACTAATAATAAAATACTTCAGTAATTAGAAATTGTTGAACAGAAAGAAGTAGCCAGGTATGTTCCAAAATTAATATTAGACTTAAAAATTATACTGACTTTTAGATCAACATGTATATTATTTTCCATGAATAATAATTTCGTACAACACCATATAACAAAATAGCAAAAATACTTCCAGTTGCTATTAAAACTATTAATTTAAATATTTTCGCTAAAATAGAATTTACTGAAATGATCCTATACGGAATTTATTAGATTGAATAGGCATAAGTCCATATTATACACATTCAGTGTTAGTACAAAACCAGTTATAGGTAAACCCAATTCTTCCCTAAAAACTAGACCTCACTGTCCACTAATGGACTGACAGAATTTTTTACATTACTGAAAGACTTGATTTAAAAAAACTATTGACAACTCATCAAATTCTTAGTATTCTTAATTTACAAACAACTCGGAGAATAATTATGCAAAATACATTAGCACAATTTAGCAATGCCTGGTGGCGTCGATAAAGTCAGCTTTTCGGTAACGGATAAAGCTGATGTTTAAAACATTCGTTTTATCCATATCGACGTATTTTGTGCAACATTTGAGTCTGTGTGGAAATATGCCATGCGGACTTTTCTTTTGACCTTGGAAAGCCCTGTGTGGCTAATCAAGGTCAATTTTTATTTTGAAGAAAATGTGGAGAATATTATGAATAAACGCCTTCTATCAACTATTGCTATTATTATTGCATTTCTAGCGGTAGCCTTTGTGATCACGAGTAAGCCCACACAGCAATCACGTACCAAAACATATGTTCCAACTGTGGGTATCTTACAATTAGTCACTCATCCAGCACTTGATGAAATTCATCGTGGTGTCGTTGCTGGCTTGAAATCCCAAGGTTATTCTGGTAACAAAATTAAAATTGATTATCAAAATGCCCAAGCTGATCAGTCCAATTTAAAAACAATGTCACAAAAGTTTACTAATGAAAATGCTGATTTGGCAGTTGGCATTGCAACACCTGCTGCCTTGTCTCTCGCAAAAACGGCTGATGGTAGTAGTCCAGTCATTCTAGCAGGTATTACTGATCCTGCTGGTTCTGGTTTAGTGAAAAGTACAAAACGTCCTGGCAATAATGTGACAGGTACCTCTGGTGATTCACCCTTACAACAACATCTCGGTGTAATCAAAAGAGTTGCTCCTCAAGCTAAAAAATTAGGCATTATTTATACAACATCTGATCATGGTGGTGAATACAATGCTAAAAATATGGAAAAAATAGCCAAAAAAGCTGGTTATGACGTTAAGCTATATACCATTTCAACAACAAATGACATGCAACAAGTTGCTGAAACAATGGCAAATGCCGTCGACGTCGTCTATGCACCACAAGATAATGGTGTAGCAAGTGCCATGAAAACATTAATTAACATCACCAATAAGGAAAAAATACCTGTTATTCCAGCAGTCAATACGATGGTTAAAGATGGTGGTATCGCAACCATTTCAGTCAGTCAATATAATATTGGTTACCAAGCTGGTGTAATGGCTGGCCGTGTCCTTAAAGGTAAAGACACCGCTAACTACCCCGTCAAAACAATTACTGATGGCGATATGACAGTTAACTTAAAACAAGCGAAGTTATTGGGTATTAAACTGCCAACTAGTATGGTAACCGAAGCTGAAAATAAGGGAGAGGTATTCAAATGAGTATGATTGTATCAAGTATTGGACAGGGACTTCTGTGGGCTGTCCTTGGTGTTGCTCTATTCCTAACATTTCGTATTTTAAACTTCCCAGATATGACAGTTGAAGGTTCCTTTCCTCTAGGTGCATCAACAGCGGTTACGATGATTACACATGGAATTAACCCCTTTGCAGCAACTTTAGCTGCCTTCTTCGTTGGAACAATTGCCGGTTTGATTACTGGTTTACTTTATACAAAAGGCAAGATTCCTATTTTACTTGCGGGTATTTTAGTCATGACCGCTTCATTATCTATTAATTTACGAATTATGGGTTCAGCCAATATTTCATTGCTGGATCAAAAATCGATTTTTTCAATCAAAATATTGCAACATCTGCCTAAATATTTTGATTCCGTATTTCTAGGATTTGTTATCATTGTCATTATCACAGCTGGATTAATTTTCTTTTTGCAAACCGAACTAGGACAAGCATTTATTGCTACTGGGGATAATCCTAATATGGCGCAATCCATTGGTATCCAAACAGATCGTATGACCATAATGGGCTTAATGTTATCCAATGGCCTTATTGCCTTAGGTGGTGCAGTTATCGCTCAAAACAATGGCTATGCAGATATTAATATGGGTATTGGTATTATTGTTATTGCCTTAGCCTCAATCATTATTGGTGAAGTTGTTTTTGGTGAATTAACATTGAACGAACGTCTGATAGCTGTTATTATCGGCTCTATCTTATATCGCTTAGTTCTCTTAGTTGTCCTACGACTTGGTTTTTCAACCAACGATGTCAATCTTATCTCAGCAATTGTCTTGGCGGTCGCTATGATATTACCCCAACTACGCCATGCCCTCAAACTCGACAAAGTCATTAAGAAAGGTGTTACCACACATGAGTAAACCAGTTTTTTCTCTCAAAAATGTTGTTGTCACTGTTGGAGATGGCATTCAAATTTTAAAATCAATTAACTTTGATATTTACGATGGTGATTTTATTACTGTGCTTGGCACAAATGGTGCTGGTAAATCAACTTTATTCAATGCCATTGCCGGTAATTTAGCTATTGCATCCGGTGAAATTTTACATCATAATAAAAATATTGCACACGAAACCGCTGTCAAACGCACAGATTATCTTGCACGCGTTTTCCAAGATCCTAAAATGGGTACTGCTCCAAGAATGACTGTCGCTGAGAACTTATTGCTCGCTGAAAAACGCGGTAGTAAGCGCACATTGCGTAACCGTGGTTTGACTCAAGACAAATTAACCCAATACGCTGACATCACTAAAGTAATGGGTAATAACTTAGATAGCCACCTTAATACAGCAACTGGTGATCTATCAGGTGGGCAACGTCAAGCATTGAGCTTTTTAATGGCAACCCGTGTCAAACCAGAACTGCTCCTTTTAGATGAGCATACTGCTGCTTTAGATCCTAAAACATCTGAACAATTAATGCATGCCACAAATGATCAAGTTGAGACACATCATTTAACAGCACTCATGATTACACATAATTTAGCTGATGCACTGAAATATGGTAATCGCCTGATCATTTTAAATGCTGGTAACATTGTACTTGATGTCCGTGATGATGAAAAGCAAGCACTAGACGAATCACAAATATTGAAATACTTTGTCAGTTAGCTTAAATCTATAAAACCGTAGTCATGTTTCACGTGAAACATGACTACGGTTTTAATTTCGTCTAAATATGTGTATAAACTAATTTGTAACACATAATATATTAATAAGGTACTCACATGAGAAAAATAGGTATTGTAGGTATTGGACACGTTGGGGCTACAGTCGCCCATATTATTATTGCGCAAGGTTTGACTGACGAATTAATTTTGGTAGATAAAAACACAGCCAAGCTCGTAGCAGATGAATTGGATTTTCGTGATGCTGCGAGTCTATTGCGCAATCATGGCACTGTTTATGCGGCACTGCTAATGATTTGGCAGATGCAGATCTTGTCATTTCAGCGCTTGGACATATTGACTTAATTAAACCGGGTGGTGATCGATTCACTGAATTAAAAGCGAACACACCTGAAGTACAACAAGTTGGTAATGATTTGAAAAAAGTAGGCTTCAATGGCGTGTTAATTGTTATTTCAAACCCCGTTGATGTCATTACAAGTATGTATCAAAAACAGATTGTTCTTGGCTTAATGATCATAAACTAACGCAATTAAATTTCAACACAACCTCAACATATGCATTAATTAATATTAATTAAATCAAATTTTTTCTGACTATGCTGCACAAAAACTAAATAATATTTAGTTGCTTTGTTTAAAATTGGTGTCGTCATTTCGATTTTATTTGTACCTACAATCAATTTTTTACTATCGTCTATACCATTAGTTTTAAACTCAAGAAAATTATTTGGTGCGTATGGCTGCCCATTTTTTTCAGAATATAGACGAAAAGACTCAACTGGGAACGTCATTTCTGGTTTTTTTACATTGACAGTTAGATTAACCATATATAAGTCAGCATTTTCGTCAACACCATGCTTAACTATTTTCTGATAATGTTTTAATAAGATAATATTTTTATTTAATGATAAATCTGAATTTGCTAAATTAATACTGGACTGATTAATTTCGAAATCAGAATATTTTTTTTGCATAGACAACTTAACTGTAACCAACAACACTAATAAAAAAAATATAACTAGTACTAGATATTTTTTCATAGTATTTGCTCACCTACAATAGTGCCCTCGTTAAATTTAAATATGTGGTCAGAGATTTTATTCAAAAAATATTTATCGTGGCTGGATATCAAAATAGTCTTACCTTTTAGCTTTAAATCGTTAATCATCGCGACAAGAAAATCTTGTCCTGAATCATCTAACGCATTAGTAGGTTCATCAAAAATAAGAATCTTATTATCATTTAAAAGCGCAACTGCTAATGATAATCTTTGTTTCATACCAAGTGAATAGTGCTTAACCTTATCTTTATTATTAGGATCCAACCCGACATATGATAATAGTTGTTGTATATTCATGTCAGCTGTTTCAACCTGATTATTTAATATGTTGAGTAAGGATAAATTTTCTGTAGCTGTTTTATCTCCTAATACACCATATTCTTGAATTGAAAAACCAATATTTTCAGCAAACATAACTTCTTTTCTGATAAATTTTCCTTCAACTATCACGTCACCATTGTTAGGCTTTATAAAACCTAATATTGTTTTAAATGTCAGCGTTTTTCCAGCACCATTGGGACCACTAAAACCATAAACATGATTCTCATAAATTTTTAAATTGACATTGTTCAGTATATTTTTCCTTTTAAATTTTTTATTAACATGACGTAACTCAACAACAATTTGTGACATTTTTATTTCCTTATCTGTGTAAATTCTATGTACCGAATGCAACTAAATAATATGATCATAATTAAAATCAAAATAATTGTGTTAAACAGGTTAATCATTAAATTTGAATCAAAACGACTAAGCATAAATTGAGATAGTATTGGTAATTTATTATTCGCAATTGTCCCCATTGCTAACAATATAGCTATAAAATATGCAATAACTGGCGATAAAAACAAGCTGATCAATGAGAAAATAAATATACTCAGACTACTATTTAAAAATAAAATAACACTAAATAAATAATACTGATTATTCCCAGGTATTAAAATCCATAAAAGCCAAAACAGAAATAACATTTCAGACATGATTTGAAATATACTGAGAATATAAGTACCTAATCCCACACGATTCAACAATGGATACTCTATCTTAACTAATTGGTTGAAACTATCGCCAATGACAGCAACGGGCATTAGCATGATGAAAAACCATTGGATTGGCATGACAAAATCATTTGGTGCTTGTAGCACACCATAGAAGACACCGTAGAATTGTTGCTGATATCTTGCTTGTAGCAGAAGCATCACATAAACTAGCGTGACAATTATAAACTTGATTCGTATTTGTTCCCAATACAACATACGATTCCTTTTTAATAACAAATTATAGTGCTGCTGTGTCATAAATTTATACCAATTTTTAAAAACAACTTATTTGAGTTGTAGATACAATATAAATATACTGGGAAGATAAGCAGATTGAAAATCAATAAACTATTATAACTTTTGGGGTCAATCCACAACCCACGGGAGAAAAATAACGTTGCATGTAAATTTGTAAATAAAAAATTTTCAAAAAAAAGTAGTATGAATCCGAACATTAATCCAACTAATTTATTGAATATGACGGTCAAGAAATTCAACAATAATATTAAAGTAAACATACTCAGAAAATACAATAATAAAAGTATTAAACTAAAAATCACTGTATTCTGCTTCACAACATAGTGATCGTCTTGAATCAACGCATAAAAAATAAGTAAAGATGTCACTGAACCCCATAAAAAAAATAAAGCAATTTTAAAAGAATAAAGCCACACAAATTTTCCCAAAGACTTATTATTAATTAAAATATAGATCTCATGCGCAGTAGGTTTAATGAACATTATTAAAGCCATCACAATCATTAGAGGAATGCCATAATGGACTTGATTTCTAGGATTCTGAATTGTAGTAAAAAAAAGTTCGAATAAATTTTGTTCCGATTTTAGGTGGTTAGTGGCACCCACAATACCGAAAAGACACAAAACAGTCCATGTCATAAAAATTAGCAATTCTGCTATTCGTTGTATACTCGTTTTTTTTCTTGTAAGATATTTACTGATTAACATAACGTTTAACTCCTAATGTAATTGATATACAAATAAATGACATTATGATCATACAGCTAGAAACAACGCGTAGAAAATTTGGTAAGTAAACTGGACTAGAAGCTATGGAGATTAAGTTTGGCGCATAAAATATATTGGGCAAAATTCCTGATATAACAGATAATACAGATACAAATAGAAAACTGGCCGTTACACTCAAAAATTTTTTCCCCGTAAAGCAAGCAATCATAGTCGAAAATAAAGCGTATATTCCACCAAAAAATGACGGTAGTAGCATGTAAAAAACTATAAACAATAATGGATTGGTGTAATATGTATTAGCAAAAAAAGACGTTGTGTTTAACACTGTTAAATTTTCGTTAATAATTAAATTTGGCAATAGGTACGGTAAAAAAAACCACAAAATAGCATAGTTTATTAATAATGGTATAAAAACCGTTACAAATCCACTAAAAAAAGAAATCATCTCAATATTTAATATATATTTTCTTAATGGTTTTTTTTGAACAACATGCCAAATAAAACCAGATTCAACATCATCAATATATATTTGGCTCCCTGATAAACAACACAATAGTGGCAAACTCAAAAATAAGAGCAGTGTTAATGGCCCGGAATCAATTGAAATCCATTTTGTAAATGGTGTAAATAAAAAAGGTGACTGATCTAAAAATGACCAGTTATTTAAAATTGTTGAACCAGCGTGAAAAATAACAATAGCCATGGCAATCATGATACCAATAAAATACTGTTTTAATTTGAATCGATGTACCCAAAAACTCATCTTATTTCCCCCATATGTGTCTTATTATTAGCCATAAAAAAAATCCATGAATGGAATTCACAGATCCTTTTGAATTAATCCGCGTACCAACTACCATCGGCACTGCCGTTGTTTTGAGAATATGCGTTAATAAACGCATTATTACCAGTTCCATACCACTCAACTAATTTATTATAAAGATATACATTGCTGTATGGCCTGACAACATAGCTTCGCCCTTCAGAAACATTAGCGTTACCGGTACGACCAGCTAGATAAGAATGCCCCCAAGCTGTGGCTTTATAAGATGGCACGGACATTTTTGTCGCATATAATTTATATGCTGATGTTGCCCATTTTTGCTGGTTATAGCTCCAATCAGTCGGGCTATTCCATCTAAATTCTTGATGACCAGTATAAATATTTTCTGCTGATACATTAACATTTGGTGATGTTAATAAAAATCCTGTAGCCAATACTGTGGCACCCATTGTAGTTAAACAAAGTTTTGTCACTCTATTCACTAAAAATATAATATTACAGGTTAATATAAAACCTGTCAATAAGAACTTAATTTTTTATCAAATCAAAGCATATTATAAAATATACTATGCAATTTGCAATCACGTGATCAGTCAAGATTTAATTGTTGTCACACGCAACAATATCTTGATCCTTCATAGTGCGTCATGATACGTGGTTAGTTTTGATCTTTATATAAGTCGACAGCTAGTGTTCATACTTGCGATGTATTATCCTTTGAGTACAAAAATAAGGCAACGACCAAACCACCAGAAATAGCCATAGCCACAACTGCATTCCGTTTAGCTGACATACCTGCGTATTGCTCATAAATCTATAAAACCGTAGTCATTTTCACGTGAAACATGACTGCGGTTTTAATTCTGTCTAAATATGTGTATAATCTAATTTATAACACATAATATATTAATGAGGTACTCACATGAGAAAAATAGGTATTGTTGGTATTGGACACGTTGGTGCAACTGTCGCACATATCATTATCGCGCAAGGTTTAGCAGATGAACTTGTTTTAGTTGACAAGAATCCAAATAAATTAGCAGCGGAAGAACTCGATTTTCGTGATGCAGCTAGTTTACTTAATCATCACGTTTATGTTCATGCTGGTACGGCCAAAGATTTATCAGATGCTGAAGTTGTTATTTCTGCACTTGGGCATATTGAATTAATCGAACCTGGTGGTGATCGCTTTACTGAATTAAAAGCGAACACACCTGAAGTGCAACAGGTTGGTGCTGATTTGCAATATGTCGGTTTCAATGGTGTCTTAATTGTTATTTCTAATCCTGTCGATGTTATTACAGGTATCTACCAAAAAGCCACTGGTCTACCGGCAAATCAAGTTTTTGGTACAGGCACTTACTTGGATACTGCGCGTTTAAAGCGCGCACTTGGTGATGCCCTGCATGTTGACCCTCGTAGTATTAATGGCTATATGTTGGGCGAGCACGGTAATTCACAATTTGCCGCTTGGTCTACCGTTAATATCCTTGGTAAGACGGCCGAAGATTTAGTTTCATATTACAATCTTGATTTAGATCAGGTTGCTGAAGCAGCACGTATTGGTGGTTTTACTGTCTTTGATGGTAAAAAATATACGAACTTTGCAATTGCTCATGCTGCTGTATCATTAGCTCAGCTAGTATTGTCTGACGCACACAAAGAAGCCATCGTTTCACATTACGATGATCGTTTCAATGGTTACATCTCAACGCCTGCTGTAATTGGCCGTAATGGTATATCAGCCGAGTTTGATTTACCATTAACTGATGATGAAAAAGCTTTATTACAGAAATCAGCTGATGCTATCGCTGAAAATACAAAAGCTTATTTGTAACCACTAAAAAAACGAATCATATGATTCGTTTTTTTTTACAAATACTCGCTAAGCTGCTTTAATATAATTCACACCATCAGCCTTAGGTGCTTTTGTCTTACCAAAGAAGAACACAAGAACAATAATAGTGAATACATATGGTGCAATTTGCAACCAAATTGATGGTACATTATTCAAACCTGGTAACTGTGCACCAATCACTGCAAGCGACTGTGATAGACCAAAGAATAATGAAGCGCCTAGCGCGCCAATTGGATTCCAACGGCCAAAAATCATTGCCGCCATTGCCATAAATCCTTGTCCTACAATCGTGCTAGCGGAATAATTCAGGGAAATTGATTGCGCAACAACTGCGCCACCGATACCACCGAGTAAGCCAGAAAGCATAACACCAGAATAACGTAGACGCGCAACATTTAAGCCTAAAGTATCTGCCGCTTGTGGATTTTCACCAACAGAACGTAAGCGCAAACCAAACTTTGTTTTGAAAATAATATACCATGAAGCCACCGCTACTAGAATGGCTAACCAAGCTGGGCCTGATGTTTTTTCAAAAAATAATTGTCCAAGTACAGGAATTTTCGATAATCCAGGTACAGTGGTATAACCAAAATCTTGGGTAATTGGTTCTGTCTGTCCCTTCCCGTATAAGACTTTGATTAAGAACACACCCAACGCAGGTGCCATTAAATTAATAACAGTACCCGAAATAATATGATCAGCACGTAAGGTCACAGTCGCCACAGCATGTAAAAGTGAGAATACTAGCCCAACGACGGCACCAGCAAGTAGGCTTAACCATGGTGTTGCAGCACCAAATTGATCAGCAAAAGTTAAATTAAACACAACAGATGCAAAGGCGCCCATCCCCATGATACCTTCTAAACCAACGTTAACAACACCGGAACGTTCAGAAAACGTGCCACCAATCGACGTAAATATCAGTGGTGCCGAATAAACCAATGTACTAGATATAACAAGTGATAACATTGCCATTAATGACATCTTATTCACCGCCTTTCTGATGACTATTGTCTTTTTTGGATGTTGTATTCGCAGCTTTCTTATTCGCTGTAGCAACCGCAGCTTTTTCATCCATGGCACTCACGCGTGCCTGCATGACCATAATTAAGTAACGTGCACCAACAAAGAAAATAATGGATGCTGTCACGATGTCAACTAATTCAAAAGGAACCCCTGATGTCATTGGCATACCTAATCCACCAATTTTTAACACGGAGAAAATTGCGGCAGCACCAAGTACACCGAGGTATGAACCACCACCTAACAAGGCAACAGCCATCCCGTCAAAACCAATAGCCGGTGAACCGTTTTGTGTGAAGAAGTTCAAGTAATTACCTAAGCCTTCGATGGTTCCAGCTAAACCAGCCAAACCACCAGACATCGTCATAGCAATCACTGCGTTTCTTTTGGCTGACATACCAGCATATCGAGCTGCATCTGGGTTTAACCCCACGGAGCGAATTTCAAAGCCAAGTGTTGTTTTTGTCATAATAAACCAAACAACAATAGTCATAATGAAAGCAATAAAAATACCAGTAGAAATACTTGATCCTTGCGTAATATCCGTTAACCACTTGACCTGCAATGAAGCATTAGAGCCAACTTGCTTAGTTGTTTCAGCAGATTCCTTAATCGTCTTCGACATGGTATTTTGTAAAATATCATTACCTAAGAATAATAAGATATAGTTCATCATAATAGTGACAATCACTTCACTAGCACCAAATTGTGCGCGTAACCAACCTGGAATAGCACCTGCTAGACCACCTAAAGCCGTACCTAGAATCAAGACACTAGGTATCATGAGATAAGCTGGCATGTCTGGAAAACTTAATGCATACCAAACCGAGCCAACCCAACCAGCCAAAGCTTGACCAGATAAACCAATGTTGAAAAATCCTGCCGTTTGCGCGATAGTAAAGCCTAACGCCGTCAATATCAGTGGTGTCATTTGTGTAAAGACACCACCAATATTTTGCATAGAACCAAAAGCCGAACCGATTAATGCGACATAACCCGAAATTGGATTATAACCAAATACTAACATGATAATAGCGCCCACTATTAATCCAAAAAGGATTGAAAATAGCGCAATAGATAATGAGTTTTTTTGTACAGTCATTACGCATCTACCTCTTCTTTAAGTGCTGCGCGAGCATCGGCTAAGCTCATCCCCGTCATCAACAAACCTAACTCTTGTTTATTAGTATCTTTAGCATTAACAATACCAACAATTTGACCGGCATTAATCACTGCAATACGATCAGATAAATTCAATATCTCATCAAGTTCAAAACTAACTACCAACACTGCCTTACCCGCATCGCGCTGTTTAATGAGTCTATGATGAATATATTCAATGGCCCCAACATCTAAACCACGTGTTGGTTGGGCAGCAATGACTAGTTCATTATCACGATTAAGTTCACGCGCAATAACTGCTTTTTGCTGGTTTCCACCAGACATCGAGCCAGCAAGCACATCAATGCCTGCTGCACGAACGTCGAATTCTGAAACCAACTTGTTAGCCAGCTTATCCATTTCAGCTTGTTGCAATACCCCACCTTTTGAAATAGGTGATTTATAGTATGTTTGCAATGCCAAATTTTCAGACAAGGTCATGTCAATTTCCATCCCAAAACGTAAACGATCTTCCGGAATATGACCAACACCTGCTTCTGTGATTTGTCGCGGCTTTTTATTGGTAATATCCTTACCTTGAAGCACAACTGAACCGGCTTGTATTTTTGTTAGTCCGGTAATACCTTGAATTAACTGTGTTTGACCATTACCATCAATACCGGCAATACCAACGATTTCACCCGCTTTCACTGTTAGCGAGAAATCTTTGACAGCAGCGATACCTCGTGAATCTTGAACTTCAAGATTCTTAATGTTGAGTATTGTATTACCTGTCACAGCATCGGCTTTTTCTGTTTTAAAGCTCACCTCGCGACCAACCATTAAATCAGCAAGTGCTTGTGATGATACCCCAGCAACAGGGAAAGTATCGATTGATTTTCCAGAGCGAATCACTGTAACAGTATCAGCTGCTGCTCGGATTTCATCCAATTTGTGAGTAATTAAAACAATTGATTTACCTTCTTTTGCCAAATTATGCAAAATAGTAATTAATTCGTCAATTTCTTGTGGTGTCAAAACAGCCGTTGGCTCATCAAAAATCAAAATGTCAGCACCACGATATAATGTCTTTAAAATTTCGACACGTTGTTGTTGTCCAACAGAAATATCTGAAATTTTAGCGTAAGGGTCAACTTGTAAGCCATACCGTTCAGACAATTGCTGAATTTTTAATGCTGCTGTCTTAGTATCTAATGACAACCCTTTGGTGACTTCAGATCCTAAAATAATATTTTCTGTTACGGTAAAAGCATCAATCAACATAAAATGTTGATGAACCATGCCGATGCCCAAAGCGTCTGACTTAGATGGTGAATCAACTTGTACGGCTTTTCCATTAATCAAAATATCTCCTGAGGTTGGTTGTAGTAACCCCGTTAAAATATTCATCAAAGTAGATTTTCCAGCACCGTTCTCACCAAGTAACGCGTGAATTTCACCTTGTTGGACTTGCAAATTAATGTCATCATTGGCTGCAAAATCGCCGAATTTCTTGACGATATGTCGCATCTCAATGACTGGTGTTGATTCGGTCATATGTTCTTTGCTTCTTTCGTTTGAATTTCAAAAAAATCCGCGGACAAGGCTGTTCGCGGATTTTCCTTTATATTATATTATAACATGATTCGCAAAATCCAGATGTATAATCTCCTAAAATCTCATCAGTTATTCTACTACTTTAAATTATCTCGTAAATTGGAGGCTATCTAATACTGTACTATATAAATTTTATCCATAATTTGTATAATTATATAGTTAGTATGTTATCTTAATAGAGCATACAAATAAAACAGAGTGACAAGCGATTTTATAATTGAATTCTCAGATTAAATCACGACAGTCTCAACAGCAAAAAATATACTCTGCCAATATGAATGACTACCTCATACACTTCAATTTTATACAGTGTATAATGTAACAAAGAACGTTATAATAGGTAATCTACATACATTTAGAAGGTAATACTAATCTCACTATGTCACGGAAAATTGAACTCCCTACACCAGCGGAGATGAAAAAATTTCATAATCAATCCCAGCGCCATACCTTTTGGTCGCGTATTTCTATGCCCCAACGCTTAACGCTTGGATTTTTAACTGTCATTTCATTTGGTGCCTTGTTACTTATGTTGCCATTTAGTTATAATGGCTCAGCTAGCCATAGTTTCATGGACGCACTATTCACTGCCACTTCAGCAGCTTCAGTCACCGGGTTAACGGTCGTCGATACAACAACCCATTGGACTGTATTTGGTCAAATTGTCATTATGATCTTAATTGAAATAGGCGCGCTGGGCTTCATGTCGTTTTCTGTTTTACTCTTCACAGCAACACGACGACAAATGGATTTGCGTAGCAAAATGATGGTACAAGAAGTATATAGTTTAGAGAGTTTGTACGATACTCGTGTCGTATTTGGTTACGTGATTAAATTATCCGTTATTATTCAAATTGTTGGTGCACTACTCTTATCGCCCTTTTTTATAACTGAATTTGGCATCAAACGTGGCGCATTTTATGCAGTTTTTCACGCTATTTCAGCCTTTGGAAATGCCGGATTTACTATTTTACCGCATGGTAGTAATGCCTATATTAACCAACCTTGGATTTTATTTATCCTTGCTGGTTTGGTGGTTGCTGGCTCTCTTGGCTTCCTTGTATGGCGAGATCTATTAGTCTATCGTCATACTCGTCGGCTCACATTACACTCCAAACTTGCACTCGTTATGACTGGTAGTTTAATTTTGGGTGGCTGGTTGCTCTTTGAATTAACTGAAAAAAATTTAGCTATTGCTTCTGATGTTTCACCATTAAATCGTGTTGCGAATACTTTGTTTATGTCTATATCGTACCGTACAGCTGGTTTTACACAATTTAGTTTTAGCCAAATGGCTCCAGCTACTATCCTGCTCACAATTATGCTGATGTATGTCGGTGGCACACCTGGTTCAACAGCGGGCGGGATCAAGACAACTACACTGGGTGTACTACTATTAAAAACAACAGCTGCGCTACGTGGCAAAACTAACGTGACTTTTGCCCATCGTCGACTCACACAAGAAAACATCACTCGTTCCTTATTGCTTGTTTTTGTTTCATTAGTTTTTCTTGGCATCCTGTCCTTTTTACTCATGTTAACGCAAGGTACGGATTCTAAATTTGGGCTCGAATATATTATATTTGAAGTCGTTAGCGCATTTGCTACCGCAGGATTAACTTTAGGGCTAACACCACATTTAAATATTTTTGGGCAAATCGTCATTATGTTGACTATGTTTATTGGCCGTGTAGGTATCTATACTGTTATGTTTTCAGTATTAAATGTCCACAGCGACCATGCCCCCTATAAATATCCCGAAGAATCTGTTATTATTGGCTAATCTATTTTGAAAGGAGCTACATGTCACTGAGTTATTAAAAGACCAGGTGACATCAAACTATCATGAAACAGACATATGCTATTATTGGACTCGGCCGTTTCGGTGGTGCCCTACTAGAAACTCTTGTTGCTAACGGACAAGATGTCCTAGGTATTGAT
The DNA here is from genome assembly GCF_014207505.1 of Leuconostoc carnosum. GTDB lineage: Bacteria > Bacillota > Bacilli > Lactobacillales > Lactobacillaceae > Leuconostoc > Leuconostoc carnosum. The sequence continues at coordinate 89,212 of NZ_JACHGL010000006.1, forward strand.
ATAAATGAGGAAAATGTCAATGACTACCGAGATATTGCGACACAGGTTGTTATTGCTGATGCCCAAGAAGATGATGTCCTTAGAAAGCTAGACATTGGTAGCTTTGACCATGTGGTAATTGCCATTGGTCACAACATGCAAGCAAGCATTTTAGCGACAATTAATGCTAAAGATCTTGGTGCCAAAAATGTGATTGCCAAAGCCGAAAACAAAATACATCTCCGTGTGCTCACAAAAATCGGTGCTGATTTAGTCGTGCAGCCCGAACGTGAAATGGGTGAACGTGTCGGACGAAAACTCTTGGCGCCAAATATGTTGAATTTCATCGAACTATCAGATGAGTATTCTATGGCTGAAGTGCAAGTCGTTAATCCACAATTTGCTGGTAAAACAATTTCTGAACTTAATATTCATAAAAAATTCGGCTTGAATGTCATCGCCGTTCGGCATGAAGGTGAAGTTCTTGTTGCACCTAAAGCCAGTTATCGTATCCATGATAAAGACATTCTATCTGTTGTTGGACCAAAGGATATGGTCGATGATTTTGACCAAATGACAAATAATTAAATCATGACAATCAAAAAGGCAGCTATATGATATAGTTGCCTTTTTAATCATTATAGAGTGCTTTAAGTCGGTCAATATCAACTTTTTGGATGCCATACTCAGAGCCTTGCGCTTGCATAACAGACACGCGATCGGATACATGATCTAATCCAAGGGCATGCCCTAATTCATGTTCAGCCGTGTTAACTTTTCTGGTTTCCGAATACCGATCTAGATAATATGTATTTAATTTAGTCACAACTGATGTCATCACTTTTTTTCCTGTTACTGGGTTAACTAAAAATTGATTTTCTGACACACCAGCCTGTGATGTGTCACTACGATTTTCAGTTGTTAACACAATATCAGCCTGATTTCTCTCAGTAACCTTCACCAATGTCAGCACTTTTACTGCATTCCAATTATCAAAAGCTTGATGCCAAGCTACTGAGTATAACGGCATACTACTTTCAGAAACATCAAAATAGACTTTTAATGTTTTTTTTGGCCATATAGCACCGTCTAAATGTGTCACATCATGGCTTGTGGTTGTTGAGCTAGTATAACTTGATGTGCTATCTTTCGGTTCACCAGGTGAATCTAAAAGTACCTGCCATTGCTGAATTTTATTATTGAGCCAAATTTGGCCTTCTGTTATTTTACTCGGATTATAAACTAAGTAAATCACAATCCCTAATAATAGTGCTAGTTTAATTATTCTTGAAAATTTCACCTCGCATCCTCCTATAGTTATTGTTTAGTATCGCCTTTTAATTATACACATGTAAGATTAAAGCAACCTTAACTAACTATTAGTAAGATAATAGCAATTGAAACATCATCCTAATCAAAAAGCTGCTGGTGGTTAACCAACAGCTTTTTGATTTACTAAAATAACTGAATTGTACTTTAATTTAGACTATCAACTAAAGAAATACTCACATTATCGTTACCCATTAGTAATTTTGAAACAGGACAACGACGCTCGGCAATTGACAAAATTTCTTCTGCTTCTTGAGCACTCACATGTGGTATTTTTACCTGAACATGCACGATAAACTGAAATCCTTCCGTATCTCGAATCATATCAATTGCGACACGTACAATGCTCTGATGTGTCAGTTGACGACGCTTCTCTTCTGCTTCAATTGTCGCATTTAAACAAGTTGAGAAAGATGCAGCTAATAACTGTTCTGGGTTCGTGCCTGCTTGGTCACTCAGTGGCCCACTAGTCACAACATCGAGATCATGACTAGTAATTGTCTTGACATGCCCTATTAAACCATCAGTATTTTCAACTTCAGTATGATACAATGCTTGTTCTGTCATCGTAAACACCTATTCTGTCCCATTTTTGTACTGTGCTAAGGTATCATTTAGCACGGCCAAGGTTGACTTATAGTAAGCAATCCCATAATTAAACGCAATTTTTTGAGTGGTCGTCATACCACTGCCCACCCATTGATTTAATTGCTCTTTTAAATTAACTAATTTAGCCGACTTCCGAGCAATTTCTTCCTTAATAAAGGCTATCACTTGTTCTTCTGGTAACTGTTCACTAAAATACAATCTCATTAGAAAATCAGATTTCAGTACTTCATCAGAAGTTGGTTTTAAAAGTGCTACTGAAAAAACTTTTTCTCCCGCTGGTGTAATAGAATAAACATTTTTATTTGGTTTGTCTGTCTGTGCAACTTGCTCTTTACTGACTAATCCCTCAATTTCTAGTTTCTTCAATGTTGGATAAATCATCCCAAAGGTACCATCAAAAAAATGGTTCAATCGCGTTTGAAAAATGTCATTGATTTCGTAACCAGTATGCGGACCATCTTGTAAAATACCTAAAATGATCTCTTTGCCTTTCATTGTCACAATGATGGCCTCCAATTTGTATGTTACCTAACATTATACACTACGTTAATATAACATACATCAATTAGAATTTTTTATCCTTCAAAAATGCACTCACAACAACACCTAGTAAGATAAATGGCAATGAGAAAATATACAGTTTTTCAAAACCATGTCTTAATCCAACAACCACATGCTGTTCAATATCTGAAACACTATTGGCTAAAGCTTCAGGCAATTGCTTCGTATTTGTTGGTTCAAACTGAGATTTATTCATATTCTTATCAATTTTTTGTATGACAACTTTTTTCTGTGGCTCTGGCATTTGTGTCTTCTCTATCTTTTGATATGCATAATCTGCTGATTGTTTTCTAGCAACATCTAAGTTCACATATAACCCTGTCACAAAAATAGCCACTGATAGCATTGTCCCAACTTGCCGTAAGACACCAGTTACACTTTGAGAGGCTGTGAGCAATTTATCTTGAAAACTACCAGCTGCAATCACAAGAATGGGGCCAGTAATTAAGCCATATCCAATACCAACTATTAATCCTGCAACCATAGCAGACCACTGATATGCTAACGCACCATATGCCAACCAAGCAAAACCAGCGGCCATAAATGCAAATCCCATCATGAGCAACCAACTACTTCTAATGTGATCTCTTGCAAAACCGGATATTGGTGATACCACGAAAATAGCAAATGATATAGGTGCAATAAGCAAGGAGGCACGCAAATCATCATATCCTTGAATATTTATAAAATAATTAGGCAGGATAACAGTAGTCGCAGCTAAAAATAAATTACTCAACACAATAATAAGTGATGCAATTGTAAATGTACGATTATTAAATAGTTCTAAGGGTACCATTGGATTGCTGCTACGTCGTTCAGTTACCAAGAAACAGATAAAAGTTATCACGCTGATAGCAAAACACGATATGGTTAGCCATGAATACCAACCCCAGACACGTCCTTGCATCATGCCTAACGATAACGTAGATAGAAAGACAATACTAAATACTGCCCCCAGTACATCCAATGGTTGTCGATGTTGTACCTCATTTTTAATTTTTAAATTAGCCAAACCAAGTACAATCATAATCACGGTTAAAGGAACATTGATCAAAAATATCCAGCGCCAACCCAAAAATTGTGTCACAACACCACCAACAGTAGGGCCAAGGGCAGCCGAAATGCCTTGCGTAATTCCCAAAATGGCAATCATCCCTGTTCGGCGAGAAACGGGTACTAGGCTAATCCCTAATGTCATGGATAACGGAAATACCAGTGCCGCACCAATACTCTGTATTGCTCGACCAACAAGTAAAATATTTAAGCCAAATGCACAGGCCGAAATGACTGAACCAGTACCAAATAATGCCACGCCAATTAAAAACCAGCGATGACTACCAAGTACTTCTGCTAATCTGGTTAACGGTATCGTTAATGCCGCAAATAAAATGAGATACACATTCAATGCCCATGATAATTCATCAAGCCCAACATGCAGATGCTCACTAATATTTGGTAAACTCACATTCATAATGGTTGTATCTAGCATGCAAATAAAGATACCCAGTACAAATAAGGTCGTTAAATATTTTGTTTTCATAATCGCTGTCCTTTTTATTAACTTTATTTATATTAATATTGTTAGTATAAATAAAGTTAATAAATTTGTCAATAGTTATTTTATTTAGGACAGCTTAGTTTAAAAAATAGCCGTCAAAGGCAAATAACATATCATTAAAGCACCAATAAAAGTAGATCTAAAATTACCACTTGCATTTCAATTCATCACATAAAAAAACGCGGCCTACGCCGCGCTAATAAACTGCTAACTATTTCTAAAAAATCCTAGCTACAATATTCTTTTTATTAGCCACCCATCTTCATAATTGTGCCCATGTTGCGGCACCTATTGATGGGAATAAGTGAATTAGTCGTTCAATTTCAGCCGATCCAAATTTAAATTCGATCGCTGGCAACAAGGAATTAACGACATTTTCAGCTTGCTCACTGACTTCGGTAACACCAATCAAATGATGTTGTTGATCAAAAATTAATGTGTTATCTGCGATTGCTTCATTGTCTACTTGACGATACCAATCTTTTGTTAAATCTGTTTGCTGCACAGTATAACCATTGTGTTCCGCATCTTGCGCCAACATGCCCGCCTGTGCGATTCTTGGTGAGGTAAAGACAACTGAAGGCACAACAGGATACTGAATTGGTGCTGTTGTTTGACCAGAAAACTGTTTGAAAAGATACGTTGATTCAAAGATTGCTGTTGGGGTCAATTTGGGTTGTGTTTTATCAATGACATCTCCTGATGCATAAATATTATCAATATTTGTCTGTAAATGATCATTTACAACAACACCTGAGTCATTGTACTTCAAACCGATTTTTTCTAACCCAATATTGTCAACATTTGGTATCCGACCCGAAGCATCTAACACCCAATCAACTGTCAACAACTGATCATCACTATATTTTACTTGAATTTGTTTACCATCTTGTTCAAACGCTGTAACATCAGCATTTGAAATAAATTTAACCCCACGATGCTTTAAGTCAGTCACAACCTTATCAACGTACGGTGCATAAAATTGTCGTAATACTCGTTCACCATGCATTAACACCGTGATATCAGCACCTGCTGCGTTAGCAATTGTTGCAAATTCCATACTAATGTAACCGGATCCGATAATAACTATTTTTTTAGGCAAAGTAGTCAAATCCATAAAATCACGACTATCATGAGCCAAATCAGCGCCCGGAATATCAAGGCGATGTGGTCGTAGCCCAGTCGAAATGACAATTTTATCAGCAGTTATTGACCGACCATCAACAGTAATTGTATGATTATCTTCAAACATACCATGTCCGTGAATCACATCGATCCCTGAATCATTTAATAAGCCACCAATCATATCTGGTAATTCTTTGATGACCGCTTCTTTATGTGCCTCATTTTGAGTCCAATTAATGGTCAGGTTTCCTTCAACAATCCCAGATAATCGTTCTGCTGTTCGTGTCAATTCCACTGGTGCATCGAGCGTGATTTTGGCATTACAACCATAATTAGGACACGTCCCACCAATCATATCAGCTTCGATAACACCTACTTTAGCGCCTGACTGTGCTAGTGGCATTGCCCCATCAAATGTGCCATGCCCACTACCAAGATATAAAACATCGTAATCATATTGACTTGTCATTAACTAACCTCCTAATGGCATACTAAGAATTTGCGCTAAGCACAAACTTGCTTAGCGCTTACATTACCTATAGTATAAACCGTTATTAGTGAAGTTACTAAAAATCAGCTTTCAAATAATTCTAACGCCCATCTTCGTCAATTTGATTAATCTTATTAAATACATGAAATAGGTTTTCCATCTCGGTTAGTCGATATTTTTTTGAGTTACGATCATAAATAATTTCTGATTGCACTGGTTCACCGACCTGTAAGTCATGCAAAAAAGTACGAATTTCTGAAATATCACGCTGCACTGTTTTGCGTCCGATAAAAAACATATCTTCTATTTCTTCAATTGATAACGCACGTCGGCTAATTAATGCTGAATATAATCGCAAAATACGTTGCTTGTCATTAAATACTGTTTTACGTGCTGCCATGATTTTCCTCAGTTTTAAAAGTTAAATTTATTGTACCAAATAAAACAAATGTTCGGTACAATAAAGTTATAAATATTTTTCAAGAAAGGTGAAAAGCATGTCGCTATTTCATTTATTTAAAAAAAAGCCAAAAACTACTGTGACAAAAAAGGCATCACCTATTGAAGATGAACCAATTACTTGGGAAAACACAACAGACCCTAATGTGTTTTTCAAAGGTTATCATCAAGCGATTGCTGACTTAGAGAATAATGAACAGGTAGCGGCGGCCGAAACATTACGTGCCAACGCGCCTGCCCTGCAGAAAGCATTTATCGACCGTTTTGAGGTAGCTACCACACAACAAATTAGCGCCATAACTGACATTGATCAACGGACTGAAGCTATTATTACCGCCATCAAGGCCATTCGTGTTTATAATAAAGAAATGACAATCGATGTGCGCGCACACCTTGCACAAACAAAGAAAGATTTGATAGGAGAATAATTATGGAACTTCATGTTGAATTAGATAATGACCTACTGCCTGATAAATATGCCAAATATGCACCAATTGATTATCGTACAAATGATATGCCAACGGTTAATTTTCCAGTAATAATCACAGATATTCCGGCAGGAACTCAATCATTATCAGTGAGCCTCATTGACTACGATGCAGTACCAGTGACTGGTTTTCCTTGGATTCACTGGTTAGCAGCTAATTTACCTGTCGCCAATATTCCAGAAAATTTGCGAGCCAGTGGCCATGCCGTATCTGGTACTAATTCTACTTGGCACATGGTACAAACAACAAACGAAACAGCCAATCCTGACATTAATCAGGCTTACATTGGCCCTATGCCACCAGACAAAACGCACAACTACACACTGACTGTATTTGCACTCGATACTAAACTTAACATTCAAGACGGTTTCTTCTTGAATGAATTACGTACAAAAAGTAATGGTCATGTTTTATCCATTGCAATGGTAGAATTGCCTGCACGTGCCTAACACTTCTTCGGAAGTGTTTTTTTCTGATCTAAAAATGAATTACCCAAACATTTTTTACTAGGTTTATTGCCCACGTTAGAATAAACATATGAGCAACCACACCAGCTAATCCAAAATAAACAATACGTCGATCAGTACGTATAATCACTGTAGCAATGAACTCACGGTAATGATGTAATATTGCTAATACAATGGCTGATATCATAAAACTCATAACCAGCTTTCCGCCATAAAAAACATGGCCCCTCAATACATTAAAAATAGGTTCACTCAAACTTAATAACATAAAAGCCATTACTGCTAACCAATATTGTTTTAATAGGGTAAACAAATTCATATCAGGTATTTCTAATAAGGTATTAACAACCAAATCATGTGCATCCCCAAAAATAACTTTCGCATCATGGCCATTACGCTGTGCATCCAATATATCTCGTAAAATATCTAATAACATGGTTTCCACCAACTGATCTGACTTTAACGCTCCTTGCATACGTCCATAAATAACAACTTGTTCATAATACGCAGTATTAATCATGTTCAGCTACTTTTGTAACTCATTATTTTCCCCAATAACGTCTTTGATTCTCATCAATTAATCCCTCCATATTTTGCTTTAATCGCGACCACGTTTCAATAAATAACTGCAAATATATTCTACCTTCAGCTGTTATTTTAAAATATTTTCGTGCTGGTCCTTCGGGTGATTTTCTCATTTCACCGACAATATATCCTTCGCGTTGTAATTTTTGTAACGCGGGATAGATTGTGCCATCAGATACCGTATCAAATCCCGATTCCTGTAACCTTTGGTTTAAGACATACCCATACAATTCTTCACGAGAAATGATGAGTAACATGGCACCCTCTAATGTGCCTTTTAATAGTTGCGTATTCAATTTTGACACATGTCGCCTCCTAACTTGTAAAACAATATAGCTATCAAAAATAGTTTAACATCAACTACCTCGTTTTACAAGTTAGTAAATTAATGTATTTATATACATTAATTTACTAATATTCATGTTAATAATGCATATTAATTGTATTTTAATGCACAAGAGTTTAATATTTATAACATCATATGAACGAGGAGAACCAGCATGAACAAAAAAATAATTAATGTTGCCATTATTGGTATTACAGGTTATGGTGGTCTTGAATTGCTGCGATTATTGTACAATCATCCTGCTGTTCATGTTGTATCAATTCACAATACGTCAGATCATGCAGAAGAGATTAGTACAACATATCCTCATCTTAAATCAATGTATAATTTAACACCAATACCAGTTGACCCTTTGCATATTATGCAATCTGCTGATGTCGTATTCTTCTCTACTTCTAGTGGCGTCAGCAAAGATATGGCGCAACCATTCATTGAAGCTAATTTTCCAGTCATTGATCTATCCGGAGATTTCCGACTCAATGCATCTGAATATGCCACTTGGTACAAGAAAACACCAGCCCCACAACACTTACTTGACCAAGCTAAATATAGCTTAGCTGATTTTTATCAAAATGATAGCCACTATATTGCTAATCCTGGCTGTTATGCGACAGCAACATTGCTTGCTTTAGCGCCTCTCGCTCAGCAAGGTTTGTTGGATGAAGAAAATATCATTATCGATGCCAAAAGCGGTATGTCTGGTGCTGGTAAATCATTGACAACCAGTAGCCACTTTATCAATGTTAATGAAAATTTCACAATGTATAAAGCAAACCATCACCAACACATCCCCGAAATCACGCAACAGTTGAAGCAGTGGCAACCAAATATTAACCATATTCAATTTACGACATCGTTACTTCCCATTAATCGCGGTATCTTTGTCAGTGCCTATGTCAAACTCCATAGCGAGTTATCGGCTGACTCACTACAAAAAATATATGAAGATACTTATCAAAATAAACCTTTTATTCGTGTCATGACGCAAGATCAATTACCCAATATTAAACAAGTAATTGGCACAAATTTTGCAGATATTGGCTTAACATACAATCCTGACACCAAATACCTCACAATCATTAGTGTCATCGACAATATGGTGAAAGGTGCTGCAGGTCAAGCTATTCAAAATATGAACCACTTATTTGATTTAGATGAAACGACTGGTCTAGAACTCATCGCACAATACGCCTAAACAAAACTTACAAGGAAGAACTATGACAGAATTACTTTCAAAAATAACACAGTTAGATAGTGCTAATATAGCAAAACCCATCGGTTTTCACGCCGATGGTCAACATGTTGGCCTAAAACATAAATCAAAAGATCTTGGCTGGATTTTCAGTGATGTACCTGCAGCGGTAGCAGGCGTATTTACCACCAACCAAGTACAGGCAGCACCCATAAAACTTGATAAAGAAACGATTAAAGATGGTCTGTTGCAAGCAATTATTGTCAATTCTGGCAATGCTAATGCCGTAACTGGCAAAATTGGTCATCAACATGCTAAGACAATGCAACAGACAGCAGCTGATAGTCTCAACATTGATCCTAACCTCGTTGCTGTGGCTTCAACTGGTATTATTGGACAAGTTTTACCCATTGATAAAGTAGTTAATGGCATACATCAGCTCCATATCGCTGGTGATTCAAAAGCTTTCGCACATGCCATTATGACAACCGATACCGTTGAAAAATCAATTACAATTCAAAGCCAAATTGATGGTCATACTGTGACAATGAGTGGTGTTGCCAAAGGATCTGGTATGTTGCATCCAAATATGGCTACTATGCTTGGTTTCATTACCACAGACGCTAGTATCTCGCCTGTCCTACTTCAAAAAGCCTTATCCGAAGATGTTGAAACGAGTTTCAACCAGATTACAATCGATGGTGATACGAGTACCAACGACACCGTGCTAGTTATGGCTAACGGACAAGCTGGGCATGACAAAATCACAACTGCATCATCAACCTATGATCATTTTAAAACAATGTTACATACAGTTACCACAGCCTTGTCTATTGGTATTGCCAGCGATGGTGAAGGTGCAACTAAGCTGCTTGCCGTGACCGTCAAAAACAGCGAATCATCATTAGATGCACGTATGGTAGCTAAAAAAGTTGTTGGCTCTTCGTTAGTGAAGACAGCAATGTTTGGTAAGGATCCTAACTGGGGACGAATTATTGCTGCTATTGGCGCAAGTGATGTAACCGTTGATCCTGATATTATTGATATATCACTTAATACGATCCCCGTCATGACCGACGGTGCACCAACAGATTTTAATCAAGAAGCTATAACAGAAGCCCTTGAACAGAAAAAAATCGCAATTGACATTGATTTGCATAATGGCTCAGCTTCTGGTCAAGCTTGGGGTTCTGACCTCACTTATGATTATGTTAAAATCAATGCCTTGTACTCAACATAAACAATAATTAGACATATAGAAACACGGAGGCTTGCATGATGACTAAAAAAATGATTATTAAAATTGGTGGTTCAACGACAACACAACTGACACCTGCTTTTTTTGATACACTCAAGCATTGGCAAAAACTCGGCTATCAAATTGCCATTGTCCATGGTGGTGGAAACATCATTTCAGATCTCATGTCACAGCTCAATGAACCAGTAGAAAAAATTAATGGTATCCGTTTCACCACACAAAAAGGTATTGATATCACTAAAATGGCCTTACTTGGCCAAGTACAGCCCTCACTGATTGAATCTTTCCGCCAAAATGGTGTACCAGCTATTGGCCTCAATGCTGGTAGCAATCAGCTATTAACTGGCCATGTGTTAGATCAAGACACTTATGGCTACGTTGGCACCATTCACCAAGTCAATACCCAACTCATTCAAAAAATGTGGCAACAAAATTTAATACCAATCATTGCCCCATTAGCTATTACCAACGAAGGCCAATGGTTAAATGTCAACGCTGATACTGCTGCTAGTGCGATTGCCAAATATTTAAAGGCTGACAAACTGTACTTACTCACAGACGTTTCTGGTATCAAAGTAAGTGGCAATATTTTGCAACAACTAACACCAAAGATGGCCTTGGAACTAAAAAAATCACATATCATCACTGGTGGTATGATTCCCAAAGTCAATAGTGCGCTTCATGCCGTACAGCTAGGGGTTCATCATGTTCACATTACTGACACCGTAACGCAACCAGGTACGGTTGTCACTTTATAATCATATTTTACAGGGAGAATATTCATGCCACTATTTCCAAATTATCATCGTGCACCAGTAACTTTTATCCAAGCCAATAATGCAACTTGGGTGGACGATAAAAACCAATCGTATAGCGATTTATCCAGCGGTATCGGTGTTTACAATGTCGGTGCATGTCACCCACAAGTTGAATCAGCTCTTGTCGAACAAGCTCACCATCTTTGGCACGTACCTAATTTATATCAAAATCCGTTGCAAGAAACAGTCGCACAAAAACTTGGTGGTGATATATACACCGCCTATTTTGCTAATTCAGGTGCTGAGGCTAACGAGGCAGCAATTAAATTAGCTCGTCTCGCAACTGGTAAATCAACGATTATTTCTTTTACCAACTCTTTCCATGGACGGACATATGCTGCTATGGCTGCTACTGGTCAAGATAGTATCCATGCTGGTATGCCTATGCTTACTGGGTTTGAATATGCCAAATTCAACGATATTAATAGTGTCAAATCACTACTTAATGATGACGTCGCAGCGATTATGCTTGAACTTGTTCAAGGTGAAGGCGGCGTCATTCCAGCTGAACAAGCATTCATTGATGAATTAATTGCCCTCGCCCACCAACAACATATTTTAGTGATTATCGATGAAGTACAAACAGGCATGGGCCGTACTGGAAAAAAATTTGCTTTTGAGCATTTTGGATTTGAACCAGATATTTTTACAAGTGCTAAAGGACTAGCCAATGGTATCCCTGTGGGTGCTATGTTAGCCAAAAATGAACTAGCCCCAGCATTAGCCTATGGCACACATGGCTCAACATTTGGTGGTAATCCGCTAGCTATGGCAGCAGCCAGTGCTACGCTAACCGTCTTAGATGGTGTACTTAATGATATTGATGATAAAATTAAACATTTTTGGCTAAAGTTAGATGAATTTCGGCAACTTCCGACAGTAAAAGAAGTCCGTGGCCTAGGAATGATGGCCGGCATTACATTAAATATCCCTGTGAATGATGTTGTATCTGAACTACTAAAAGCACATATTATTGTACTGTCAGCAGGAAATAACACTTTACGTCTGTTACCTCCATTAACCATCAGTACAGAACAATTAACAGATTCACTAGAGAAAATAAAATATTATCTTCTTAAAAAATAAGTATTGACATTTTTTTCCAATCTTGGTATACTGTAATAGTTGATTAGTTAACTATTGCTCCATAGTTCAGTGGTAGAATAACGCACTGTTAATGCGCAGGTCCTTGGTTCGAATCCAAGTGGAGCAGTACAAAACATCGAAAACTTAAATGTTTTCGATGTTTTTATTTTATAATTTATCTCATACAAATACATAGAATTGGTTGACTAGATATTAATCAAGGTGTTACGCTATTACAAACGGAGGTACATTACATGTTCGGTATACTTTTCTTTGCATTATTTGCAGTTTTATGGGTCATTTATCTTGTGTCACTTTTATTTGCAAGTACATTTGGCATTATTCCAAGGCTCATATTGGCCATCATACTCATTCTAATTTTCAGTTTTATTATCAAAAACTTTTGGGCAATCGCTGGTGTCATCATCCTCATCTCACTTGCATTCTGGATCCGTTCAAAATTTATTCAACCACGTCAAAGCAAAGTTGATGACAGTATATTTGATGGCGATTTCGAAGAAATAAATAAAGACAAAAAATAATGTTGGCCTATCGCAAGCCTACGTGAGGAGAATAATAACCATGCGTTTATGGCATGAAAATCTAATCAAACAGTTGCCTAGACAACAGCTATTAGGACAACATCGTGAATGCTGTGCGCTACGTGGTAAAGGTTGGGGCAAACCGCATGCTACGGTGAATTATGTATTTGACCACTCACCCTTAAAATTGTATCAATACCACAAACTTGTGATAACAGAAATGCTATCACGCGACTATCAACCAGATCCATTGTGGCTGGAGCCCCTGTATCGTGGTAAACATACCCTACCTTACACAACATTAGAATCGATTGTACCTACCCATCCGCTTTATCCTGAGCATAACGAGACCTACCTTGCAGACTGCTTAGAGAATCTCAGGCAGAAAAATATTTTCATTGATCATGTGATATAACAAAAAGCCTCCGCCCATCTTATTTAGATGAGCGGAGGCTTTTTAGATAATTATTTCGTTAAAATTATTTCCATGAATTTTCAGAAAGTTTCAATCATTTTCTTTCTTTGATATAATTATTTTTATACTAAATAGAATCAATCAATTAACACTAACCATACGTGCATTGAACCACGTTAAAAGCATTATTGGGGATGACCATATGAATAAAACAAGTGCAATGCCAATTTGGCTTATGATTTTCGGATTAATATTATTACTTTTGACTATAATCGCACAGATTCTTACAGGCAATCATATTTTTTCAAAAATTGGGTTGTATATATTTGCTATTTTTTGTTTAATTAATGCTATCTATGACTATAAAGTCACGCAGAAAATAACTGCTTCAGCTGCAAGTATTTGCGTAGCCGTTTGCTTTTTATTAGTGGCCTGGACATAAGCAACGCTCAGGACATTCAACTGGTCTTATTCCACAACTAATTCTTGAATTGCCCTAGAATAATGGATTTTATGTTTCAATGTCTTGGTAGGTCCCATGTTTAAACTTAAATTTTCCTTATTTTTTGAATATACTAATCTGTTAACGGCAGATACATTACTTTTCATCACCTGACTAACTGAACTGCCTGGCACAATTCTAGCTACTTTGACATAACTACCTTTATGATAAGCCATCACGTATGGATCTTTAACACCTGGATTCATGCCAGTGGTTAGTGTCAATTTATGCCAATCTGTACCCATTTCATTATCAGAAAACCACCTTGTCCAATACCCATGATTTTTTTGATTATTTGGATTAATTTCTTTGTCGTCAGGCATTTTAGTGTACGCCACTTGATACTGCAAAAATGGATTCAACCGGTCAATTGTATTAATTCCTTTTTGATAGCCAATTGTTAAAGTGACAACCCAAGCAATCAACAATAATAACATCGAGCCAAATATAATAGCTACCTTTTTATATCTTTGTTTCAACGACACATCTTTGTCAATTGATTCCGCAACACTTATCCGTTTATCTTTCATATCTACTTCTTCTCCAAACATTATTTTTTCGAAAGATATGTCAAACAAGAGACTTAAACTACGTAAAACATCTAAACTAGGATAATTTTTCCCAGTTTCCCACGTTGAAACGGTTTGACGACTAACATGAACCCGATCAGCCAATTCTTGTTGCGTCATCCCCTGTCCCATACGCAGTTTTTTTATATCTTGTTCAAAGCTCATATCTTTCACCTCTAATTTAACTTTATTATCAAGAACAATACTAGCAATTAAAGCTATCATTTGTAAAGCAAGCGAGACTAGCACCAAAGACACCACCTCTTCAACCGCATTTCAATTGATATCAAAAACCAACTAATAGGCACTGCAACGTCATTGTATGTATGATATATGCTTGTTGATGTGGTGGAGATTTCCTTTTTCTGCAAAGAAAAAACGGCTTAAACGCCGTTATATTGCTTACTCGCTTGATTTAATTTAGTACCTAAAAAGTACCTTTTTGTGTGAAATGCTATGAAATACAGTGCAACGTTTTTCATAAGAAAAAGCGCTACATTAAGGTTTTTGCAACCTTATGCAACGCCATGAAATGCTGAATGGAGAAGAAGGGATTCGAACCCTCGCACGCTTTAACACGTCTACACCCTTAGCAAGGGCGCCTCTTCAGCCGCTTGAGTACTTCTCCATAACAGATACTACTATACCAGATAAACAAGCTAGTAGCAAGTGTTTTCTCTATTCTCGTACTTGTAAGTCATCTGCAAGCACATGAGCAAAGTCGTTATGATAGATTTCAAACTTCTTTTCACCAACACCAGAAAGTGCCAAAAATTCTTCATCTGTTTTTGGCCTGAGAATTGCCATATTCATCAAAGTCTTATCCGAAAAAATAAGAAACGGTGGAATACCTGCCTCTCGAGCCAATTCCAGCCTTTTTGCCTTCAACCGAGCAAATAATTGATTATCATCATCAGATAATTTCAACCCTTTGGCAGCAGACGTAACTACTTTTTGCTGTGCCACCACAGAACGATTCAGTCGTTTTTCCACAACCAATTGTCCTTTAAGCACACGAGCACCGATTTCTGTCACCTTAAGCACTGGGAACTCGCCACCCGCTGTTTTCAAGTAACCATCAGCCGTTAGAAAATCAATAAAAGCCGTTAAATCTTTCAATGTATGTGCTTTCATCAAGCCATATGTGGGTAATTGGGTCAAATAATCATACTTTTTCACAGTGGCATCATGTGAACCCTTTAATATTTTGGCAACCATTGTTTTACCAAAGCTCTGATTCATACGCATCACATTGGCCAGGACCTTTTGGGTATCTGTCGTCACATCAACCATCTCGCGAGAATCTAAGCAGTTCGAACACATCTTGCAATCTTGGTCAACGATTTCACCAAAATATCCTAATAAATAGCGTGGTAAACAAGTTTGCGTATTAGCAAATGCGTTCATTTCTCGGATTTTATTATATTCATTTTGCTTATATTCTTCTGAACCACCAGATTTTTGTACAAAAAATTCTTGTAAATGCATATCTTGTGGTGCATATAATAGTACAGCTTCAGCAGGCAAGCCATCACGTCCAGCGCGCCCAATTTCTTGATAATAGGCTTCGATATTTCCTGGTACAGAGTAATGGATAACAAAGCGCACATTGGGCTTATTAATGCCCATACCAAAAGCATTGGTTGCGACGATTACCTGCACATCATCATATAAGAATGCTTCCTGCATGGCTTGCCGTTCATGTTCAGGTAACCCTGCATGATAACGACCAACTTTAACCCCTTTTTTATGTAAAAATTCATATAATTCATCAACTTGTTTACGTGTAGCCGCATAAATAATACCACTTTGCTCACTATTTTCACGTAAATAATCTTGCACGTAACGTCGTTTGTCAACATAATGCATGATTTTAAGCGCAAGATTATCACGAGCAAAACCTGTCAGCACAGTATCTTCGTCAGAGACATCAAGTAACTGCTGCAAGCTCTCACGAACACGTTCAGTAGCTGTTGCAGTTAATCCTAAAACAGCTGGAGAACCAGGAATTTCATGTAATAATGGTAAAATATTTAAATAACTAGGTCGAAAATCATGCCCCCATTGTGACATGACGTGCGCTTCATCAATCGCAACTAAATCAATTGGCAACTGTTGAATAAAACCAAAAAAACTTGGAATTTCCAAGCGCTCTGGTGATACATACAACATTTTATAGAGACCCGCACGAATATCTGACATGCGCTGCGCCTGCTCTTGTCCTGTTAATGTAGAATTGAGAAAAGTTGCATCAATCCCCATCGTATTAAGACCATCAACCTGGTCTTTCATCAAAGAAATTAATGGTGAAATAACTAAAGTCAACCCCTCAAACATCAGTGCTGGTAATTGATACGTGATCGATTTACCACCACCAGTTGGCATAATTGCCAATGTATGTTTATGGGCTAACACTTTTTCAATAATATCTAATTGTCCTGCACGAAAATCATCGTACCCAAATACTTCTTTTAAAATCTCACGCGGTGTTTGCATATTATTATTATAAGCTATTGTACCAAATCATGTTTGAACAAATAAGTAAATTTCCAGGAAACTAACCCATGATATATTTTAAACGCATTAACCGTTCAAAATACAGTACTTGTATCATTAAACATTTCAACACTTAATGTGCCATCATTAGCCATATCAAAAACTGCTACTGCACCATTTTGAGGTCGATTTGCTGTAGACAAATGACCATAATGCTGTGCTAAATTCCAAATTAATTGACCGTGGGAAACTAACAATACTGTTGCATCACTAGCATATGTTTTGTGTAATGTTACCAGCGAGTGATCTATCCTTTGCCAAAAATCTGAAGCACTTTCACCTAAATGTTTGGGATCTATCTGATAAATTGTATCCATAATCGTTGTCATATCAACTTGTTTGGTAATCTCATCTGGTGAATCCGAATCAATACCTAATGCTTGACCAGTGGCTTTCCACACATCCGCATTTAGTCCGCCCTCAAAGCTACCAAAAAAATATTCTCGCCAGTCTGATGTAAACGTCAGTTTAGGTGAGTCACGGTTATTAGCTGATAAGATGTATTCTGCTGTGTGAATTGCACGCGATGTATCGGATGATATTGCTGCATCAAATTTCACATTTTGCAAACGCCGTCCTGCTGCTTGCCCATCTTGTTTACCCTGATCTGTCAACGGTGTATCTGCCCAACCTTGCACTTTATCTAGCGTGTTAAAAATCGTCTGCCCATGCCGCACTGCATAAATTTTCATGAAAATTCTCCTTAATTATTTTTATATCATAATATTATTGATATTGTCATCGCCTATTACAAAAAATGTAAACTATGATAATGGCAAGATTAATTGATGTTATCAAGCGGTTTTGGCCGCACCATATCGCGTACATAATAACTCTCTCAAACTGACTACACAAGCCATTATTCCGCTACATCACGTGCTATGTCTACCACTTGCTTATACCATTTTAAAATATCTGTCCGATTTTCGTGAGCCGAACGAATCACATAAAAAGATCGATTAAACATACTATCCAAGGTTTGGTAAGGCATATTATCAGTTAATGCTTGCACGCTAACAATTGATTTTCCAAAATTTTCTGATAACATTTTTACGATAATATCGTTGTTAGAAATTGTCAAAAAATGATTAGGCACCAAGTTATTTTGTTTAAAATACTGCTGTGTGTAGTGATAAACGCCAGAACCTTTTTCACGCACTAACCACAAATCCGAACCTAAATTTCCCGCTAACACAAGTTGATCCTTAGCAATTTCTTCTCGTACAATAAAATCATGTGTAATCGGTTTTTCAATAATGCCAAAATTGAATCGATGGTTCAATACACCTGCCAAAATTTCTTCAGAATTGTGCATCTCGATTTGTATATCCATTGTATTAAATTGCGTGTGTTCAATTTTTGAAAATATTTTTGGTAGTAAAACTGTTGCTGAAGTTTGAGAAGCCGCAATTTTAATGTTCGTACGCTGTTCTTTTTCCAAACTATCTGTAATAGTCTGCCATTGGTCTAACAGCTGTGCTGCTTTTTGATACAGCATCCGTGCATTATTTGTTGGCGTGAATTCAGTTCTACCATTACGATGAAATAATATGATATTTAATTCTTTTTCCAATTGTTGAATGTGCACACTAACCGTGGGTTGAGAAATAAATAATTGGTCGGCTGCTTTAGAAAACGATCGTGTTTCATAAACAGCAATAAAAGTTCTCAATAATTTAAACATAAGTTTTCCTATTAGTTTTATTAATTAAACACATTATAAATATTTATTTTACAAATAGCAAACACAGGGGTAGCATTAACTATATTGAAAATTAAAATTGCATGCCGAAATACTCAGCTGCAGTCATACATGGAGAGAGATTATGAGAATTAAATCAAATATGGTATCTGGTATCATCATTACCTTAATACTATCTGCAGTTGCAAAAATTTTAGCCATTTGGTTACCATTTTTAGGTGCTGAAGCGATTGCCATGCTGCTTGGTATTCTACTTGGAAATACCATCCTGAATCAAGCTGCATTTGCCCCTGGTATGAAATGGGCTGAAAAATTCCCTATTGAAATTGGTATTGCTTTAATGGGATTAACAGTTACTTTAAGAACAATTGAAAATCTCAAACTGCATGGTTTGCTTTTCATTATTCTCCAAATGACCTTAACTATTGTGATTGTCTTATGGATGGGTGGTCGTTTATTTAAAGTAACCAGTAAATCAGCCATGTTAATGGGCGCAGGAAATGCGGTTTGTGGTTCAAGTGCGATTGCATCAGTTGCACCAGCCATAGGCGCAACTGATGATCAACGTCGTACAGCTGTGGCCACTGTGAGTTTGACCGGTGTTGTCCTCTTACTGATTTTACCAATCGTTGGCCCACATTTAGTTGGCCATAATAACTTACTCCTTGGTGCTTTAGTTGGTGGTGTTGTTCAATCTGTCGGCCAAGTTGTTGGAACAGCAGCCTTAATCAATCCTACAGTTGTCACCTATGCCACTTTATTCAAGATGTTACGCATCATCCTCTTAACAGTTGTCGTACTGATCTTTTCAAAAATGGCACAAAAACAAGACCAAGCTGCTGCTAATATCAATGAAACACATCATGGCGTTAAAATCCCTTGGTTTATCATTGCCTTTGTTATCCTATTACTCGTCAACAGTTTCATTATATTGCCACATGCAATGACTTTCAGTGCAAAAACGATATCTGGATTCTTCGGTGTTGTCAACCTAGCCGGTATTGGTTTAAATTTGAAAATTGATACGATTAAGAAATCAGGTGGTAAGTTCTTAACTTACGGACTGGTAACTGGTTTAATCCAAGTCGTTATAGCCGTTATCTTAATTACTGTCTTGTTTTAGACAAGTATTTTACACTAAAAAAACTATCATATCTTAATGATAGTTTTTTTAGTGTAAATAAGCTTTCCTTCGTATCATCTATCAGAGGCATATCAAATGAAATTATCAGTTATCATATCAGCGTTATTCATCACATGTTTAATTACTATACCTATACAAAAAGCCATCATTCCCTCTGTATCAGCCACCAAAAATGAAGCTGGAAAAATAAAAATAACTAATCACAACACAAGTTATCTCACAATCAACATAACAACTGCCGATGAAGTTTGGATTAAAGATAGCAAAACAGAATCCTTACGAAAAAACTATCAAATCGCGCCCAATCAAAGCATCGTTATTTCTGCACACGGATCTGGTAGACCCTGCTGTGTTGACATATCAAAACCCAACCATTTTCTCAAAAAATTCACCTTCAGATCGTTACCTATGTAAAAAATACGCCCTTATTAAAGGCGCATTTTTTACTGCTTTCTCTGTTTTAAACCAATACCTGTAAATGCTGTCACCACTGACATCACTGGCGATAAAATAGCAAAAAATGTAAATGGTGCAAAATCAATGACTGAAACATGTAAAGTTTGCGCAGCGAATGCACCAGCTACGCCCCACGGTACCAAATAATTCATAACCGTACCAGAATCCTCAATTGTTCTCCCCAAAGCCAAAGGTGATAAATTAACACGTTTGAACGACTCTTTGAATAACTGTCCTGGCAAAATTGTGGCTAAATACTGTTCCCCAACTAAGAAATTAGCAGCAATACCAGTTGCTAACGTGGCTAAAATAACCGAACGAGATGATTTGAGATGTTTGGCAACAGGTGCCATCACTGCTTTCAAAATACCTAAGCCATTTAATAAACCACCCATTGCCAAAGCCAATAGAATAATCATCACGGTACTCATCATCGATGCCATACCACCACGATTCAATAGTGCAGTCAAGGTTGGGTCTGTACTCGTTGTTTTAAAACCATCCACCAACAAAACAGACCAAGATTGAACTGAATGATCAGCTAAAAATGCAATACTAGATACAAAAATGTTAATTGTCAACGCTGCTACAGCTGGAATTTTAAGAAATGCTGTCACAATCAGAACAAAAATAGGAACAATTGCCCACCAAGTTGGTTGTAAAACAGCCATCATGGCGCTACTTTGCTGTGAAATATCTTGATGCGTTTCATGACCCAAACCAAAACCAACTGCTAACAACAGTGTCAGAATCAAGGCGGGCAATGTTGTCCACATTAAATTTTTAATGTGCGCAAATAAATCTGTCTCGGAAATGGCTGATGCCAAATTTGTTGAATCAGATAATGGTGAACTTTTGTCCCCAAATATAGCACCAGATAAAAGCGTACCTGCAACCAATGCAGGATTTAACCCCATTAATGTCCCAATACCCATAAAAGCCACACCAACGGTTGATAAGGTCGTAAAAGCACTACCAATCACTGTCCCAACGACTGCCATTGTCATCAAAGCCGTTGGTAAAAACCAAGTTGGATTTAGAATTTTAAAGCCAGCCCAAATCATGGTTGGTATGACACCAGTGGCTGACCATAAAGCAATCATAGCACCAATTAACAAAAACAAAAAAATAGGTGCAATGCCCGACTCCAGACCTTTGATTAATGCCGCTTGTGAGGTTAGCCAACTCACGCCATACAAACGTGCCACAATCATAATCAATCCAATAGCAACCAGTAAAGGCGCTATTGGGCTAAGTCCAAAACTAATAATCCCAGTAGCTAGGATGACAATAATAGCTATCAATAGTACAAATGATAGGCGTCCAGATAATTTATGCACCATAAATCCAATCCTCCATATAAGTGTAATATAAAAAATCCCTGCTCTAGCCAATTAAGACTACAACAGGGACGAATCGATATTTTTAGAAATCCGTGGTACCACCCAGCTTACACTTCAGACAATGGTTAATTATCAAAAGTATCACTTAAACATTTGCTATCGTGGTGGTGCCACGCTTAAATGTACGCAATAATATATTGCGCGCAGTAACGAATCGTAATTCAGATTTTTGCACCTGTGTAGCTCACACCACCCGCTACTTCTCTTAACACCGAATGCATATCTTACTAGAATTGCTTTATTTAAGATAGGCTAATTTTACTATGCTTGACCAGCAGTGTCAATATTTTTACTACGATACACAATTACCGATAAACTGATCGTGATACCAATCATAACCACAAAAACTGATATAAATAAGATGTTCATTAAACCATGATCCATCATAATACCAGAATACATTGGGCCTACCACACGTCCTGATTGTATCATCATGGATACAAATCCTTGTGCTTGTCCTGCCACTGATTTTGGGGTAATCTGCGCCACCCAAGCAGGTACTTGTGGACTTTGTAACATTTCACCAATAGTTAACAATTCAAACACTAAAACAATTTGCCAAAATGACTGAACAAAGATTAAAAAGAAGAAGCTTGAAGCAAAAATAACACTGCCAAGAATTACAGAAACATGATACGGATGTTTATTCGCCCAGTTAGATACAAATTTTTGTAAGAAAATAATTGTTATACCATTAATCATCCACAAATCAGCATAATTTCGCGTTGGCATACCCAAATCTTTCATATGTGGTGCCATGACTGTTTCCCAAAGCATATAAGATAAATAAGTAATAAATAATAAACCGCCAATAGCAATCAATACAGATGTTAACTGAAATTTTACTTCATGTTGTTTTGGTGCCAACGTCTGCTCTGCTGAAAAATCTGTTGAACTCGTAAAATGATGGGTTGGTACGTTAAACTTCGTCACAATAATCAACAGTAAACCTGAATATAAGACAGTCGAAATCATCATTAACAGACTAAAACCATAGTCAAATAAGTAACCAACAGCCAATGTGCCTAAAACCACACCAATATTTAATACAATATACATGTTATTGAACACAATCCGTGTTTTTTCACCAGGAATTGTGGTGGCAAATGAATTAACCAACGTTTGTTCTAATCCCATGCCAAAATTAGCTAACCAAATTAATCCAGCAAACACCGGCCATCCATTCCAAAAAATCAGGCTCACCACTGAAACTAAAATGATAATCGCAGCAATGATCATTGATTCATATGGTCGCCAGCGATCAAACAATTTGCCACCAACAAAAGCACCAAAGACACTAATTAACGCACCAATCATTAAAACTAGACCAGCTGTTGTAAAACTTTGCTGTAAAACACTTGTCATATATAATGTTGTGACTGGCCACAACATTGAATTTCCAGTATTGGATAATAACGTCCCGACCAGCAGCCATTTTTCATTCAAACTTTTTGGCTTACCGGTTACATTATTCTGCATAAATACCCCCTAACACGTACTGAACAATAGGATTATTGTAACATGAAATATATTTTATTGTACGGCGCGGGTAATATGTTTGTGAAAAGCCATACTTTTACACTATTTTTGCGTTATAATAAATAGTGAATAAATACTTATACTATTAAATTAAGGGGAACATCATGGTTTCAGAAATCAAGACGTTGGTAACATTTTTCGGTGGTACTGGTGATTTGGCAAAGCGTAAGCTTTACCCATCAGTTTTCAACCTTTACAAAAAAGGTTACCTACAAAAACACTTTGCCATTGTCGGAACAGCCCGTCAAAACTTGACTGATGATGAGTTTAAACAATTAGTTCGTGAGTCAATTGCAGACTTTACAGACGATAAGTCACAAGCAGAAGAATTCATCACGCACTTTTCATATCGTGCACATGATGTTACAGACGCAGCATCATACGGCATTTTGAAGGAAGCGATTGAAGAAGCCGCTGATAAGTTTGATATCGACGGTAACCGTATTTTCTATATGTCAGTTGCCCCACGTTTCTTTGGTACAATTGCTAAATATTTGAAGTCTGAAGGTCTATTAGCATCAACTGGTTACAACCGTTTGATGATAGAAAAGCCTTTTGGTACATCATATGATACAGCTGAAGAATTACAACGTGACTTGGAAAATGCTTTTGATGATAATCAATTGTTCCGTATTGACCACTACCTTGGAAAAGAAATGGTTCAAAATATTGCGGCACTTCGTTTCGGTAACCCAATTTTTGATGCAGCTTGGAACAAAGACTACATCAAAAACGTACAAGTTACATTGTCCGAAGTCTTAGGCGTTGAAGAACGTGCTGGCTATTATGATACAGCTGGGGCATTGTTGGATATGATTCAAAATCATACCATGCAAATCGTCGGTTGGTTAGCTATGGAAAAGCCAGAATCTTTCAATGATAAAGATATTCGTGCTGCCAAGAATGCTGCGTTTAATGCCTTAAAAATTTACAATGAAGAAGAAGTTAACAAGTACTTCGTTCGCGCACAATATGGTGCCGGTGATTCTGCAGCATTTAAGCCATACTTGGAAGAAATGGATGTTCCTGCTGACTCAAAGAACAATACCTTTATGGCTGGTGAATTACAATTTGATTTGCCACGTTGGGAAGGCGTACCGTTCTATGTTCGTTCAGGTAAGCGTCTAGCTGCTAAACAAACACGTGTGGACATTGTCTTTAAGTCTGGTACATTTAACTTTGGTACAGAACAAGAAGCGCAAGAAGCTGTGTTGTCAATTATCATTGATCCTAAGGGTGCGATTGACTTCAAGATTAACTCAAAGTCAGTCGAAGATGCTTTCAATACACGTATGATTAATCTTGATTGGACCGTTTCTGATGAAGATAAGCAAAACACACCTGAACCATACGAACGTATGATTCATGACACCATGAATGGTGATGGCTCAAACTTCGCTGACTGGAATGGTGTATCTATTGCCTGGAAGTTCGTTGATGCTATTTCAGACGTATATGCTGCTGATAAAGCACCACTTGAGACATACAAATCTGGATCTATGGGTCCTGAAGCATCTGATAAATTATTAGCTGCTAATGGTGATGCCTGGGTATTTAAAGGTTAATCTCCCAATTCTTAAAAAAACACCAAATAAAAAAGCAAAGTCTTGATTTTTAGGACTTTGCTTTTTTATTATTGAATAAGTGTTTTACGATCTAAAACTGGTGGCACAACTTTTTTAGCTGTACTTGTCATCGTTTGAATATAATTCACGAAGGTATCTGTATCGGTTCCAACTGCACCCACAAGTTTTGTACCTTTAAATGCCGTGAAATTATCACCACCACCGTGCAAAAAATCATTAATCACAACAAATTGATATGTCAGTGTTCATCATCGGAAAACTTGATATACCATATTGTTATAAGGAAAAATAATTCTTGATAAAATAAATAAAATTGTGAATGCTTTTTTGACGAAACTGGCGAGATATTCCAAAGTACTATTGGTAAATCAAAACAATCCATTCAAACTGTACAAGAGGTTCTTATTGAATAAATAAAAATGTCTATTTTTTAATTGATATCGCTAGAAGCATAGATTCTTTCCAAAAAACTCTACCTAGCAAGTATGCGTTTATATTAGGTTAATCATATTATGCCATAATATGTCGTACATTATTAGGTATCATAATGACCGAAGGCTTTAAATCCTTTGTTATAAAAGTGTTATCAATACACTCGTTCCAATACTGTAAATGCTTTTTATCAACCCAACTATCTGATTCTTCTACTTGCTGTCCTCCCTTACCTTGTATTGAATACCAATAAAGAAATTCTTCACCGTTCAATTTTTCTCTAAAAATGTTTTCTACATACATTTTTTCTCTATCTAATGTAAGTAACGTTTCTTCTATATTTTCATTTAAGAATGCTAACCACTCATCAACTACTTTAGATTTACCTTCTTTCACTCTAAACCGACTTAATTCAATATTCACCATCTCGTTTACCTTCCTATATTTCCATATGTGGATACACAATACCAAATCTTTAACATTTGGTATTGCTAACTATAATTATTTTTAAAAAGAACGCCAAAATCCTCAAATAAAGGGTTTCTGACGTTCCTGGATAATCTCTATCTTATTTTTCTAACTACAAGTACTTTTATTTAGTATCACATTACCTATGTGTTTACTTTCTTGGATCGCCCGAAGTTACAGGCTTATCTTGAGAAACACCTATCTTAGCATACAAATCATTAGTATCTTTGGTAGCTGCTGTCGTCCAGCCTGTCACACGACCATTGACTAATTGTACCTTAATATTAGTGTATGTTGGTATTGTATAAGCTTGTTCATCAACAACTAATTTTTGGAATTGCTTAATATTCTTCTTTAAGTCATCTTCAGACGTTGATTTTTGAGTATCTTCTAAGTTTTGAGTTAACTTGTCCGAAACAACATGGCCAAAGTTATATGGCGCTGCCTTACTCCACAATTGATCAAATGTGGGCACAGTCCCTTCTCCCCAACCGGCATCTGTTATATCCCAATCATTATGATTGCCATCTAACACGATTGATTGCCAAGTCGATGGATCAACTAACTTGTTTTGATACAATTTAACCTCAATACCAGCTTTTTTCCATGATTCTATATAAGCTTTGGTTTCAGCTTCTGAGGTTGTACGTCCAGAACGTGCCAAGTATACCAAGCTCAAACGCTTGCCATCCTTAGTGAAATAACCATCGGCATCCTTTTTATAGCCAGATTTTTCCAATAATTCACCTGTTTTTTTAGCGTCACCAGCTGACTTTTGTTGATACCCCTTAACATCATCATTGTAGAACAATGTTTTAGTTTCATTCTTTGAAACTAATGTATCTGCTGTTACACGAAGCCCATTACCATACTTTTTAGTTACATCACCAACGTTTTGAGCAAAACCAACTGCTTTACGCACATTAGCATCTTGTAATGGTGTCTTTCTGTCCTGCACACTATCACCAGATTTTTGGTTAAGGTGTCCTAAGTTAAAGTAAAGTTCCCAATAACCAGTGTCATAACTACCTGTTGCAGCGTAACCTTTGGCATTGTCATACTTTGATAATACAGGTGTGCCACCATCTTTCCACAGGGCGGAAGGTGCTTCAGTAACAATATCAAACTTTTGTTTTGCTAAATCATTTTCTAGTTTTGTTTGATCTTGGTTAATATAATATGTGATACCTTTTAGTTTTGGTGTTTTACCCCAATAATCGGTATTTCTGACATATTTAGCTGTCGAATCAGAAGATACAGAAGCAACCTTAAACGGTCCAAATGACAATGGATGCTTTGTGACTTTTTCAGAAGTTGCTAAATCTTTCGAAGCGACATTCTTCAAGTCATGATATGGCAGAGCGTATGCCGGAAGACCATCGCCCCAGTCAATCGCGGCTGGCAATGCTGTATACGAAACGGTCAGTTTTTTACCATCGGCACCATCATCTAGCTTGACACCAGAAATTTCTTTAGCCTTACCATCTTGGTAGGCACTCAGACCCTTAATAGCTGTATACGACTCTGTAAAGTTAGCTGCAGCAACTTTATTTGTTGCTAAGGTTTTCAATGAGAATAACACATCTTGTGCTGTGACATCTTTACCATCGGACCACTTCAAATCATCACGCAGGGTGATTGTTGCTGTTTTATTGTCTTTATCAATTTTGATTTTTGCAGGACCATCATTGGTTGTTTTAGAATTTTCATCAACATAGAACAACGAATTAGCACCTGCAGGATCAAGTTGTCTCTGAGCTGCAGACCACTGTGAAAATTCACTATATCCCGCAAATGACACAGGGTCCGATGCGGTCCCAGGATAGCTCACTGTTAACGTCCCATTTTTGATAGCAGACTTTGAATTCTTATAATCACCCTTAAATGAACCAACACTAACCGCTTTTTGTGTTGAATCACTATTATTAGATGTGACAGCGAATAACGCCCAAGCGGCACCTGCAACGACGATAACACCGCCGACGCCATACCCTATTTTCTTTCCCGTACTAACCATTACAAGCTCCTTCTTGAATAATTATGATAATTTAATTGCAGTAAATTAATCATTCTATTAAATATAAGTACAAATATATCACTTTAAAATGAGTTGTCAATAATAAAATTAAAATTAACTCATTTATATTAAAATTAAGAAACAGATTGTCGTTGATCAATTGCCCGTCGGGCAACTTGTCCAAGAACAACGATACCAAAAGTCATAATCACCAATACTAGTGTCACCGGTACCCACAACCACCATTTTGTATAGACAGAAGAAGCCGAACTGCCACTTAGTACCGTTAACATTGAACCCAAAGAACTTGTCCCGTGTTTCAATCCAAAGCCCAAGAATGTCAAACCAGTTTCAATACCAATTGATCCTGCTAAAGTGAGCGCGAAATCTGATATAACTGTTGAAGAGATATTAGGCAAAATACCACTCAATAGAATTTTATACCAAGGTGTTCCGGAAATTTTAGCAGCTTCAACATAATCTCGATTAACCTCTGACAAAGTTAATGTGCGTATCAAACGTACATTTGGCGGCCAGTTCATAACTGATAAAATCAAAATTAAGTTCCAGATTGATAAGCCTTTGGCTGTCGAAAAAATAATTGCTAAAATCATAATAATTGGCATCACCAGCCAAAAATCAATTAAACGCATCGCGACCCAATCCAGCCAGCCACCAAAGTAACCAATAATCATACCGAACACCACTGAAATAACTGTGATTAATACTGCTACACAAACGCCAATGATAATTGAATTGCGTGATGATGCAATTAACGTCAGTAGAAAATCAGCACCCGAATCCGTCGTGCCGAGAATATGACCATTGGTTAATGGTGATAAATTAGCATTCAAGATGTCACTCATCGTCCCAATATTTTTTGGTACGAAAAACTGTCCAATAACAATAAATAAAAATAATGCAACTAATAACACTGTAGCTACTAATGCTAAATTATCTTTCGCTAGTTCACGACTAAAATTTTTCATAAATTTTGATCCAAAGCGATTTTTTTTGATTTTTGTGTCCATGTACTTACTCCTTATTTCACTCGAATACGAGGATCAACCCAAGCTGAAATAATATCTGACAACAGGCCACCCATTAGTGCTAAGAATCCTTGAAGTAACATCAATGCCGTAATAACGGTGTAATCACGTCCACTTAGAGCTTGCACAAATAAAGCGCCCAATCCCGGATACCCAAAAATCGTTTCAGCAAAAATGGCACCACCTAACACACCTGTGATGGAATAACCAATACCTGAAGCAATTGGCAGAAATGCATTCCGTAAAATATGCTTTCTGAACACATCCTTTATCTGAACACCCTTAGCACGTGCTGTTCGCACATAATCTTGAGCTTGCTGATCCAATAAATTTGAGCGTAAATACTGAAAAATACTATTAGTACTAAATAATGCAATCGTTAAAGCTGGTAAAAATGCATAACTTAAATTGCCAAAGAAATTTGTTGTAAAATTTTGTGAGTCATCGATACCTGTACCTGAAATAGGAAAAATTGGAATGATGTACACAAACAAAACCATCATGATGAAATAAAATACAATTGATGGTACTGCTGATGTCATAGTATTCCAAACCATTAAGGCACGGTCAATCAACTTATTCTCATTTCTTGCTGCCAACAGTGCCTGTGTAATGGCCAAAAAATAAGTCAAAATAGCTGCTATAATTCCCATTGAAAGGGTCGGCCAGATACGTTGACCAATAATGCGTGTTACTGCCCAGCCCTTATTGACAACATATGATGTACCTAGGTCGCCATGCAAAACATTCCCTACCCATTTTATATACTGTTCATACCAAGGTAAATCCAATCCTGCAGCATGTCTCATACGTTCAATTGTTGCTAGATCAGAATTGGGATTCAAGTTACCATAGAATGGATCACCCGGCATCAATTGTGCTAACATAAAAACCAAAATGGAAACTAAAATAAGTTGCGGAATCATAAGTAACACACGTCGTAATACTGTCTGCCACATATTCAGACACCCCCATTTTCAAGCGCCACAAAATGCGTTTTTGTGACTTGCTGTAAATCATAAGCACGTAAACGTTTACCGTCTTGCTGATAGTAAGTATCTTGATGTTGCGTGAATTCTGCTTCAACTTTTTTACGATAAACTCGCTTTGCTTCACGTTGACTAACATCTAAACTCGGTATTGCTGACAACAAACGCTTGGTATAAATATGACTAGCATCATTAAAAATATCTTCTGTTGTTCCTAACTCTACAAACCGTCCATTATGCATAATAGCAATATTATTCGTCATGTATTTCACAACACCTAGATCATGAGAAATGAAAAGAAAACTGATAGCATAATCACGCTGAATTTTTTTCATAAAATTTAATACCTGTGCTTGCACTGATAAATCTAAGGCTGATACTGGTTCATCAGCAACAATTAATCTAGGATTTGTCGCCAATGCTCTTGCAACACCTATTCGTTGACGCTGCCCACCTGAAAACTGAAAAGGGTATTGGCTTATTGTGCGAGCTGGTAATCCAACAATGTCCAATAATTCCAACACACGTTCATCTACCTTAGATTGTTCAAAGGAACGTTCACCACCATATCCAGCTCCAATCTTGTTTGGTACACCGAAACTTTTAAGTGGTTCAGCAATGATTTCGCCAATTGTCTTTCGGGGATTTAAACTTGATTGGCTATCTTGAAAAACCATCTGAACATCTTTATTATAATTAATCGCTTTCTTTTGTTTGATTTGAGTTACTTCTTGACCTTCAAATAGAATTTTTCCACTCGTCGGGTTCTCAAGTCCAACAAGTGACTTACCAATAGTCGTCTTACCTGAACCCGATTCACCAACAAGACCATACGTTTGACCGGCTTCAATGGTAAATGACACATCATCGACAGCTTTAATATTATCTGTAATTCGGTTAAAAAATCCAGATCTAACCGGATAATAGACTTTTAAATTTTCTATTCTGACTAACTCACTCATACTTGCTCCTCATTATTGACAGGCTCTTCAAACTCAAAAGTTTTCCAAACATTACCGCGTACATAATGCTGTGCATTAACTTTTTGCAATTCTTCGCTGACTGGTGCGTTAACCACCTCATCATTAAGCCAAGGTACACGCTGTAAAAATAAATCTTTACTATGGTCCATATCATTTAACGCCGGTACCGTACCGGGAATAGCATATAAATCTTCACCAGGGTTAACATCTGATGGATCTGCTCGTAAGAGTGACCTAGTGTAAGGGTGCTTAGGGTTATTAAATAGTTCCTCAACTGAAGCTTGCTCAACAATTTGTCCAGCATACATCACATTCACACTATCTGCCATTTCAGCCACAACACCTAAATCATGAGTAATTAATAAGATACCGGCATTTTTCTTAAGCTGAATTTCTTTGATTAAATCTAATATTTGAGCTTGAATAGTCGCATCAAGCGCTGTTGTTGGCTCGTCGGCAATAATTAAATCTGGCTCATTTGCTAAGGCAATAGCTATCATGACGCGCTGTCGCATACCACCAGAAAGTTCATGTGGATATTGTTGTGACACTCGCTTAGCATCCACGATGCCAACATCCAGTAGCAATTGCTGAACTCGATTTTTTACTTCTTTTGACTGCTTATCGTGTACTGTAATGGCCTCAGCAATTTGGTCACCAATTTTCATCAACGGATTGAGACTTGATAATGGATCTTGAAAAATCATACCCACTGAGACACCACGGTATTTGTCAAACTGTCTTTCTGTTAAACCAATGAGTTCATTATCGTTTAATTTAATAGAACCTGTGACCTGCGTTTGTTCTGGATTGTGTAAGCCCATAACACTCATCGCAAATGTTGACTTCCCCGATCCAGATTCCCCAACTAAGGCCAAAACTTCCCCACGATTGATAGACAAATTAACTTTGTGTAATGCTGTTTGATATTCACCAGCAATTTTAAATGCCACAGATACATCTTTGGCATCTAGTAATTTTTCTTTCATTCTCTGAACCTCATTTTTCATTTAATGATTATTATATCATTTTTTTATAATTGAAAAAGATCTTTTCTTATAATTTAATATAGTTATTTTGTAAAAATTATCACAAAAAAGGGATACTATATGTTCTTTAATAACATACCGTATCCCTTTTTTATTAAAAAAATAACCTGTTAACATTTATATATGACAACGTTAAGTATCTACCGCTTGTTGATTTTAAGCGTGCTACCAACCCCAACTTGCGATGTCACTTCAATTTGGAAATCTAATTTATCCAATATTAATTTAGCAAGATATAGACCCAAACCACTAGCTTTTTTATCTAATCGCCCATTATAGCCAGTAAACCCGTGGGCAAATAATCGCGGAATATCTTCTGCTAAAATACCAATACCTGTATCCGATATTTTTATACCTTGATCAGATAATGTTATCGTAACCCGACCTCTATCTGTGTACTTCACTGCATTATTGATCACCTGTTCTAGTGCAACACCTAACCATCTCGCATCTGTTTTGAGTGTTACATCCCCAATAATTTCCACAGCAATGTTCTTCTGGATAAACTGTATCGCATACTTTTTTACTAGTCGATTTAGCAATGTGCGTCCATCCACTCGTTCAAATCTAAAATCAGTAGCAACATTATTAATACGCAGATATTCTAGCAAAATATTAAGATAATTTTCTAATGCAAATGTCTGCTTTTTTAATTCTGGCAAACGGGTTTGCGCAACTAAGTCAATGCTAGCCAATGGTACTTTCATTTGATGACTCCAGATACGCATAATATCCAAAAATTCTTTCTCTTGTTGCGTACGGTGGGTTATTTCTGCCGTTAATTGTTGCATATCAGCTTGTAAATCACGTAAGATTTGTTGCGCTTTTTTAAAGGCTAAATAATCAAAAATTATATACACAACTAGTGTCAAAACTAATAATGCCCCTGCATTTCGTAACGGTGTCAATGGTAATTGCCACATCAAAAAGGTAAACCAGAAGCCCCCAAGTCCCATAAAAATAATCAATAATAAACTTAATCGTTTCTTTAAATACTCACCCCAAAACATAGCCCACCCCACGCACTGTATGGATTTTATCAAAATTAATTCGTACTAATTTTTTTCGTAAGCGCGCCATATTAACCTGCAATGTATTCTCGTCAATAAAGTCATTATTTTCCCATAGTTTAGACAATAAAACTTCTTTTGGTACGACAACTGCGCCATATTCAAATAATGTTTGTAATAGTCGATTTTCCGTACTGGTTAAATCGACTTTGCCACTCTCACCAATTAATTGATCATCAATCAATCGATAACCTGAAAAGACAAGTTCACGCGTACTAAAATCATAACTTCGTCTTAACAAAGCTTGAATCTTAGCACTCAGAACAACTAAATTAAACGGTTTAGCAATAAAATCATCGGCTCCCATATTCATGGCCATAACCTGATTCATTTCATCATCAGCACTAGAAATAAAAATAATAGGTATTTTACTTATTTTTCGTAATTCTGTTGTCCAGTAAAAACCATTAAAATAAGGTAACGTAATATCCATCAATACTAGATCAGCATGCGTTTCAGTAATTTCTTGAACGACAGCACGAAAATTCAGTGCCGAAACGACGCTGAATTCATCAGATAATGCTAATTTTAAACTGGTGACGATGCTCTCATCATCTTCAACAATAAATATTTTCTGCATAACATCATTATACTTGACGCTGTACAATCTTGACATAACTACGCGATGTGACTTTATAAATAATATAGTACAGCAAGATAATCACAACAATCACAATTGCACTTACCGTTAACATCAATTGACTGTCAGCTACACCAAAGACAGTTAAAATTTTTGATACCATGACGTATGAACCAGCAAAATGAATCACAGCAATAATAATTGGCGTGAAGAATAGTAAGCGAATTTGACTATTAATGGTTCGCGAAACTTCTTTTTTCGATAAACCGACTTCTTGCAAGATACGAAAGGCTTCTCGATCCTGTTCCCCTTCAGCAATCTGTTTATAATAAATAATTAAAGCTGCACCCAAAACAAATGTTAGCCCCAGAGTAAACCCAATAAATAGAAAGCCACTCAACGTACTGAGCGTTTCCTTTAAATAGCTATACCGATCAACACTGTATCGCGCCATATTCTCATCTGTCAATTTTGTAAAAGCATCGACTAGTTTGGCGCTATCCGTCTGATTAAGATTAATCAAGAATTGACGTATAGGTAATTGATAAGGGTCTCCGTCCCTAATCATACGATTTTGGCTATCAATTAACTGTTGTACAACTTGATCATTGGCTGCCACAATAATAAAACTAGTATTCCCTGAATTAAATTGCGCTATTGGAAAATTTTTCAATGCGTCAGTTTGCCCACGAACGACCAATTGATGACCAAACCACGTGATGCTGTCCGGATTAAAATGGCCATTATCATTGTGGATTAACACCTCATTTTTACCGATATTTGGTACATTATTACCCATTTTAATTAATGTTTGCCGTGAAATAATCTGTACTGTTTGTGCGTTCTGTGCATCTGATTGAGTTATTTCTGTAATTTTAGGGTGGCTGCTATCGTTCACTTTGACACTTTGACTACCAAAATCAACATATGAAATGCCCTTAGTAATTGATACATTTGATTGCTGTGCAGCAGTTGCCACGGCCCTATTGAACTGCTTTTCAGATGGTAGGCTGTCTTTAGACGACATCTCTTCGCCACTATGCTGCCCCAATGCGTTTAAGGTTGTTGTATAAGGCATATTTTTTAATGTGGCTTGACTCACCCCAACTTGTAACATGACAGTGGTAACTAATGTCACGATTGTCATAGTAATTAATATCGTAATATTCCCTAGCCCAATTGCATTTTGTTTCATACGATATAACATTGCATTTGTTGTAATAAATTTTTCGGGTCGATAATAACGTCGACCTTTCTTTTGGCGTTGCAAGTACCAAATCGTAAAGGTCATATAAAATAAATAGGTGCCTGCAATAACTAACAGAACTGAAATAGCAAACATTTTAACTGCCGTTTCACCACTTTTAACAGTCACTGCCATATAGTACCCGATAGCTAATAATAAAACCCCTAAGAATGCTAATTTTACTCGTGCTTTTGGTTCACGCTCGCCTTTATTTTCAGAATGAAGTAATGACAAACTGGAATTGTGACGAATAGTCCACGATACAACAATTCCCAATAATATAAAAGTTATTCCAGTGACAGCCAATGGTTCAAGAATAGACAAAATAGTCAATGACAAGTTAAATACATGTCCACCTAAAATCGTCACAAAAATCAAAAAAAGAAATTTAGCCAAACTAATACCAAATACCAAACCAATTCCCATTGTAAATAAAAACAGCATGCCTAACTCATATAAAGCCACGATTGTAATTTGTCGTTTCCCTAGTCCTAGTACATCATATAAGCCAAATTCTCGTGACCGTTTTTTCAACAAAAACCGATAGGCATAAACACTAATATCAATTGAAAAAGGTGCTAATATTGCTAAACCAACCATTAAAATCATTGAAACTGTTTTTGGTTGGATTTGTAGTTGATTTAATT
This sequence comes from Leuconostoc carnosum, assembly GCF_014207505.1. GTDB lineage: Bacteria > Bacillota > Bacilli > Lactobacillales > Lactobacillaceae > Leuconostoc > Leuconostoc carnosum. Next base: position 124,506 of record NZ_JACHGL010000006.1, read on the forward strand.
CGGGCGAAAAAGCAATCGCAGCCAACACATACGACATCACAAACATCGTACTAGTCGCTAACAAAAAAGGTAAAAAGTTCTTAAATGATTGCCTGATATTTCGGGCTGCTAGTTTCAGATAAAACATATCAGTTGCCCCCTAAAATAGTACTCATTGCCAAATTAATTTCTTTATTGAACTCACTCACACTGCGTTCAGCACGATACAATTGATGATAAATCATCCCATCTTTAATAAACAAGACACGTTTGGCATGACTAGCAACTACGCTTGAATGTGTCACCATTAAAATCGTTTGTCCTTGATCGTTTATTTTTTCAAACAAATTGAGTAAACGATCAGAATTTTTAGAATCCAAGGCCGCTGTTGGTTCGTCCCCTAGTACCAAATCAGGCTTTGTCATCAAAGCACGTGCCACTGCCACACGTTGCTTCTGACCACCAGATAATTCAAAGGGTTGTTTGTTTAATAATTCAGAAATATTGAGCTGTGGCGCCAACATATCAAGCCGCATTTTCATAGCTTGTACAGTTTCTCGATTCAATACCAATGGTAAATAGATATTATCTCGTACATTCAATGTATCCAACAAATTAAAATCTTGAAAAACAAATCCCAGATGCTCACGTCTAAATTTTGCAAGATCGTTTTCTTTAATGTTTGTAATATTTGTTCCGTTTAACAACACCTGTCCATGTGTTGACCGTTCTAATGTGGCTAATATATTCAATAATGTTGTTTTCCCACTACCCGATTCACCCATAATCGCAATATACTCCCCGTTGTCGACACTAAAATCCACATCGCGTAATGCAATCGTTGTTTTATTTGAAAATCGTGTTTTAAAAACTTTCTCAACGTGATTAACTTCTAATAACATAACTATTCCTCCAATATAGTAACTATTATGACTTAAATTGGGTACCAATGAGCTGACAAATTTTACTATAGCCTGACAAAATTGTCAGATTAGCGTATGACAAAGCAACACATTCTCATTCGTTATATATGATTAAATATTCATTTGACAAGATGTTATCTTTCTTGTTATAGTTTACTGGTTAATTAACTAGTAAACTATAGAGGCCTCATCATGTCACAATCAGATAACATTATTCAGGAACTCAACACATTTGTCCAAACGTACGCAGCAAATTCTGAGTTCATTCGCACCACCGCTGCACAGCAAATTAATGCGACTCAAGCGCATCTACTGATGCTGTTACAATCAAATAACGCAACTAACAGTATATTAGCTGAAAAGATGAATCTCACCAAACCAGCGATTACCAAAGCAATTAAGAATCTAACTGCACATGGTTACGTTACCGCAACACAGGATGCTAATGATAAACGCAGTGTTAACTATGCGCTAACACCCGAAGGCATTCAATTAGCTTTGCAGCACCAACAGTCACATCAAGATTTGCACCAAACCATTGATCACACAATTGCTGGTTTTGAACCACAACAGCAACAAACTATCATTGAATTTTTGGTAAAAATTAATCAACTAGGAGAAAATCACTCATGAAAAAGCTTATTGCATTGATGGCCGTAATTATTATTGTCATCGTTGGTTTTGCTACCTTTAAAGGTACGGCAACTCAAAAAAGTAACGATAAAATAACAATTGTTGCATCAACTGATTTTTATGCTGACATTGCCAAAACAGTTGTCGGCAACCATGGTAGCGCCACAGCTATTATCAAAGACCCCAATGTTTCTCCTGAAGATTACGAACCAACAACAACAGTTGCCAAAAAAGTTAGCGGCGCAGATATCGCATTGGCTAACGGTCTGGGTTATGATGCTTGGCTTAATAAACTTGCCAAGACTTCTAAACACACACAGCTCATTCGTATTGGGGAAAACATTTTAAACAAGAAAAGTGGTGTTAACCCTCACTTATGGAATGATCCAAAAATCATGTCGGAAACAGCTCAATATTTAGCTGATACATTAGCTAAAAAAGACCCAACTCACAAGGCTGATTATCAAGCAAACGCTAAAAAGTATATTGCTAGCCTAAAACCTGTAACCTCTCTTATTGACGAGCTAAAAAAGTCTACCAAACATCAAACTGTTGCCCAAAGCGAACCTGTTTTTGAATACATGCTTACTGCACTGGGTTATAAGGTAATGGACACAGGATTTTCTGAAGCTATTGAAGAAGGTAATGATCCTTCACCCGCAGATCTTGCTGCACTGAAATCTGCCATTACTAACCATAAAATCGCATTCTTTGTCAATAATAAACAAACAACCAGTTCTACAGTTTCGAATTTAGTTAAGCTGGCTAAAGAAAACAACGTTCCTGTTATTAATGTCACAGAAACTATTCCTACAAGTAAAACATATGTTAGTTGGAAATTGGAAGAACTCAAGCAAGTTCAAAAAGCGGTTCAATAATATCTAGTGTGAGCACCAGACAAAAATTTAACTTTCAAAAGTGATATACTAATCCCAAGAGTAAGATATCAGTGCAACAATTTCTTACTCGATACAATTTGTTTAATCTTATTTGGAGGTACAATTTATGTCTTTAACAGACACTTACACACTCAACAACGGTGTTAAAATTCCAGTTATTGGTTTTGGTACTTGGCAATCTGCTGATGGTGATGTTGCTTATCAGGCAGTCAAGTGGGCACTAGAAGCAGGTTATCGACATATCGATACGGCAGCAATATACGGCAACGAGCAGTCCGTTGGTCGTGCCATTAAAGATTCTGGTATTGCGCGTGAAGATTTATTTATTACAACTAAATTATGGAATGACTCTCACAGCTATGATGCAACCAACAAAGCGCTAGAGACGTCATTAAATAAACTCGGTATTGACTATGTTGATCTTTACTTGATTCACTGGCCAAATCCGCATGACGTTCGTCAAAAGGATGAAGAGGCTTGGGAGGCGGCTAATGCTGACACATGGCGTGCCTTTGAAGCAGCTTACCAGGCAGGTAAAGCCAAAGCAATTGGTGTTTCTAATTTCCAGATTCATCATCTAGAAGCCTTAGCAAAAACACAAAAAATTGCGCCAATGGTTAACCAAAACTTTCTTAACCCTTCAGACGGTCAAGCTGAATTGGTAGCTTACAATACAGCACATGGTATGTTGAACGAAGCCTATTCACCACTAGGCACAGGTAAGTTAATCAATTTGCCACAAGTCAATGCTTTATCTGAAAAATACGGTAAATCTGTCCCGCAAATTTTAATTCGCTGGTCCTTGGAAAAAGGTTTCTTGCCTCTACCAAAATCAACGCATAAAGAATTCATCGAAGCTAATGCTAACGTATTCGACTTTTCACTAACAACAGAAGAAGTTGATCAGCTTGATAAACTATCTGGTGTAAATGATGTGCATACCGATGCAGACAAAATACCATTTTAACCATGTTTCACGTGAAACATATTGACTAAAAAAGCACTCAGAAAGCTTAGTAACTTTCTGAGTGCTTTTTGGATCATTATAATTAAACTGAGCGCTTCTTGAAAATAAGATATGCAATACCATATAAAAGTACAATGTATACTAGATAAGCAATAATGACTTCATTAGAAGACAGTTTGATCATCTCTTTAATGGCTGATGAACTTATACTACCATACATATTCATACCCAAGTAGACGTTGAATGGATTCCATTTCAATATTGGTGCTGATTGGATCAAAACAGCTGAAATACTACTAATAATGGGTGTCCCGATGGTCATAACAACACCCATACCAATGGCAGCGCCTGAACTTTTAACCAAGTTAGTCACTAACAATACCAACCCAGCCACAAAGATCATACCCGCAAGTATATTAAATACCTGCATGCCCATCATTTGCCAACCATTACCAGCATAACCTGCCTTATCAGCAAAATTAAACTTCGGTACAAAAATTATTTTACTGATCATCGTACCAATAAATGCAGCTACAATCAACATGATATAGATGCTAAAATTCAAAACTAATTTACTGGCAAATACCATGCCACGACTAAACCGCCGTGATAATAATGGTCTAATTGTTCCAAAGGCAAACTCTTGTGAAACTGTAAGTGCCGTGATAATGATACCAGCCATATAAATGTAAATAGCACCTTGACCAAAAGCTAAGATTGTATCACCATTACGTTGAGACTTAAACACACCCATTATAATTAATGGAAATAGAAAACTTATGACCAACCATATAGCTAAGCGATTCTGTTTAAAAACCTTATAATATTCTTGTTTCATCAAAGTCAACATAACTTATTCCCCCTTATCGTCACTAGCTAATACATCAAGTAATGACTTTTCCAAATTCCCAGTTACAGTGTTAAGTGATTGAATTTGAATATCTGCACCATTGATTGCTGTGATAACTTGCTGTAAATTCTCTGCGCCAGATACTTGTACATATCCCTCATCAAGCGTAGCATCCCAGCCATTGCTTTTTGACAATTGAACCGCCGCAGCATTATTGGAAGTTGCTAATGTCCAGCGTACTTTATCATGGCTGAAAAATTCAGTCATTGTGGCAGTCTCAATAATTTTACCATGGTTAATAATAACAACGTCATCAACTAATTTTTGTAACTCATCAAGTAAATGACTTGAAATTAAGAATGCCACACCTTCATCAGCCAAACTACGAATTAATCCACGTAAATCATGCACAGATTGTGGATCCAATCCATTCATTGGTTCATCCAAAATAACTAATTTTGGATTACGAATCAACGCAATAGCAATGCCCAATCGTTGTTTCATTCCCAATGAAAAGTTTTTAGCCTTTCTCTTGCCAAAGTTGTCACCATCAATTTGTGTCTTTTGCATGAGTTCTTTAAAATCAGCCGGTTGTTTTGTATCCATGGCATATAGCTTAAGATGTTCTAAAGCTGTCAAATTAGGATAAATTGATGGGTATTCAATTAAATTCCCCATTCTGTCTAACGCTTGATGGTTATTGAAAGTGACTGATTGCCCATCAAAATTGATACTACCTGATGAGTAGCTCATTAATCCTGTCACTGCTCGCATTGTTGTGGATTTTCCAGCACCGTTAGGCCCGATTAAGCCCACAATATGACCAGCATTAACAGTAAAGCTAATGTTGTCCATCGCCTTCTTCTTACCAAAATTCTTATCAATATTTTTAACTTCTAATAAAGCCATTGCTTTCACCCCTTTTTCTTACTCTTCAATTACTTATCCCAGGTTAATTTAAACGTTGGTTTAAAGACAAATGCAAATGTAATCACCGCCATAATAGCTGGTATAATCATATTTTTAAATATGATGCCAGAATTAATGGGTGATCGTGTCTCCAACATCAATGTAAGATACATTGACACAAATACAAAAATGATAACTGGCCATCTCAGGTGACGAATCCTAACTGCTTCATCAACTGTGTCCACGCTAATCTTTGTTGATAAATAGCCACCTATCATAAATATAATGATTGCACCAGCCAGTATGATTAAATTGGCTGATAAAATTTGTAAATTATCATTATGCTCAAATAGTTTAACACCGAATATATTGTCAATCTTTTCAAACTGTGTAACTGGTGATATTGGAACAACTAGCATAAAGATAGCCGCAGCTATTTTCATCCAGATAGGACCAATTAATGTGTAGACAAAAGCCATTATACTTGCTATGAAGAAAAATTGCACACCATCTGTCGCATCACTACTAATAATATCAATCATCTTTTTAGGTTCTGTTAACAAAGTTAACACAATGTCCATTAGCGAAGATATCAAGATAGGCGCCACAATTAATAATATCACACGTGTTAGGAAGAGCTGCAGACGAGAAATGTTTTGTGTGAATAGCCAAGTGTCTAAATGTTTTAACTGGTCATTTAATACCGATGTTGCACCAACAAAAATCCAAATGCCAAAAACAACTGGTCCAAATTGTTCGCTAAAATGTTTCATTGTAATATTTTTCCACAATAAATTGGAAGTGACAGACACTACTGCCAACAAAACACCTAATGCTAATGCCAAAATAAACTGATTCTTTTTGATGGTTGTATATAAACGTATCGCTTGCTTCATGCCTCCTCCTCCAACTCTTGCTGCCATGCGTGTTCCTCTTTAGCAAAACTTGCGCGGAAAATGTCTTCACTACTAATCGGTAATTCTTCTACAAACTTAAAATCTGGACCTGCAAGCTTGATTCCGATAGCTTCTACAAAGTCATTAAAAACAATAGTCACAATATGACCAGTTTGTGCAATGATTGTCCCACTACCACGTAAAAACTCTGGTAATTTATCGCCGACAAAAGCCAACTGATATTTCTTAATATTCTTATTACCTTCAATTGAAAAAGTACGGTCAATTGTTTGATTTTTCAATAGTAAAATACGATCAACTAATGTATCTAACTCCACTAGATTATGCGATGCAATCAGCACTGTGGTATTATGTTCGATGACCTGATTGACTATCATTTGCTTAACTTGATCTCTAATCAGCACGTCTAATCCATCTAGTGGTTCATCTAACAGAATATATGGCGCTCGACTCGCAAAACTCACAATAATCATAAATAGCGCACGCATGCCCTTGGAATAATTTCGAATCCGTTTGCCATTATTTAAGTCAAAGCGCGTAATTTCTAAATCATACCAATCTTCATCAAAATCTTTATAAGCTATTTTCAAAATTTCTTTGATTTTTTGAGGTGAATAATATTTCAACCAATTATCTGGCATATCAACATAAAACAACTGATCATGTAAAGCAGTCGTATTGATATAATCCAACTCATTCAAGCCAATGCGACCAAAATCAGGTAATAACTCACCAGCAATTGTACCAAATAATGTTGTTTTCCCGGCACCATTACGGCCGACTAAACCAACAATTTCTCCCTCATTTAATTCAAAATTAATATTATGTAATACCGTTTTATTTTGAATTTTTTTAGAAATATTTTCAATTACAAGTGTCATGCGTTCTCCCTCGCAGGCTTTTTAGTGGAAGTACCATAAGCTTCAGCAATCCAGTCATTTAATTGCTGAGCGGAAATGGCGGCTCGTTTAGCTTCGATCACAACTTCCCCAAGCTGCTCACGTAGTTCTTCAATCAGGCGTTGGTCTGCTACTTGATCATCATTAGCACTCACAAACGTCCCTTTGCCCGTTACTGTCTCAATAACATGCTGTACTTCCAATGCCTTGTAGGCTTTAGCCACAGTATTTGGATTTAATCCCTCAATTAAAGCCATCTCTCTGACAGACGGTAATTTTTCTCCCTTAATTAGCACACCATCAGCAACCTGTGCCTTAATGCGCCACATTAATTGCTCGTACAATGGTTGATTCCGTTGAATTTGTGCCATTCATGTACTTCCTTTTTAAATTTTTGCTAGTTGCTTAGCCAAGTAACCAATACGACCAACAAATGTTAACTGTGTTTCATTAATTCCCCTTGTTACTACAGTGTCCCCTTCATAAGTAGGCACTGTACTACGTGTACTATATTACGTGGTACAGATAATATTGTCAATAAAATGCCCGAATTTATTATATTTTTATATAAGAATTGCCAATTTATTTTAGTTTGTAAGTTTTTCTTTGCAAACATAATTACAATATTATGATAAAATAAATCTAATTATTAATTTAGGAAATCACGAGGCAAACTATGAAAGAAGATCGTGTGACGTTAACAATTGTTTTGGTTGCTTTTTTTGCAGCTATCACTTTTGTGGCTACAAGTATTCAAGTACCAATGCCATCATTAATTGGTAAGCCCTTCGTTCACCTCGGCAACGCTGCAGCCTTACTCTCTGTCTTATTATTAGGTTATAAACGCGGTGCTTTGGCCGGTGGGATGGGGTTAGCAATTTTTGATTTGATACATAATTATGTATTAGATGCACCTTATTACTTTTTTGAAGTGTTTGTTGTTGGTGGTGCGGCTATTCTTGTTGCCCGTACACTCCGATATCAGCGTAACCGACAAACCGTCAACCTTGTACTCATTATTTTCAGTGCAATCATTACTAAATTTATCACCTCAACATTGCATAATTTCGTGATGGCACTTGTTAAAGGATTAACTGTGCAACCAGCAATTGCCGCAACAATTACCTCAATCATCCCGACAATTGTTAATTGTATCATCACAATGATTGTCGTATTAATTGTTTTCCCTATATTAGACCATCAACTTCATGGTAAACTCATGATGTCACATAATTAGTAGCACGAGTAAAAGCAAAAAGCGCCGACAATAGCTGTCAGCGCTTTTTGCTTTTAAATAAACGAAACCCCATATCAACTAAATAATACGGGGAAAGAAAATATATTTGAGAATGAGAAGATAGGGAGAGAGAATGAGATGAGAAAATTTCTTATATTATTTAACGAGGTTTCGTTGTTTGATAAGTTAAGTATTCTTATCAATACGTATATGATAACGAGTCAACATTAAACACACCTTAAATATGATTATTCACGCAATCAATCTAAAACATCAAATTAAAAATCATCTAAAAACACGCTATTTTGACATATTTGTCTGTCAAAATAGCGTGTTTTTCCAAAATGATTAATTATTTGATAGCACTCAACTTTGTTGGTACGGTAATCTTACCATCCAAAATTTGTTGCTTGGCTTTTTGTGTTGCTTGCCATGCGGATTCTGACATTGAATCACGAGCAATATCAACACCTTGTTCTTTTAGACCGTAGGTAACTGTTTTACCACCAGGGAATTGATTATCTTTTCCTTGTTTAGCGACACGCTCAACGGCATTATCAACACGCTTAATTGCAGAGGCTAAAGTGAAGTTAGCTTTTTTGCCATCTTTAGTTGTGTAGTTCCCGTCTTGCTTTTGGTCCATATCAACACCGACAACCCAAACTTTTTTATCTGCTGTTGTGTTTTGATTCTCGGCCTTTGCTTCAGCAAAGACACCATTTCCTGTGGCACCTGCTGCCTGGAATATCACATCAACGCCACTAGCATACATTGCTGCGGCAATTGTTTTACCTTTAGCGGCATCAGTAAATGTATTCGCATATTGTGATACAAAAGTTGCTTTAGGATTTGTTGCCAAGACCCCGGCTTTAAATCCAGTTTCAAATTGTTCAATCACTTCACCTTTAACACCACCGACAAACCCAATTTTCCCAGTCTTTGAAGATTCAGCGGCGGCGACACCTGCCAAATATGATGACTGTTCCGAATGGAACATAATCGAAGCCGCATTTTTATAAGGTACTTGCGCCTCAACCATGGCAAATTGCGTATTAGGATTAGTCTTAGCCACCTGCTTCATTGCTGGGCCACCCATGAATGAAATACCAACTACTAACTTATACTGCGCTTTAACTGCTTGCTGTAAATTAGATTTAATTTCTGAACCATCATTGGAAACCAAGTAAGAAAAACCATTCTCCCCTTGTTTCATATGATTCTTCTCGCCAAATTGCTTAATACCAGCCCATGCAGACTGGTTAAATGACTTGTCATCAACACCACCAGTACTTGTAACCAATGCTACCGAGTAATTATCACTTTTGCTTGAACCTGAATTCATAGCAATAGTTACTCCGATACCAATAACAGCCGCAGCACCAATAATGGTACCAATCAATGTTGAACGTTTCATAATTATTATCCTCCGACCACCCGTCTCTCTGTACGGTATGGAAATTTGTCGATTAGTTATAAAGCACATTGACATTAATAATACCAGCTATGATTAACCAAAGCAAGACCCTCCCTACTACTGTTAATATTATTTTCACAATATAAATTTTATTCCATTTTTAATACTTTCATAAAATATTGAAAATAGCTGTTTAACCAACATTATTAACAAAATATAAAATATTTTTCTAGTTGTTTGACAATTCACAAATAAACGTTTATACTAACTAATTGTAATAGATTAAATTGCTGTTAACTATTATGGTTATCACAATTTAATTTCTTTAATGGAGAAGGGAAGTTCTTATGTTAACATTAGAAAAGCCACAAGCAGGCTTTAAAGAAATCATCATCAAAAGCATCTGGTATGGTATTATTGCTGGCATGATATCTGGGATGGTTAAAATTGGTTGGGAAGCCATATTTCCACCACGTACGATTGCACGTAATTTAATTAACCCACCACAGCACATGGCACAACAAATTGGTATTCCAGACCATTTGATTCAATCATTTGTGTATTACTCAACAGATCAAAAAGTATTCTGGTTCACTCTTGTATTGCATTTCTCATTTGCAATTGCATTTTCAGTACTGTATGTTTTCGTCTCACAGTATTGGAAGCAAATTGGTTTGTGGCAAGGTGCTGCTTATGGTCTTGTGCTTTGGGTTATATGGCATGTCATTTTAATGCCTGCATTTGGTACAGTTCCAGCACCATGGAACCAACCATTTAGCGAACACTTCTCAGAATTCTTTGGACATGCTGTTTGGGGCTGGGCAATTGCTGCAACAGTTTACTACTTGATTGCCAAAGACAAAAAAGGTCATTTAACAAATCTCTAATCATACTTACAAAAAAGCATCCTTTTGGGGTGCTTTTTTGTATAATAATATGTAGAGGTATATTTATATTATGCTATTTAAAGACAAACCCGACACTTTTGTACCTGCCACCATCCCTTCTACGGCTAGGCAACGTTACTTAAATATTGCATATGCTTCCGATGAGCACCATACTTTAGATATCTATTTACCAACAGGCGAAACAACTTTCCCAGTAATCCTTGATATTTATGGTGGTGGTCTCCTACGTGGCCGAAAATCATCCGTCAAGCTTAATCCCAGCCTCCGATTTTTAGCTGATGGTTTCGCAGTAATTAGTCTAAACTACCGATTGAACACACCCGCCAAAAATTATTTTCCAAATCAAATTGCTGATATTCGCGCTGCCCTTGATTTTCTTAGACAGCATGCTAATGGTTATCAGCTTGACATGAATAACGTCACACTAATCGGTGAATCTAGTGGTGCTCAACTAGCAGCGTTATCGGCTGCCAGCTTTTCAGCTCAAGTTTCGTTAGGTACCCTAGGTAGTCCGCAAACTGATCATTCTTTCCCGATAATTAACAGTATTATTGGTTTATACGGTCCATATCAAGTTGATCAATTTCAAGAACAATTTTTGAAGCTCAATATCACACCTAAGTTTCAGGAAACTGAACAGGCAAATGCTTTTGAAGCGATTATGTTGAACAACACCCCACCAAAATTGGCACCTGATTTAGTCATTCAAGCTAATCCAGCAACATATTTTACCTCAAAAATGCCACCACTAATGTTAATTGCTGGTACTAAAGATTCTGTTGTGCCTTATTTACAAAGTATCTCATTAGCTGAAGCATACTACAAAACAACAGGTAAACATGCCATCACACACTGGGTTTCTGGTGGTGGTCATGGTCCAAAAGATTATGATACTGATGTCATTTACCAGAAAAAATTAAGTTTTATACGTCAACACATAAAAACAACAGCAATCACTAAGTGATTGCTGTTGTTTTTTTAAATAATATCTAAAATTGTTTTTAGTACACCAGCATGGTTATTATCTATTTCAATATGGTTAAAATCACCTTGTAGCGTTGCGTTGGGCATAACATATGGATGCCCAACACTACTTAACATTTCAAGATCATTACCACCATCCCCAAAAGCCGCAACATTTGCCATATCAATACCTAAATGATCAGCCAACTTCTTGAGTCCGACGGCTTTGTTCACTGTTGCTGGCACAATATCAATTGCTCCAGTTCCGGTCTCAGTAACATGTATCGCATGATCCAAAGTTAATTTCGCTGCCTCATAAAATTTAGTTTCATTAAAGTGCTCCCAATTCATAGTGACCTTCAAAATCGGCTCTTTAATTTCTGAAACATCATCAAATATTTTAATATGCTGAAAAAAGCGAGCCTTGTATGCCGTCATTGTACCTGAATACTGTCGCGGAACATAGGCTGTATCATCTGTTGAATAGACCAGACCTCGGTCCGGCTTCACTGGAAAATCTATTAATAATTGCTGTACTTGTCTTAATATTGCAGCAGAAATTGTGCGTTCATAAATCACTTCACCCGCCGACGTCAAAACGCGTGCGCCATTATTATTGACAAAGGCTAGACCTGAATCTAAAAAGTTCGCTAATAATACGTTAATCCGTTCTTGATGGACCCCTGTAGTTATCACAAACGGTATATTTTTAATTTTAAGTTTTTGTAACACAGACTTAAACAGCACTTCATCAAAGGTTTTATCATCTCTCAAAAAAGTGCCATCTAAGTCAGTTGCAATTAACTGAATGTCTGCTGTCATGTTCTACCTATCAATCATTTTTACCACAAAACGACCTAGCGTTCTGTTATTAGTTTAACATGATAAAATATCAAACGTTATCTTTTTACGGAATTATGCATGCGCTAAAATACGTTCTGCTATCCAAGCACCTTCCCGCAAAATGATGGTATTCACACCAGGTCTTGGAATCACTGTGCTAAACCATTTTAGTCCCTCCAGCGGAATACCATAAATATATAAATTATTTACCAGTTCCCCATCACGATTAATCACTTCAAATGTTTGATGATCAACATTGGCAGCATCTAGTTTGTAGGTTGACCCATTACGACGTGTCCGTACTGGTTGTACTAAAATACCATTATCACGCAAATGTACAATCAGCGGGTTACGTGCGACAGCGATACTTGTTGTCCCCAAACGTGCCTCAATTAGGGCATTACCTTTAAACTCTTGATGGCGCCTATCACGGGCAACAAAAGCACCATTTTCTGTTGTAACTTTAATGCCTGGTGCTGTCACTTCAAAAATACCAGCTTTCATCAAAGCATATAGTTCTTCCGTACGTTCTAATGATGGCCCAACAGACACGAGTGAATCAAATGGTTTAAAACGGCTCAAAAACTTCTCATAATCATCTGCTGAAAAGTAATCATGTTCCACCACATGTCGTACCCAATTACGTAGATCACGTAAAATATCGAACGTTCCTGCCAATGGTGCCAGTTTATTACCAAGACGTGCATCATCAATAGTTGCCTTCAAATAGTCAAGAAACCATGTCTTATAATCTGCATCAGCATCTAGTTGGCGTGATGGATGACAAATATCCTCAACATCAAATATTGGATAATCTGTTAAACCAAATGATCTTGCCGTTTCAATTAAATCAGCACTTGTTAGCAAAGCCTGCTTTAATGCTTCAGTTTGATTATATGTCAAGGTCTGTTGATCGCTACTTAGAATATTAGAAATATATTTATAAGTTAATTCTTTAATCATCAGTTTTTCAAAATCATCATAAGCCATATAACCGCCACCCTTAGCGCGTAATGCATCCAAAGCGGGCAATGTTAAAAATGTTGGTTGATATAACTCACTTGTTGATTTTTGATTCACACCGCGGGCACGTAATGGCAGGCCACCACGCGATCCAGCGATGACATGTGGTTCATTGCCTGACGCTTGATACACTAATTCCCCATCATCAGTACGCACAAATTGACCACCTCTGCCAATTGAAAAATAAGCAAGATAATCAAAAAAACTCAGTCCGAGCCCCCGCATAATAATTGTATCTTTGTCACTAAACTTTGATAAATCTGCTTCAGCGGGATGAGTTGGGCCCACATACTGTAAGCTATGTTGCGTGGCAAAATTATCGAACTGCCTTTCTTCTTCAGTTAACTCGACATCAGAATGACCTAAAGCCATTACAACGTGGTCAGCTAACATTTGTGTGCCATCAGTTAAATTCAATTCGAACTTTGTGCCAATTTTTTTTAGGTTGTTTACCGCTTGTTGCGTAAAGGTAAGCGTATGATTACTACGCACACGACTTTTTAACCAATTAAAATACCAAGCAGCATAAACGCCAAGCATACCCCGCGATGAAAAATCACCAGGTTGTGTTAAATAACGTAATTCATCACTATATCGTCTATCATATTCTGAATGACTCGCTAAGAATGCTTGTGCTTCGGTTTCAATCCATTGTCGCATGTTCGGTCCCGGAAATGGTGTGCCACCATTTTCAATTGAGTCATCATTAAATAAGGTCACCTGATCAATCACGGTGTTCATCAAAAAAAGTTTGTTGTTAACAATAAATGGATCCCAAACACGACCACCTATAGTATATGGATCATAAATTTGAACATCGAGTTGTGTCTTGTCATCCGCCAAATTAATAAGGCGCTCGGCAATAGCGAGTCCTCTTGGTCCAGCACCAATAATCGCAACTTGCATATATTTTCTCCCGGGTGCATAATTATGAACATCTATTCTAATTCTAAACTATTTACAATTATAATAGTTTTCAATGAGGTTTTCAAAAACCATTTTTGACGATATATTTCATATTGCTAGTAGCACTTTTAACATTTTAAGATACTTTCTCGAGCAGGGCAAGGTAACTTGATGCTTTAATGTAACTGTATGCGCCTTAGTATCTAAAGATTCGATCATGTCCCGATTGATAATATATGCTGCATGAATTCTAATTAACTTGGGATGTATTTCAGCTAGTGTTTTAACAGTACCACGAATTTGAATTGTTTGTTGAGAACAATATATCGTTAATAAGTGGCTATTTGCACCATTATGCGCAATATAAATCATGTCTTCTAATGCAATGTTCTCTCCAGTTGGTAGTAAAACCATTTCAAGTTGCTTTGTCTCATGATTATTATTGAAATATTGCTTAGCAGCATCCTGCAGTGCTGATTCAATACGTTGCACAAATTGTTGTTCGGGTAACGACTTATCTATAAAATCAATTGCGCCAATATGGTATTCATAGCTGGTAGCAACCATTTCGGAATGTGTCGTGACTACAATAATTGGCGATAAAGTATCAACTCGACGAATCGCTTTGGCAACATTAAAACCGGCTTCATTCACTGTCTTAATTTCTAAATCTAATAAAATAGTCTTAGGCTGTTCATCTGCCATTAATGCCGCCAAAAAGGCCGTTGGGTTATCGAATATACGACATGTATCGATAATATTTCGGATGCGTTTTTGCTGTATTAATGTGTCTTCTAACAAATAATAATGCATCTTGTCCCTCTTTTTCTAAAACAACAATTTTTGTGTAAATATTTCTGAATTAACTGTTGTTGTCAATGATATATGATCATGTTGCGCAATATATTGATTAACAAAATATAATCCAAAACCACTATGATCAGATTTTGAAGAATACCCCATCGTCGCAATGTTCTCAACATTAATATGACCCATATAACTATTCCTGATAACAATCTGTTTAGAATCAATGAATAAAATGGTAACTATCTTTTTTTCCGATGGCGCTGCCGCCTCAATTGCATTATCTATTAAAATGTTAAACAGCCGATAAAAATTCAGGTCATTTTCAAATTTCGAAACCTGAAATGGTTGATTTATCTCAACGCTGAAGTTAACACCGAGATCCTTAGCATATTGATATTTAACTAAAATAGCACTTTTTAAATTAATATCTACTATTAGATACAAATGCAAGTCACGCGTCTCTAGCAACCCAATTTCACTAGTTTTAATAACCGAATAATAGGTGGTCTTGATATCGCTCAAGTTACCGAGTTGAATACCATATTCTAAACTGGATACAATATTTTTATAATCATGTTTAAATGATAGGTACTCTGCATAGTGCGATTCAAGTGTGTGTGTATAATTATGCGTTGCCTCAAGTTCATCACCATGTTGCTTGAGTTTGCTCAATAGCAACTCTCGATAGCTTAATCCAGCAGGTAATATTACAAGTATCACTACCACAACTAACAAGAAAAAATCTAACCAGATTGAACCAAAGAATGCGTTTGTTGCAAATAAATACGCACAAAAATCGTTAATAATACGCAGACACAAACTAATCCAAAGCAGTCCTTTAAGTAGCTGAGGATGCCCTAATAAGAAAGCCTCCGTCAGCCATTGATACTTAAATCTTCTGACTATAATGGCTACACCAAGGGAAAAAATGTTCGCCAAAAAATCTAAACTAACTTCAATCACTGGTTCGACATCAAAAAATGCTACCACTGTTTTTTCTAAATTCGGTATCCAATAAGCAAAAAAACTACTAACAATCGCATAGAGGAGGATTATTGATTGATTACTAGCAAGTCGCTGTTGTCGTCCCAAAATATAAAGTATTGCGATCGCAGCAGTTGAGCTAAAAATTGCCCTCAGTATCGCCGAATCAAAACCATTACCAATAATATTAACAACGTATAATAATGGCAATACCCTCACTAAAATACGCCCAGAATAATGTCGCTGACTTAGGAAAGTACTAAACCAAGTCAACATGACAACACCCTCAAACAACGGCCAAGTCACGCTATTTAAAATATTTAAGATTTGAAACATATGAAGGGCTCTCCGTAGTCTGCTCTTTAAAAACAACTGCATGAATTAATAAAAATGTGCCCCAATATAGTCAGGCCTACCCAATGGTTACAACAAAAAATCGTTCCAATCAGGGCCGATTGGAGCGAATTTCTTAACTGTTTAGCTGAATTGCTATTTATCTTTTTATATAATAAAGTAATTTTATACAAAAATCAACTTTGATTTCATTATATTATACTAAAAATATGCTTTAAAATTAGTGGCATTTTTAGACAATTTAGATACCTTAATATCATAATAAAATTGCCCGGCAACTCTCTTAAACAAACTGTCTCATGCTTATTAGTGTTACAATCATAAAAACTCCGGAATCATTTCGAAAATTTAATAACAAGACATCATGTTTTTAGATAACGTTACAGTTATAATGATATTAGAAGTTAACAAAAGTGATATTGTCAATTAACCTGTTATGTCAACTTTATAAAGCTACTTGAAAATTTAGTTTGGAAGCGCTTTCAAGACTAAATAAACTATGTTATACTGGTTTCGGTTAAACGTTTTACTTCATTATGTTTACTTTCACAGGAGGAAAAAACAATGTTTTTATTTGCTAATGTATTTGGTATCTTTGTTTTCATTGCCATTGCTGCTTTGTTTTCACGAGATAAAAAAATATTCAATGGCGATCTGTTGGCATTGTATTAATCATCGAGATAGCCTTAGCTTGGTTTTTTACACAATTCAAGGCAGGACAAATTGCGGTTCAATCTGCATCTGACGCCTTCAATTGGTTGGTTTCCGTTGCATCAGAAGGTATTGCATTTGCTTTACCTGAATGGTTAACATCAAACAACGGTGGTCCCAATTTTGTGACATCAGCTTTACTACCGATTTTACTCGTTGTCCCACTATTTGATATTTTGACATATATTGGAATATTACCTTGGTTTATTAAATGGGTTGGTAAAGGTCTTGCTTTCATTACTGGACAACCAAAATTTGAAGCCTTCTTTTCTATTGAAATGATGTTTCTGGGTAACACTGAGGTGCTAGCTGTTTCAAAGTCACAATTAGACAGCATGTCGGCAAAGCGTAATTTGACATTAGCCATGATGTCAATGAGCTGTGTCACATCAGCAATTATCGGATCATATACACAAATGGTACCCGGAAAATATGTTTTAACAGCTATCCCACTTAACATCTTAGGTGCCATTATCATTACCTCCATCTTAAACCCCAATAAAGTCGCCTCAAAAGATGATGTCATTGTTACTATCCATGAAAAAGGTACTAAAAAGGAACCATTCTTCTCATTTTTGGGGGATTCTATTCTTGGTGCCGGTAAATTAATCTTAATTATCACTGCAACCGTTATTGCTTTCGTTTCGTTAGCAGCCCTAATTAACCAACTATTTAGTTTAACCGGGTTGCATTGGTTAACACTTGAAAATATCTTTGGTGTGATCATGTTCCCGTTTGCTTGGTTGTTAGGCTTCAACGTCGACGATGCTTTCAAGTTAGCGCAATTCATGGGCACCAAGTTGGTTACAAATGAATTCGTAGTTATGGGTCAAGTGTCAAAATCAATCATGGCTAGTAAGGGTTTGTTCGCCAACGAACATGCACGGATTGTCCTAACTGTCTTCTTAACAAGTTTTGCTAATTTTGGCACGCTTGGTATGATTATTGGTGCATTTAAGGGATTAGTTGATAAAGAAAAGAACGATTATATTAGCTCACACGTGCCATACATGCTATTATCAGGTATCTTAGTTTCATTGTTATCGGCAGCAACTGCTGGTCTGTTCGTATGGTAAACAAGTCAATAATTTAGAAAGGACTCGAAATGACACCTATTATTTTAGATATGGACCCAGGCATAGATGACGCTGTGGCATTGTCAATTGCACTCACGAATCCAGCAATCGATATTAAATTACTGACAAGTGTTGCCGGTAACGTTTCTGTAGATAAAACCACAATTAATCTTTTAAAACTCACAACATTTTTTAAGCAAACCCAGGTACCTGTAGCACGTGGTGCCGCATCACCACTGCAAAAAGAATTCGTTGATGCCTCATATATTCATGGCGTATCAGGCATGCCTGGCTATGAATTTCCAACTGTCACGACACAAGCTTTAACCATCGATGCAGTCAGCGCCATGGCAAAAGTATTGTCAGAAGCGCCTGAACCAATGACAATTGTCGCTACTGGTTCTTATACAAATATTGCTTTGTTAATCCAAAAACACCCCGATCTATTAAACAAAATAAAACAATTTGTTTTGATGGGTGGCTCATTATCTGGTGGCAACGTCTCATCAGTAGCAGAATTTAATATTTTCACTGATCCAGATGCTGCTAAAATTGTCTTTAAAAGTGGTGTGCCCATTGTGATGATCGGCTTAGATGTGACCTTAAAAGCTTTGCTATCTCTCCATACCATCAATGCTGTTGCCAGCCTTGGCGAAGCAGGAAAAATGTTACATCAACTCATGACCGCTTATGGTGACAGTGAATCCGGTGGCAAACCAATGCATGATGTTAACACCATTTGTTATTTATTAAAACCAGAATTTTATACAATAAAAGATTATTGGGTTGACATTATTACAGAAGGTCCAGCAGCTGGGGCCACAATTGCCGATACACAAAACCGCTGGTCGGATGGTAAAATCAATGCCAAAGTGGCAGTTGATATTGACACGGAAGCTTTTGAAAAATGGTTCATTGAACAAATACCAGTGATGAACCAGTATTGTGAAGGAGCAATTTAAGATGGCATCCACAAAAATGATTTTAGATTTAGATACTGGTGTTGATGATGTATTAGCGATATGTGACCCACGGGTTGATCTCATTGGTGTGATTGCCTCATATGGTAACACTTTAGTTGAAACATCAGCACAAAACACCCTCAATTTATTACATTTACTGGGTGGAAATGATGTGCCGGTCTATTTAGGAGAATCACATTCATCTACGACTGATCATTTTGATGTAATGCCTATATCAAAAGCCATCCATGGTGAGCATAGCGTGGGAAATCTGTCATTAGCAACAGCAATACGCAAAATCGAACAAACAAGCGGCATTCAATTTTTAATCGACATGGCGCATAAATATCAAGATAAATTGATTTATGTCCCAACTGGTCCTTTGACAAACATGGCAAAAGCCTTGAAAATAGATCCTGAAATATCTCATTTATGGGCGGTGCATTAACAGTGCCTGGTAATGTGACGCCTTTCACTGAGGCAAATATTAATCAAGATCCCGAGGCCGCAGACCTTGTTTTTACAACACAAAACAACTTAACAATGGTTGGCTTAGATGTCACTCTGCGTACATTATTAACCAAAAAAGATACACAACAATGGCGTGAATTAGGTACAAAAGCTGGTACTGCTTATGCTGATCTCATGGACTTCTATATTGAAGCCTATGCTCGGTTAGACATCGATCATCGTGGTGCTGCCTTGCATGATCCATTGGCAGTTGCTGTGGCCATTGATCCAAGTTATGTCGTGACAATTCCCCTGAATATGCGCGTCACTTACGATAAAGATACAAAGGATTGTGGCCGCACAATAGGCGATCGCGAACGGTTGCTCGAACCACCAACAACAAATGTTGCTGTTAGCGTCAACGCTAAACGGTTTGTCCGTGATTTTATGGACTTTGTGATTGCTGTGTTAAAAGCTTAAATAAAAAAAGGATGGCCACTTGTCAAATTATTGATAAGTGACCATTCTTTTTTATACGCTCACAATTTATGACTGTAACATTCAAATTTAGAGTTAAGACAAGGTGTGGATCTATGTCAGTAAGACAAAAACGAATTCTACTTTGAGTTGCTTAAATTATAGAAAAAAGATATCGTGATTATTTTTGTCGATTATTAACAGTAAATAACGAATCAATAATTGTTATATTTTTAAAAATGTAATTTATGTGATAATTATGTGTATTATATTGCTATTTACACATATGAAGAATATAATGATCTTAACCTACCATGCTTTAGGTTAAAAAGAAGGAAATAATATGCAAACAGGAACAGAAGAACTAAAGGTCGTTGAAGCTCAGAATACTATTTCTGTCTTCGAGAAAGAGCTGGATGAAGATGCTTCATTCATCATCACAAAGCAAGTATGGGCGTGGAACCATTAAAAAGGAGTGATCAATGAATTTTACAGAATACATTGGTCAGTATAAAGAGGCAGAAGCTTGTCATTTAGAAAAGTTTCCTGCCTTTTTTGCTAGACTGAAAATAGCAAGAAGACTAATAAAAAAAGAAATTCCTGTCAATAATATTCGGAACTTAAACGCACCCTACTACTTAAGCGATCTAGGTGTCAGAAAAGCAGAAGACCCTTTATTATATGCACGATATATTGCTGAAGAATTCAACACTATACTGCCAGAATCCGATCAAATAGTAGAAGAAATAATGACATTCCTCTAGAGGAATTGAAGCACTGGTTAGATATTGTTATTTTACTGGTAGGTGATTATACAGCAATTGGATCCGTTATATTAAGTAGAATAGACGAAATAATTGATTCAAATGATTATAAATTGTTACTATATGCAGGAACGGCTCTAGCAGCCAATAACGAATCGAGATATCAGAACTGTTTTGAAGCAGCTTTACGTATTAAAAATGTCGAATTCGAAGACAGTTTGATTATTCATCACAGAATTGCAGTTGCGAACCTTAAACGAAGTCATAACTTGAATGAGTTTAACAAACAAATAGATTTATTACTATCGTCATATAATATGGGGAAATCAAAAAATTTCTGGTTAATATTGGAATTAATTAATAATTTGTCTGGACTATCACAAGTAAAAGAAAAGACGTCAAAAACCATATTAAATTTAACAATGATAAATGCTGATAGTATTCTGAATGCTGCCTTGCTTAATGAACCTGATGAACTGCGATCAGATATGATTTTACGATACCTAGGGCAAGTCGCAATAAACAGAGCACAACTTTTGATGCATTCAAACCAATTAGGCATGGCAAAAGAAGTGTTGGTTAATAGTTTAAAAAGAAACTTAGCAAACAATTCATTATATGCGAGGGGAAACGTATGGTGTATTAGCAGTCATTAATTATAAAAATAAGAATTATGATGAAGTTATAAGTAACTCTGAGAAGCCTTAGAGTATTCTCGCAGTATAGGGAATGTTATTGCGATGGAACAATCTTATAAAACTTTGATAAATGCATACCATAAAATTGGTGAAAAAGAAAAAGCTATTGAGTTGGCATTTCTATACAAAGAAAAAGATAAGGATTTATTTATATGAGTCAGCAAGCAAGCCAGGAAACTATTTTAGAGGTACGCGATTTAGTTAAAGAATATAATAGAAAAAAAGTACTAAAAAAATTATCTTTTGAGATACATGAAGGAGAAATTTTGTCTTTCATTGGACCTAATGGTGCTGGTAAAACAACGTTGTTAAAAATTCTTTCGGGATTTCTAACTAGTGATAGCGGAGCAGTTTATATTTCTCAAAAAGAAGTTACTAATCAATTGGATTTGTTAAATAAAAAGGTTAGTACAGTATTTGGCGGCGGAAATGGATTCTATAAAAATGCTAGTGTAGTTGAAAACCTTTTTTTCTTTGCGTCTTTAATGGGTTTAAGACGACACACAATTCCTGAAAAAATTAAACATGTATTAAAGCAGGTAGAACTCACTGAACATCAAGATAAAAAAGTTGGGCACCTATCTATGGGCATGTTGCAACGTTTACATATTGCCCGTGGATTACTAAAGGATAGTCCAATACTGTTATTAGATGAACCAACAAATGGCGTGGATGCAGAAATATCGCACAGTCTAAGAAAAATTATCAAAAATATTGCTCAACATGGTACGGCAGTTATTTTAACAAGCCATATTTTACAGGAAGTTAGTGATTTATCAGACCAGATTTTCTTACTATATCATGGAGAAATTATGTTTTCAGGAGATTTATCACATATTATAGCGGCATCAGGTGTCGCATATATTGATAGACCAGCAACTTTGGAAGAATCTTATCTTGGTTTACTAGCAAAAATAGGGGGAAATCATGCATAGATTTTTTAACATGTATATTTTCCATATTAAGCAGTATGCGCATAATTCCTATTTTTTTTGGCTGGTTATCACGAGTACAATAAGCATTTTGATGTTAAAGTATGTGGCAGCTTACGCTGATAATCAATTATTAAATAGCCAAGATGTTATAGTAGCAGGTATTTTCGGCATGTGGAGTAGCGCAGTAACATCAGCTGGAATTTTACATTTTCAAAGATCACAGGGTGTTCTTGTCTACCTTGTCAATAGCCCAACTAATACCTTTACTAATATAATTGCACTAGTAAGTTCAGCTTCAACTTTTGGATTAACTGCGTTACCGTTATCATATATTCTTACCGGAATTCTTAATAATGGATATTTTCCTGTTATTTCAATAATACAAATTGGATTGATTTTATTATTTTGGTTTTCTGCCTTACCCATTACATATGTTGTAGCAGAAATATTTTTACTTACGAAAAATGCATTTATCTACGAGGAATTGTTTGTAATCCCCGTTTTAATTTTTTCTGGTTTATTGAGTATCAATAAACCCCTTATAGTATATACAGATTCATTAAGTTTTTTGATTCCAATTACGTATCCTGTACACTTATTAATGGGCTATACAAATCTAACTGTAATCAACACTATTTTATGGGTTCTAACCTTATCTGTTTGCTCCTATCCTAGTATTTGGTACATAAATTTCTGAACAGTTGTGCCATAATTAATAAAACAAGATAGGAGCATTCCAATGAAACGATATCAAGA
>NZ_JACHGL010000007.1 GCF_014207505.1 Leuconostoc carnosum
CCTTAAGACATCTTCTAATATACCAACTTTCTCCCCCTCCGTCAATCTCTTTCTCTCACTCTTTTTCTTTCCCTTACTCTTTCTCTCTATCCCCCCTCTTCCGTTCGCTTTTTCTCCCGGTTTCCTTAGTTATCTATTGTTACCGTTCATGTTTCCAGCGTTGTCCAGTTGCTGTGTCTTCTACGCTAATTCCTAAATCTCGTAATTGATTACGTAACTGATCAGATAATTCGAAATTGTGCATTTGACGTGCAACAACACGTGCTTCAAGTAGACTTTTTTGTTCTGTCGTCAATTCCGACCTATCAGCCAATCCATCCACGCCAAAAATGCCCATCATTGTCGATATACTTTCTAATAGTAATTCTGCAGTTGCTTTTTTAACTTCGTTTTCGTCAGTATAAGTATTTGCCAGCGTTACCAGCTCAAATACAGAAGCCAATGCATTTGGTGTATTGAAATCATCGTCCATAGCAAATTCAAAATCACGTACATGTTGCTTAATTTCATCCTCTATTGTACTATCGGATCCAACAACTGCATTATCCATGCGAAATAGTAAATTACGGTAGCCTGTTCGGATACGATCTAGCGCCCCGCGTGCTTGTTCCAAAGTCTCAGATGAATAATTAATTGGTCGACGATATTGCGTTGTTGCCAGAAAATAGCGAATTGTCATTGGATCATCATAGTTAGCTAACATATCATGTAATGTTGTGAAATTACCTAATGATTTAGACATTTTTTCATTGTTAACATTGACAAACCCATTGTGCATCCAATAATTAACAAACTTCTGACCCGTACGAGCCTCAGATTGTGCCATTTCATTTGTATGATGTGGAAAAGCTAGGTCAATACCCCCGCCATGAATGTCTAGGGTATTGGCTAAATACTTTTGTGACATCACAGAGCATTCAATATGCCAGCCTGGACGACCTTTTCCCCAAGGCGACTGCCACGAAATTTCTTCTTCACTATGGCTGGCTTTCCATACAGCAAAATCAATTGGATCTTCTTTACGAGTCATTTCTTCATCATTCAAGCGACCTGCAGCATTTGCTTCCATTTCAGCCAAATCTTGATGTGCTAAAATACCGTACCCATGAAACTTTTTGGCACGAAAATAGACATCCCCTTGGCTTTCATAGGCATAGCCTTTAGTGACTAAATCTTGAACAAAAGTAATAATATCAGGAATAACCTCGGTTGCACGGGATCGTACTGACGCTGGGCGAATATTTAATGGCAATGTATCTTCATCAAACGCCGTAGCATATTTGTTAGCGATTGTCATCTCATCAACGCCTTCTTCACGCGCGCGATTGATAATTTTATCATCAACATCTGTAAAATTCGAGACATATTTGACGTCATAGCCACGGTATTCAAGGTATCGACGTACCACATCAAATGCAATTGCTGAACGCGCGTTTCCAATATGAATATAGTTATATACTGTCGGTCCACAAACATACATGTTGACTTTTTTAGGCGTTATCGCTTTGAATATTTCTTTTTCACGTGACAATGTATTATAAATACGAATCATGTTAGCTTCCTTTGATTGTTAATATTTAATCCTATTATACAGGAGATGTCAAACTTTTTGTCGCTAAAACTATAGTAATCACATCATGAAAAAACAGACCCACAATTAAGTGAGCCTGTTTTTGTATATTCAAAAGATTACTTTTCAGAAATAGCAGCAATACCAGGTAATTCCTTACCTTCAAGGTATTCAAGAGAAGCACCACCACCAGTTGAGATATGTGTCAATTTGTCAGCAACACCTAATTGTTGAACAGCGGCTGTTGAATCACCACCACCAACGATTGTTGTACCACCATTTTCAGTGACAGTCACTAATTCTTCACCAATAGCTAATGTTCCCTTAGCAAAACTAGGCATTTCAAACACACCCATTGGTCCGTTCCATACAACTGTCTTAGCGCCTGCCAAAGTGTCTTGCAACAACTTAACTGACTTAGGACCAATATCAAGTCCCATATAGCCATCAGGAATACCTGTGGTTGCATCAACAACTTCAGTCTTGGCATCATTTGAGAAAGCATCTGCAGCGATTGAATCAGTTGGCAAAACCAACTTGTCGCCAGCTTCAGCCATCAATTGCTTAGCCAATTCAACCTTATCAGCTTCAAACAATGAATTACCAATCTTATAACCCTTAGCTGCATCAAATGTATAAGCCATACCGCCACCAACAATCACTTTGTCAGCTTTACCTAACAATGATTTAACAATTTCAATCTTGTCAGAAACCTTGGCGCCACCAATGATAGCTACAAAGGGACGTACTGGGTTAGCAACAGCTTCGCCCAAGAACTTAATTTCTTTTTCCATCAAGAAACCAGCAGCTGCTTGTGATACGTTTGCAGAAATACCAACGTTTGAAGCGTGGGCACGGTGAGCTGTACCAAATGCATCATTGATAAATAGGTCGTCACCTAATGATGCCCAATACTTACCAAGTTCTGGATTATTCTTTGATTCATTTTTAACTTCTTCGCCGTTAACAACGTCTTCAAAACGTGTGTTTTCGACCATCAAAACTTCACCATCTTGCAAAGCTGAAATAGCTGATTCAAGTTCTGCACCACGAGTTTCTGGTACAAACTTAACGTCCTTACCTAACAATTCACCCAAGCGTGTGGCAACTGGTGCCAATGAGAGTTCTTTCTTATCGTCTTCAGACTTGATACGACCCAAGTGTGAGAACAAGATTGCACGTCCATTGTTTTCAAGCACGTACTTAATCGTTGGCAAAGCTGCCACGATACGGTTATCGTTTCCGATAACACCTGCTTTGATAGGCACGTTGAAATCAACGCGCATCAATACTTTCTTACCTGAAAGTTCCAAATCTGAAACAGTCAATTTAGCCATGATAGCCTCCAAAATTTTATTATTACATCATCTATTATAGAACAAAAAGTCGTTTTTGTGTTGTGATATGTGAAATACTGTTCAAAATGTTTTTATATGCAATTTTTTTGTTGGTAACTGATTTCGTTGTAAAAATTCAAAGTCCGTTTGGGTCACTTGAACGTAATCAATCGCATGTGTGTCATCTTGTAAAATATCAACTAATTTTTTGGCAATTTGTCCTTGATCGTCTAATACACCGGCTATCAGAGTTAGCGTTGTGTGCGGCGGCACCAAATCCACTTCACGATCTAATTGTGTGATATTGATAGGCGTTGCTGATGATAGACGAAGACCCGCTTTCAAATAAGCCTCTGCTGTGCTAAAACTTTCTCCACCAGCATAAACAAGATTTCGCTTTTTATTAAAATAAAAATCTTGTACTTGAACCGCTTGTTGCCCAAAATAAAAATCAGATACCAGTAACTCACCTGAACTAAAATACTGTTTAGCAAACAATTTACCATCTCGCCGATAGATATCTTTATAATCTATTTTGCCGGCTAAATCTTTCCAGATCACCGCCTGTACTATTCTTTGCGCATCCGAAAACCAACGTAAACTAGCCAATTCACGACCTTGTTGCATGATATTTTTAGTCCAATCTGTGTTAATCACAAACTGTGCATCACTTGGTACTAAAAGATTGGTCCACCAAATACCTTTTGTATCATCACTATCTGACAAGTAACTTTGCGCGTATATGTCATAAACTTTTTTAGGGTTAATACCTAATTTTTTAACCAAATATACAGCATCTTCGTGCGGTGTAGCAAACCACAAGGCACTGCTTAAGCCTAACCGTACTTGTTCAATTTGCCATCTCACCCCAGCAGAATTAGTATCTGACAACGAATTAATCATTTCAATTGTCATATTTTGCCACTACTTTCTGCCACTGCGTAGCGATTATTTCTGCCTGATAGTTATTGGCCAGCTGATGCGCACCAAGAGATAAGGCATCATAATGATCAAAAATTTTGCGCATTGCGGTTGATAAATGATTAATATTATCACTTATTTGATCACGATGGGGGTCGAAATTTGCTAAGTAACCATTTTTACCATTATGAATTAATTCTTGTGCGCCATATAGATTAGCATATGTTGCTATTGGTAAAGCAGCCGCCATTGCTTCTAAATAAGTTAAACCAAAACCTTCCGAATAAGACGCTGATACAAATGCATCATACTGTGCCAACGTATCAGTAAGCTGGTGACTTAATCCTTTAAATTGAATCACCTGATCCAAATGTAATTCATTCACTAAGTTTATCAATGATTGTTCTTCACTGCCAACACCATAAATGTCGAGCGTTGACTTAAATCCTTCTAAACGTAATTGATGAATAGCTTGAATAATATGATTTATATTTTTTTCCGAGTGTAGCCGCGAAGCAGTCACAAAATGAGCAATCCCACCTGACCACCGACGTGGAGCAGAAATATTTGTAACACCACCTACTGGTATGGCAATAATTTCACTGTCTACATGATTAATACCAATATGTCGAAGATGAGTTAACATGGCTTTCTTCTGTAATTGAGTAGAAACAATAACCACATCCAAATCGTGTACATGATCTAACATATATTGGTAATAACTATTCCAAAGTGGCTGCCCATGTTGGAACCTCACAAAATGAGCAGCATGAACGACATCAATTAGCACAATTGGCTGACCACTGCGCTTCATTTGTATCAATGCCACTTCATTTTCTGTGCCACGATCAATCACATAAATATTTTTCTGATAACGCTGTTGTATTTCAGCAAAGAAAAAGGCAACTAAAGTCTCAAAAGTGTTAAAAACATAATACTCACCACGAAAATTATCGACATGAATATTAGTCATTTGTCGGCCACGGGAAGCTGTATCTCGATAATGCCAACTGATACGATGATTATTATTCTCAAGTATGACACGATCATCTTCAACTACATAAATATCTTTTTCTGGTACATGCTTTTTATGCTTATAAATTGTTGCCTGATAGTTTCCGGTCGTTTGACACCTCATCATACGTTGTGTCTGTGTATCATCTAAAAGAATATCTTGCTGATAACTGTGAATATTCACTTCTCCCTCGCGCAAATAAGTATCCGGATCATCATGCAACAGATAGTCATAGAGCCCAATGACTTCATTTTCAGCTAATTGCCATTCTTGTATATGTTGATGTAATTTGGGTAATAAATCAGTAAAAATCAGCTTAAACGGTATATTTTTTTCACGGAAACGAGCCGCGCGATAAAATTGTGCATGCTCAACACCGCTATTGCCATGCCCTATACCTTTGTTAACAAAAAAAATCATCAGAACACCTTTTCTATTTACTTAATTCTAATTTTAACATTTTCAAATGCATGAAAGCGAGCGCACAAAAAAAGACATTTTCATTTCTGAATTTGTCTTTTGACTCATATCCAATTAATTAATATTGTATATTTTTTTAATTTGTTGTACTTGCATCATTGCTGCTTTATTTGGATCTTTTTGAGCTAAAGCAGCTAATTGTTTTTGTTGTTCAGCAGCTATCATTTTTTCTTTATCAGTCTTTGGCGCCATTTTTGACTGCAGCGATTGTGCTTGCTCTGTCGTTAATGCCACCCAAGTGTTAGGTATTTGATAAACCACATGACGGTGCTTTAATTGATTATTATTACCAACAATACCAAATAATAATTTCCAACCGCTAGACTGATATACATAACGCGTTGTAGTTGTTACTTTATATGCTTTAGTACCATTAATCGCTGCACGATCAGATGTCGTGTGCAAATCTGGCTTAGCGACAGTATTTTTTGTAGCATCTTTAGTGTTTTTATAGATGTATACATTCTCGGTACCATTCGTCCCAACACCTTGATACAGTAATAAACCAAAACCTTGTTCTGAAGAGCCAGCTGAATGTATTTCTTTTTTAACTATCTTTTTTTCTTCTGTCATACCGTAATGATCATGCATGTTAGCTACTATACCAACCACACTCAAAACGAGTCCAGCAAACATTACCACTGTGACAGTTAAACGCAAACCCTTTGGTTTGATCATCATGTTGGCAAAAAAAGCTAACACTGCAAATACAGCCATTATTATGATAATCATTTTATGATGCCTCCTTTGCTGGTGTTTCTACTTTGCCACTGTGCAAGAAAAAGGTAACAAGTAGTGCCGCTACTGCAAAAGCAGCAGCTAAGAGAAATGAGGCATGGAAACCATTTAATGTCGCATCCAAGGCTTTTTGTCCAAATGCTAACGGATCTTGACCTTTTAATGAAGACTTTGGCATGTTATTTTCTGTCACTGATTGCATGACTGATGCCAAAACAGCTGTCCCCAATGATGAGGCGACTTGCCGCATTGTATTGTTTGCAGCTGTACCTTGTGCCGCCGTCTTCGGTGACAAAGCACCCATGGCTGAAGCTGTTAAAGGCATCATTGTCATAGCAATACCAAACATACGTAAGGTATAAAGTGAGGTAATATAAAGTGTTGGCGTATCAGCTGTCAAGAAGAACAGTGGTACCGTACCAATAATTAAAATAATGAATCCAGTTGTTGCCAGACGTTTAGCGCCATGTTTATCATAGAAAGAACCGGCAATCGGCGAGACAATTCCCATCATCAATGCACCAGGTAACAACGTCAAGCCTGATTTTAATGGTGATAAGCCACGGATATTTTGCATATAAATTGGTAATACCATTTCGACACCAATCATAGCCATCATAGCAAGAGATACCAAAATAGTTGTAATCGTAAATTGCTTTGACTTAAACACTGACATGTCTAAGAATGGTTTATCCATTTGTAATTGATGCCACATGAACTCAATCAAGACTACGAATCCAACGATCAATGGTATGATAACTTTTGCACTACCCCAGCCATCTGTTGCCACCATCGCAAAACCATACAATACTGAACCAAATCCCAGAGTGGATTCAATTAATGAACGGACATTTAAGCTGACCTTTTGTGTTGGTAAGACATCATGGAAAAGGAACAGCGAAGCAATCATAACGGCAATTACGACGGGTAATACGATACCAAAAATTGACCGCCACGAATTTTCTAAAGTAAAACCTAAAATGGTATGATCTTTTTCCAAAATCCATCCAGATAAGGTCGGTCCAATTGCTGGTGCCATACCAATAACTAATCCACCTAACCCCATGGCTTTACCACGTGAACTGGGATCAAAAATTGATAGTAAAACAACTTGCATTAATGGCATCAAGATTCCAACTGCCATTGCTTGAAGTACTCGTGCTACCATCAATAGCCAAAAAGCACTAGTAGGTGTTAAAAAAGCAACAAGTGTTCCTACTGTAAACAGTGCTAAAGCTGACATGTACAATCTTTTAGTTGGAATACGAGTTGTTAAAAAAGCTGATACAGGTACCATAATACCGTTAGCCATTAAAAAAATGGTCGTTAACCATTGCACTGTTGACGCATTAACATTAAAAGCCTTCATTAATGTGGGCAAAGCAGTGCCTAATGCTGTTTGCATTAACATCACTGAAAAGACACCAATTAGCAATACCATCATCATCGCTGTACGATTGATTGGCTTACCATGGGTGTCGCGTACTTCATCACTCATGAGTGATTTCTCCTCTATATTTAAATATGTCATTGAACTACTTTTAAATATACTACACCTCAAAAAAAAGATTGTCAACTTTGTTGACAATCTTTTTTAATCTTTTATTTTGATATCTTCGACGTCATGATTCTTGTCTAAATAAACCACGACATCTGCATATTGTTTACTTGGCAAAATATAATTATCCAAATTCACTTGATTCGTTTCGTCCCATGTCTTCATGGTTAAATCAGCAAGCTCACCAATCGGCATAGTTGTATATTGATACCGCCATGATGATTTATTATCTTTTGCCTGAGCAGTCATTGCTAGTGTTCGAGATAAATACCACCATTTAATATCTTCTAAGTCAGCCTCTAGATAAATTTTAAAATCAGTTTGTTTGAGACGCAGTGCAACCACGCCTTCGATAATCAGTATATCTGGTCGTTCAATAATTTGTTGATTATTTGGATCAATATCAGAATTCTCTTGTGTATAAATCGGTATTTCAACCGACTTTTCCCCTTGTTTGAATGCCTTAATAACCTGTTCTAAGCTTTCTAAATCATAGGTTTGTGGAAAACCCTTTTGACCAAATAAGTCTTGCGCAATTAATGTTTGGTTTGACATTAAAAAATGATCAGTACTAATCACTTTCACTTGAATTCCTAAGGCTTTTGATATTGTCTCGGCAAATGTACTTTTCCCAACGGATACCGAACCAGTAACAGCTATTGTCATGAACTGACCCACGTAACGTTGCTTAATTAATGCAATAAGCTTATCCATTACTTTACCTCATATAAATGTTGAGGTACATCATCAATCAAAGTTGTCATTTCACCTTGTGATAGTAACGTGAGACGATGCATCGCACGGCTAGCAACAGTGTAAAGTAAGCGTCGTTGAGAATCATCACCATACCGTGTATCATCAGCATGCCAAATGATAACAGCATCAAACTCTAACCCTTTAGCTAAATATGAGGGCACAACAATGGCGCCTTGCGCCAATCGCTGATTTTCTGATTGAATTAACGTCACGGATTTATCACCCAACTCTGCCATTAGCTCTTGCGCATCAGCTAATGTCTTAGTAATAATAGCAGTTGATTCGCTGTCCTGCTTATTTTGTAATATTTGCTGACGTAATTGTGTCATCATTTTAGGCTGAGAGTCAGCGACACATATATTCGGCTTTTCGCCTTCACGATTAAAAGCCGTAATATCTTGCCCGTCACGTAAAATATATTTGGTAAAATCAGTAATTTGTTGCGTTGATCGATAAGTTTGTGTTAACTTGGCCTGTTCAACACGGTCCGTATCAAATAATGTCGCAAAATCAGTTTGTAGATTCTGAGCATTGTCTTTCGTGAAAATCGCTTGGTTTAAATCACCTAAAACAGTAAATTTAGCTAACGGAAAGCTAAACTTTAAAAACGCTAATTGAAAAGGCGTGTAGTCTTGAATTTCATCAATAAACAAAAAACGAATGTCACGTTCACCGTGTTTGCCAGTGATCAAGTCATACAAATACAAATACATCGTTGTATCTGCCAATGATAATCTTTTTGCTTTAAGGGAGTCAATGACCTGCTCTACATGATTATGCCAGTCATTATCAACAATACCAAATTGTGACAAATCAACATATTCATGCACATGGCGTAAAAAATCAACAAACTGTGCATTGATATTTAAAAAACTGCCCCGACGAATTTGTCGCGCTAATGGTCTGAGAGATTGTGTCACAATTTGCTTAGCTAAGAAATGCCGTTCAGACTTTTCACTAGCAAATTCACGTTCTTTAGGTCCACTACCTAATTGCGTTTGTCGCGTGCGTGATGCTGCATCTTGTTCTTGATCATCCCCAATACGTACTTTTCCGGCACCAACCAGCTCATCGTATTCTTGCTTAGACAGATTCTCAATGGCTAGTTCAACCCATTCTTTACGCATCTCTGAGTTAATATGGGCATTCAAACTACGTAGTAATGTCTCTCTAGTTGCCTCTAATCGTTGCCCTAACTTATAATTTTCATTGTACTGATAGTAAATTTCAGTAATCCGTTCCTTGTTAACTAATGGTTCACCACGAAACATCAAATGCCGTATTCTCATGTCTGATCTATTGAGGTGATCAGCGTACGTAGATAAAGCATGAAACATAGCCAAACTACCCTTAACTAAACTGATTTTATCGTCAGTCATATCATTTTCAAAACGTTCCTGCAGTGTTTCCACATTAATTTTAGGTAACCGTCTAGAAGCATATTGATAAAACGTCATTTGCACCATATTTTGTTCACCAAGTTCTGGCAAAACATTATCAATATAGTCGTTAAATAGTTGGTTCGGGCTAAATAGCACAACCTGTCCTGACGTCAATTTACCACGATAACGATAGAGTAAATAAGCAATACGCTGTAAAACAGCCGCAGTTTTACCAGAACCAGCAGCTCCCTGTACAAATAACAAATCTGCTCTTGTATTACGAATAATTTTATTTTGCTCTTTTTGGATGGTAGTCACAATGGACTTCATTTTTGTTGATGATTCCCCAGATAAGGCGTTCATCAACATGGCATCCCCAATGGCTTCTTCCGTATCGAACAACGTCACGATGACACCATCTTCAATTTGGAACTGACGCTTAAGCATCACATTAGCTTGCTGAGTACCGTCTGGTGTTAAATAAGTAACCTGCCCAATACCACCATCATAGTAGATAGATGCCACCGGTGCACGCCAATCATAAACTAAAAACTTATTTTTATCGTCACTAAATGAACCCAACCCGATGTAAATTGTTTCAGCTTCACCACTGTCACTCACTGATTCATTGAAATCAATTCGAGCAAAATATGGCTTATCAATTTGTTTCGTCAAAGTTGCAAAACGTTGTTCTGCTCGTGTTTTTGAGTTTTCTCGTTCAGACAGCATTTGTTGTTGTTGACGAATAGAAGCCGCTGTTTCAACAATACCAGAATAGGTATCAGTTTTAAGACGAACTTCTCCCCAACTTTGAGATACTGTATTAATATTCTTATTAGTACGCTTGATTTCTGTTTCAGTCGATTTTAAAGATGTTTTCATCTCAGTGAGGGTTTTTTCAAGATACTGTGTTTCTTCAATTTTAGTTTGATTATCCAAAATGTCTCTCGCTCTCTTCAAATTCAGTGCTTTAATTGTACGCCTTATATTGAAAGAATACAAAAGATACATACTAGCCATTACATAAATGCATATAAAAAGCCGCAACCGAAGTTGCGACTTGATATAGCTCGTGAGAGAATCGAACTCTCGATTCCGCCGTGAAAGGGCAGCGTCTTAGCCACTTGACCAACGAGCCATGGTCAGTGATGCCCGATATCTCTATCAGACAACTATATTAGTATAGCAAGAAATTATAAACTCGTCAACTATTTTTTAATTATTTTTATTTTTAGGTTTTAGTGTCATTAATTTAGTTGGATCAATTGGTTTTGCTGGCTCGTTAACTGCATGTTTATAATACTGCCACGGCTTTTTAGGATCAAACTCGATATCGGTTGTTATCGGGAAGCCATTCCGAAAACGGGTCAGTAACCAATTTTCTAAGGGCTTAGGCACTGCTAACAAATTAAAATCAGCTGGGGATACTGCATAACGAATTGACGCAACATCTTGCAGCATCACCTTTTGTACCCAATCAGGTTCTGTAATGAGTTCACGTCCCAAGGCGCCAAAAGTTACCCCTGTATCCATTAAAGATTCAACTTGTTCAGGTTGTTTGAGCAAACCTGCTACCATCAATGGTAAATCAGGTGGTAATTGCTCAAGATAATAGTCAATAACTCGCTTGGTATCCGTTTTATCATTAAAGGGTTTTTGGAAAGCATCTTTTAAAGATAAGTGAAGATAGTCAACCGGTAGCTCAGCTAGCTTTTTGGCAAAATAAAGTGAGTCCGCCAGTGAAATACCTGGTACCGTACTTTCTTCCGGTGATTGTCGATAACCTAACAAAAACGGGCGATCAGCATATTTATTGATGGTTTGGGCAACTTTTGCTGTAACTGCCAACCCAAAGCGACTCCGCTTTTCTAATGTGCCGCCCCAAATATCTTCACGCCGATTACTGTCAGGCGAAAAAAATTGCTGAAGTAAATATAAATTAGCCCCATGTATTTCGACGCCATCAAATCCTGCTAATATGGCTCTCTTGGTGGCTTGTGCAAAATCCTCAATGGTTTGTGTGATTTCCTCATGTGTTAATGCTCGTGGTGTCTCGTGTGTACCATGCGGATACGCCTGTTCGCTAGCAGAAATCGGAGCATGACCACGCAAAATTGTACTGGTCGTCTGTCGACCTGCTGCAAAAATCTGCAATACTGCTTTAGCCCCACCAGATTTAATCGCGCTAGCAAGTTGGCGTAGTCCAGTTATTTTATCATCATCGGCAACTGAGACACCACCTTCCCAACCACGTCCGATTTCGTTGACATGCGCTGCTTCAGTAATAATCATAGCTGGACCTTGTGCGCGCAACTGATAAAAACGCAACTCATCCATTGTCACATTACCGTCTTCGAATGATGATCGTAACGTTATCGGTGCCATCACAACATGATTACGCAATGTTATCGCTTTATTTTTGAAAGTATAATTGTCTAAAAAATCGAAATTAATTTGCATACTCACATTATACAAAAAAAGCTCACCCAAAGGTGAACTTTTTTATCTGTATTAATCTATTATCTAGAAAAACTTGAGATTAATACCAACCGTTACTTTGTGAATGTGCCCATGCATTTTCAGCAGAACCGTAGCGTGCAGAAATGTATGACTTCATGGCATTCAATTGGTCATTATAATCTGTTGAATTACCACCATATTGTGCGCGTGCTTGAGGTGATAATTGGCCAATACCGTAATATTGACCGTTAGTAGCGTTAACATTACCACTTGATTCACGAGCGATCAAAGAAGATAACGCAGATGATTCTGAACCAGTTGAAGTCGTTGTTGTTTGTGTCTTAGCAACTGCTACAGGGGCTTGTTGTACTGGAGCTGCTGCCTGTTGTTGTTGAACAGGTGCTTGTACTGGAGCTGCAGGTGCTACTGCAGGTTGATTGTTTGTTTCAACTGTCTTTGCCTTTTCAGCAAAGCTCAAATGTTGTCCAACCACAATTAAGTTAGCATCAGTAATGTTGTTGTTGTTAACAATTGAGTCAACAGTAACATTGAACTTTGAAGACAACTTATTTAATGTGTCACCTGATTGAACGACGTAGTCTGTTGACGCGTTCACTGCGTTTGTAGTGTCTGCACTAACATTAGTTGCACCAAATGCGAAAGCACCAGCAACACCAGCAGCGATTGTCAAAGACTGTTTAAAATTAAGCATATATACCTACCTCTGTGTAATTTAAGTTTTGTTCTTTAAGCTGTTTAAGCTATGCCTATAATAGTAATCCTAAAATATAATAGCGAAACATCGAGATGATGTCAGTTCTATTACATACTATTATTTATTAAACATTATGAACTAATTTGTTTAATATTCAACAAAAAATTGTAATTTTGGTTTGTTCGGTAACTGTATATGTGTCTTAAAATAGTCTACTAACATTTCTTGAATAGGTTGATCACCAGAAAAAACAGTCTCTGCAGTTGCATATTCATGATAATTACCACCGCCAACAGCACGATAATTGTTCATAGCAATCGTAAAATAGTCCGTATCTTGCACATCTTGGCCTTGATATTGTAACTTAACGACCCGACTTCCCACCGGATGAGTCACATTAAAACCATAATCAATACCAAAAGCCAAATCATAATTATAATGCTCAACTTTCGGTATTAACCAATCAGGATCCACTGTTAATTGAGCATCTGAGATGACAAAATAACTCGCAACATGCTCTAAACTGGCTCTTAGTGCTTTACCACTAACACGCTTAGTGACCAGTGTATTGTCAAAAGGATAGTTTTGTAAAATATGACGTAAAGTCAATTTCTGTGGCAAACTGGACGGATTATTATTCAAACTAACTAACGTGATATCTGCATCGGACACAGCTAATTGTACCGATGCAATCCATTGTAATATCTCATTCCCGCGCTTAGCAAGTTCTATAGGGGGTTGAACAGCAATGCTAGCATCAAGCTGTGCGATTGGTTGATCTAACCAATTCTCGACCTTATCTTGCACAGGCTGCAAAGCTGAGAGGATAGTCTCACAACTCTTTGTACCTGCTGATTTCGTTTCTGCTTTGAATTGCCATGACCCTTTATTTTCAACACCATTGATTTCGGCAAACAACTTGGCTTGATTTGGCATCTGTAATGTGAGCACCCCGTTAATAACCGTTGGCGGCACATTACCATGCTGATGTCCTGTCAACAGAATATCAAGGTCAAGCAGTTCAGTAAGCTGCCAAGCAATATTTTCAGTTGTCTTACTAACGACTTTACCAGTAGATATATCTCGTTCATAACCACCGTGATACACACCAATCACAACATCAGATTCATCACGTAATTGTTTAACAACTTTATCTGCCTTGACCAATGGTGATTCAATATTAATGGCAGATATATGCGCTGGTTTCTCCCAAATATTGATATAATCTGTCACTAATCCAATAATTCCAACTTTAGTCCCATTCTCCAGTGTTTTTATTTGCGCTGGATAAAGTGTATGTCCTGATTTATCTGTCACATTTTCAGCAACAACTGTTGCCTCTAATTTATCAAGATGTTTCACTAATTGATCATAGCCAAAATTAAAATCGTGATTACCCAGCGTGACATAATCATAGCCAGCTAAATTCATAGCCGTCGTTACAGCATCAGTATCTTCGTGTGTTTGTAAATACTGTAATAGCGGTGATCCTTGGTACATATCACCACCATCGATAATAATTGTATTACCATTCTTATCAAAGTTAGCTGCTACATTAATTAACCCTTGGGGTTGCGGCGCTTTTTGGATATAATCTGTTGGAAATAAGTAACCGTGCACATCAGAGGTGTAGTAAATTTTAAATTGTTTCATTGTTTCTCCTAAAAAAGAGCGACACCAGTCGCCCTCATTCTTATTACCCATATAAAATCTTTTGACGTAATTTGTTTGATATAATTTCAACCACAAATACTAGAATGAATAGGCCGATCAAAATGGCCCCAACCTGATGCCAATGATATGCACCCATTGCAAATATCATTGGTGCACCGATACCACCGGCACCAACTAATCCCAAAATTGTTGCTTCACGCAAATTCATATCAAAACGGTAGACAAGAATGGAGATAAAGTCAGAACTCAACTGCGGTAAAACACCATAACGGATTTTTTGAAAAAACGTTGACCCACAGGCATCAAGAGATTCTAAGATACCTGAATCTAAATCTTCAATTGTTTCAATAAATAACTTTGAAATCATACCAATAGAAACAATGGCTAATGTCATAACACCGGCAAATGGTCCAGGACCAGTAACACGAATAAACATTAATCCATAAACCAATGATGGCACTGTACGGATAGCCATAATAATAAAACGTGTCACAATCACTACTGGACGCGGCACAATATTCGTTGCCGAAATAAATGATAATGGCACGGCAATAACTGCACCAACTAGCGTACCTAAGAAAGCAATTGCAATAGTCTGTAAAATCAAATACGCAACACTGCTATCATTTAAACCAAATAGTAAGCTTGTGTCGGGCATTAAGATACCCATTAAAATATTCCATCCGATTTCAATACCCTTAGTAGTCACATGGGCACCATGTAATGCTGGGGATGAGACAGCCAACAAAATAACCAAAACGATAGCAATCAGACTATATTGTAACGCTCGACGCGGTTCTTTTTTGAGAACATTTTCTAAATTATTATTCATACTGTGCTCTCCTTAACTTAAATGCTTACGTAGTCTTTGACTAACAGTTTCAATGATGACTACCGCTACAAATATTGATAACAGAATCATACCAACACTGTTAAACTCACGCCAACCAATCTTCTCATTCAAAATCATACCAATACCACCGGCACCAACATAACCCAAAATAGCTGCATATCGGACGTTCCCTTCAAAAGCAAATAAAGCTGTTGATAAGTATATAGGCAAAATTTGAGGAAAAATAGTTGTAACAAATGCACGTGGTGCATTAGCGCCTGTCGCTGTCAAAGCTTCATAAGCCCCCATATCAACAGTCTCAATGTACTCAAATAACTGTTTCCCAACGAATGAAAAACTAAATAAGAATATAGCAACCGTACCCGCAAACGTGCCCAGCCCAAAAATATATGTGGCAATTAAAGCAGAAACCAGTGTAGGTATCGTCCTTACTACAGTTAAAATAAAACGTATCAGCAAGTTAACTATTTTATTATTTGTTATATTATGAGCTGCCAAAACAGCAAATGGTAGCGCTAGTAGCGCTCCAAAAAACGAGCCAAAGAACGACATTTGGATTGTCATCAATAATGGCTGCCAAACTTGCATAAAATAAGACAATTTTGGTGGAAACATACTACCAAAAATATTCCAAAAACCAGACAAGTTCGTAAACAATGTGGTCAACTTAAAGCCTGTGACCCAAACTGATATACCAATGGCTATCAATAACAAAAGAACGAGTAGTGGTACTCTGGTAAATTTTTGTGATACAGTTTTACCATTTGCAAGGGTATAACTTTCAGCGTCAAATAATTTATCATACCATCCCATTATTCAGCCTCGTCTTTACTATAAATGAAGTCCAAGATATCTTGCGTTATTTCGTCAGCTGGTCCATCATAAACCACTTCACCTGAACGGATACCTATAATTCGTTTTGAATATTCTAAAGCTAAATCAACATGATGAATATTAATCAAAACAGTTTGACCTAATTCTTCATTAATTCTTTTAAAATCATCCATTACTTCGTGGGCAGTTACAGGATCTAAAGCAGCTACCGGCTCATCAGCCAATAATACACTCGGATTTTGTGCCAATGTTCTAGCCAATGAGACACGCTGTTGTTGTCCCCCTGATAAGTGATCTGTACGAATAAATGCTTTGTCCAGCATTGAAACACGGTCCAATGCTTCTAGGGCTTTTAACTTATCTTCTTTTGAGAAAATACCTAAAATAACACGACCCAAGGGCATGTCAGGCACTAAAGAACTCAACACGTTTTTAATGACTGAAATGCGGGGAACTAAATTATAAGATTGAAAGATCATGCCTACTTTTCGACGATATTGTCGTAATGCCTTTCCTTTCAATCCGGAAATTTCAACGTCATCTACTGTCAATGTACCATCTGTTATGCTATTCAAGCGATTAATTGTTCTGATAAAAGTCGATTTTCCAGCACCAGACATACCAATAATGCCAATAAATTCACCATCTTGAATTTCTAAATTAATATCTCGCAATCCCTTAACACCATTAGGATACACCTTTGATACATGTTCAAATTTAATCATGATTATTTCCCTAGCTTTTTTATGTATTTAGAGCTATATATCATAGCTCTAACGCAAGAAAAGCAGCGCATTTGGCGCAGCTTTTCTTAGTATTTTAAATGTATTCAATCACAGTGCTTATTTGCGTGTCTCTTTTAACAATTTCTGCGCGTTACGTTCACCATCATAGTCGGATGACTTGGCCGGTACATAACCTTCGTGTGAGTAAATGGCAATAACTTTTTTACCTTCTTTAGTCTTAGCTAAATCAATAAATGACTTTGACAATGCTTTTTTAAATTCTGGTGTCATTGTCTTTGATTTTTTGGAAACTGAAATTGTATCATTATAAATTGGTTGTGATACACCAATAACATTTGTTTCTTTCCAGATAGGTTGTGATTGCTTATAATCAGTTGTCCACATATCAGCAAAATCACGACGTGCATCAGCATATGTTGGTAAAATATCAATTTGTCCAGAAGCTAAACGAGCCATTCCAGAACCGTACGAATCAACAGTCACTGTATTCTTCAAATCAGAAACCGTCTTATTAAAGTGCTTATTCAACCAAAGTGATGGATAAATGTATCCAGCAGATGATGTTGTAG
The DNA here is from genome assembly GCF_014207505.1 of Leuconostoc carnosum. GTDB lineage: Bacteria > Bacillota > Bacilli > Lactobacillales > Lactobacillaceae > Leuconostoc > Leuconostoc carnosum. Next base: position 17,609 of record NZ_JACHGL010000007.1, read on the forward strand.
ATGACAATCCCCACTTCGCTGAGTTAACATCTTCCCAAGTGAGTTTTTCACCTGAATTAATTTTCTTAGCTAATTGTTGCCCTTTTTGTGAAGGACCTGCAATAACTAATGAACGATATGTCGCCGCTTGCTTTGTGATAGCTTTTGTCTCTTTACCATCATTCCATTTGTTAGCTTCTGAGAAGTTTTTATTAAGATCGGAACGTGTTGCTGTTAGTAATACTTGTGCACCATCTTGATACATCACATATGTACCACCTGGAATAAATCCAATATCGGCAGTACCAGATGCTAAGGCTTCCCCGGCTGCTTCATAGCTAGTTCCAACTTTGATATCAACATTTTTAACATCATAGCCTTCTTTTTTCAACTGTTTAATCAACAAGCCTTTCAATGGCTTTGTCATTGTCACAATTTGATCAGGCTGTTTTGAAGGAACAAAATAAACTTTCAAATCCTTGATTGTTTTTTCTGAAGCTGACTTTGAACCAGTTTGTGCAAAACCAAAATATGCTGCAACAGCAATGACAATCACAATTACGATACCTGCGAGTGTTTTCGCATTTTTACTCATGGACTTCTCTCCTGTTTATTCCCTATCGGGAATTCATCTGTGACAAATATTATTCTACATAACCAACGTTATTTTCAATGTTTGTCATGTAAAGCTTGTGTATATTTATCTCCATAAACTAATATAACAGAAAAATCCTTTTTCAAACCACTTATGTAGTTAGAATTATCTCATATTAAAATAAAACGCCCGGCACATGCCGAACATTAAACGAAAATATAAGTATATTTCCGAACGTTGGTAATTTGAACTTTTATAATCATTAGATTAATTTTTAGCAAACAAAAAACCGAACAATAATGTTCGGTTTTCATTGTAACTTATTTTCCCTGCCTAATAGCGGCAACGTGAATACGGTTCACAGCACGCATCAAAGCGACACGTCCACGAGCTAATTCAGCATCGTTATGATCATCTTGTGCATGAGCAATACGTGCCTCAGCACGTTCTTTGGCACTCTGAGCACGTGTAATATCAATAACATCTGATGTTTCCGCACTATCAGCGACAATGGTAAGTGTGTCATTTGAAAATTCAGCAACACCACCATTAACAGCTAATGAATCTGTTTGACCATCCTTTTTAACAATTAATTCATTAATTGTTAAAGCAGCTAATACTGGCACATGCTTACGCATCACACCAATTTGGCCACCTTGTGTATTAACAACAGCCAGTTCAATACCAGTTTCATTATAAGCTTCGCCTACAGGTGTCACAATTTGTACTCTGATTCCTGTTGCAGTAGCTGTTTCATCTGCCATTTATAAATACCCCCTTATTGGGCCATTGTCTTGGCTTTTTCAACAACCTGTTCAATTGAACCAACGTTACGGAATGCATCTTCAGGCAAATTATCATACTTACCATCCAAAATTTCCTTAAATGAACGTACCGTTTCTGAAACAGGCACATATTCACCATTCAAACCTGTAAATGTTTCAGCAACTGAGAATGGTTGTGATAAGAAGAATTGAATACGACGTGCGCGGTTAACGGTTGTCTTTTCTTCATCTGATAACTCATCCATACCCAAAATCGAAATAATATCTTGCAATTCACGATAACGTTGCAATGTACGCTGTACTTCAGTAGCGACTTCATAATGTTCTTGTCCCACAATTTCAGGATCAAGTGCTGATGAAGTAGAAGCCAACGGATCAACGGCAGGATAGATTCCTTGCTGTGTCAGTGAACGCTCCAAGTTAGTAGTAGCATCCAAGTGGGCGAACGTTGTTGCAGGCGCTGGATCAGTATAATCATCGGCAGGCACATAAACGGCTTGAATTGAAGTAACTGAACCCTTCTTAGTTGAAGTAATTCGTTCTTGCAATTGTCCCATTTCTGTAGCCAACGTTGGTTGATAACCAACGGCAGATGGAATACGGCCCAACAAGGCAGACACTTCAGAACCAGCCTGAGTGAAACGGAAAATATTATCGATAAACAATAACACATCCTTACCTTCATTATCACGGAAGTTTTCAGCCATTGTCAAACCAGTCAAAGCAACACGCATACGTGCACCGGGTGGTTCGTTCATTTGACCATAAACCATGGCTGTTTGTTTCAAAACGCCAGATTCTTCCATTTCATGGTACATATCATTACCTTCACGGGTACGTTCTCCGACACCTGTGAAAACAGAAATACCATTGTGACCTTGTGCAATATTGTGAATCAATTCTTGGATAAGAACTGTTTTACCAACACCGGCACCACCAAACAATCCAATTTTTCCACCACGAACATATGGTGCAAGCAAATCAATAACTTTGATACCAGTTTCCAAAATTTCAGTTGAACTAGCTAACTCATCGTATTTTGGTGCTTCGCGATGAATTGAATTACGTGGTGTTTCTGGACTAATGTCACCATTGTTGTCCACTGGCTCACCCAAAACATTGAAAACACGACCCAAAGTTGTCTCACCAACTGGTACTGTGATGGCATCACCTGTATCAGCTACTGACATACCACGTTGAAGTCCATCTGTTGAATCCATGGCAATTGTACGGACAACACCGTCACCTAATGCCAATGATACTTCAACTGTCAATGTTTGGCCATTACCTTTATCGATTCTAAGTGCATTGTTAATATCAGGCACGGATTGACCTGATTCAAATGCAACATCGACAACCGGACCAATCACTTGTACGACTTTTCCAGTACTCATTGTCGTTTTCCTTTCAATTTAGACTGCGCGCTAATATCAATATTAGCTGACCGCACATCTTTAATATAATTTATCAGGTTATTTCTGACTTTAAACAATAAGTGTTTAAAGCAATATAGCTTACTCTAAGGCAGCCATACCACCTGTAATTTCTGTAATTTCTGTCGTAATCTCTGCTTGACGCGCACGGTTAAACTGCAACTCTAAACGACCAATTAAGTCTTTAGCATTATCTGTAGCAGACTTCATCGCGGTTGACGAAGCTGCGTGTTCAGCCGTTTTAGCATCAAGCACCGCTTCATACACCAAACTCTGTGCAAATTGTGGTAATACAACATTCAAAACAGCTGTCATATCTGGTTCGATTTCATACGTACTTTGAACATCTAATTCAGCTTTATCAGCTTCCGTACCACCCATTGTATTCAAAGTATCACCAGTTAATGGTAATAATTGGACATCCTGGTAAACACTTGTCAATCGGTTTATAAAGTGATTATACACAACATGCAATGCATCAAACACTTCTGCTTCATACAAACTTGTTACTGTATTAACCACCGAACGAATTTCGTTAAATGACGGTACATCTGATACACCACGGTGTTCTAATATAACTTCAAAACCACGTTTTTTATAGAAATCAGCCCCATTACCACCAACTGCTAAAATAGCTGTATTTGTTGTATCTAAGTTTAAGCGAGCCATCAAAGCATTTGTTTGTTTAATAACATTTGCATTATATGATCCAACTAAACCACGATCTGACGTAACAACTAAAAGACCAGTCTTTTTAATTTGGCGTTGAGCAATTAATGGGATATGCTTAGCATCTGCATTATCAAAAAGATGAGCAGAAACTAAATGTTCAACCACTGCTTCCAATCGTGCGGCATAAGCCTGATATCCAACACTGTAACGTTGAATTTGACTGAGTTTAGCAGTTGAAACCATCTGCATGGCACTCGTAATTTGGCGCGTCTTTTTAGTGGATGAGATACGACGCTGAATCTCTTGCAAAGAAGCCATTGCAGCGTCCTCCTATTATTCAGCTGTTGACCCAGCAAAGCCAGCCTTGAAAGCTTCAATTGCTGAGTTCAAATCAGTTTCTTCAGGCAAGTTTTTTGTTTCAATAATTGTCTTGAACAAACCAGTAGCATTAGCATCAACATAGGCAATGAGTTCCTCTTGGAAACGTTGAATATCGTCAACAGCAATGTCATCAATATAGCCATGTGTTAATGCGTAAAGCACAACAACTTGTTGTTCAACAGGCATAGGCTTATGCAACGGTTGCTTCAAAATTTCAACTGTGCGACGACCACGAGCCAACTTGGCTTGTGTTGCTTCGTCCAAATCTGAACCAAATTGCGCAAAGCTTTCTAATTCACGGAATGAAGCTAGGTCCAAACGTAATGTACCAGCAACTTTCTTCATAGCTTTAATTTGAGCGTCACCACCAACACGTGAAACAGAAGTTCCAGCATCAATGGCAGGACGTACACCAGCATAGAATTGATCAGCATCCAAGAACACTTGACCATCAGTGATAGAAATAACGTTCGTTGGAATATATGCCGAGACATCTCCAGCTTGCGTTTCGATAATTGGTAGGGCTGTCATCGAGCCACCACCCAATTCATCTGATAACTTTGCAGCACGTTCTAGCAAACGGGAATGCAAGTAAAAGACATCTCCTGGGTAAGCTTCACGTCCTGGCGGACGACGAAGAATCAATGACAGTTCACGGTAAGCTGTAGCTTGCTTTGATAAATCATCATAAATGATCAAGACGTGCTTGCCATTGTACATGAATTCTTCACCCATAGCAGCCCCAACATAAGGTGCTAAGTACAACATAGGTGCTGGTTCTGAAGGACCAGCATTAACAACGATTGTATAATCTAATGCACCCATTTGACGCAATGTCTCAACTTGCGTACGCACAGTTGAGTCCTTTTGTCCAATAGCAACATAAATAACAATCATATTTTGATCTTTTTGATTCAAAATTGCATCAATGGCCAAAGATGTTTTACCAGTCTTACGGTCACCAATAATTAATTCACGTTGTCCACGTCCGATTGGAACGAGGGCATCAATTGCTTTAATACCTGTCTGCAACGGTTCAAAAACCGACTTACGTTGCATAACTCCAGGTGCTTTTACTTCGACAGGTCGTGTCTTGTCTGTTTTGATCTCACCCAATCCATCAATTGGTTGACCCAAAGCATTAACAACACGTCCAATTAATTGTTCGCCAACTGGCACTTCCATAATGCGGCCAGTACGCTTAACTGTATCACCTTCACGAATATCGTCAAAACCACCAAGAATGATGATACCAACTTCGTTTGTGTCGAGGTTTTGGGCCATCCCGAATGTGCCATTAGCAAATTCAAGCAATTCACCAGCCATGGCATTAGCCAAGCCGGTTGCACGAGCCACACCATCACCAATATAGGTAACAGTTCCCACTTCTTCTACAGTCAGTGTTGTGTCGAACTTTTCGAGCTGTTGCTTAATTAAAGCAGATATTTCTTCAGCTTGAATAGCCATTATTCTTCCTCACTAACCTAATAATTGTGCCTTCATTTTGGCAATTTTTGTTCGCAAACTACCATCAACTAATGCTGATTGCGATTGCAATATTACACCACCTAGGATGCCTTCATCAACGACGTTTTTCAAGTTCACTTGTTTCGCACCTGTTTTTGATGCAAAGACTGTGGCTAACTTGTTCAAACGTGCCTCATCTAACGGAACAGCTGTTGTAGCGATTGCATCAACAATACCATTTACTTCATTATATTGTTCGTTGAATGCGTCAACAATCAACGGTAAAATGTCCAGACGATCATTATAAGCTAACAACTTGACCAAATTTTCAATTGGTTCAGATGTGCCGTTTGTTAACGTTTGTAACAAATTATCGCGCAAAGCGACATCAACATCACGAGATGTAACCACAACAACAAAATTTGGATTATCATTGAATACCGTTTTCAAGGCGTTCAAATCTAACTGCGTTTCTGCAACGTTGTTTTGCTCGCTAGATAGTTCAAAAATTGCTTTGGCGTACTGGTCAGCGATATCTTTAAGATTTTTTGCCATACCAATACTCCTTATTTAGTTTCTAAATCTGAAATGTAAGCATCAATTAATGCTTGTTGATCATTTAACGATAATTCTTTTTGCATAAGCTTTGAAGCAATTGCTACTGAGAGCGATGCAACATCATTCTTTGCATTATAAATTGCGTCTTCCTTGAGCTTTTCAGCATCAGTTTGTGCTTGTTGGCTGATTGAAGTCGCACGTTGTGAAGCAACAGCAATCAAAGAATCGCTTTGCTTTTGCGCACTGATTTTTGCATCAGCCACAACTTTGGTTGCTTCTTGACGTGTATTAGCCAACTCACTTTGACGTTGTGCTGACAATTCTTCTGCTTCTTGACGCGCTGTTTCAGCACCATCAATATCATTAGAAATCTTATCAGCACGTTCATCAAGGACTTTTGTCAGTGGCCCATAGGCAACCAATTTCAAAATGTACATCAACACGAGGAATGAAATGATAATAAACAGCATATTACCTAATGGTAATTTTCCTGCTGCTAAGGTTGTTAAACCAAACATGATTTTCCTCCACTACTTATTTGTGTTTACTTGCCCATCAACATGAAGGCGAAGACAATTGACAAAATTGGCATAACTTCAACCAACGCAACACCCAAGAACATACGTGACAACAAACGGCTTTCGAGTTCTGGTTGGCGGCTCATACCTGCCAAGAATTGTGAAATCAAAACACCGTTTCCAATACCACCACCAACGGCGGCTCCAGCGGCTGCAAGACCCGCTGCGATTACACCAAGATTGTGCAAATCCATGAGATTACTCCTTATTGTAGGCGTGAGACGATGCGCAACTACCATAGTACTAATAACTATCAATATTAAGACCAGAGTTTACCAGTCTTGCTAATAATTATCTGTACCAAGATATTGTACACCGTCAAACGCGTTTCCATTTTAGTCGGATGATACGCTCCCGCGTCATTAACAAACCAACTTGTGTCATAACTTGATTATAATTAGTCAAATTGTGGCACAAATCTCATTTGTCGAAACACTCTTTACTCGTTACCTGACAACTGTGATATGAACACACCTGTCAAAATTACGAATACGTAGGCTTGAATCCCACCGATAAAGAGTGAAAAGCCTTGCCAGACCATTTCAATCGGCAATGCCAGCACTGACCAGAACCCATTAAACTGTCCAGGCCATGCTAAGCTATTCGCCACAAGTGTCAGTAACATTTCACCAGCGAAGATATTACCAAACAAACGTAGTGATAACGTCAAGAAGTTAGCTAACTGTTCAATGATATTTAGTGGCAACATCCAAGCATAAGGTTTGAACAACATGTTTTTAAGGTACCCCTTAAAGCCAAGTTCTTGTACACCCATGCCATGTGCAACCATCAAAGACATAATCGCTAACGTCATCGTTACGATTGGGTTGGCTGTAGGTGACTTAATATAAGTCACGCCATCAGTTCCCTGCAATTGAAGCAGTAAGCCCATTTCATTTGATACAACAACGAAGAAAAACAACGTAAATGCATACAAACCAAATTGACGCGCTTGCTTCTTTGGCAACTGTCCACCCACGATGCCATTGGTAAAATCAAGTAAGTACTCAATAGCATTTTGTCGCTTACCTGGTTTTACTGCAAGATTTCGTGTCAGAACAATCGATACAATCACAACAATTGCCATTGCCAGCAACGTTGAAAGTATCGTACCCCAGTCAAACGTGAGGTTTAGAAACTCAAACGGTGCCGTAGGGTCATCCATGCGCTTTCTCCTTTCTCAATAAATTTGGCGAAATGGTCGTAATCGGCTATTCGTCATAACATATAAACCAATAATACTCTTTTAAAAATGAAATTCAACCATTTTACGTCACTTTTTCACAAAGATTATTCAGATAATCTGAAAAAGCTCTAGTATGTTAGTTTTTGCTACGTAATTATTAAAAAAATTAATGATTTTAATTATTTACAGAATGTTAAAATCCTTAATAAATTCAGAAAAACCCCGTCTGAAAGGGCTTTCATGGGTTGCATAACATTTTTAATTCCTATTTCTCTTCGTACACTTTTGACTTGGATATTCGTCTACCTGCTACATCGCAAGCTATCATTATTTGCTCAAAATTGTGATAGAATAAACAGAATATCATATAAAAGCGGCATATACCATGAGTGATTGGTATATGCCGCTTCGTTGTTTACTATTCAAATATAACACCACAAAATATTAAGGTTAACACTTTAAAATAAACGTTAATTTTATAATTCTTTTTCACTTGCCGCAACTTTTGGCAAAACTAAGCTCAAAACAATACCTAGTACCGTTGCAATGGCCACACCTGAAAAATCAATTTGTGCCCCAAGTTGGAGATGGAAATTACCAATTCCGATCACCATAATTGGTGCAGCAATCATCAGATTACGCTTTTTACTGTAATCAACTTTGTTATCAACAATAACTTGCAAGCCAGCAGCAGCAATCACACCATAAAGCATGAAGCCAACACCACCAGTTACTGCGCCGGGAATAGTTGAAATAAGTGCTGACAGCTTACCGACAAAACTAAAAATAACAGCAAAAAATGCAGCACCACCAATAACCCAAACAGAATAAACACGACTCAACTGCATGACACCAATATTTTCGCCATACGAGGTAACTGCTGGACCACCTACTAATCCAGCCACTACAGAAGCGGTTCCGTCACCAGATAACGTACGTTGCAATCCAGGATTCTCAAAGAAATCATGTCCAGTAATTTTCGACAAAATCATTAAGTGCCCTAAATGTTCAGATAAAGTGACCAAGGCGAGTGGCGCCATAGTCAACACAGCACTTGGATAGAACTTAAAGCCATCTGAACCAATAAAAGTCTCAAAATTTGGTAACTGGAACCATTGCGCTTGTGCCACCGGCGACAAATCGACTAATCCGAAAGGTATAGCGATAATATAACCAAAAATAATACCCAATAATACTGGTAATAGACCCAAGAATCCTTTCAGAAACATGTTAAAAGCAATGGTTGCTAGTAGCGTTAGCAATGCAACAACAAAAACTTTCCAATCATATTTACCATTAATAGTAGTTGCTGAACTAGCAGCCGCTCCTGCCAAACTTAGACCAATCACCATAATGATAGGACCAACAACTTCAGCTGGGAAAATTTTATCAATCCAACCAGTCCCTGTATAAGTAATAATTAATGCCACAACTAAGTAAACAATACCAACAGCGATAATTCCTTGGGCAACAGCCGGATAACCAATTGTTTTCAACAACGAAGCCATAGGAATAATAAACGCAAAACTCGATCCCATATACGCAGGTACTTTACCATGCGTAATTAATAAGTGGAGCAACGTACCAATACCTGAAGTAAATAACGCCACACCCGGATTCAAACCAACTAACAATGGTACTAAAACAGTTGCACCAAACATCGAGAAAAGATGCTGCAATGATAACCCTAACCAAGTAAACAATGGCGGCCTATCATGCAAATCGTAAATAGCGTTATTCCCTTTTGTTTCCATAAGTATTTATGGTGAGTCAACATGATATCATATCACGCGTATCTCACCTCTCCTCCTAAAGTTTATCTCATTTTGTTGTACATTTGTGTCACAATGCATCTTTTTTATTATAAACCAAAAACCTGGCACTATGTCATCATAATGTCAGGTTCTATGGTTATTTAATTATATGCTTTGCGCTGCAAACGCATAGGTGAAGCTGAAATATTAACGTCACACCATCATCTCGCTTCTTGCCAATCTATCACGACTGTATTTCTTGTAATAGGTGTCCAAAACTTTGTTTGCTGGTCATTAAACCATTTTACAGTGGATACATTTTTATAACTCAAGTTGATTGATTCAAATCATTTATTAATGTTTTCCTAATACGGATCTGTTGTATATCAACCGTCGTCTACAAGATGATAGCCTCTGACGTTTCAATTTCTGATAAATTATTTTGCGTCATTCAAGGCCTCCTCTTTATTTGTTAACTTAATTATAACACTAAAAGTAAGCGCTTACAAGTAAACGTAAATAAAGTTTCCAAAACTTGACTATATATAAAAAAGCAGCTCTTTGAGCTACTTTTTCTTATCTGTTACATTTTTTCTTCTAAGATGACATCGGGATATTTATCATGGAACCAATTCATAGCAAATTTATTTTCAAATAAGAATACTGGCTGATCATATCGATCTTTTACTAGTAAATTACGGTTCGAAGCCATTTTTTCATCTAATTGATCTGGGGAAACCCAGCGTGCTACTTTTGAACCAATTGGTTCAAATTGAATTTCAACATTGTATTCATTTTCCATACGGAATTGAAATACCTCAAATTGCAATTGACCAACGGCACCGATGATATATTCGCCACCTTGCCATGATTTATATAGTTGAATCGTACCTTCTTGAACCAGTTGCTCGATACCTTTATGATACGACTTTTGCTTCATAACATCCTTGGCTACCACCCGATTGAACAACTCTGGTGTAAATGTTGGTAAATCTGGAAATTGAACATTCTTTTTACCAGAATAAATGGTATCTCCAATTTGAAAATTACCAGTGTCGTACACACCAATAATATCGCCTGGTACGGCTGTTTGCACATTTTCGCGCTCTTCAGCCATAAATTGCGTTACATTAGACAACTTAAGTTTCTTACCACTACGTTGCAGTGTCACATCCATACCACGATTAAATGCCCCAGAAACAATGCGCACAAAAGCAATTCGATCACGATGTCTCGGATCCATATTGGCCTGAATTTTAAAAACAAAGCCACTAAATTGGGTGCTTTCCGGTACAATGATTTGATCATCTACTGTTGTCATATCGGCTGGTGCTGGCGCGTATGTCAAGTACTCGCGTAAAAATTCTGTCACACCAAAATTTACCAAAGCTGATCCAAAAAATACTGGTGTTAATTTACCTTGTGCAATAGCTTCTTGATCAAATTCATTACCGGCATCACGCAATAGCTCGATTTCATCCATCGATTCTTCAACAATTTCAGGATGTGCTGTCGCATTTTTAAAAGGAACGACTTGATTATGCTTTAAATCATAAATACCTTGTAAAATCTGACCAGAACCCATTGGCCAATTCATAGGATAAGCTTGAATGCCTAAAATAGTTTCTAATTCATCTACTAAATCAAGTGCTGGTCGTGCATCACGATCAATTTTGTTAAAAAAAGTAAAAATAGGAATACCACGTTGTGCGACAATTTCAAACAATTTTTTTGTCTGTGGCTCGATACCCTTAGCCGCATCTACAACCATGACAACTGAATCCACCGCCATTAATGTACGGTAAGTATCTTCGGAAAAATCCTCGTGACCTGGTGTATCCAAAATATTAATGCGTTTACCATCATAGTTAAATTGCAAAACAGATGACGTGACAGAAATACCACGTTGTTGTTCAATAGCCATCCAATCAGAAGAGGCTAATTTGTGAGACCCACGCCCTTTAACTGTACCTGCTTCACGAATAACGCCGCCATGCAATAGTAATTGTTCGGTTAAGGTTGTTTTCCCCGCATCCGGGTGAGAAATGATAGCAAAAGTACGTCGACTTTTTAATTGTTCTTGAAAGTTTTCCATATCATTTAGTTTACCTGATATGGCACGGTTTCACAATACAAAAGCGAATGAATCATTAAGCAATTTCAATGAACTACACGATAATAAAATAATATAAAACTTAACAACACATCGCTCAATTTTATATTATTTTATTAATTATATTTGCTGAATTAATGTCATCAATATAGGTACCATAATAAGGCTTAAAATTGTGGATTCAGTCACCATGGCGGCGGCATAATCAGCATCAGCACCATATAAACTAGCAACAACTGGTGCGTTCGTCATCACTGGCATCGCTGCTTGCAAAATGAAAACCTGTTTCATTAGATGTGGCATATCTGTTTTCCAAAGTAGCAAAAACATAATAATGGGCGCCAAAATAAACCGGCCACCTAAAATACCTAAACTATACTGATTAAATGTCAGATTTTTTAACCCAGCATGATGAACTGCAATCCCAATGAAAAACATAGATAGCGGTACTGTTAAATCACCAATATATTGCAAATCTGAAACAACAAACGTTGGTAACTGAATATCAAATAATACTAACAACACACCTACTACAAATCCAAGTAACGGTGGTGAAAATACTTTTCTTAGCGTACTTATCCAATCAAATCGCCATTCACCTTCACCATCACGTTGGATTAAATAAGTTCCTAGCGTCCAAAAAAAAGTCGTATTGACCATATAATAAACCAACACATAAGGTAAGCTTTCAGTGCCAAATAAAGCCATGTTAATCGGCAATCCAACGAAAACTGTATTTGAATTAAAAAACATGGATTGAAATAATCCACGCCGATTTTTCCGAATTTGCAAAATTCGCGAGACAGCAATTGAAATTGCAAACAAGATAATCATTGATATAATTGGAAACTTGATGTCTGGTAATAATTGCCGCAATTTATCAACTGTAAAATCGCTAGTAATTGTATGAATCATATACATTGGCAACGCAATTTGCGTGACAATACGCGCAATAATTTGGCCTGATTTTTCAGTAAACCATTGCCGACTAGCCAATATATATCCAATGGCAATCATTACTAATATGACCAGCACACCTTGAATTGATTGAAAAAAAACACCCAAAATGATAACTCCCTAATAAATAAACTATCTTTTATCATATCACGTTATCAAGGTGTCAGCACAGGAAATTATATCTCCATGCCAATACTATATGACGCCTAATCTAACCAACTACTTTATGATATCAATCGACGACACTTCTCTTCCCGCCACATCTTGTATATCACGATAATTATTTGGATAACGGTCATGTAAAATTGCCAGATCAACCGTACTCAATGCAATCGGTTCTGCCAAGATAAGCCATGAGATATTCTCACCTAAAGGTGGCGTTGTTAGTGAGCCAACATAGTGGAAATAGTCATGATGTGGCGGCAATAAGTCAGCTAATAGCTTGGCATCTATTTCACCAGTAAAAATATCTGGAATGTGTGTATTTGCGCCCGTAGCAACATCCCCAAAGATAGCCAAAACCAACGTATCATCATTTTTATGATAGACAAAATGGATTTCAGCATCATGTCGAACATTATCAATTAAATGTTCCGCACCATCATGAAAATGAAACCGTTCGAGTTGCCATGTTTCTCCATTCACAACCAACTCTCCTTGGACCAAAAACTGCTCACCCACTACTCTATCTTGATATTGCGTACGGTCATGAAATTTCACAGTTAAATCTGACTTTGTTTCTGGCAAAGTTTGTGAAGTATTGATCGCGATTGGGGATTGAAAAGGTGTGTCATCCGCTTGATACCAATCTTTTTGTTGACTATAATCTAAATGTTGCATGTGAATTCCTCAAAACTTTTATTTTATATTGTAGCAGAAAAAAATACGAACATTGAAAAATTCACAAATTGTTTCACGTTAATCGATAATATCCTGTATAATTAACAATAATATTGAGAAAGAAAAGTGATTACAATGCAACTTGTTACTGCTGCTGAAATGCAAAAAATTGATAATTATACAATTGAAACTATTGGTATGCCACAAGATGTTTTAATTGAACGTGCAGCTCTTGCAGTTGTTGAGGTTATCGGCGCTGGCCATTTTAATTTAGATCATGTACTCGTGCTATCTGGCTTAGGTAATAATGGTGCTGATGGCGTCGCAATTGCGCGCCTGTTGTACGCACAAGGCATTAATGTCTCATTACAATTTGTCGGTAACGTTGCTCGTGCCAAAGAAACTGTGACACGACAACTCAACATTATAGAAAATTATGGCCTGGTTCGTGCTGAAAAAAGTGATTTTAATGAAGCAACATTAATTATTGACGCTATCTTTGGTATTGGATTAAACAATATTTTGCCCGAAGGTTTGCAAAAAATGATTAAGGCCGCCAATCATATTGAAAAAACAGTCATTGCAGTTGACGTACCTACAGGTATTGATGCAACAACTGGAGAAGTCCGTGGTGCCGCATTAAAAGCGCATACCACAGTTACCTTTGGCTATGGTAAGTCTGGCCTCAACCAACATGTTGGTGGCTATTTATCAGGTAATGTCATTGTCAAAAATATCGGCTTGTTAACCCCACCTGATTTTATATTTTCATGTCAAATAAAAGACAGTGCAGTTGCCGCTGTTTAAATCAAAAAAAACTGCCAATTGGCAGTTTTTTTGATTACTATGATTAAGAAAAAGTAATTATCGTACTAATTTATCCCAAATAACTACATCATGAGCATTAATCGATTTTTGTACATCAATAATACGTTGGTTAGCACTTCCTCGAAATTGTAACGTCAAATCTTTTTCATCTTCTAAAAAACGCCCATCTACTAAAATATCAATTAATGACAGTAAACGCACCTTGTCGTAAGAATCATGAATTAACTCATCCCATGTATAGCCAGTCCAAGACCAAATATCTTTACTATTTCCAAATTCTTTACGAATACGGCGGCATAATTGTAAACAAACCTCAGTGTTCAAAAAAGGCTCACCACCTAGTAATGTTAACCCTTGAACATAATCATGGCTCAAATCTTCAATAATTTTATCTTCAAGATCTTTTGTATAAGGCTGTCCAAAATGAAAGTTTTGAGCGGCAACATTATAGCAACCCGGACAAAGAAATAGGCAACCACTCACATACAAACTACAGCGTACACCTTCACCATCAACAAAATTAAAGGGTTTATAATCGGCAATTCGATGTTCACTATAATTCGGTGCGATCCAGTCGTTGGGAATCGGATTGTTTGGTTTTCGAATATGCTGCGGCATGTGCAATCATCTCCTGAGTTAAATTCTTTTGTCGTGATTTGATTTCAATATGACGACCATGCACCATTGGTCGTTGTTGTGGGTTTCCTAAGTAACCACAAGTTCGCTTAACAACATCACAGAATGCTGGATCATGGTTCCCACACTCTGGGCAAACAAATCCCCGTGCGGTCGCTTTAAATTCACCCATGAAGCCACATTTAAAGCATTTATCGATACATGTGTTCGTCCCTAAATAACCCACATGATCGTACGCCCAATCCCAAACTGCCTCCAATGCACTCGGATTTTGTTTCAAATTTGGATACTCACAATAGTGAATAAAACCACCGGCAGCATATTTAGGGAAAGCTTCTTCAAAAGTGATTTTTTCAAATGGTGTTGGATGTTTTCGAACATCATAATGATAACTATTGGTATAGTAATCTTTATCCGTAATATCTGGTATATGACCAAATTTTTTCATATCTAACCGACAGAATGT
This sequence comes from Leuconostoc carnosum, assembly GCF_014207505.1. GTDB lineage: Bacteria > Bacillota > Bacilli > Lactobacillales > Lactobacillaceae > Leuconostoc > Leuconostoc carnosum. The sequence goes on from NZ_JACHGL010000007.1 coordinate 32,837, forward strand.
ATCCGTCAAAGATTCTGCCGGTGTGGAGTAAAGACTATAATGATAGCCGCTTTCCTTTTCCCAGGCTAAACAATAATCATGCATCTTGGCCACAATCTGCAAAGCAAAGTCATGCGCCGCTTTATTTTTTTCCCACTCAGGGCCAAAAAATGCCGTGCAAACTTCATATAACCCCAAATATCCCAGCGAAACCGTTGCACGTCCATTTTTAAAGACTTCATCAACACTGTCTGTAGCTTTCAGACGCTTGCCAAAAGCACCATACATGTACAACAACGGTGCATTTTCTGGTATCGCTTCTTTAGTCCGCTCAATGCGGTAAGCTAACGCCTCATGACAAAGCATCATCTTTTCATCGAAAATACGCCAAAAAGTATCAAAATCTCCCGCTGCATACAAGGCTATTCGTGGTAAATTAACCGATACAACACCCAAATTCATGCGACCGTCGTTAACTTCTTGTCCATTTTCATCTTGCCAACCCTGTAAAAATGAACGGCAGCCCATCGGTGTTTTGAAACTCCCTGTAATTTCAACGATTTTATCGTACATTAATAAATCAGGGTACATCCGTTTTGTAGAACATTCAATTGCTAATTGTTTGATATCATAGTTGGCATCATCAGGCGCAAAATTAAGCCCTTTTTTCAACGTAAAAGTTAACTTGGGAAAAATTGCTGTACGATGTTCCTTCCCCAAACCTAGGATTCGTATTTTTAAAATCGCTTTCTGAATTTCACGTTCAATCCAGTTTGTCCCTAACCCAAAATTAATCGTCGTAAACGGTGTTTGACCTTGAGAAGAATATAAAGTATTAATTTCATATTCTAGTGCCTGCATCGCGTCATAAATATCTTTGCACGTCTTTTCTTTGGCATAGGCTGCTTGCTGATCATCACTGACCCATTTTTTAGCGTCAACTAGATGCTTGTCATAATTTAATTGGGCATAGGGTGCTAACAGCTGATCAATACGATTAGCAGAACAACCACCATATTGAGACGATGCAACGTTGGCAATAATTTGCGCCATTTGCGCAGTAGCTGTTTGAATAGATTTTGGTGAATCAACCCATGCATTACCAATTTTATAACCATTGGTTAATAGATTTTCAAAATCAATTAGGCAACAATTAGTTGCTGGCGTTACTGGTGAATAGTCTAAGTCGTGCCAATGAATTTCACCGCGGAGATGCCCTCTGGCAACGCGTGGTGGCAACATTTTTAGACCTAACGCGCGACTAACAACGCCTGCTTCTAAATCACGTTGTGTGTTAAACACACGACTATCTTTGTTCGCATTTTCGTGTACTATCGCCTCGTCTTGGTTGAATAATTTTGAAATATTTTTCTCAATATTAGTGGCGTCAGCAAATTGCTGTTGTTTATCCGCAAAACTAGCTTCATAAGCCTGCGCAGCACCCTCTTGTTCATCATTGAGCAATTTAACCAAAAAATCGTGTATTTCTACAGTTGTGACGCTTGTGTGATGGCTTAATATCTCGTACAAACCATTTTGTACCTGCTGTTGCTCTTCTAGTGATAACTCAAGCTGCTCTAGGATGTAATTGATTTTATAGGTGTAGAATGGCATCACCTCACCACTCCGTTTTATAACATTTAAATCCGTGAGTGTGTATTGTTTTATTTTACTGTTCATAAACAAATAACTACCCCCTTTTCTTTTAAAATATTTGATGTCGTACATTCAATATTACAACTATTTTTTAGAGAATAATACTGACTATAAATAAGTAGCATGTGTTTTTAGGACAACAAATAATGACACATCAACTCTATTTAGACTTAAAAAAGTTTTTGTGTCATTTTTAACGAATTAGCGATTTTTTTATAATTTATTGGGCTATTTACCTACTAGTTAAAGCATTTTATCCACAAAAAAGATGCAAACGAATGTTTGCATCTTTTTTAAAATTAAGCGATTGTTATCACACCGAAGACAGCTAATAATAGGAATAGCACACCAACGACAATACGATACCAACCGAATATCTTGAAATCATTATTTTGAATATATCTCATCATCACTTTAATAGCGAACCAAGCCACAATCCAAGATACCACAAATCCAATTAACATCACGAGACTTTGCATGATTGTAAAGCGACCACCGTGGGCTAAGAACGACCCAACTTTTAATACAGTTACCCCGAACATCACTGGAATAGATAAGAAGAATGAAAATTCAGCTGCCACAAAACGTGATGCGCCTAGAAGAATCGCCCCTAAAATCGTTGCCCCCGACCGAGAGGTTCCAGGAACTAATGACAAAACTTGAAATAACCCAATAAACAATGCTAACTGGTATGTCATCTTATTAAGATCAGTTACCTTTGGTGCAATACCTTTTTGTCGATTTTCAATTACGATAAACAAAATACCGTAAAGAATCAGCATAGCTGAAACAACCCAAACATTTAATAAATGGGCATCCATAAAATCGTTGAGTAAGAAGCCAAAAATCAAAGCTGGCAAGAAACCAACAGCAACCTTAATCCACAACCGCCACGTTTGAAAACGTTCACGCGGTGTTTTGGTTGATGAAAACGGGTTAAGTTTGTGGAAATAAAGCTGAATAACCGCGAAAATGGCACCTAATTGAATGGTGTAATCAAAAACTGCAGTAAAACTTTTTGTCCAAACCGCACCACCTGGAATATTCATGAGAGACGATACCAAGATAATATGTCCCGTTGATGAAACTGGTAAGAATTCTGTTATACCTTCAACGATTCCAATAATAATTGATTTAATAAGATCTAGCATATTACTCTGATGTTTTAGAATCTGTTTCCAAAACATTTCCTTTCGCTTTAACTTTCTCTATTTTATACTAAATAGCACTGATAAACCATAAAACGCCTGTTCGTCCATAAATGGTATTAACCTATTGCTTTTTAAAATTACCCATGGTATTATATTATATGTTGTTTAAAACAAATAACATATGGACAGCTAGCTCAGTTGGTAGAGCAACGGACTCTTAATCCGTGGGTCCAGGGTTCGAGCCCCTGGCTGTCCACTAACTAAGACCAGTAAATAATTTATTTGCTGGTCTTTTATTATACAAAAAAAGCTGAATCCTCATGGTTCAGCTTTTTTATAAACTTAAATAAATACTAGCAAACATCAATCCTGCACCACCTAAAACAAATATATGCCAATAAACGTGACCCATTGGGATCTTTGGTACGAGATAAAAGATAGTCCCAGCTGAATAAGTCAACCCGCCAGCTACTAGGAGCCAAAAGGCGGTATGTGACAAGACGCCCCATAAAACAGGCATAGCAAGGACAATAAGCCATCCCATAACCAGATAAATTGTCACAGATACCCACGGCCAACGACCAACAAAAAACAAATCATAGACAAAGCCAGCAATCGTCATGGTCAAGATAGCGCCCCAAATCGACCAACCAACCCAACCTCTGATTAATAACCATGTATACGGCGTATAACTGCCCAAAATAACCAGATAAATACCGGCATGATCAAAAAATTGGAAAATTTTAGCCGCGCGTGTAAAAACTAATGAGTGAAATAATGTTGAAGCTAACAAAAAGAATCCTACTGTGACAGCATATATAATAATTGCGGTAATTTCAAAGGCGGAAACTGGGTGTCGGAAAACATGAATTAGCAGCATGATACCAGCTAAAACAGCTAATAAAAATCCGAAACCGTGTGTGACAGCATTCAAAACCTCGTATGTAATTTGATAACGTTTTGATCGTTGCATTTAGTTGTCCCCGTAAATCAATTTATTGTTAATATTATAACATTATTACACACTATGTTAATAAAAAACGATAACTGAAATAACAACTTTTCAGCTATCGAGTTAATCAATAGAAAAACTAGTGACCAAATCACTTTAAAAATTTTAAATTAAAGTCTCCCAATCACGTCCCCACAAGACACCCATCGTACCATCTCCCGTATGAACGCCAATATAAGCACCGATTTCACCACGTTCAAATTTAACTGTTGGATAATCGTGTTGCAAATCTTTGAGCCACTTATCTCCCAATTTAGCATTATTGCCATCAATCACAAAAGCACGCACTGGAAAATCTGCCCTTGTCAAATATTGATTAAGTGCTTCTTTAATTTCTTTCAGTGATCCACTCATTTTGCGTGCCTTACCTACAGCGCCTATCTTACCTTCACCTTGAATATCTATTGATAAAATTGGCTTAATATTAAGTAAGCCACCAACTAACGCTGCACCTCGTGATAAACGTCCAGTTCGTTGTAAATGGGAGATGTCATTGACAACAAAGCGTACATCTAGCGTTTCTCTTAATATATCAAGCGTTGCCAAAATTTCATCTAAGGTCTTCCCTTTTTCAGCCAGTGCAGCTGCCATGACAGCTTGCATACCAGAACCCATCACTGCAAATTTTGAATCCCACGCACGTACATCTGACATGCTTTCGTATGCAGAGGCAACAGCATGAGCTGTTTGGTAAGCACCGGATATACCTGATGAGATTGGGATAATTAGTGCTGAATCATAGCCTGATGCTTTGGCTAAATTCAGTACTTCCTCCCAATCACCCGGTGCTGGTTGTGACGTCGAGGCAATCATCTTTTTATCTTTCATCAGCTTGACTAACTCACCAAGATTATGAATATCGACTGTTTCCTTGTAAACTTCATTCCCAAAAATAATAGGATCATTCACTTGAAAAATATGGTAGCGATTACGCACTGTAAGTGGTATCGCTGATGCTGAATCGCTAATTATTGCTATTTTAGACATTATTTTTTCTCCAGAATGAACACATCATGAGTTCTGTGCTTGATTATCTCTTTAAATCATGACGTAAAGCATACGTAACACTATCTACGCTACTTTGCATAACTATTATTCTATCAATTTTATATCTAATGAGCAAAAAAGACGCTTTCACGTTGCTTTTTTATAGTGAGCATGTGACAATTGAAGTACTGATTTTATCCATTTTGAACAAAAACTCACGATAATTCTAGGGAGACACATGTTTGCGTACTACATTTTACCAACAATTTATGTCATATTACTCTTCATCTTTTCATCATTAAAACCTGATCGTTTCGCAATTACTGTCAATGAATTCCAAAGCGTAATGATGAAATCATTATTACTGGCATTTTTAGCTGTGACCATTACAAATAGTGGTTTAACCCGCTTTTACGGTTTATGGTTTAATATCACATTACTATTTTCGATGGGTCGTGTTATAGCACGAGTGCGACAACAAAAATAAGCAACTATTATTTAAAAAATGCACCAATTACAGCTCATCGAGAGCTAAATTGATGCATTTTTAATTGATGTAAATAGCTAGAAGCCTATTAAGTATGCGGCGCAATGAATTATTGCTTACGATTTACATCGTCTCCGTCTAAAATAATAGTCAAGACTTAGGAGGCATTTTTATGACATTCGGTGACCATTTAAAAAGCGTACGATTGGAGAAACACTTAACTCAAGATCAAGTAGCTAAAGATTTTTTTATTACTCGGCAAACAATATCAAGTTGGGAGAATGAAAAAACTTATCCTGATATTACTAACTTAATCAAGCTAAGTGAGTATTACCATATTTCATTGGATACACTATTAAAAGAAGACGATGGCCTTCGTAAATATCTTGAGAAAAAAGATGTATCACAAAGTCTCAGTCCAGTAAGAATTAGTTTACTAGGTATTGATGTTATTCTATCATTAATCTTGTTATCAAGTTTACTAAATTGGATTCAAATTAACAGTATCGTAATGTCATTAATTTGTATCATAACTGTATTGACAATAGTAGCACTCAATGAGATTACAAAATTCGATGAAACATATCACCTCAATCTTCAGCAGACTTGGCAAAAATATTTATCTGGTGATTACGGTTTATTATATGCAAGTATTCTCCCTGCAATCTTCATTTTACTGGGTATCATGATCATCTGGGCTCAGAATAGTCTTACCGGTATTTACCCCATAGGTATCGGAGTATTTATTTTTGTTTTGCTAATAATTAGACTAAAAAAGAAATAATGATTACCATGTCTATTCATAACATTGAAAAAGTTAATAAAATTAATGATGAGGTTATTTTCCACAATCGACTTGCTTAATTTCTAGGCGAAAAGTAAAAGCACGTGAAAGGTCATTATTTTGTATTGACTGGTTAAATTAATTTTTGAACGAGCTTATCGAAAAACTTTGCTGGCAAAATGGTATGCAAAAACACTGAGAATTTGGCACCATAACCGACCAGATAACGTGCACGTGGCCGACTACTTTCAACTGCTTTAACAATAGTGCCAGCAATAACGCTTGGATCAGTTAATTTATCTGAATTGTAAAGTTTATGCATGCGATCTGCGGCTGCTAAGGCATGTTCACTATAAACTGTGCCTTGTGAAGATTGTTTCAGATGATCGGCCGCAATGATACCCCATTCAGTTTTAATACCACCTGGTTCAACCAATACAACATCCACACCAAAAGGTTTAACTTCCATGCGTAGTGCATCACTAAATGCCTCTAGGGCATACTTTGTGGCATGGTACCAAGCACCCATATACGTTGTCACCCGTCCTGCCATGGATGAGATATTAATGATTTTACCTGCATGTTGTTCCCGCATATAAGGCATGACTAATTGAACTAACCTTGCCACACCAAATAAATTCGTATCAAATTGATGTTTAGCTTCATCAAGTGCCACATTTTCGATAGCGCCATATGAGCCATACCCAGCATTATTAATCAAAACATCAATGCGCCCCTCTTGATTAATAATTTCTTGAATAGCTTGTTTGCTTGATTCCTCATCAGTCACATCAAGCTTAATGGGTGTAATACCTAAGGCTGCCAAAGGCGCCATTTTTTCAACGCGACGCGCTGCACCATAAACTTTATAATCTAATGAGGCCAAAAGCACCGCTGTTTGATAACCGATACCGCTACTAGCACCAGTGAGTAAAACTACTTTTTTAGTTGTCATTTTTTCTTAATTGCCCTTCAAGTATGAATAAAACCATTTTATCATATCATAATGAAAAGACTACTGATTGACTTAATTGGGCATAGTTTGATTGATGACATCATTTAAGTTAGCTTAAATACTGACGTAAGTTTTTCTCTGCATTTTCAAAACTAAACTTTTTAGTATTGAGCGGAACAACTGTGCCATCTTCATCAAAGAAAATACCAGATAAATGTTTAACATCAGGACTAATTGCCAAATATTTACCAACGGGAACGTCTGTGTTAGTTAATGTCTTTGTGTAATCCATCAAATCACTACGCACATCACCCGGAAAGAAACTATTCACTGTTGTATTTTGATTTTCCAATTGATTTGCTAATAAAAACATCAAAAGTGTCTTATGTGTCACTAACCAACCCGCTCTAGCCAACACACTATTTTGTATATCACAAATTGGCATCAAATTGATTGCTCTAGGATTACCTGTCACAATTAACACGCGACTGTTTACCAATGCCTCCTGCAAATTCAATGTTAAATAATAATGAGATAATAGATTATTATTAATATTTTCACCAGCCGTATGTGGCATGACGCCTGCACTATGAATCAAAACATCAATATGAGAAAAAATCTCCTTAATTTTGGAAACCACCTGCATACGCTCAGATGCTTTGGATAAATCACCAATGACAACTTTGACATTAGCACCCAATTTAACTTGAACAAGCTGCGCCTTTTGTTGATTCCGCCCAATAATGATGATGTTATTTTCTTGAACCAGATCCTTAGCGATGGCTAATCCAACACCTGATGAACCGCCTGTTATGACAATATTTTTCATGAGTATTCTTCCCCCAATTAAACCGTTTAGTGAATCAAATATTTACTTACTCTTACACTATTCTATCTACAAAAGCATCAAAAACGGCAGCCATAATTTGTGGATGTTGACCTTGATAACGAGATACCGCTTTAGCAATTCTCAAACCAATACGTCGTGATAAAAATGGTTCTGCTAAAAGTGCTAGATAGGCATCAAAAGTCAAAAGCTCTTCTAGATTATCGAAATAGTCATTGACTTCGATCGGGCATAACTGGCTAGTGTTAATACGCATTATCAAAATTAGTTTAAAAACCCGTTCTTGTCGTAATAGCATATCTCGCTGCTGTATTTCATCTAAAATATTTTTCAACATGACCGGGTCATTTTTAAACTGATAAGCTTTCTCAACAAGTTCATTAATCAAAAATTCATCAAAAACTGCCGAATGACATAAATCTTCTAGTGTCAAAGACATTGCACTCAAAATTTTAATCATACTACTAAATTGAATATCTGTTTTGCCTCTTTCAAACTTAGAAATAACACTACACGCTAATCCTGTAACTTGTGCCAGCTCGTTTACAGATACTCCTCGTGTTTTACGAATGTCACGAATTAACTGACCTACATTTTGGACTTCTGAAAAAGTATTCGCTACTATGCTCATTCGGTGTTCCTTTTATAGTTTATTGTATGAATAGCTTATATTATACACAGAAATAATCATGACTATTTCAATTTTCCTATAAGAAAATATTTTTACAACTGTTGAATCATATATTTGTCTTTCTTTAGAAGCAAAAAAGCCCCTTAGGGCTTTGATTGCAATATATTATATTTTTAAGGTTTTTTATTTTTCTTTAGAATACCATCATACTGATCAGATTTCACAAAATGTTTGCCAGCATGATATGATTCAGCTGCAATTATATTACCACTATCATCACGTTGTTTCGTTAGGCCATATAGTACGGGCCACCACAAAGCTACTAAATAAAAAGAACCAGCAGCTAATAATAAAAGAACCAACGCTAACGCTGCGATTGACAGCCAATCAGAGCCGCCAAAACGTCGGCTGATTATCACAAAGACCGTCAAATATAGGAGAGCTAAGCTAGAAAACAATTCAATGGCAGCGACTAGCACCCCCCCAGTCCACCATCTCAAACTATAAGCTTTGCCGTCGCTAACATACTGATAATGTGTACGATATATCACCTTAATAACTTCAACAAGAATATTACCTATAAAATCCAATCGCTTCTCCTTTTAATTTAGTCAAAAGCAACTTTCAATGCTTGCGTCAGCGTGGCAACTCCGAGCACTCGTAGCCCATCAGGTATTTCTATACCATTCAAATTATTTTGTGGTGCAATAACCCGTTTGAATCCCAATTTGCTTGCTTCTTTCAGCCGTTCTTCAATTTGTGGCACGCTGCGTACTTCACCAGTCAGACCCAACTCACCGATAAACGCATCTGTTGGGCGTGTTTCTTTATCATGGTATGAGCTCGCCAGCGCCACGGCAACAGCTAAATCAATAGCTGGCTCATCTAGCTTAACGCCACCAGCAGCTTTTAAATAAGCATCTTGGTTTTGCAATAATAAGTTAGCTCGCTTTTCCAAAACCGCCATGATTAAACTGACACGATTACGATCTAATCCAGTGGCTGTGCGTTGTGCATTACCAAAAACAGTTGGTGTCACTAATGCTTGTAATTCAACAAGTATCGGACGTGATCCTTCTAAAGCAATAACCACAGCCGAGCCAGTGGCACCGTCTAGTCGTTCTTCTAAAAAAATCTCAGATGGATTAGCTACTTCGCGCAAACCACCATCCCGCATTTCAAAAATACCTAATTCGTTCGTTGCACCAAAACGATTTTTGACTGCTCGTAAAATACGATAATTGTGATGCATATCGCCCTCAAAATAAAGCACGGTATCAACCATATGCTCTAAAATTTTAGGTCCTGCAATTGCACCATCTTTGGTGACATGACCAACAATAAAGACTGAAATATTATTTGTCTTTGCAATTTGTAACAAATCAGCTGTCACTTCTCTAATTTGTGAAACCGACCCGATTGCTGAGGTAACATCTGGCTCCTGCATCGTTTGTACTGAATCGATCACTACAAAATCTGGCTGTAATTCATCAATCTGCTTTTTTATAGCTACCATATCTGTTTCGGGGTAAAGATAAAATTCATCATGACCTACTCCTAAACGATCAGCTCGTAATTTAACTTGTGTTGCTGATTCTTCTCCGGTGACATATAGCACACGACCTTCTTGTGCTAATTGCCCAGAAACTTGTAGCAATAGCGTTGATTTACCAATACCTGGATCCCCACCGATTAACACCATCGACCCCGGTACTACACCACCACCTAACACGCGATTAAGTTCTTGTAATTTAGTTGCAACACGGGGCGTTTCTTCAGATGTGATTGCGTTAATTTTTTGAACTTTAGCTGTGCGACCATCTAAACTGACGCGGCTCTTGCGATCATTTGTTTCTGGTTGTAGTTTTTCCTCAACTAACGTGCCCCATTGACCACAATTTGAGCAACGACCAAGATATCGTGCTGAAACAGAACCGCAGTTTGAACAAATAAATTGTGTTTTTACTTTGGCGATGATTTTTCTCCTTTTCGTTAATCACGATTGATCAAATGTACTGGTATTGTTGGTAAATCACATAAAACTGTTTGTAATATCTTTGGTTTAATGTCAGGTAGTTCACTTATTTTACGCCACGTTACACATTGTTCCCAACTATCTTTAGCAAATACTTGTTCTTGATCCACACGTTCAATCAACCATGTGAACATGATTTCATTGTATTGTTGGTCATCAATATTAAACAAATTCTCAATAACAGCAATAAGACGTATTGCGCGGACATGGATACCCATCTCTTCAATAAATTCACGCTCAATGGCTTCTCGACTTGTTTCCCCGTATTTCACTTTACCGCCAGGTAAACCAGCTTGTTGGGTAACAGGGTCCACATTAATGGCAATATTACCTTTGGCATTGATAAAAATACCAGTTGTTCGATATTTAAAACTAAATTGATTACCACGTAACACAATATCTTTGGCTTCATCTGCCATTAATTTTGCCCGGTTGAACCAAATCCACCTTGACGCTGTGATTTAGTATCTTGTTCATCCCCATCAGCTAATAAGTAGGGTAAGAAGATGCCTTGTCCAATGCGTTCACCCTTCTTGATATGTACATCTTTGATACCAAAATTAATAAACTGAAAAAATATCTCACCTTCATTTGCGTCATTATTATAATAGTCTGCATCCACAATACCAACTGAATTCGGCATCATAATACGCTTTTTAATTGGCCCACTTGAGCGTGAAACTAGTTGTAAATACTCACCTTCTGCCATATAAGCCTTAATGCCCGTAGGTATCAATACTGGCTTCAATAAGTTTTGCAAATCTTCATTATTACGCACATTTTTTAGTTTTCCTAATGATAATATGCTTAGGCCCTTAAAAAAATGATTACTTAGCGCACTAGGTATCGTCACATCTTCTGAGGCCTCGAAATCATAACCTGCCGCAGCTTGCGTACTACGTTTTGGTGTATGAATACCATCTGTCATCTTTTTTGATACAATTTCAAATCCACGTTTTTGCGTCATTTTTAATTTTTAGTGTTAATAGTACCCGCAGAGCTAAACAATTAGCCACAACAGAACCAACACTTTCCTCCAATATTTAATTCTTATTTTATTGTACGGTATTTTTGGCAATATTAATATATTTCCGTGCGATATTAAATATAAGATGACTATCATCAAGCATCGCTTTATTTTTGTTATAATAATACAGAACAGACATAGTTATTCCGATGAGCAATTATGACAATAAGGAGGCATCACATGACAACATTCCAACACGAACCAGGTCGCTATTTTTTGTTAGATGGTGACAAAACAATTGCAGAAATTCTATACACAACCGTAAATGATGGTAAAACTTATGCCATTAATTCAACAGTCGTTGATTCTAGTCTGCGTGGCCAAGGGATTGCGCGGCAATTAGTTGATGCAGTTGTCCATGAAGCACACGAAGAACAGATGACGATTAAACCAGTTTGTCCTTATGTACGTGAACTTTTTGCTAGGAACCCAGACCAATATCAGGAGATTCAGTACAAATCATGAGCCAAGATCTACAGAAAATTATCGCAGGACGCCGCGCAGCTGAATTTGTACAGAATGACATGGTTGTTGGCATAGGTTCTGGTTCAACAATTGCTCATGTTATCGACGCTTTAGGTGAACGTGTTGCCAATGAAAATTTAAACATTGTGGGTGTTGCCACTTCTGAAAAGACACGCCGTAACGCTGCACAACTTGGTATTCCAATGCATAATGTCGATGATGTTGACAAAATTGATCTCACGATTGACGGTGCTGATCAAATTGCCGACGATTTTTCAGCCATTAAAGGTGGCGGAGCTGCGTTACTTTGGGAAAAGATTGTTGCATTCAACTCTCGTGAAAATATTTGGGTCGTTGATGCGTCAAAACGCGTCCCAAAACTTAACCAATATCTACCCGTTGAAGTCATTCCTTACGGTTCAGACCAACTGTTTAAGCGTTTTAAATCTGGAGGCTTCCATCCTACTTGGCGTTTAGATCAAAATGGTAACCCTGTACGCACAGACTCTGCTAATTTTTTAATTGATTTACATCTACCGATCATAGAAAACCCACGGTTACTTGGTGATGAATTAATTAAAATGGTTGGTGTCGTCGAGCATGGTTTATTCACTGACGTTGTAGATCGTGTGATTATTGGTAATGAAAATAATGTGGTTGATATTTTAGAAGTAAAATAATCCCTACTAAGCATGGCCTTTTTTAGGACATGTTTTTTTGCGAGTAAAAATATTATGGATAATTACTTCATTTTCCTTTAAAATTGGTCTATCTCTTTTTTATATTAAAAACATGCCATTTAAGATGTCACAATAGATAACATGTTTAATTGGTATATCAAAATCAACAGTTAAAATAGTCTTATAATCAGTAATCAAGGAGATTAATCATGCGTACAGAATCAGATTCACTAGGATCATTAAACATCCCAAAAGTGGCCTACTATGGTATCCACACACAACGTGCCTTACATAATTTCCCTATTTCTTCACAAGCAACACATCCTGAATTGATTCGTGCCTTTCTAGAAATCAAACAAGCTGCCGCACAAACAAACGCAACAGCTGGTAGTCTGGATCGCTCAGTGGCTAAACATATTGTGAGTGCAACTAAAACACTACTCAGTTCACCTCTTGACATGTCTATGTTTCCAATTAGTGATATTCAAGGTGGTGCTGGTACATCAACAAATATGAATGTCAATGAAGTGATTGCCAATGTCGCACTTGAACAAACTGGTCGTGAACGTGGTGATTACAAGTATATTAACCCAAATGATCACGTCAACATGGGACAAAGTACCAATGACACCTATCCTAGTTCTGGAAAAATTGCCCTTTTACGATTATTAGATCCACTTTTTGAATCATTAACAGCACTCATCGATTCGCTGGGTAATAAAGCCGATGAGTTTTCATCAACCTACAAAATGGGACGCACGCAACTACAAGATGCCGTACCCACAACATTAGGTAATAGTTTTCACGCTTGGCTTAAGCCGCTACGTCGAGATGTTGAACGACTAAATGCTGCACGTGAACCATTATATATGCTAAATATGGGTGGCTCAGCGGTTGGGTCAGGTATTAACGTGAGCTACCATTACCAAGTACATATTGTTCCAAACCTCGCGGGCATTACTAAATTACCACTAACACAGGCACACGATTTATTTGATGCGACACAGAACCTTGATGGTTTTGTCGCCTTATCAGGAGCCTTGAAAACACTAGCAATGAATCTATCTAAAATTGCTAACGATCTCCGACTATTAAGCTCAGGACCACGTTCTGGACTCCTTGAAATTAATCTACCAGCTAAGCAAGCTGGATCATCTATTATGCCAGGTAAAGTTAATCCCGTCATTCCTGAAGTTGTTAACCAAGTAGCCTTTGAAATGTTTGGCTTTGATGCCACAATTACCGCTGCTGCCGAAGCTGGTCAACTAGAATTAAACGCTTTCGAACCCATTGTCTTCCGTTCACTCTTTGCAGGTATTGAACACCTAACTTCAGCTATGGACACTTTGCGTCTCAATGCCATTGATGGCATTAATAGTAATAAGTCTCGACTAGCTCAAGATATTGATTTATCAGTTAGTTTCGCAACTGCTATGACCCCAATCATCGGGTATCAAGAAGCAGCAAAAATGGCAAAGGAATCGATTAAAACCGGTAAATCTTTGCGTCAAATTGCTCAAACAAGAAACTGTTTCACACCTGATCAACTCGCACATATCTTCAGAATCGAAGATATCGTCATCAATGCACGAACCCCTGAACATGGTTTAGTGTTACGTGCACCGAAAAAGTAAGTAAATAATCTCACTTTTATAATTGACAATTGTGCTTTAGAATAAGTATGACAGTTATTCTAAAACGAGCAAAAAGCAGGAAACCTACTAGGCTTCCTGCTTTTTATTATTGCCCCTGCTGGATTCGAACCAGCGCATAGCGGTACCAAAAACCACTGCCTTACCACTTGGCGAAGGGGCAATAGTTAATTTATTTAGCCGTTAACTATTATATCGGCTATGGGAGCGGTAGGATTCGAACCTACGAACCCGAAGGAACGGAGTTACAGTCCGTCGCGTTTAGCCAGACTTCGCTACACTCCCATATCTCAAACAACTATATAATAATACCAAATTTTTCGAGACTTGGCAAGGGGTTTAATGAACTTTCTTCCAATTCTTTTTATATGAGTCACGAAATAAACCAAATACAGTCCACAAAGAAACAACAACAATTAACTTTTTCAATAATTCTGTATCTAGGCTGGTGAAAAACCGCGCTGCAGCAACCACACCTAGTACGCCCCCAATTGCGACACCAGCAAATCCACGCCATGACACCCGATCCATTTTAATGACGTTCCACGCCGTGGTAGGCATAATTAAAGCAGCATCAAGCATCATAACAGGAAAAGCAATCGCTGGATTGACACCAACAAGTGAGAAGAAAATTAACTCTGGCGCATAGTTTCCTAACCCCATCGTCATTAAAATACCAATTCCAAAATTAAAAGCGATCCCAATAAATAATAACCAACCATGTAAACCATGTACGCTCATCGAATTACCCGACCCTGGATTAGTAAACATACGAACAATCATAATAATGACGGCTATTAATAACGCACTCGCCATGACCCTTTGCACCGTGGGTGCATGCCAGTTCTTAGTAATGTGTGTCCCCACATAGGCGCCAACCACAGCTGCTGTGGTCATCGGTATGAGTGTTAACAGTTCAACTTGAACGGCAGTTATAAAGAACAGTGCCTCCACCATAACTGGTATGGCGTGCATGGCATTAAGCGTACCAGGCAGTTGCCTTTCATCCGGTACATAATTTGTTACACGGAATGCCGCCGTTGTGGTCGCAAAAGAACCAATGCCTAAGGTATCCCCAAAGTCCGTAAAAAATCCGATTACCATACCCAAACCAAAGCGTTGAAAAATCGGCTTTTTTTGCACTAAGTATGCTCGAGAAACTAAGATAACCATAAAGAATAAGACGATTACTAATAACACTTGAATTATTAGTAAAACTATTTTTTCATTCATTCTACTTCACTCTTTTCAACAAATCAATACGTCATATTATATCAAATTTATACCTCTGTTTGCCTCTTGAGTCATATTCTTTTTTAAAAGTACCAAAAACAAGCACATTAAAAATGCCATGTTGTGAAAAACATGACATTTTTAATGACTTATGAACAAATTTATTTTGGAAGCAATATCACCAAATAGTCACACGATTCTCAGGGTCGCGCCACATGCCATCCTTGGGCGTAACCTTGAAGGTTTCGAAAAAGTCATCAAAGTTTTTTACCTGAACATTAACACGTAATTTTGCAGGACCATGAACATCAGCTGAGGTCAGTAATTTCATATACTCTGGTCTTGCTTTCATACGCCAAATTGTTGCCCAACTTAAGAAAAATGATTCTGATGAAAAATCTTTCTCCAATTTTGCTGCTGCTAGAGCTGCTGCGAGGCCACCAAGATCAGCAACATTTTCAGACACTGTCAGTTCACCATTAACTTTAGCACCATATGAGTCTAGGCCATCAAATTGGTCAACAACTTTTTGAGTACGCTCTTTAAAGGCAGCATAATCTGCGTCGGTCCACCAATTATTTAAGCTCCCAAATTCATCAAAAGAGGCACCGTTAGTATCAAACGCATGTGAAATTTCGTGAGCGATCACACTGCCAATACCACCATAATTTGCTGATGATGATTGCTCTAAACTATAGAATGGTGCTTGCAAAATAGCTGCCGGAAAAACAATTTGATTTTGTTGTGGATCATAATAGGCATTTACCAAATGAGCGCCCATGTGCCACTCGCTACGGTCAACAGGTTGATGCCATTTTGACCATTGGTAAGCCACTTCTATTTTTCTAAATTTAGTTGCCGTTTCAAATAACGTTTCTCCAGACAGAACCTTTTTCTCTTTTAAACGGGTTGGTACTTTTTCAGGATAACCAATGTGAGGCACAATAGTATCTAATTTAACTACTGCTTTGTCGCGTGTCTCTGGTGCCAACCATGTAGCGGCTGTCAAGCGTGATTTATAAACATCAATCATCGTTGCAACCTTAGTTTCAACATCAGCTTTTGCCTCAGATGAGAATTTTTGGCTCGCATAATATAGACCAACAGCCTGATTAAATTCACCATTTGCTAAGTAAAAAGCAGCTTTTTGGTTACTGCGTGCTTCAGGTAAGCCAGTTAGTACTCGTACATACGCACCACCTAATACGCGTACCTCTTCTGAAAGATATTCTGTAAACTGATTAACCAAGTTTACTAATAAGCGTGCTCGCAATAATGGCCAAGCCGCCTCCGTATAAAATTGTGCAGACGCCTGCCAAAAACGTTCTTCTGGTACAATCACAAAGTCAGGCTTTTCACCCACCAGTACCTCGAGCATCTCAGTTAATGGTAATTCTGGTGTTAATTGTGCAAAATCATCCCATTGATATGGATGGTAAAGATCTGCATATTTTGAGCTTTCTTCATTACTCAAGACAACTTGAGACACACGTGCATCTAATTCAAGGTATTTATCCAATAAATCCGCGACTTCATCTGCCGTAAAGCCAAACTTAGGTAGCAAAGCCTCTTGCTCTGCACGGAAAGCAGCTAAGAGTTGTGGTCCTTGTTCATTATCTGACGCGTAATATGTTGTATCTGGTAAAATCAAAGACAATCCACCAGCCCACAATACGTTCCGACGCGCGTCTTTGAAATCTGGTGCAATTTCAAATGGCAATGCATTAGGTAATCCCGCTTTTTCTAAAGTGACGATATGACTGGCAAAATCAGCTAGAGAGGTATACTGCTTATACTGTTTGATCAATTCCTTCACTGGTTGCGTACCAATCTTGTTACGCGTCTCGATGTCCGATGCTAATTGATGATATTTAATGAAATTATCTAAAATCGGATTATTTTTAGGTAGATTTTTGCCTTGTAACCAATCACTAGTAGTAGACAATAACCATTTCTCAATGTCATCAGCTAAATCATTAAATCCACCTGTACTGGTTTTATCATTAGGAATAACAGCCGTGCTTTGCCATTCGCCGTTGACGCTTTCATAAAAATCATCTTGTAGTCTTGTCATTAATTGGCTTCTTTCTCATTTTTTACTAATATAAATTATACACAATTTTTATAAAAAAATCGAACATCTAATAGATGTTCGATTAATATACTCACGTTTACTTTTGTTGATTTTTATAAACTGAAACTTCTTCTGGTGTTGCCAAAACAAAGTGCCCAGGATTTATTTCAACCATCTGGCGTTCCTTGCCGTCTGTTTCGATGCTAGCATCATATTCAATATGTTGACGCATGCTTTCAACTTCTGGATCTGGCACAGGAATAGCTGATAACAAGCTTTTCGTGTAGGGATGCAATGGGTGATTATAGACAGCATCAGCCGTCCCGATCTCAAGTAATTTACCCCAATGCATGACACCAATACGATCAGAAATATATTTCACCATTGACAAATCATGCGCAATGAAGAGATACGTTAAAGAGTGCTCTGTTTGCAACTCTTTCATCAAATTAACAACTTGAGCTTGAATAGATACATCCAAAGCTGAAATCGGTTCATCTGCAATAATGAATTTTGGATCTACTGCTAAAGCACGCGCAATACCAATACGTTGCCGCTGACCACCTGAAAATTCATGTGGATAACGCGTTGCATGATCTTTGTTTAAACCAACCAAATCTAACAAATGTTGCACTTTGGCATCACGTTCTGCCTTATTTTTTGCTAGTTTATTGATATCAATACCTTCAGCAATAATGTCACGTACCTTCATACGACCATTTAAACTGGCTTGTGGATCTTGGAAAATCATCTGTGCATCTTTACGAAATTCAGATAGATGTTTATGCTTTAGATGTGTCACGTCTTGACCATCAAATAGAATTTGACCAGCAGTTGGTTCGTATAACTTCAAAATAGCACGACCAATTGTTGTTTTTCCAGAGCCTGACTCACCAACTAATCCAAAAACTTCACCTTCATAAATATCAAAACTAACATGATCAATGGCACGAACTTCATTTGATTTACCTTGGTTAAAGTACAGTTGCAAATCTTTCAGTTCAACTAACTTCTTTGGTGTTTCATCCATCATGCTTGAGACTCCTGTTCTTGCATTTCTCGCCAATGTGCCCAACGCTTTTGAATTTTTACAGGCGGTGTCACCTTTGGTGCCCGTTCATCAAGTAGCCAAGTAGCAGCATAATGTGTATCACTCACACGGAAAAATGGTGGTTCTTCTTTAGAATCAATTGCCAATGCATAGGCATTACGTGATGCAAAAGCATCACCTTTTGGCGGTTCCAATAAGTCAGGAGGCGTTCCGGGAATAGCTTGAAGCCCACCTTGCTGTGTATCAGTTGTTGGCATCGAATTTAACAATCCCCAAGTATACGGATGTTGGGGATTGAAGAAAATTTCATCCACAGTACCATACTCAACAATTTTACCAGCATACATAACAGCAACACGATTGGCCATACCAGCAACAACACCCAAATCATGGGTAATAAAAATAATTGAACTACCAGTATCTTTCTGCAATGTTTTCATTAAGTTCAGAATTTGCGCTTGAATTGTAACGTCTAGAGCGGTGGTAGGTTCATCAGCAATCAGTATTTCTGGATCAGCAGCCAGAGCAATAGCGACTACCGCACGCTGACGCATACCACCAGACCATTGATGCGGATAATCGTTGATATGCTCTTCCGAGTCAGGAATACCAACACCCTTCATCAGTTCCAAAGCACGTTTTAGCGCATCTTCTTTTTTCATATTCCGATGTTTTATCAAAGGCTCGGCAATTTGCATACCGATTTTCATCGTTGGATCTAAACTCGTCATAGGATCTTGAAAAATCATGGCAATTTCATTACCACGAACTGATTGCCAATCTGACTCCGTCAAATCCAATAAATTACGATCTTTAAATATTAATCTTGAATTGTCTGGAATCAAAGCATTTTTAGCATTTAGTCCCATTAATGTTTTTGTCGTCACCGACTTACCTGATCCTGACTCACCAACAATTGCCAATGTCTCACCCTGATTAAGATCAAATGATACATCACGAATTGCTTGTACAGTCCCTGCATACGTATTAAAATTCACATGCAAATTTTCAACTTTTAAAATTGGGTTACTCATAATCTGCACACCTCTTAATCTTCACTCGCACGGGGGTCAAAAGCATCACGTAAGCCGTCACCCAACAGGATAAAGGCCAATGATACTAAGACCAGCATAGCAGACGGAATTAATACTTGATAAGGATAGAATTGCAGCATTGACGAGGCATCCGAAATCAATGAACCCAATGATGCAGTTGGTGGCTTAACGCCCAAGTTAATCGCTGACAAAACCGCTTCAAACATAATAGCAGTCGGTACTGTCATCATAATTTGAACAATAATTGTACCAGCCATATTTGGAATCAAATGTTTAATAGCAATTTTAAATGAACTTTCACCAAGTGATTTGGCTGCCAAGACGTAGTCACGTTCTTTTAATGTTAACGTCATGTTACGAACTTGTCGTGCCATACCCAGCCAGCCTGTCATGGCAATCGCTAAAATAATAGATAGTACACCACCACCAAGTACTAACCCTAACATCGTTACAATAATCAAATTAGGGACAGATGACAAAATTTCAATAATACGCTGCATCACATTATCAACCCAGCCACCTTTCCAACCAGAAAGGACACCATAGGCCACACCAACTAATAAGTCAATGAATGTCGCCACTAAGGCAACTAACAATGAAATACGCAATCCTACAGTGACACGTTTAGCTAATGAACGACCGATATTATCTGTTCCCAAAATAAATTTTTCGCTTTTAGGTACATTTTGTGAAGCATACACATCAGTTGAAGTTGTATCACCAGGTGCTTTGATTTGACCACTCCATCCAGGAATAGGTAATCCGGATTTAGGTGGCAAATTTTTATAAACACCTACTTTATCGGAATTAAATGAATTCGCTTGCTGCTGTGGCATAACAAAGTTTGACACAAAAGCGAATGCCAAAATGAATGCTAGGAACCACAATGAAATGACTGCCAGCTTATTGAGCTTAAGTCGACGCCAAGCATCTTGCCAAAATGACAAGGCAGGCTTAGCAATATGTTCGTTGGCTTCAGAATCCTGTGCGCCAACAATAACAAAATCTTGAGTATTTGCTGCCATTATAGGCCTCCTTATTGCAAACGGACACGCGGATCAATAATCGCTGTCAAAATATCCGTAATCAAAATCATTACCATTAGCATAGCTGCATACACAACCGTTGTTCCCATGATAACTGGAAAATCTTTTGAAGGAATTGACAAAACAAATTGTTGTCCAATACCAGGAATTGAGAAAATTTGCTCAATCAATGTTGAACCGGTTAATAACCCGGCTGCCATTGGACCAATTAATGTCAATACCGGAATCATTGAATTACGATATGCGTGTTTATTTACAATTTCTTTAGGGCTCAAACCTTTCGCTTTAGCCAATTGCACATAATCAGAACTCAATGCTTCAATCATTTCTGAACGAACAAATCGTGTGGTTACTGCTGCTGGGCTCACGGCTAAGGCAATAGTTGGCAAAATAGATTGTGAAAATGAGTCTCCCCACCCAGATACTGGGAACAGAGGCCATTTAAATCCAAACAAATAAACCAAGACAATTCCTAAAATAAAACTAGGCACCGAAATACCAAGTGTTGAAACAATACCCAGAGTGCCATCTATTTTGTTGTTTTTATTACGCGCTGACGCTGCACCCATAATAAGTCCAGCAATGACACCAACAACTAAAGCCTGTGCGCCTAATTGAGCAGACACTGGCAAGCGTTGTCCGATCAGCATGCTAACCGACTGGTTTTGGTATTGAAATGAGGTACCAAAATCACCGTGTAATGCACCAACTAAATAATTCCAATATTGCTGCCAAAGTGGCAAATCTAATCCATATGTTGTTTTTAATTGTGCCAATGCTTCAGGTGTTAGTTTAGGATTATTAAACGGCGTACCTGGCATGATCTGCATCAAGAAAAACGTTACTGTAATCACTAAGAAAAGTGTAAAAAGCAGAAGTGCTAGTCTTTTTAAAATATATTTCCACATGTGTATGACTTCCTATAACAAAATAAGAATTAACTTGCGTCAATTCTTATTACTGAATTCAATGTAAACTAATAGTAGCAAATTTTACTTTTTAACAGCTGACTTCCAGTCCTGATTCAATCCTGTCGTATTCAAAATAATACCTGATACATCAGGATTTTGTAGTGAATAGCCTGAACGGAAGTACAATGGATTAAAGTTATTGTCTTTCAATAAGGCAGCTTCAGCATCCTTATAATTCTTATCGCGAGCAGATGGATTTAATGCATTTGTTGATTCTGCTTCTTTAACGGCCGTATTATATGCTTCATTTTTGAACTGACCATTATTGTTTGATGCACCTGACTTAAAGATGTCATAATACGTTGATCCTTCAGGATAGTCACCACCCCATAATGAAACTACAATGTCAAAATTCTGAGATTGTGAATCCTTGATACGTTGTGAAAATGGTACAAACTTTTGGTTAATTTTCAAACCTGGTAACGCCTTTTCCCATGAACCCTGCAAGTAATCCAATGTTGATTTGGCAGCTGGTGAATCAGCATCAGAGGTAATGGTAAAGGTTGCTTTTGTTTCGCCTAATTCTTTCAGGCCTTCTTCGAAAGCCTTTTTAGCTGCAGTTGCATCGAATTTATATCCAGGCGCTACATACTTCGCTAGATCTTCTCCAGATGTTGTCTTAGCTAGCCCTTCTGGTGCCAAACCAGTAGCTGCCGTTGAAATACCTGATGTCACTTGATTCGTTAACTCTTTACGATTAGTTGCAAGGTTTAGAGCTTCACGAATTTTAGCATTAGATAAGAATTTATTTTTTCCAGTTTGATTATATTGTAAGTACGCTGCTGTAGCTTCGGGTGCCTTAACAACATCTTTATTGTTCTTGTTAGCATTATACAATTCTGGTGTATTAGCAATTGACACGCGATCAATCTTACCTTGCTTGTAAAGCTGAACTGCCGTGTCTGGCTTTTGAACAACTTGAACATCAACTTGCTTTGTCTTGACATTCTTGGCATCCCAATAGTTATCATTCTTAACTAGTTTAAATTTGTTATTAGTACCATTCCAGCCTTCAACCTTATATGGCCCTGAATACAGTGAAGTTGCTGCTGTTGTAGCATATTTTTTGCCTTCTTTATTTACAAAACTCTCTTTTTGTGGCATAAAATTAGAAAAAGTCAATAAATATTCAAACTGAGGCAGGGGACGTTCTAAATTAAATGTAATTGTATTACCCTTGGCAGTAACACCAAGAGTGTCAACATCACCCTTACCACCCGCAATCTTATCAGCATTCTGGACACCTGAAGCTAGATAAGCATATTGTGATGCAGTCTTTGGATCAACGATACGTTGCCATGAATACACGAAGTCTTTAGCTGTCAACTTTGATCCATCAGACCATTTCAAATTGTCTTTTAAAACAACTGTATAAGTTAAACCATCTTTTGAATGCTTCACAGATTTAGCTAATTCAGGCTGTGCATCGCCCTTTTTGTCCACGCGCATCAAGTTAGCGCCTGAGTTACCAATGATTGTTCCAGAATAAGTATCAGTATTCTTAGAAATATCCAATGTTTGAATAGGTGTTGGTAACTGGAACGACAAGTTCTTATTATTAGAAGACCCTGAGCCACCCCAAAGTCCTGCTGCACGTGTGCCACCAACGACAACAACAACTGCTGCTGCGCCGATAGCAACTTTTTTCCATGTATCCATGTTTTATATCCTCCCGAGATATGAGTAAATCCTTACTATGTAAAAACAAGTATACTATTTTTTATTGCCATATACAACTCATTATGTGTTTATTCTTATAAAAGTTATCACACGTTCATAATATACTCTTAATAAAATATTTTACAATGACTTTAAGCTAACTTGTGATCTGCCCACTTAGCAATTAATGATAGACCATAGTTTAGTAAGAAGTACACTAATGTAATCACAATCAAGACCGGTATGATATAATTTGAGTTTTGTGCATAGACGATTTGTCCACGATAAGTCATTTCTGACAACACAATTCCCAATGCCAAACTAGTATCCTTAACTAATGAAATTAACTGAGAAATAATTGGTGGAATCATTTTCTTGTAAGCTTGTGGCAAAACAATATAAACCATTGTCTGAGTATTACTCAAACCATTAGCCCGTGCACCTTCAAATTGGCCAATATCAATTGACTCAAGACCACCACGTACGATTTCAGCAAGCATCGATGACTCAAATGTAGTCATTGCCAACACCGTTGCCCAAAAAATAGGTAAATGAATGCCTAATTTAGGTAGCGCGAAATAGACGAAGAATATAATCAACAATAATGGTAAGTTACGAATAATATTGTTGATCATACCCACAAATTTTGAGAAATACGGGATACGTTCAAATTGAATGATACCCACGATAGAGCCAAATATCAAACTTAAAATAACGGATATAATTGATACGCCGACTGTCACACCTAAACCACCCAGTAAGTAAAGAACATTTTCTGGTGTAAAGGCGCTAAAAATTCCTAATGTAACCATACTTCCTCCTTATGCTGCGTGCTTGAGTTTTATCTCAAGGTGCTTCACGTAATAACTAAGTGGTAATGTAATTACCAAGTAGAATACTGCGACAATGATATACGTCAAAAACGTATCAAAAGTATTAGCGGCAATCATATTTCCTTGATACATCAAATCTAATCCACCAACGAATGCTAAAACAGATGAATTTTTGACCAAGTTAATAAATTGATTTCCCAAAGATGGTAGCGCAACACGGAAAGCTTGCGGTAATATAATGTGACGCATAGCTTGCCAGAAAGACAACCCATTAGCGCGCGCACCTTCCATTTGTCCGCCATCAATTGATAAAATACCTGCACGTACTGTCTCAGCAATAAAAGCCGACGTATACAATGTCAAAGCAATCGTTCCTGATGTAAAACCACTAATTTTAACGTAATTTGCAACGACCAGGAAAAAGAAGAAAGTAATAATCAATAATGGAATATTACGGAATACCTGTACATAAACATTACCAATAGTTCTCACCCAATTCTGGGGTAAAATTTGCATGATAGCAAATACTGTTCCCAAAATCATAGAACCAACAAGCGCGATAATACTTGACAATAATGTATAACCAAATCCTTGCATGAATGTTGGGAAATTATCTTGTAATAAATTCATTATTTCGCCTCCAAACTGTGCCAGTCAAGGCCGGGAACATCACTAAACCATTTTTTAATGAGTTTGTTATAAACGCCATTTTTCTTAATTGTAGCTAATGCTTTATTTGTCTCTCTAATCATAGGCCCTTGATTATTATCAAATGCAATACCATATGGTCCATGAGTAAACGTGCCACCTACAATTTGATAGTCTGGATTTTCGGTAGCAAAACCATACAGAATGGCATTATCTGTTGACATTGCTTCACCTTGACCACTTTTCAAAGCTTGCATACCTGTAGCATAGTCTTGAACTGCAAGTATTTTTGCTTTTGGTGCAAATTTTTTAGTTTCTGTTGCTGCAGTCGTTCCAACAATAACAATGACTGTATACTTTGGATCATTCATATCTTTAATAGAATGAATTCCTGAGTCCTTTTTAACCAAAATTGATTGACCCGCATCGAAATATTCATCTGTAAAGTCAATGATTTTTTCACGTTCCGGTGTAATTGTCATGGTTGATACTGACCCATCAATGTTTGTATTTTTGATCAGCTGCATCTTTGACGAAGCTGAAACAGGTACAAACTCAGCCGATAGTGGGGTATCGGTTTGTTTAGCTATTTGTACTGTCACAGCTTTAGCGATATCAATATCAAATCCTTGTGGGACACCACTTTTAGTATCCATTAATCCAAATAATTTGGTATCAGCCTTGACACCCCAAACAATGCGCCCTAATTTTTGCACACGTGCTAACGTGTCTTGGTGTTCTTCATTACGCCTAGCAGTTGCTGTAGCCCACATTAGTCCGAGGACAATCACGGCAGCTAAGACGATTGTAGCAATAATACCAAACTGCTTTTTTTTAGCTTTTTCCATAGTATTGAAGCGCTTATAAATACACTGGTATAGTCACTTTATAATAATGGTTTGTAGTAAAAATTGATACACACCATCTGACTTCCCAGAACATCTACACACGCATTTCCTCCATTATATTAATGTTGTTCAACTTGACTCAAAAACTTTTGTGCACGTGGTTCTTTTGGCTTTTCAAAGAATTCCTTTGTCGAACTATCTTCCAAAATATGTCCATCAGCCATGAAAATAACACGATCTGCAACAGCCTTAGCGAAGCTCATTTCATGTGTCACAACCAGCATTGTCATAGATGAATCCTTGGCAATATCACGCATAACATCTAGCACATCACCAATCATTTCTGGATCCAACGCTGAAGTTGGTTCATCAAACAATAAAGCCTTAGGCTGCATTGCCAAAGAACGCGCAATCGCAGCACGCTGCTTTTGACCACCAGATAATTCAGATGGCATATTAGCCGCTTTATCAGCCAAACCAACTTTTTCAAGTAGTTCCATCGCAATTTTTTTATTTTCAGCTTCATCACGTTTCAAAACCAAGCGTGGTGCCAGCATGACATTTTCTAAAGTTGTTTTGTTACTATACAAATTGAAATGTTGGAATACCATACCAACATTCTTACGAATGCGGTTCATATCAGTTTTAGGATCATGCAAGTCAAAACCATTGACTAGCAAATTTCCTTCTTGAATTTCTTCAAGACCATTGACTGTGCGAATTAAAGTTGACTTTCCAGAACCTGAAGGACCGATCAAAACAACGGTTTCACCCTCATCAATTTGCAAATTAATATTTTTTAGTGCATGGAAGTTACCATAGTACTTCTCGACATTGTTGAATTCAATCATTGACATGAGTAAATCTCTCCTTATTTATATATGTGTAGTAACAACACATATTTCTTCAATACAAAAGGGACTAAAATCAGTAAGCCCAATATTATGTGGTACCTACCCATTTTGTTCTATAATTCATTGTACCTGTTTTCCATACAGCAGGTCAAAGCTATGGTAGAAAACATTACATTACTCAGATTAATTATCTGAAGTGTTATTATCAACACCCTGTAACCGATACAAATCGTAATACTGGCCACGCTGTGCCAATAATTCTTCATGCGTACCTCGTTCAACAACTTCACCGTTATCTAATACCAAAATGAGATTGGCATCTTGAATAGTTGACAAACGATGCGCTATTATCAGCGTGGTACGATTTTGGCGCATCTTTTTGAGCGATTGCTGAATGGTTGCTTCTGTTTCAGTATCAATATTGGCGGTCGCTTCATCTAAAATCAGAATTTTAGGATCTTGAATGATTGTTCTAGCAAAGCTAATCAACTGTTTTTCACCAGCGGAAAAGCCAGAACCACCCTCTTGAATCTCAGCATGATATTGATCATCCAGGCGATTAATAAAGTGACTTGCACCAACAAATTCAGCTGCATGTTTGACCTGCTCATCAGTTATTGTGTCATCATACATGGCAATATTTGATGTTACATCCCCAAAAAACATAAATGGCTCTTGCAAAACTAACCCCATTTGTTTCCGTAGATTGTCTAATTTAATGTCACGTATATCATGATCATCAATCAAAATCTCACCAGATTGAAAATCATAAAATCGCATCAGCGTGTTGATTGTTGATGACTTACCTGAACCGGTATGTCCGACTAACGCGACTGTCTCGCCAGGATTAGCAACAAAACTCAAATCTTTCAGAATCGGATGTTCGTCGTCATAACTAAAATTAACATGCTTAAATTCTACCTTACCATTACTAATTACTTGATCTGCATCAGGATTCTGAGCTGGTGCGTACGTATCATTATCAAGAATATCTAATACGCGATAACCGGACACTAGCCCTTCTTGAAACGGACTAAATAATGACATAATACTTTCTAAAGGTCCAAAAATATTACTAAGATAAGTGGTAAACGCATATATTGCACCAGCCGCGACTGCTGTTGACATGGACAAAACACCAAAATACCAAAGAACTAAAACTGTAGCGCCACCCAAAAGCAAATCAATCATTGGCTCCAATAGTAAAGCATCTGCCTTTACCATCTTAAAACGTGCATTAAAATACTCGCCGTTTACCCTGTCGAATTCTTTTTTAAAACGTTCTTCTTGATAAAATTCTTGAATCACATCAATACCAGTAATACTTTCGGCAATTTTAGCGTTGAGACTAGATAGTCGTTCACGCATATGACGAAATAAACTGGATGAAAAGCGCTGATAGATAATGACAGAAGCGATGATAAAAGGCACCACAACTAGCATAAGTAATGTTGCACTCACGCTGACCGTTAGCATACCAATGTAAGCACCTATCATACTCATCACGGCAAAGGTTAATTGCATAAAAAAGCGCCAGAAATCTGCCAACGATGCCGTATCATTATTAACACGTGTGACCAGTGATCCCGCTGGTACTTGATCGAAAAAGCGCATACCCAAAGTGTGTAGTTTACGAAACACTTTAACACGGATGTCTTCCAATGCGTATTCAGCTGCTACAGTAAAATAATAAGCATTAAAGGCATCAGCGACTGCTTGTCCGAGACGAATAATTGCTACAATCACAGCAAAACTAATCATAATGGTCCATGTAACGTGATCATTTCCATGCAAGTATGTGTTCATGTAATAAGTAATAATACGAGGTGCAGCAGCTTGTAGTAAAGCAAAGATGCCACCAATTGCTAACGCTGTGAAGAACATTTTACGGAAAGGTTTTGCCATTTTGATAAGGGTCACAATGACACGTAGCTGTTCTTTAATAGGAATACTTTTTGCCCAAACTGAACTATTTTTTTCTACCATGGTCACCCTCCTTGCCCGTCTAATTTACTGACAAGTGTTGTCACCAGTTGTTGTTGTTTATACATCTGGGCATACCAACCCTGCTTAAGCATCAATTCTGCATGTGTGCCAGATTCGATAATTTCACCCTGTTCAAAAACAATAATCTTATCAGCGTTCATCACTGAACTCATTCGATGTGCCGCAATAATAGTCGTTTTTTCCTGACGTTCAGCTTTTAATGCGCTTAAAATTTGTTTTTCTGTTCGTGCATCAACCGCTGACAAGGCATCGTCTAGAATTAATATCTCAGGATTAATAATTAAGGCACGTGCGATTGCTAGGCGTTGTTTTTGACCACCTGACAAACTCACGCCGTGTTCGCCTACTTCTGTTTCATAACGTTCAGGGAACTTCAATACATCTTCATGAAAAGCTGCCTTTTTAGCTGCTAATTCAACATTTTCTTGTGTTTTATTGACGTCTGCAAAACGAATATTATTTGCAACAGTATCTGAAAACAAGAAATTTTCTTGCGCAACATAACCAATCGTTCGCAAATAAGATTCAAAACGGTATGACTTAATATCAATATTGCCAATCTTAATACTACCTTCGTAGTGATCGAACTGACGTAGCAACAATTTCAGTAAGGTCGTTTTCCCTGAACCGACACGTCCAACAATACCCAGTGTTTCACCAGATTTAATATCTATATGCACATTTTTAAGGGCGTTTTTTGTATCACTATCATCTGGGTAGACAAACGATTCAATATCAATTTTTATATTACCCTGAGCTAATGTATCGATGCCTGCTATATCCTCAACAATAGCAGATTTTTCCATCAGAATATCTTGCACTCGCATGTAAGACGCATTGCCACGCTCTAGCACATTAAATAATTGACCCAAGCCAAACATCGGCCATACTAGCAAGCCTAAATAAGTTGCAAATGACACCAATTGACCAATAGTAATCTCATTTGACACGACAAGCGAGCCACCATAAGTCATCATAATGACATAACTAATTGTCATTATAACAGTGGCCATCGGACCAAATAACGAATCAATCAAGGCGACTCTCTTGTTGATCTTAATCGTTTTTGTAACTTCTTTTTCAAACGCTTGCACATCTTGTGATTCTTGTCCTAGTGTCTTAATCGCTTTGATACCTGCAATAGATTCTTGTGATTTATTAGATAATTCTGAAAATGCTTCTTGTGATGCAGTAAAAGCTTCACGGATTTTTGGTGAAAGATAACGAACACCAATAACCAGCAGAGGTAATGGCAATACGCCAATTAAAGTTAACCGCCAGTCAACGACAAAGATCATTGAAATTACTGTGAACACAATGATCACAAGTGAATCAACCAACATTAAGATACCACCAGAGGCGACACGTTGAATTGCAGAAAGATCATTCGAGGCATGTGCCATTAAATCGCCTGTCCGATGCCGTTGATAAAAAGTAGTATCCATTTGCATATAGTGGTCAAAAAGCTGTTGTCGCAACGTCTTTTCTAACAAAGCAGAACCTTGGAAAATATTAGTAATCCAAGCATATCGAAAACCATACATCAGTATGGCAAAAAACAAGATACCACCTGCATAGAGAAGTAAAATTTCAGGCGTGACTTCACGTGCTATCACTCTATCTGTAAAGCTGCCGAGCAATGCTGGCGATACCATTTGTGATATTTCCGTTAAGAATAAGAAAGACAACCCATAAATATAGAGCCTTTTATTCGCCCGAAAGAACCACATTAGTTGTGTAAAAATACTCATGATGCTCTCCCTTTGAGTTGTTTCCCCCGTTATTAATCATGATGTTACACAATCATTTACCATTGTAAAATAACATTCAGGATAGTTCCAACAACTAGCCATGCCATCCCCCATGCAACATGACGTCGTTTATTAATATTCATTGTACCTGCAAATTCCCTGAAAAAAGCAGACGTACGATACAATTTTGGTGTATAACCGCCGCGCCCCTGTACAGTAATCCCCAACTTTTCAGCTAAAAGGACACCACGGAATACATGATATTCACTTGTATAAAATGTAAAAGGCTGCAATCCTAAAATTTCAGCACTATATGTCAAATTTTGCAAAGTATTGTGTGATTGTTCTTCTAACATTGTTTTTGCTGGCGGAATACCATACTTATCAACAGCCCAGTCTCTCATTGCCTGTGCTTCACTAAGATATTGGTCTTCGCCTTGTCCACCAGAAAATACAATCATTGGAAATATCGTCATGAGTTTAGCATCTGCTACTGCAGCGCGAATACGCGCATTCACAATATTGCCGATCTTGTAGCCGTCAGCTAAACCCCCGCCAAGCACAACAAGTGGTCCTTGCTTAGGAGCTGAAATAACCTGTCCATAAATCAAGCTGCTTATTAAAAAACGTAGAAATTGCCAAACAAAATACAACGCTAAACCTGTAATTCCCCAACGTAATAAGATGAATGGCGATAACAATACAATCGCAGCTATATATCCGATAAACATTATAGGTAATAAAAAACTACGAAAACGTTTCCAACTATACCAAACCAAACGCCACATTAATGTGAGACCTAAAAGCACCACGATATAATAAAGATATTCTAAAATACGTACTATCGTGTCGTATGATATACCAAATAGTACAGTAATCGCACCAATCAGTGAAATGGTCACAAAAAAGGCATACGTACCAATTGTGAGTGTGCCAGGATTTCGTTTGACTTGATAATACAATAGCGCAGAAAAGCATATCGCCAAAGCTATGAATAAGACTATTACCATTATCATTAACTACTTAAAGTGAGTTGAATTTTTCAGCCGCATTGGCAGGGACAGCTACTAGGTCTAATGAAACCAGTCTTTCTGCAATTTGGACAGTATTCCAAGCTGCACCTTTCAACAAATTGTCTGAAACAACCCACATGTGAAATGAATCATCGTTTTCAACATCGGCGCGCACACGACCGACAAATGTTTCACGCTTGCCCGCTGCATTGACAGGTTGTGGATAAAGTTGCTGTTGCGGATCATCTTCCAAAACAACACCAGCACCAGCACTCAAAACTTTTTGAATACCAGCTACTGTTGCACCAGTATGAGTTGCTGTCTCAAAATAAACTGCTTCACCGTGACCAATTGGCACGGGTACACGTACCGCAGTGCCTGTGACCTTAACATCCTTAGAATTTTTGTCACCAAACATAATTTTCTTTGTTTCATGAATCATTTTCCACTCTTCATGCGTATAGCCATCATCTTCAAAAACATCAATTTGTGGTAATAAATTATAAGCCAATGGATAGTGCTTTTCTGCACCTTTAACGGGTAAAATTGCTGGGTGAGGTGTTTCACCATGATTATAGGCTTCCGTCTCATCGACAAGTTCTTGCCAAGCTGACTGACCAGCACCTGATGCTGCTTGATACGTTGAAACGATCACACGCTTCAACCCATAAGCACGTCGTACTGGTTCTAACGCAACAACCATCTGTATTGTCGAACAATTAGGATTGGCAATAATGCCATTGTGCCCGCGCAAAGCTGCTTCGTTAACTTCAGGTACAATTAAAGGCACGTTATCGTTCATACGCCAATAACTTGAGTTATCGACGACAACCGCACCACGTTTCACAGCTTCAGGGGCAAAACGTTGAGATACTGAACCACCCCCTGAAGCTAGTACAATATCAATCCCTTCAAAGCTCTCTGCTGTTGCCTCTTCAACTGTCACATCTTGACCCTTGAATTGTAGTGTTTTACCAGCTGACCGCGATGATGCTAAAAGCTTAATCGTGTTCACTGGCACCGTTGATTGTTCTAGTTGTTCAATTAGGCGTGTACCAACAGCCCCTGTAGCACCAAGAATAGCTACGTTATACTTACGTTCTGTCATTTTATTATACTTCTCCTCATAATAAACTATTAATCAACTAAGACCCGATGTAATCGCTCTTGCAGACCAGTGGTAATTTCCCAAGGCGCTAAACCGGCATGCTGCGCGACATCTTCAATTGTGTTCTCTAGATCACCATCTCGACCAATAAAGGTCACTGTGGTGCCTACCGGATATTCATGTGGTAGTTTGATCATCAATTGATCCATAGCCACTTGACCAACAATCGGCGCATAATGTCCGTCAACAATAACATTGAAACCAGTTAATTTGCGTAACCAGCCATCACCATAACCAATTGGTACCGTACCAATCCATTCGTTGCCAGTCGTTGTATATTTATGCGAATAACTAATGCCCTCGCCTGCTGGCAATAATTTCACAAAATTCATTTCGCTACGCAAAGACATGACAGCTTTTAAATCTTTCCCATCTGCTAATTCACCACGTGATGGTTCAATACCGTACAAGACTGTACCAACGCGAATCACTTCATGTGGTACTTCATCAGCATGGTACATCGCCGCACCAGAATTAGCAACATGATAAAATTCTGGCTCCGGTAGCCCATCTGTTATATCATGCCACCGTTTTAATTGTTTATAGAAATAGTCTGTATTTGACGAATCAGACTCGGCAAAATGTGTACATACCCCAACGTAATCAAAAATATCAGAATGTATTTGCACATATGCAATCGCTTCAGCTAATGATTGACGATCACGGAATCCAATGCGTCCCATCCCCGTATCTACCCCAAGGGTAACATGTAATCGTTGCTCACCACTTAAATATGTTGCAGCTTCCTTTAACCAATTTAAAGATACAACCGTTGCCATAATATGCTGAACGGCCATTAACTCAGAATATTCAGCTGAAGAAATACCCAAAATCAAAATGGGTGCCGTAATACGTTCATGGCGTAAGGCCAATGCTTCATCAATGATTGCCACAGCCAAACCATACACACCACCTGCAACTGCTGCTTTAGCTGTTAGTATGAGACCAAGGCCGTAGGCATTAGACTTCACTGCTAAATATATTTTGTCAGCACCAGAAGTTTTTTTCACGACATCAACATTGTTTTTTAAAGCACTTTTTGAAATTTCAATTCGTGTAGGCCGCGTAATTGCTTCTACCATTATTCACACTCTTTTCACATAAAATAAAAATCCGTGATTGCCAAGTGTGGCAGTCACGGATCGCATTTAAACAATCGTTCCTGTCATAGCACTCCGCTTTCGCGACAGTCCATTAGATATTAACTAATGACCCAGCTAACCAACATGACAGTGTTAGTGCTTCGGCCGTATCCCCTTTTACCCGTTTCAAAGTACCTGCCAGCACTCCGCGAGCGACTTATGTCTGCGGCAACCTCTATGATTTTCTAATTGTTTTTATTTTATTCTAATTTTTATTCTTTGTCAAACACCTTAAATTCTTAATTACCGTCACTTTAGTATGATAGAATTTTAATAACTTATTAAGTTCATCACAATCATATTTGCGCCACTTTTTTTGCCATTCTAGAAATATACACAACTGCTTATATTGCTTAGGTCCACCTGATATCAGGCTCTTAATGTAACGTTTCACTATGTAATATACATTTTTAAATTAGTATATCAAAAAAGCCAATCCGAAGATTGACTTAGTTCAAAATGCTAATACTGTTCGTTTTTGTAATTTACGCACGGCAATTGCTACAATCACAACGACAGTGATTTTCAATGCACCCGTGGCAACAAAGGGTGTGAATCCCGCTGTGATCGCTGCTTGCGCAGGCATATTCATACTAATAGCCAACCAAATTGTCCCAAATGTTAAGTTCAATATCGAGGCAATAATATTTGTTATGACTAAACCAGTCACAGTCGACCATTTTTTAAATGACAGCCCAATGATAGGCGCGAATAAAAGAAACGACCACAAATATCCCGCTGTTGGACCCAATAACAAGACAAATCCACCTTTAAAGCCAGCGAATACTGGTAATCCCAAAGCGCCCAATAATAAATATAAGCTAATAGCAGTTAAACTAACCCGTGTCGATGCAATTGAAGCTACCAAGGCAATAATTAATGTCTGCAGCGTCAGCGGAACCGGACCAATGTTAACTGCCAAAGGTGCAACAGCAAGTAATAATGCCGTTAAAACTGCCGTAACAGCTATACGTTGTGTTTTTGAATTCATTTCTCTCTCCAATTTATACTAGTTGAACAACAAAATTAACCACAGTAAATATTCGGTGGTAGATTCACTTTCGTGACTTCCCCAGAATTCACGGTAACCATTTTATCCCCAACATCCAAAAGCAATTGACCTTCTGTACCAATATCTTTAGCAATGCCAGTTAATAACTCTCGCCCATATTTAATAGTAACTTCTTGCCCAATAACAATATTACGCTCACGATACTCGGGTAAAAATGATCCGGTAGTGTAGGCATCGTAGAATGTGACAAATTCATCAAGCACGTTGGCAGCAATAATATTCCGTGATACCGTTAAAGTCTCCACCATGCCGCCAATTTTGTTCACTAAAGCGCCAGTTAAGTTTTCAGGACGTAATAAATTCAAGCCAATACCTACAACCAAAGCAGATACTTGTTGGCTTTCAAAGTCCATAACCGCTTCGGTCAAAATTCCGCCAACTTTACGTCCTTTAAATAATAAATCATTAACCCATTTAAAATCTAGTTGAATGCCTAGTGTTTTTTGGATTGCTCTAGAAACTGCAACAGCCGTACCTGTTGTCAATAGACCTGGTATAACTGCCGCCCCGATTGGTAACGGTAAAGCAAAGGAAATATATAACCCCGTTTCCGGTGGTGCAATAAACGTACGACCCAAACGCCCGCGACCATCAGTTTGATAATCAGCAATAATCATGGTTGGTTCTGTTATATCATCATGTGCTAAAGTTTCTTTCGCATAGGTGTTAGTCGAGTTAACACTATCTAAAACCCTAATTTTCCAATTAGATTTTGCTAATTCCGTAATAATTGGTGCACTTAATATTTGCCCAGCTTGGTATCGATAACCAACACGGTGTTGACTATCGATACGATGCCCTTGGTCAATTAATTTTTGGATAACTTTCCATACAGCAGCACGACTAATATTTAACGTTTGTGCTAAAGTTTCACCACTTAAATATTCACCTTCATGTTTGGCAAAAAATTGTAATAATCGTTCATCTGTTTTCATGTTTTTTATCCTACGAAAAATAAATTTCAATGTGGCGCGCACACTGATTGTTGAAAGGATGATGACATTTCGGGCAATAGTAATTTGCCTTCAGATACATTTGTCCTGTCATGCCAAAATGACATGCACCACACAATACAGCTACCCGCTCATCAGTTAGAGGCATGGGACAGAAATGATGCGTTACCATAGCATCGTGACATTGATAACATGCATAAAATTCATCACATTGCGCACAACGATTGGCAACAACATCGTGAAAACTATGCCAATGACGACACCGCCCTTCATCATCTAAACCAATACCTTTAATCATAATAACAGCTTTTGACGCGCTAGCACCAATCCAATTATCGTTGCCAGAATAGCTTTAATAATATCCCCAGGAATAAAGGCTATTTGTCCCACTAATGCCGTCTTCACTGACATATGCGTTTGGATAATCAAGCCAATAGCCCCACCAAAATTAATGAGTAAAATACCAAAAATAACTATTGTAAATAGTAATGTCACAAAATTCAATTGACCTTTCACACGTAAGTGTTCTGTTACCCATCCAATAAAAAAAGCAGCAATAGCGTAACTATATAGATATCCTGCAGTTGGACCAATTAAATGTGCAAAACCACCCTGACCACCAGTTAATACCGGTAACCCCACGGCAATCATTAACAAAAATATGACTACCGTATAAAATCCATATCGACGCCCTAATATGACGCCTGCCAGCATGATGCCCAAGTTTTGGATAACGATTGGTACAGGAAGAATACCAATTGGTATTCCTGGTATGAATCCCAAAACAATAATGATTGCTAGTGTAATAGCGGATAATGAAATAGCTTTTGTTGGCATGTTCTTTTCCTTTTTAGTAAACTATTTTATAATTATGGTTTACTAAAAAGGAATTGTCAACCCTTGATTGAACAAAAATTTGAGTTTAATATATTTTTCAATTAATATTACTCGCATAAAAAAAAGCACAGATTATTTAGTTTTAGAAATAATTTGTGCTCTTTTAATTGTGCCACGATCGATCATTTGCCGGTAATTGTCTTTGTACTCCAATAGATAACGCTTTATTTTATGTTTCTTATTTGAAGATAACGTTTCATTTGAATGAAGAAAATTAGCATTTTTGTCTATTGTGACTGACGCACTAAAAGTAACATTCTTATCATTATTTTTAGATATAATTGCTTCAAAATTTTTATCATCTTTAATGTCAACTACCAGGTGTTTATTTCTAACAATAACATTAACCTTGTTTTCTGTTAAGGGGAATCCAATCCAACCAGTTGGCATAATGTAAGTCCAATAATTGATACCCTCCTGTTCAATTGTATAGGCATTACCATCTGAATGCCCATCATTATTATCCATCAACCAACCATGTGACTTAAGATTCGCTCTATAAGTGTGTTCATCATGCCTTAATTTTTGATTGTATCCTATGTATGAGACTACAAGTAAACTTAAAATAATCAAAGCAATCTGATAAAATTTAAAACGTTTGGTACGTTTGCTTGTTTCTTTAACCATTGAAGTATCCTCTCTTAATAATTTATCAAGAGATATCTCAAAGAGATCACTGATCAATACAATGGTCTCCAAATCAGGATAATTGCGTCCAACCTCCCAACCTGAAACAGCAGAACGTGAAACATTAAGGCTACTAGCTAACTTTTCTTGTGTCCAAGACCTATTTAAACGTTGCTCTTTAATTCTATCGCCAATGTCCAATTGAAATACCTCTATTAAATATTATGAGAATAGTTTATTGAAAAAACTAGCCACGAATCGTATCACATAGAAAAATTACTATGATACGGTTCGTGTCATTTGATTAGCAAGTCATTCTACACATAATTTGTTTAAATTCATTTTAGCTATTTACATTTTCAAATCAAACATTATTTAAACGTTTTTATAATCTCAATAATCAAACTAAACAGAAAGTAGCCGATTGGAAAGCCGATTGGAAAAATAAGCCACCAATAGCTGGCTGCAAATTCCCAAAAATTCATATTTCCACGACGCCTACGTGTATATTCCCCATTACGTGGGTCAAATACAAATTCATTATGATCAATTTTATCGTCTATGTTATCTTTTTGAGGTTCAATACCTAACACAAGTGTATCCAGTGAACAACCAAGTATCTCAGCTAACTTAATCAGATTAGTCATATCTGGTGTTGCATCACCAGACTCCCAACGGGAAACTGCTTGACGAGAAATAAAAAGCTTTTCAGCTAAATCTTCCTGCGACATACTTAATGCAATACGAAACTTCTTCAATTGTGACGGAAACTGTATCTCCATAATTTTTCTCCTAAATGTATTTGAAATCATTATTAAACAGTATCTTACAAATTGGTAGCAATTAGAGTACGAAAATGAGCAACCAGCAATGATAAAGTGCGCACTTATTAGTAGCATAATATGTCAATAAGCCTATAATAGCAGTAACTACGCCAGTTGCGACTACTTACCACATAGTTTAGCAAAAAGCCCTTTATTTTTTTCTTCTTGCAGCTGCTCTTGTAGTTCATCAATTTCTGATACATATTGAGACGTGTCTGAGACTTCCAGATATTGCTGATCTTTGACGTCTAATTTACGTTGTAAATCTAATGACAATGATTGTTGCTGATCTAATAATTTATGAAGACGTTCAATTTGATCATCCTTTGTCTTAAGTTGTTCTGATAAGGCCTTAATACTTTCTGATTCATTATCAGACTGTGTATTATCAAAATTATCAGGCATAGATTCAAGGTTATTAAGATTCTCTTTGGTGAATTCACGCTGGCTAGGATTAATATTCCAAGCCTTTGCACGTCTATAATAGGTCGCCTTACTAATATCAAGATGTTTAAGAATGTCTGATAATGTCTCAAACGTCGTTGTTGTTTGTTCACTCATCGTCTGATACCTTTCTGATTCTTATTGATACTAATAGTATACCGTGATTGTCAGGTATAAAGCTACTCATAAATACTCATTATAACGCATCTGTTATTTTAATAGCCAACGGTATCAGTTCCAAATCTTTGGTTGATCAAAGGAAGAAACCTATACTGTACACGAAGTCTAGCGCTGTTAAGAACAATAACACAGTAGCTAGCAATCAACTTTCAAAAAAATTGCTTAAATGCTATATTGACAAAAAGATTAATCAGTTCTATATCCTTGTGACCAAGGCCTTATTGCGACATACTCATCCTATACAAACACCAAAAAACAACCCTCTCTCAAACAACAACACCTTGGGCTCTCACCAAGCATACTATTGTCATCCCGTTCAAACTACAAACCGCCTAAGTATCTTAAGCTACCTATCGTTTTGTTAATTTAAACACCGAGCAGGTTGTTCCTAGATCGTAAGAGACCCATTCACGTTATCTTTGACGATAACTTCAACAATTATAATTGTTATTAGGACTTCTCCTAACCTATGTCTAAAGTATAACATTAATATCTCAATAATGCAAGCGCTTACATAATCAATAGTTATCCATCTTACGGGTACCAAGATAATTTTGTATTTCATAACCGCTATGTTACAATAAATATAGTTTACGAGTTAGATTTGATACCTTTATCCATATAAAAAATGAATAAGACACTTGGGGGTTCATATGACATTTAAAGTTAAAAAAATGGTAGCGCTATTATTTATAATTGTGGGGATGCATGTTTTGTTAGATCCAACTATGCCGCTAGTAAACAAGACATTGGCATCTTTCGGTATGATACTAAATGCCGTGATACTATACAACGCATATAAACAAAATAAGAAACAACTACCATTCTTTACTCACTGATATCAAAAATAAGAACGAGACTGATAAAAAATACCTAAAATGTTGATCAACATTTTAGGTATTTTTTTATATCTGAAATCAAAAACAAACTATCAAGTTTCTAACCCTTAAACTATTTTTTAAAACCTTGAAATCGTAAAATATGTACACATTAAAAAAGAGCCAAATGAAAGGTAATATTAATCATGAGAACAGTGGTTTTTTATGGTGCAATTAGTTTAGACGGTTTTTTATCAACAAAAAATGATAGTTTACAGTGGCTGTTTGACACTCAACTAGATGATGATTATGATATTCAAGCATTCGAGAATACCATTGATACAGTTGTCATGGGCAACACAACTTACCTAGAGACACTGAAGCTATCTGGTAACAAAAATATTTTTCCAAATAAAGAGAAAATAGTATTTTCTCATCAGTATACTGGTGCTATACTTGAAGGTCATTATGTATCTGGTAATCCAGAAAATATCATAAAAAACTTACAAACTCACTCTGGTAAAAGCATTTGGATAGTTGGTGGCGCCGCTATATTTACTCAGTTACTGAAAGCAAATCTCATTGATGAATTTTGGATTCAAATTGCCCCCGTAGTTTTAGGTACTGGAAAACGATTATTTGAGGAAAACGAATATAAAACAAGGCTTAATCTTGTCAGTACCACTACGATAGGTGAGTTAACACAATTACATTTAAAAAAATAGGTGAATGGTTCTCAATAATTATTACTAAACTCATTTGATGTTGCATTCTTTCAGAGTCTCCTTGACAGAAACAAGCGTAGTGCTATATTAATATATGTAAGCGGTTACAGTGATTAAATAAGGAGATTGATTAAAATGAAGAATTTTTTTGCACTACATCATCCAAATCGAATCAACATTTCAGTCACAGACGAACGAAAAGCTTGGTTTGGTCAGTTCATTAAAACATTTGGTGTCGTTTTTTTCATTTATTTGGGCATGTATCTTGTCCGCAACAATATCAAAGCAGCTACACCACTATTGGTAGAAAATGGTGTGATTACAACCACACAAATGGGTATTATTGGATTAGCATTCTCAATTACATATGGTATTGGTAAAACATTAATGTCCGCTTTCGTTGATGGTCAAAATGCAAAACGTATGATTTCTGCTTTTCTAATGGTTTCCGCATTTCTATCATTACTATTCGGTATTGCCTTATTAACAAACAACGCAACCACAGGTATTTTGTTAGCTTTGTGGGGACTAAACGGTTTGTTCCAGTCACCAGGTGGTCCAGCTTCATACTCAACGATATCCCGTTGGACACCACAAACAAAACGTGGTCGCTGGCTAGGTTTTTGGAATACTTCCCACAATATTGGTGGTGGAATTGCTGGTATACTAGCACTTTGGGGTGCTAATCATCTTTTTTGTGGTAATGTTGCTGGTATGTTTATTTTCCCAGCTGTTATTGTATTTATAATTGGTATTGCTGGTTTGTTTATCGGACATGATGAACCAGAAGAATTGGGATGGGATCCGGCTCCAATTATCTTCAATGAGCCGCAATCTGTTGAAGATCGACAAGCAGCCACTATGTCAAAAGGCGAGATTTTAAAACAATTTGTGCTTAAAAACCCATGGGTTTGGCTGTTAGCTGTTGCTAATGTGTTCGTGTATATTGTGCGTATTGGTATTGATAACTGGGCACCTCTTTATTCCGTCCAAGCATTACATATGAATAATGGCGCTGCCGTGGCAACCATCTTCTATTTTGAAATGGGTGCACTGGTGGGATCATTGTCTTGGGGCTGGATTTCTGATTTGTTAAAGGGACGTCGTATCATGGTGGCTCTGATTTCAATCTTTTTACAATTCTTTGTTCTCCATATGTACACAGTCGCGCATACTGAAACAGCACTGTTTATAGCATTGTTTATTATGGGTTGGTTAGTATTTGGTCCACAATTATTAATTGGTGTATCCGTTGTTGGGTTTGTACCAAAGCAAGCACTGTCAGTTTCTAATGGACTAACAGGTACATTCGCTTATTTGTTCGGTGA
This sequence comes from Leuconostoc carnosum, assembly GCF_014207505.1. Classification (GTDB taxonomy): domain Bacteria; phylum Bacillota; class Bacilli; order Lactobacillales; family Lactobacillaceae; genus Leuconostoc; species Leuconostoc carnosum. The sequence continues at coordinate 74,406 of NZ_JACHGL010000007.1, forward strand.
CTCGTTGGCTAAAGTTGGTTTGGGTTATATTGCTGATCCAACAGCAAAAGGATTACACGTATTTGGCACTGTTTTGCATGGCTGGCAATCAACATTTATCGTCATGTATGCCGCACTTGTCATAGCTGCTATTTTGTTAATTTTTGTGGCCATTGCCGAAGAACATAAGATTAGACACGCTGCTAAAGAGGTTCAATTAGCAAGCAATAAATAAAAAATAATCGTTACTTCTTATTCAGTTACTCACATGAGATTTAACATTGATGTAACATCAATATTAGCAGATTGGTCTCTGGATATCTGATTCACCCAAACCACACACACAACTGTGACTTATACGGCTAATCAAAAAACACCTAATGATAAACCTGAAAAGCCAACGAATACTAGTCCAAAAAGAGTAGATAAAACAGTTCCAAGTACTCATAAGTAACACACAAACAGTTCCAAAGCAACATATTACTCATAGTAATGCTAATCAAGACAAAGAAGCTCTTCCTAAAACGGGACAAAGTACTATACCAGCAAGCACTATTCTTGCTGGTATAGTATCTATTGCTACGTTAGGATTAGTTTCATTGAAAAGAAGAAAGCATTAAGATAGTAAACCAATCTGATGATTACTCCATTAAATTGAGCGTAAGATACTGATTCAATATCATATAAAAAGCCCGACCGCTTAGACACATAAGAACGTGTCTAGCGGTCGGGCTTTTTATAGTAACATAAGAATTATCATTTTAAATTACGCAATAGTTGATCATATTTTATTCTGCGTTATTGAAAAGCACTAGTTTCATTGTAAGTAATAAGCTCTACATTTTCGAAGATACCTTATTTACTTCTCCTTCATATCATACTCAAGTAAACATTGTGCTGTCTGTTGGTCGACAAACAGTTGACTGACAATTTTCATTTTTAGAACTGTACATAAGATTGCAGTATTTGCCACATCACTTACCATCATTATCGCGTGATCTTTGTAATGTAAGTTATCAATAGGTAGCGAAACAGTCCTACTATCTAAATCTCGGTTGACAAGTACCCCGTTTATATCAATAAAATGAGATAGCACTTCGCCAATCGAATCAGATGCTAATACTTCTTTCTCTTGTTCAGAAAGGTAGTTATTGCTATAAAAAAGCGGACTACTCGTTATATTATTAACAGTAAATACAACAATATTAGACAGTCTAGCTAATTTTTCTAAATATCGTACATATTTTTCAGTTTCAACTAATTGTTTTGTTGAAATACTATTAAAAATAACAGGTACTGGTAACAATCTAGCAGATGACTTGTATGCAGTAGCGAATAATGTGGCTATTTCAGAATGAAACGCTGGATATTCTCTTGTATCAAATAATCCTGTGAGTGGTAATATTTCAACATCTCTAACATCTTTGGCCTCAATTCGTTGAGCTATCTCATAAATCTCCTGACCAGATCCCAGTCCAACAATATCACCACTTTTTATGATGCTATGTAGATATTTGGCCACAGACGAAGCAACTCTATCAATTTTTAACTTTTGATCATCTTGTGCTGTTGAGATAACATTAATTTTCACATCTGGATAGATAGCTTCCAGTTGTTCAGATAAAACTTGTGAATCGCGAAAATCATCATTGACTTTTATAGAAACGAATCCCTTTTCCCTTGCCATAGCCAATAAACGTGAAACTGTAGGTCTGGAAACAGACTCTTTTTTAGCAATTTGGCTCTGTTCCATTCCGTCAATATAATATAATCTCGCTATACGTAGCATTTGTTCTCTTCGGTTAGTATTAATTTTAGTGTCCTCTTTTATAAAAATGATACTAATCGTTTTGAATAGTAGTAAAGTCGTGATAAAATCCCTTAACACTATTATAAGCTTTTTTATACATTATAAAATACTGATTGTATAATTTAGTATTATTTTTGTTAGGTAAAATCTTTTGATCTATCTTGACCCACTTCGATACGTCTTCAGCCTTAACTGCATGGATACCAATCCCTGCTAATATAGCACTCCCTAAATTCGCTTCTCCACCTGATTTAGTTATTAAGACAGCTTTTCCCGTCACATCTGCAATCATTTGTACCATTTTTTTAGAAGAACTCACACCGCCTACAAGCGTTATAGTATCTCCAATATCTGGACCAAATTGCTCAATACTTTGACGTACAGAGTAGGCAATTGCTTCCTGAAATGCATTATACAATTCATAACGTGTCGTTTTTAAAGAAATACCTAAAATTGTTCCTCTAACATCTGAATCCCACAATGGACTGCGCTCACCCATGAAATAAGGTAACACTAACAAGCCGTTGCTGCCTACCGGTATGTGATTACTTTGAATATCAAGCGCAATAGGCCCAGAATTTTCATCAAATTCTGTAGCGAATTCTTTTACAAACCAAGCTACTATAGCACCAGCAGTATTGGCACCAGCAAAATTATAATAATATTCTTTAGGCTTATAGGCATATGGCCAAATAATCAGATCTTTATTTCTTTGTGGCTGTTTAGTAACTAACGCCGCATTCATCGAAGTACCCAAGGCCACAGTTACTTTCCCTGGATTTAAAACACCTGTTCCTACAGTAGCAGGACCAACATCTACACCCGTATTAAAAACAGGTGTTCCACTTTGCAAACCTAAACGCTCTGCCCAATCTTTAATCACATAACCAGCAGGCTCTGTACTGGTTACAAACTTTTGCGGCAATTTTTCAATATCTATTCCTAGTTTATCAGCTAACTCTGGTGACCACTCACCTTGATTAATATCAAATACCCCACCAAGATTACCTGCTGCAGAATAATTCATACTGACTTCACCAGTTAACTCAGCTATAATATATGATTCAGGGGGAAGAAATGTCGCCGTTTTTGCATATAAATCAGGCTTATTTTTCTTAAGCCACATCAGTTTAGTATAACCATAGTATGGATCAGCTAAATTAGCTGTCACTGCCATTAACTCTGTTTCCCCCACCAGTTTAGTTGCTTCATTTGCTTCTAGAACTGCACGCCTATCCATCCAAATTAACGCTGGTCCTATCGCCTGTCCTTTATTATCAACAGGTATGCCAGATCCACCATAAAGACCATCAATTCCAATGGCTACAATATCGGCATCTTCTACATGTGAAGAAAGTGTTCGAATTAATGATGTCACAGCGTTTAGCCAATCTTTAGCATTTGCTTCTGCCCAACCTGGATGGGGTGTTTCAAAACTATAATTGTCTTTCTGCTGCGCAATGACTTCTCCATCTGTTGTTAAAAGCATTGCTTTTGTTCCAGACGTACCCACATCAATACCCAAAATATATTTTGCCATTTTTTATATTACTCCTTCTTGATGTTGCTTAATCTTGTAATCCTGTAACAACTTGAAAATGTCTGATTTCTTGAGGCTTTAACATAATTAAAGTATCCGCTTCTTTGGCAGCTGTATAACCTTCCGTTCGGCATGTCGCCGGTAATGCAAATGCTGCAACTTGTATATCTGGATTATACATCAACCACCTTGTTACATTTGGAAACTCTTTTGTGTTAAATTCTACTTTAACTTGGTGTTGATCATCCATAATCATTCTGAATTTAGCAATATTTGTTATTTTATTTAACTCATCGCCAAAGTAAACTATTTCCGGATTGAAGTGTTGCGTATCATTTAATTCGTTCACTAATATTTTTTCATTGTTTAATGAGGACATGTATTTCAGCCATTCACTCTTGGGATGAATATGTTCTGGAACTGTTGTTCGTAATTGAAATGAATCATCAGGAATATTTTGTGTTATCTTAGCTCCTTTAATAAATTTATAGTTAAGATGAACCAAGTATTGTAAAGGCATTTCTTCAAATTTAGACAAGTTTTGGACGGTCATCGTGATACGAAAAGAAGCTTGTCCCGCATTCAACGTAACTGCAGGCTCGGCAAAATAATGAAATCCAAACCCTTTAACATACTCTTTTTGACTTCTTATAGTAACCGTATCATCAGATATCTCGATATAAGAACTATCCATTGATGATAATGGAAACTCTCCATGAGGATTGTGTGTGTCAGTTGGACCCGGATTACCATTTGCTAACAATCCCGAATGAAACTGAAATGCACCATACGAATCAGTAATTTTAGTACCTGGATATGGTTGCGTAAAAGGATTTGCCATCTTCAAATCAAGACCATCAAAAACTGCATCCCATATCATTAAACCCTCGAAGGGTAAAAATATTAGATAACCCCTAGAATTAATGATTTTAAGTGCTTCAACGCTAGAAGAATATTTAAATGAAATAATTTTAAACGCATCATTTTGTGCCACAATTCTCTCATGCGTATTAAAAAAATGTTTATCTAAATTAATTTTAGTTGTCATGCTCTGCCCCTCTCGAAAATACATTAGATACTGGATGTTTAATATAATGATGTGCGAATATTGCCATTGCACCAAATGTCAGCAAGTGAACAGCAAAGGACAGAGACATAGATCCGGTGAAATCAGCTAACCAACCTTGTACTAATGGCCAAAAGGCCCCACCTATAACCATCATCACAATCATTGCACCAGCTGTCTCAGTATGCTGTGGATCTTTTATAAAGCTCAGTGTTTCTGTATAAATAGTTGCATATCCAGGACCCATCAATCCTGAAACAAGTATTGCGACATAAACTCCGTTGAAACTTCTATCAATGAGCATATAAGCAATAGCTATGACACCAAGAATCGAATAAGCAAGTAATACTTTTAGATGAGGAATTGTACGCATAAGATAGTCAGCTATGACACGACCAATAAAGAATGCTATGTAACTATAAATAACAAAGTTTGACGCACTGCGCTCATTTAAACTAGTATTTAATGTTAAAGCTAACCGAATGGTAAATGACCAGACAGACACTTGAAGACCAACGTACATAAATTCAGTAAACAATCCATAACAAAAATCTTTATTTTTTAATAAACTAGTGATTGTTTGCCATAGGTTCTCCTGAGCTTTTGTTTTAGAAATGCGTGGCTTACTTTTTGGAAATTGAACTATCAAGAATATGATGATCATCACTAAAAGGGCAATAATCATGTATCGATAAGGTAATAACGTTTTCCTCAATGCTTGCTCACCAAACGCAATTTTAACGCTGCCACTGAGCCCTCTTAATTGTGTTTCTAAATTGTCTCCATTGGTAAAAATCAAATATTTTCCTAATAAAATACCTATAATCGAACCAATAGGTAGAAAAGTTTGTGAAATATTTAACCTTAACGTACGTCCCTTTACTGGACCTAATAACGCTGAATAAGTATCTGCAGATGTTTCAATTAAACTCAAGCCCGTTGCCAAAACAAATAACGCGATGAGAAAGAAACCATAAGTTGCTGCTGCAGAAGCTGGAAAGAATAATGTACTACCAATTAAATATAGAACTAATCCCACAACGATCGTAAACTTGTACGATGTCTTCTTAATTAAATAAGAAGCTGGAATAGCCATAATAAAATAGCCAAGGAAAAACGCACTTTGAACATATGCTGAAGCAAAGTTACTCAAATTAAATATTGTTTTAAATTGGGTAATTAAAATATCATTCAAACTGGCTGCAGCACCCCACATAGGGAAAAGCAGGGACACAAGAATAAATTGAAGAACAGGTGTTTTATCAATATACCCGTTATTCAATTCTTTGCCTTGAAACTTGATAAAACCAAAACGACGTGACTTAGACCGATCCATAATTATAACGTCTCCTTATTATTATATGATAACGCTTACATCACAGACAGTTATATCACAAAAATGAACATATGTCCACAAATAAATAGAAATTTTTTTCAATAGAATAAATTCTCACTATAAAATAAATTACGACCAATATTATTAACCCAACAAAAAAACGCCATCAGGCGTTTTTTCTAGTAAAAATAGTTTTAACATGATAATCTTTGTGCGGACCAACAACGTCAGTATTTTGCCAAAAAGTTTTCGCATTTTCAAGATGAAATTGTGCATCATAAACATCTAACGAACATAAATACTTATCACGTGGCTGTAACTGTTTTGATTTATCATCCCAATCATAGGCTTGATACAAACCATTGTTTGCAGTTATATCATCATGAAAATAAATTGACATCCCTTGTTGGTCAAAAACATAGATATATTGACGCGTAAAATCTAAATTTCTTCCTGTATTAACTAAACTCACTTGCCCTTTTTCTTCCAAAATTAAGGCATTCTGAGTATGGTGAAAAAAATTAGCTGTGCCTTGAACTGTCGCGTACAATCGCTTATCAGAATCAGTTATTGTTCTCGTAATATCCCATTGCCCAGAAAAAAACTGTTTCAAATTCATCATTAACTATTCTGACTCTTGTTTAAATGATAAAGCGGCCACGTTTAACTCCTGATCACCGAAACCATTTGTAAAGCTTACCTCGTGGGAAACAATAATAACATTACCTGGGAATTGATCAATTGCCTTACGTAAGGCATTTTTAGTGCCCTCATCTAAGTGGTTAGTTGGCTCATCTAGAACCAAAAAATTACTTGGTTTCATTTCCATAATGGCTAACTTAACTTTCGTTTGTTCACCACCTGAAAGTTGTTGTAACGGTTTTTGAGCATTTTCTGAATTGATACCAGCTGCAGCTAATCTTGTCCGTAGCGCTTTAGGTTCCAAGGTTGGAAAACGGTCTTGCATTTCTTGTAAAGGTGTCTTACTATCATTTTCCCACTCTAAGTCTTGGTCAAAATAGTTAACAATAGCAGATGGCGAAAACTCTGATTCCCCATGTAACGCTGGAATCACGCCCAAAATTGATTTAATTAACGTGGATTTTCCAGCGCCGTTGAACCCTTTAAATACAATTTTTTGTCCTGTTGTAATTGAAAATGTCACTGGTTCCAAAACTGGTGTCACATATCCAACAGATAAATTATTAACTGTTAGTGCGTTAGTGGACTGTGAATTAACATATGGAAAACTAAACTTTGCTTGCAAAGCATCAGCCGGTGGATCAACACGATCCATTCTGGCCAACATCTTTTCACGCGACTTAGCCTGTTTAGAAGTGGAAGCACGCGCCTTATTTTTTGCAATAAACTTTTGTGCTTTCTCAATTTCACCTTGTTGCTTTTCATATTGACGAAGCTGCTGTTCACTGCGCTCTTCTTTTTGTCGCATAGCTTTTTTAAATGAACCACGAAATTTAGTAATTTTGCCAAAAGAAACATCAATAATTGCGTTAGTTACTTTGTCCAAAAAATCAAAATCATGGGAAATAATCATTGCTGAGCCTTCAAAGGTCTGCAAAAAATCTTCCAACCATTCAATATGAGCAACATCCAGATAGTTTGTTGGTTCATCGAGAATAATCACATCATCATTTTCGAGCAACAACTTTGCTAAAATGACTTTAGCACGTTGCCCACCAGACATCGCATCTAATTCCCGATCACGTCCAATAGATTCCAGTCCTAATCCTGAAATAACACGCTCAATCTTTGTGTCAATGTCGTAAAATCCATCTGCATCAAGCTCTTCTTGCATACGGCCAGCGCGTTCGAGCAGCTTATCATTCATTGACTCTGCGTACTCATTATATAAATCAGTAATGCGATCTTGTTTATCGTATAAATCTTGATAAGCTGTATGCAAAAAATCAACCAGATTCATACCTTCTGGAATTTCAGCATACTGATCCAAATAACCGATTTTTAAGCCATTTTGCCATTCGATCTTACCAGACAATGGTAACTCTTGACCTGTCACGATTTTGATAAGCGTTGACTTACCGGCACCGTTCTGGCCTACAATTCCCATGTGTTCGCCTTTTTGTAGCTCGAATTCAGCGTCTTCGTATAAAGTTTTTTCTGCGTAGGCCATCGATAGGCCGCTTACTTCTAATAATGCCATAACTATAAGTTTAACATACTTTAAATCAACAGTGCATAAATATGTGGTATTTTATTTGGTTTTCCTGCGATAATAGCATCTTTAGTAACCCTAACATTGTTTCGAATTGAGTCGGCTCGTTCACGTAATCCAACCAACTCATATACTGATACTACCGACATAACTTCTTCGTAGCCTGTATTCACATTGCCTTGCATCATTTTCAGTAAACCTTGGCCCATTTTCAAACGAATCCGTTCGCTCGTCCAATCAATTAAGAAATCGTCCATATCATCCAGTACTTGCTCTTCTAACAACAACATCTCTGCTGCACCAACAATATCAACATACAATAAGCCATTAAAAGCAGTATAGATCGTGTCAACTAATCGCGTTTTTTCATTGCGTAATTGCGTATAAAAACGCGCCCTCTCAATTGCTAAGCGGCCCAATATTAATAAGTCAGCTGGTGTCATCCCCATGTAGAACAACATGAATACATCCAACTCCATATGCCCCCAGGTTTCCGCTTGTTTTAAGAACGCAACTGCTGGCCTCACATGTTTTTGAACTTGGTCAGATTCATACAACTCACTGATAGACAGGCCACCAGCAAACCCTGCCCGAATCATTAGTCCAAATTCGCGCATAAAGCGCGCACTCATACCACCTCGGCCATTTTTCAAGTCATTTGTTACCTGCTGAATCATTATATCAAGCCGTTGAAACTCTTTTGGATCACCTGCTTGTATACCCATACGATGAATCATACTGTATAGATAATTATTGTTTGCATCTCCACCCAAAAATAAAAATTCATCGTGATTCACACCCATATCTGCAAGTAATTTATCTAATCTATCAGCAGATATTCGTGACTGTCCCTTTTCAAACTTACCAATTAGTGATCGCGAGATGTTGGATTGCTCTAAATCAATAATTTTAAGCCCTTTATCTTCACGTAATCTTTTGAATGTTTGACCGTAATCCATTTTTCACCCATAAAAAAGAGAATATATTCTCTTTTTGTTGTTTTATTGATTTTACCGTATAAACTAAATATATTCAAATTTAAAAGGGGCTATGATATGCATATCGCTAAAAATAATATTGCTTTTCGGGTCATGATTATCGCACAATTTTTCAATAATATTGGTAGTAGTTTTTTTAATATTGTATTTCTTGTCTATGCAGCAACGTTACCCAATAAAACATTCACTGTTACTTTAGTGGCAGTTGCTGAATTTTTACCATCATTATTATCAGTATTTCTTGGTAATTTTGCGGATAAGACAAGCAACCATTTGCGTGCCTGGGCAATATCCCGTCTCACACAAGCCGCTATTTTTTTAGGTGTCACAGTTATCTTGTGGCGCTTTGGTGGCCGTTTGGATAGTTTTTTCGGACTCGTGATACTCATTTTTATTGTAGATATTATAGGTATATATAGTAATTTACTGATGAAACCTGTATCACGTTATATTTTAGCTGACCATGAGATACATGATGCCATGAGCCTAGAACAAGCAGTCAGTATCACAGTTAGCATGATTGGTAGCTTCGTTGGTATTGGTATGTTAGGTCTTTTAAATCAAAACTACGCATTATTTAGTCTCATGAATGTCACTATGTTTATTCTAGCTTGGTTCATCATGGTCATTAATCACAAATACTTTCAACTTGCCGAAAAGAATATTGAATCGACTCCTATTGTATCAATAAAAACGGGGATGTTTAAACATTTACAAATAACTTTCAACTATGTACGCAAAGATACATTATTTTTCCAACTACTATTGCTCGCTACAGCTATAAACTTTGTCGGTACATCAATGTCTGGTTTATTTAACTTAACACTGTTGCATACCAATAGCTTGATTATTGGAAATTTTGGCACAACCGTCGCTTTATTTGGTGCCGTCGAATCTATTTTTATGCTACTGGGCTCCATCATCACACATGATTTTCTACGTCAATTAACAACAAAACAATTGATTGGCATCGCTTGTATCATTTCTGCCTTTATAGGTCTCCTACCAACTTTTTATCCTAATGGTATTTTATGGATGGTCTTAATGGCTACTTCCGCTTATGTTTCAGCTAAAGTGAACCCCAAAATTGGCGTTATTATCATGCAACGTGTCTCATCTGACAAATTGGCAAGTGTCGGTGGTTTAATTAACACTATGGTCATGTCTAGTGCACCTGTCGGACAAATATTATTTTTAGGTGCTGCTAACATTATTTCTCCAAGCTTCTCGTGGTTATTAGTCGCTTTACTTTTCTCATTACTTGCTATTTACATAATAATGACAAACAAACAGGATTTAGAAAAAGTTGAAAATTAACCTCATTCCGTTATACTTATAAGTATTATGAAACCACGTAAACTGAACATCAAAACAGTGCCAGCTAGTGATACAAACCGCGCCTATCGTTTTTGGCGTGACGTATTTGATCTCCCCCAATCCGGTCACCAAAGTGGTCGCCATCTCATGCTAGATGGCGAAGATATTATTTTTGTGCCGGGCCAACCTACAGATAAACTCGAACTCTTGGTTCGAGATCATCAAGATAATTTGAAAAAGCATTTACGCAATAATTTTGTACCAATTGTTGGTGAACCCAAAGAACGTTTTGGTAACAAAATTGCTTTCCAAATATCAGATTCTGAAGGTAATCTAATCACGATAGAATCTAACAAATAAACAATTTTAAATTCTCACTTTGCACCAAGTTAAATATTTTTCAATTCATAAAAATAGCTCACAGATTCCTCATACGAGAGACTGTGAGCTATTTTAGCATGCTAATATGACCTTTTATTAGTCAATCGCTGAATGACTTGTTTCGAGACAGCAATAGATAGCAAGGTGCCTATGGCTAATGGCAAAAATGCCGAATAATCGAGATGACATATTTCAATAATCATAAACAATGCCATAAATGGTGCTTGTTGTGATGCAGCAAGTAATGTACAAGCACCAATGACTGCACATTGCCAGATCACTAACGCAGGAAACATAGGCAATAAAACCAATCCAATCGCAGCACCAACAACAGCACCAATGGCAATAGCAGGTGTTAATGTTCCACCTGCAGCACCGAAGCGAATAGTTAATGTTGTTATAATAATTTTACCGATGGCACCCAATAATAATATGACCAAAAAATGTTCTTGCTTACTATTTATTGCTAGCTGAGCTAATGAACGACCATTCCCCATAATTTCTGGTAATTTAAGAGACACCAAACCAGTAATTACTGCTATTAATGGTAGCTGCCACAATATATGTGAATTTTTTGTTTGTCTTTTTTCTGCCCATTGAAAGAGCTGCCGACATAAGCCGCCAATCAATCCACATATCGGCGCTAAAAGTAAAACAAATACTAAACTAGCTAACGAAAATTTAGCATCACCAATCAAATAATACGGCTTAAATCCCTTAGCTATTGACCCAACAAACATTGCAATTGTCGACATTGTTAAACTGACCGTAACAGTCCGTAAAGATAATTTTTTCAACAACACCTCAACGCAGAACAGCATCCCCGTAATTGGCGCAATATATATACCCGCAAATCCAGCACCAGCAGCGGCTGCAATTAATAACTGTCGATCTGCTGTCGATAACGGTGATAGTCGTGTTTTGGCTAACAGGCTCTGCCATCGTTGTGCTAACAAAGCACCTGCCTCCCGAGGGGCTAATTCACGACCTATCGAGCCACCAACACCAACATAAAAAATCTGTGTGATAACATGTATCACTGTTTGCCACCAAGGCATCTGTTCACCAGCCAACGTCTGCTTAATACTAACCGTTGGCTGACTCTTAGTGCGTAGCAACCACCATATAATGGCAGCTATAACCCCACCAATGGTCACTGATAGTAATCGCGTCCTCGGTGCCGTACTAATTGGTGATGGTATTTTCGCAGTTTCTTCATAATGCAAAAAAACCTGTTCCACCCATTCAAGAAACAATCCCAAAAATAGAGAACTTAATCCAACCAAAATACCGAGAACAATAGTTGACACCGCTAAGGTAATTATCACTTGTTGCTTAGAATAAAAAGAGGCCGTACTGTCCATATTTTTGGAGCCACCTTGTACCATTTGCTCACACCGTTCTTTCAAAATATTAAATCATGACTTCTTACATGAAGCGAAAATAACTAAGTTACCATGTTATCTTAAGCTTTGTATTAAAATGTTCACTAATCAATATCAATATTATATTGCTAAAACACCACCACCACAATACTGCACTATCTCATTAAAATAAAAAAGCGGTAAATATTGTTAATTTACCGCTGACTGTCGCCAATCAATTTTACCAAATTCATCAACATTAATATGTTGTAATAATTTGGCAATTGTATAATTTTGTAATTTATTTTTGAAATCTTGCTCTGCTTCATTAAATACAGATAGTACATCATCTGTTGCAACTTCCAATGCCTGTTGCACATCTTCCACGCGATTATCGGACTCTTGACTCAAGAAAATACGATCTGCTAATTGTGTTGAATGAATAAAACTTCCGGCACCTTCTATTGCTTGGTAGACATCAAGCAAAGTAATTTCAGCAATTGGTCGCGCTAACTTGAAGCCACCTTCTTTACTAGCAATCGCTTCCACGATACCAGAAACAACCAATTTCCGCATTGTTTTCTTCAAATAAGATTCCGAAACCTCTAGACGATCACTGAGCAAATAGCTTTTAACCGGTAGATCATCTTTTTGCAACGATAACATCACCAAAACAACCAAACTTTGTTCAACTGCACTTGACATTTTCATAATATTCTCCAGTGTCTCACTCTACCACCACTTAATGAAGTATAAAACAGCATCACTCATATCATTCTACTTCGGCTTATTCTGCCCAAATCAACTGATTATGTCGCAGTTTCCAATGATAAACACCCCAGGTTAATACCATTGACACAACACCTATAGTTAGCAAAATTGTCAAATCATTAGCTACACTGCCACCGATAGAAATTGTTTCACGGAAAGCGTGTACAGAATAGGTCATCGGTACCCAAGGATGGATAGCTTGAAAGAAACCATTTGATAATTCAATTGGATATGATCCTGCACTGGCACTCAGCTGAAGGACCATCAAGACCAGCATAATACCCGATCCAAGCTTACCAAATAATACATTGAATAACAAGACAAGTTGATTAAAGGAGAACGCTGCCACCAGTGCTACAACAAATACCATCACTGGACGCGCAGCATTTAGTCCATCAACCAATACTAATAGCGTCGTCATCACTACAGCTTGCCCAATCCATACTGGGAAATTAACGGTTTGTTTATCTGCCCACCAAGCAAAACCACTTCTTGGTTTCTTGGCAACAGTCATAAAGTCATAAATTGTACTTAACGTAATCATACCAACAAACAAACCAACTGACATCATATATGGTGCCATACCTGTTCCATTATTTGCAACATTGGAAAGATTTGTGTTAGCACTTTTAGTAGGTTGTGTTAATGCATCAACATTACTTTTATCGTTATGAACTGCTTCTAGTTGAATCGCACCTGTAGCAAGTTTTTCAGCCAATGTTTTCGTACCAGATTGTGCTTCATTCAAGGCCGAAGTTGCTTGTGCTGTGCCAGTTGTCAATTGCTGAGCACCACTATTGAGCTGACCAGCGCCACTATTAAGTTGCGCATTTTTAGCTGATAACTGGCCCAACCCACTATTCAATTGACTCGTACCTGCGGCTAACTGTGAGTTGCCACTAGCGAGTTGATTCGCACCAGTATTGAGTTGTGATGAAGCGGCAGTTACTTGTTTCTGACCAGCATTCAGAGTAGCTGCTCCAGTAGCTAGTTTTTGAGCGCCAGGTACAGCTTGTTGTGATAAACCACTACTGATAGTTATTAAACTACCGTTCAAAGTCTTGATGGCTTGTTGCGCAGCTGAAGTTGCTTGTGCACCTTGACTTAGTTGTTGTAGTTTAGGTAGTACGGTGGTTAGTTGACTTTGCAAATTTTTTAAAGCTGGTAAGGCTTTTTGAAGCGGTTCTAACGATGATTGTAAGTTTTTAGCTGCTGCACCACTAGCAACTAACCCCGTGTTCAATTGATCTGATGTTTGAGAAATATCTTGAAATTGTTTAGCAGCAGAAGGGTTTTTGGCGAGAAATGCGGCAAAGGCCGGATCTTTCATTAATTGTCCGAATTGTGCTTTCATCTTGGCTCCAGCTACCGCTGAACCTGTTAAACTAGTGTTCAATTGATTTGAGGCTGCTGTAATTGCGCCATTATCAACATTAACAGTTGTTGTAGGGATATTATTCAAAGTAGATTTCAAATCATTCAATCCACCTGTCAATTGTTGTAGCCCATTATCGAGTGCCTTTAAATCACTTGCTTTAGCTTTCTGTTGCGTATCAATTTGATCACTAACCGCTCTCAATTGATCAGCTAATTGCTGAGCACCAGCGGCTAATTGTTGACTCCCGGATTCTAGTTGAGGAGCACTTTTAGCTAACTGAGAGGTTCCGGATGCTAATTTATTGGCCCCTGAGGCCGCTGAATCAGCACCGTTTACAAGTTTATTAGAACCACCATTAGCTTGCGATACACCGTTAGTATATTGCGATAACCCATTAGCCAATGTTGATGTGCCAGAGGTCAAAGTCTGCGCACCATCATGCAGCTTAGCACTGCCATCAGCAAGTTGACCCAGCCCATTATTCAACTGATTTGCGCCATGGGATCCGGATTGGAAACCCTTTTGTGAAGAATTAGTGGCTGACAAAATCGTTTCATTATAAACTTTCTGTAGTGATTTTGTCACACTAGCTTGTATCTTATCGGCAGCAGAACTCGTCATTTTTTCAGCGATGAAACTTTGTCCGGCATTATGGGCGATAGCAATTTTTGAAGTCGTTGGTTTCTTATCTAATAACGAACCAGCATTTTTTGTAAAATCGCTAGGGATGGTAATTGTCATGTAATAATGACCTTGTTTTAAACCATCTTTTGCTTTTTGAGCAGACACTTCGCGCAATTTCAACGGTTGATCTTTCATCAGTTTGTCCGTTAAATCTGTACCCAAATGTTGTGTTTTACCGTTTATTTTGGCTGCTTTATCTTGATTAACAATAGCCACAGGCAGATTATCTACTTTACCATACGCATCCCACAACGATGATAAAAAAATAACCGCATAAATACTAGGAATTAATGTGATTCCTACTAATAATAATTTTAAACCACGTAATTTACTAATGCGCTGCCATTCCGCGCTTCGCCAAAATTTCATAACGCCACCCCTTTATTTTCGTGTACTTTAAATATCTATGGATATATTATATACACGGTTAGGGATAATTGTAAACAAAAACACCAAAATTTCTTTTGATGTTTTGTGGATCTTTTATAATTGATCTCTCAATAATTGTTTAATTTCATCCAAACTTGGTTGGCGCGGGTTACCAGGTGTGCACTGGTCATTATAGACAAGATCTGTCAACGCATCAATGTTACGTTCCAAATCTGCCTTTTTAACGCCGTTACCAGTTAATGTCTGATCAACTTCAACTGACTTAGCCAACTTCTTAATGGCTGTAATCAAAGCATCAACTAATTCAGCATCCGTGCTGCCCTTCAAACCAATATGACGTGCAATATCGGCGTAATCTTTTTGCGCTGTGTAAGTTTCATAACGTGGGTAAGGCGTACACTTAACGTTACCTGTGACCGCATTAAACTTAATAACATGTGGCATCGCAATAGCAATAGCCAATCCGTGTGGTAATTCAAATTCACCACCAACTTTATGTGCCAAAGAATGATTAATACCTAAGAAGGCATTGGCAAATGACATACCAGCCAATGTTGAGGCGTAGTGCATCTTTGTACGTGCTGTTTGACCTTCTTTAGTCGGATTCTTTGGATCGTAACGGTATGATTCTGCTAAGTTATCAAAAATCAACTTAATAGCTTGCAAAGCCCAAGGGCGTGTGAATTCTGATGCCATCACTGACACGTATGACTCCAAAGCATGAGACAAGGCATCTAGTCCAGAGAAAGCAACGGTACGCTTTGGTACTGTCATAACAAACTCAGGGTCAACAATCGCAACTTCAGGTGTCAATTCGTAGTCGGCCAATGGATACTTCACATGAGTTGTATCATCAGTAATCACAGCAAATGGTGTTACTTCAGAACCTGTACCTGAGGTAGTTGGAATGGCAACCATTTGTGTCAAACGTGCATGATAGAATCTCACAATACGCTTACGAATATCCATGAACTTCTGTTGCAATTCCATGAATAACGCTTTGATTTGCTCTTCATCTTCCAAAATACCTTCGTTACGTGTTGAATACTCGTACAAGAATCGACCAATCTTACCGGCGTCAAGTGCTGAACCACCACCTAGTAAGATAACTGTATCAGGCTTGAAAGCAGCCATTTGGCGAGCAATATCCACAGCTTGTGACAAGGTTGGATCTGGTTTAACTGAACCGTAAATATTTGTTTCAACTTGTTCTTGACGGAGTTCTAACTGACTCAGAACTTTACCAACGAATCCAAATTGTACCATACCAGGATCAGCTACAATGAAAGCACGATTGATTGAAGGTAAATCTTGTAAATAAGTAATCGCATTTGATTCATAGTAAACTTCTTTTGGTAGTCGTACCCACTGTGGGCGGTTACGACGGCGAGCTACTGTTTTAATGTTAAGCAAATCATATGTTGATAAGTTATGAGACAATGAATTTTTCCCCCATGATCCGGTACCAAGCGTCAATGATGGGCGCATAGCATCTGTATAAATATCGCCAACGCCACCAATTGAGTCAGGTTGGTTAACCAAGATACGTGATGCCCCAATAGCATCAGCATATTCTTTAATAAATGGATCATCTTGTGAACCAATTTGAATAGCCGCATTGTGACCAGCACCTTGATAATTTAACAAAGATTGCACTGTATCAATAGCTTCTTGGCGCTTTTCGACTTTATAAATAGAAAGCAATGGTGATAACTTTTCTGAAGACAATGCTTCACCAATATTTTTTTGATCTAATTCAAACAGCAAAACATCTTTGCCTTCGGGTACTTTAACACCAGCTTGCTCAGCAATCCAGCGTCCTGACATACCAGCAACCGGTCCAGCAACACCGTAACCTTCGGCATTTGCTTTGAAGACATAGTCAGCAATTTTCTTGTAATCTTTCTTAGGAACTAAGTAAGCGCCTTGATCTTGCAACTTTTTTAGTACTTCATCATAAATTGGTGCTTGAATGACTGCTGAGTTTTCTGTGGCACAGATCATACCATTATCAAAACGTTTTGATAATAGTAAGTCAGAAACTGCACGATCTGTATCCACAGTTGCATCAAGATAAATTGCGCCGTTTCCTGCACCAACACCCATTGATGGATTTCCTGATTTCAACGCTGCATTGACCATTGAAGGACCACCGGTAGCCAAAATTGAGGCGATGCCTGTATTTTGGATTAAAGCACTTGTACCATAAATTGAGGGCTTCTCAATCCATTGGATAAAGTTCTTTGGTGCGCCAGCCTTAACTGCAGCTTCATAAACGATCTGGGCTGCATGTGCTGATGATTTCTGCGCTTGTGGGTGGAAAGCAAAGATAATTGTATTACGTGTCTTTGCTGTTAACATTGACTTAAAGATTGTTGTTGATGTTGGATTCGTGGTTGGTACGATACCAGCTAACACGCCAAGTGGTGCAGCCAATTCAACCTTCCCTTGAATTTTATCTTCATTAATGACACCAACTGTCTTATCAAACTTAATCGCATTATAAACTGATTCAGATGCAAAACGATTTTTAGTATCTTTATCTTCAACCACACCACGACCAGTTTCATCATGTGCTTCGTGAGCCAATACCAATGAATTTTGCGAACCAGCTAACGCCATAGCCGCCACAATTGTATCAACTTGTTCTTGTGTGAAAGTTGAAAATTCTGCTAACGCCTGTTGTGATTTTTTAACTAACTCGGCAGTCATTTTTTCAGCTTGTGCTTGTAAATTTGCCTTTTCTTCTGGTGTTAAAACCTTTTTTTCAGGTTTCTTTTCAGTTGCATTTGCCATCGTATGTACTCCTTTTTGTTTGCTCATTTATTAACAATATAAGTATATAACACCTTTGTTAAAAAAGCAACAATCTATCATAAAACATTTTAAAATGCATATAAAATAGCGTTTGTAAGCGATTACATGTCCCAATTTACTCTTGTGCATTCATTTACAAATCGTTTGTTTTTAAGCGTTTACTAGCTTATAAAGTCATATCAGAGATTTATTTACCACAAATCAACATGCATTCGTGAATTCAAACAAAAAAATCATCTAGACCAGTTATTTTTCAACTCGCAACCTTAGGTTGCACCCTACGCAAACAATATGTTACAGCTATATTTGAAAAAGCATTCCCCTACGATTAATTATCTGTATAATCATAATTATTCAATTTCACACAGCTCGTGTCTGTATGAACAAGGAGAAATGTTATATGAAAAATATCTTTAAATCACAATTGAATATGCTGCGCCAACAGAGTAGCCTCTCACAAGAAGGACTGGCACAAAAAATGTATGTGTCAAGACAATCTGTTTCAAAATGGGAAAATGGCGACGCTGAACCAGATATCGATAAATTGATTGCTTTATCTGAAATTTTATCAGTCGACTTGGATTTTTTGTTAGCTGGCAAACAAACAGCCACAGATCTCATATTAGAATTACATCAAATCAGCAAGTCGTTTGAAAAGCCAGTATTACAAGGTATCAATTTATCAATTTATGGTCGTGATCGCATTGCTTTATTAGGTGCCACTGACTATGTTCACAGCTATATTGATGATCCCTTTTAATACTTGGCTTTCAGGTACATTTGCCAACATCATCACACCAATTCAAAAAGCTTTTCCTGGTTACTACTTAGTAACCATCATTTTTAACTTAATCAACGACATAAGTATCAGTAGCGCTATTTTAAAATATATGTTGACGCTTACATTGGCTATTGTTCCTATAGCTATACTCTATCTATTACAAAAAAGAGACCACATACATGCTCATTAAGTATCATACTTAGTAGATTACTCAAGGAGATTATTATCCATGTTATTACGTCAGTTACATAACTATATTAAGAATCACTATCAAAATGGTGATTACGCATATGATTACCAAACAACTACGCCCCCAACAGCAAGTTCAGATTATCAGCAGGGCTATCAGCAAGCGCTTGCTGATTATAAAAGTGGTCAAATGCATCATCATTATCCTCATTTCTCAATGATATTATTGAATACGCTATCCAATAATAAAGCCATAGAAATATCAGAATTTATTCGCGGCTATCGTGCTGGGAAAAAGACAGCTGATAAGGCTCACTAACAATTGTTCGAAACATCATTTTAAAAGTCCTTAGAATTAATCAATTCTAAGGACTTTTAGCTTGTATTTTTATTGAATACCTATCCTAGGTAGTAATATTTAACGTCATTAATGCATTTCAAAGCATAAAATGCATTACTTACTTTGCCATTACTGCTATAATTAATTAGTATCATCTCTGGGAGAATACTATGTACTATATCGACGGACAATTTTATCCACTAGGATTAAAACAAAAAATAAGTTTTTTCACTATCTCACTAGTCATTAATTCATTTGGCAATGGTTTAAGTGTTGCAACTGCAATGGGATCAGCACCTTGGACTGCCGGTGCAGCAAACTTGGCTCACATTACAGGGTGGCAAATTGGTATTTTCCTAGCTATCTTTGCAACGGTTGTTGCTTTTTTAAATATGTGGTTAGCCATGAGCATTAATTGGCCACGTTTGATTGGAAATGTTTTTTTCGGCCTGTCTTTTAGTTTTTTGGTCAGTGTTTTCGCTAACTTTTTTATCAGTTTAGGTGTCGATTCTCTAGCCTGGTGGTGGCGTTTACCACTAAATTTCTTCTCAATTTGGACAATTGGCGTCGCAATTTCAATTTATCAACGCACCAACTGGATTTTACATCCTTTAGATGATTTAACCAATATTTTACGTTTTGATTACTTTCATGGTAATGCATCAAAAGCACAAATGAGCAATTTCATTATTGCCATTGCAATATCACTCATAGCTTTAACTGTTAAACACAGTGTTGTCGCCTTAGGTATTGGCACATTATTTGCTTTTCTATTCCAAGGTCGTAATATCGCTTGGACAGACCGCCACATTTTCAAACACCTCGTACATGGTGATATTCACGGTAATTCGTAATCTAACCTTATATTTTACCAATAAAAAAGCGCCGACTTCTCGTCTACGCTTTTTTATTGGTATTTAGAACGTTTATTCGTTTTAGTAAACGTCAGCCACAGTGTAAATAGTAAGTTTGGTACCATCAAGAAAGATTCGTAAGGCGCTATGTCTAAGCCTAACGCGAGTAAAATCCCTGCCGCAATACAAGCTATAATTATTGGTAATAGTTGCCACCAACCTGAATAACCCATATCATGCAGTCGCCTAGTTTTTAAAGCTAAATTAGGCAAAATAACCACTACTGACATACAAACAGAAATCACTAATACCACAATTACTGTTTCTAAAAAAGATGATGAATTATTCTGAAAATGACCATGTTGACCAAAAAAAGTACCTAGTCCTGCAATAAGCACAATCACTATCGCTAAACTGATGTAAATTAATCCCCAAAACCAAGCCATCCAATTGTAAGCACTACGCGAACTTGAGCCTCGAAATGTATGGTACTTCTTAAAAAAATCAACTAATGATTCCCAAGCCGACATATATACTCCCCCTAAAATCAAATATTATCATAACATTGTTTGATTTTTATCACAATAAAAAAAACAGCCTAAGCTGTTTGACGATTATTTATGAAAAATCTGTTTTGTTGCCTGTTTCACTGCTGTATTATTCAAGAAAGCATAAGTAATGATAACTTGAATAGGATACATCATGGCAGACTTAATCGCACGTGGTATTAATAATGTAATAAATGAATCAACCGTGTGCACATGGGAATACATAATAAATAGCCATACTGTATTTAACCCAACATTCACAACTAGTGTAATTAACCCAACTGCCATTAATATTCTCAGCCAACTGACATGTAACTGTTCATAATAAAACAGTGCATAAATGAACGCCGCAACAATAGCACTCAATGTAAAACCAAGAAAAAATGTACCACTTGGATTCACAATGGTAGCATTAACGACATCCAATATAGCCGCAATAAACATCGTCCATATAGGACCGTACCATTTAGCAATCAGTGACATCGCAACAAACACAAAACTCACTTTAAGAACATTCGTTCCAACAGTTAGTTTCCCAAGAGCTAAATCAAGCCCCATAAGCAAAGCAAGTACCACAAATTGACGAATGTCTAATTTGGGTAAAGTCCAAGTGTTCCTAACACTTGTAGAATTTTGAACTGACATAGTTCTGAACCTCCGAGTGGAGTGTTCACCGAAAAAGGTACATTTTGGTGAATGTGATATCCGCACCGCATAAATGTTTTACCATTTACTTCGTTGAAGGCCCACATTCCGTTTCCTTCACACTTAACGCGCAGATATCTACCCCGTTTATTTTGTCATATTGACTTCCATATTATAACATCTTTCAACACGAACAATGACAAAACAATTATTAATTACTTTGTGGCATAATGTGCTGCAGCCGCGCCTAAATTAAAGCGTGAAATGGTTACTTTTTTAAAGCCCGTATTTAACATCAGCTTACCAAGCGTCATATAGTCCATAAAATTTTCAGTTGTTTGATCTAAATATTGATATTCAGTATATTTTCCATTAGCAAATATTTTACCGAAAACAGGCATCACTTTACCAAAATATAATTTCCAAAATGGTTTGATTATACGATTATCAGGTTGTGATGTTTCTAGTACAACTAATTGACCACCTGGTTTTAAAATACGAAACATTTCTTGCAAACCTAGTGTTGGATCTGGTAAATTTCGCAAGCCAAAACCAATTGTTACAATGTCAAATGTATGATCATCAAAAGGCAAAGCCATTGCATCCCCTTGCACAAGGGTAATTCTATCAGGGTAATCACTCAAGTCCACCTTTTTTTGACCAATAGCCAACATTTCTTCACTAAAATCAAGACCAGTGACGTGAGTCGTTTCGTCACTACTATCAGCCAAAGCCAAAGCCCAATCGGCCGTACCTGTCGCTAAATCAAGAATTTGTGCGCCCATAGGTATTGTCATCTTAGCCATAACCTTTTGACGCCATTTTTTGTGTGTACCGAAAGAAATAATATTATTCATTTTGTCATATTCAGGCGCAATTGTATTAAACAATGCCTTTACATCTGTATTTTTGGGTGATAAAGCCATATTATTTAAGCTTGATACTGTGACATGTTCTCAAGCTTTCCTCCTCTGTTATTGTAATTCCTCTAATTCAGGTACGTCTGCTGCGAAATAACGTCTTTGCACTTTCCCGCTAGCCGTACGATACCATTGTTTAGCAACGTAAAAATGCTGTGGTACTTTATAATGCGCTAATTTTTCTCGACCAAATTGCCTTAATTGACGCGCAGATACATGCGTATCTGAAACGACTGCAACTGGGACTGAACCCCACTTATCATCAGCCACGCCAAAAACAACTATCGCATCCAATCCCGGCATGTTGGCGTATGCTGACTCTACTTCATCTGGGAAAATATTTTCACCACCAGAGCTAATCATATCCCCTTCACGCCCTTGAATATATAAAAAACCATCCGCATCAAAATAACCAAAATCTTCTGTATTAAACCAACCATCTACTATATTATTAGATAATTGCTGGGAATTATTTAAATACCCTACCGTCAAGGTTGGCGTTTTGATCCAAATATTACCGGTAGTCGCTGGCTTACCTTGGGTATCACGTATTTCAACTGACACTGGGAATAGTGGTTTGCCAACAGATCCTAGTTTAGTTGTTATACTAGCGGCATCAAGTGCCACAACTTGTGATGCTGTTTCTGTCATACCATAGGACTGAATAATTGGAATTTGATGTGATTGTGCCTTTTCTAACGTTATTCGGTCTGTCGGCCCACCACCTAAAAGCATGGCTCTAAACTGCCGATTATAATTGGCATGCTCAGGTAACTGACCCACTAATTGTTGGAGCATTACCGGTACAACAGACATTGTTGTAATTGTATCATGAACTAACATATGGTTGATTTTTTCTGCATCAAATTTATCTATTAATATCACGTGCATACCATAAATCAAACTACGCATTAAAATGGAAAAGCCGCTAATATGAAAAATTGGTACAACCGCCAGCCAACTATCTTCAGCTGTCACACCAAGGTTCAAAGCACTGCCCACTGCTGACATAAAATGATTATGAAAAGTTTGCATCACACCCTTTGGTCGATTTGATGTACCTGAAGTATACATGATGCTCGTGACAAATTCATCAGGAAACTCGGCCATTGGCTGGATCTTTTCCCCTTCAGGTAGGGATGAAAATTTTAATTGACGATTAACAGCCAATACCCCATCATAGGCATCATCCGTTAATAATAACGTGACACCTGCATCCTGTAGCTGATAATTAACTTCATCAACGGATAACCGACGATTGATAAATACAATTGTTTGACCTAATTGTTGCAATGCCATAATTACTAAATAACCACTCAAGTTATTCGTCATAATCACTGCAATTTTGTCATTTTTGTCACCGATGGCTGCAATTTTACCAGCTACTCGGAGTGCTTGTTGATTCACTTCTAAAAATGTTAATTCTTTGTCTTGATAAGTTACGGCCACACGATTCGGTGTTAGACGTGCACGTTTTGTCAGCCAGTTTTCCATGATGTTAACCTCTTTAATAACTATACTATCATACCATTACTGACAAATTTACCTTGCATTTATTAATCTACAGTTGTAAACTAAAGATATGATAACACATGAACAAACAATGACAACAAGTGAATGGGAAGTAATGCGCATCATATGGACATTAAATGAGGCCACCAGTAAACAAATTATTCATTTTATGCGCCTCAAAAAGAATTGGGCCCCTTCCACTGTCAAAACACTCATTACCCGTCTACAAAAAAAAGGCTACTTAACTGATAATGGTGCGCCACGCGACCGTCTCTATTTACCGATTATCAGCGAACAAGAAGCCATGCATCATGCACTAGCACACACAATTGGCGCGATGTGTGCGATGTACGTTGGTCAGTCACTAGCAGAGGTGCTACCTGATATCACACTGTCTCGCGATGACATTACCCAATTACAAAGCGTATTACAAAAGAAATTAACACAAGCACCAACCACAGTTGCCTGTGATTGTTTACCAAAAGAAAGGATCACTCACCATGTCCACTAATCCACACAATCATCAAATGAATCACGAACAAGAAAATCACATGTCCCATAATCATTCACAGCATAATGAGACATCACATCTGTCTATGACTAGTCCGGGTATGGCATCAATGGACATGCATGATATGAAGCGTCGTTTCTGGTGGTCATTTGCTTTAATGATACCAATCATTGTCATCACACCGTTTATGGGCATCACACTGCCATTCACTCTAACATTTCCCGGTAGTATTTGGTTAACAGCTATACTATCACTCATCCTTTATATCATTGGTTCCAAACCTTTTTTTGAGGGTGCCAAAAATGAAATCAAAGCCAGAAAACCAGCCATGATGAGTTTAATTACTATGGGGCTATTCGTTACTTTTTGGTATTCCATATATGCCCTAATTGTAAACCAACTGTTTCACGTGGAACATATCATGGATTTTTTCTGGGAATTCGCGACTTTGACCGTCATCATGTTATTAGGCCATCGTATTGAAATGACCGCCACAATGCAAGCCGGCGACGCGACATCCAAACTTCGGGCACTCTTGCCCAATATTGCTCATATCAAACATGGTAATGAAATCATGGATATGCCCATTGCTACGCTTAAAAACGACATGGTGATACAGGTATTGGCTGG
This sequence comes from Leuconostoc carnosum, assembly GCF_014207505.1. Taxonomy (GTDB): domain Bacteria; phylum Bacillota; class Bacilli; order Lactobacillales; family Lactobacillaceae; genus Leuconostoc; species Leuconostoc carnosum. The sequence goes on from NZ_JACHGL010000007.1 coordinate 99,361, forward strand.
CGAAGCTTTTCCAGCTGATGGCACCGTACTAAGTGGGTATAGCCAAGTTAATGAATCGTTAATGACTGGCGAAAGCCAACTCATCGACAAAACTAAAAATAGCCCTATCATAAGTGGCACAATAAATGGTAATGGTACATTAGACGTTCGCGTGACCAATGTCGGTTCGAAGTCTTTTATTGGTCAACTACAAACGATCTTATCAGATTCACAAGACAAAAAATCGCGTGCAGAAACACTCGCCGATCGCGTTGCATCTTACCTTTTCTGGATTGCTCTGGCTTTTGCCATCACTGCGTTCGTTATTTGGACTTATTTACGCGGTGTCAGTGCAGCAACCAATATCGCAGTGACCGTTCTGGTCATCGCTTGCCCCCACGCATTGGGTTTGGCCGTACCGCTAGTGATTCAACGTACAAAGTCAATTGCCGCTTCACAAGGTATTCTAATTAAAAACCGCAAAGCACTGACAGCTGGTAATCATTTACGATATGCTTTAATGGATAAAACAGGCACCCTGACAACCGGTCAATTTACCATCACACGCATTGTCACATATGACTTCGACAAAATGAAAGCTATATCCATCATGGCTGCCCTTGATAGGCAATCAACACATCCACTCGCCAAATCAATTGTTAACTATGCTAAAAGTACTAACGCACCGCATCAGCATGCCCAGCACGTAGAAAATATTGCAGGGTACGGTGTCTCTGGTATGATCGATGACATGCACTACTTATTAGTTTCGGCACGTTATTTAAAAGAAAACCAGGTAGCATTTACACCACTGACAGATGACGGTTCAATTTCGTATCTCTTGCGTCATAACCAAGTCATTGCTGCAGTCGTTCAAGGTGACACTATTAAAGATACTGCAAAAGATTTCGTCAATCATCTCGTAGCACAAGATATTCAACCCGTGTTAGTTACTGGTGATAACACAAAAGCTGCTTCAGCTGCAGCCGAAACACTCGGTATTACAGATGTTCATTCACAAGTTTCGCCTCAAGAAAAAATTGATCTCATCACACAATACCAGGCTCGCGGTGATGTTTTGATGATTGGGGATGGCATTAATGACGCGCCTGCTCTAGCACAAGCAAACCTATCCATTGCCATTGGTGCTGGTACCGAAGTTGCTCAGGCATCTGCCGATGCTATTTTAATTGCTGACCAATTGCCTAAAATCATTACTTTCCTTTCACTCATTAAACATGCCAATGCAAAACAAATCCAAAATCTATGGTGGGCAACAGGTTACAATATCATTGCCATTCCATTGGCGGCCGGCGTATTTGCATGGATTGGTTTAATGATCAATCCAATGTTTGGTGCCATTGCCATGTCAATATCTACTGTTATTGTTGCCTTAAATGCATTAACACTAAAATATTAAACCGATTAACACAAAAAATTATGACTTAGCTATTCTTTATGTTATATTAATTTTTCTAAGTCATTTAACAATTACTTAATCTGGACGTGTATAATTAAATATATTGGTAATTTTAGATATATTAAGGAGAAAGATATTCATGCGTAAATACATCGCAGAATTTTTAGGAACATTTATTTTAGTGTTCGTCGGAACTGGTAGTGTCGTTTATTCATCCGCTACTGCACAATCACCCTTGACCATTGGTTTAGCCTTTGGTTTGGCTCTGATGGTGGCCATTTATGCCTTCGGTCATATTTCTGGTGGTCACTTCAACCCAGCTGTGTCATTATCAATGGCCATCCAAAAACGCCTATCTTGGCTTGATTTCGCTTGGTATGTTGTGGCGCAATTATTGGGTGCTATTGTGGCTTCAGCAGCTGTTCTAGGTGGTGTTGCCAGTTACTTAAAAACATCAACAGTGACTCAAGCTTTATCTGGTCAAAAAATGTCAGTTAAACAATTCATTGACTTAGCTGGTATGGGTCAAACAAACTTCACTGATGGTCAAGGTATTTCAGCTTTTGCATTTGAATTTGGTTTGACATTCTTGTTTATTCTTGTTATTTCTATTGTGACTAAGCTTGCCAACGTGCCTGCACCAGTTGTGATTGGTTTATTCTTAGCTGTCTTAATCATTGTTGCATTGCCAATTACTGGTGGTGCATTCAACCCAGCTCGTGCTTTGTCACCAGCCATCTTCGTGCAAGGTAAGGCTTTGACCAATGTTTGGGTATACATTGTTGCCGACTTACTTGGTGGTGTCTTAGCAGCATTCGTAGCTAACTTCTTTAACTCAAAATCTGAAGCACCTGCTACCCAAGATTAATTAAACGTTTATTGATAAACAAAAAGAACATCTCATATGAGATGTTCTTTTTGTTTATCAATACCTAATCAATCATCAGCTGTCTCGGAAAATCAACAGGCAACGCGCCAGTAATGATTTTATGACCACCATCAAAAGGCAATGGTAATTCAATACTGACAGAGTGTAACATCATACGCGTTGCTTCACTCTGTGAACCATACAGTGAGTCACCAATAATAGGGTGCCCAACGCTAGCGAGATGCACTCGAATTTGATGCATACGACCAGTTTCTAACTGTAAACGAAGAAGTGAATTTTGATAAACAGTATGAATACACGTCCAATGCGTTATTGCTGTTTGCGCATCTATACCATTAATCCACCGTTTGCGATCATTCAAGAAATCAACACCGATCGGCACATTAATGCTCCCATTTCGCTCGCCCATTGCACCTGTGACCCAGGCTAAATACGTACGCTTAATTATTTTTTCAGATAATAATCGATTTAAAATTGGCACAACCACCGGATTCTTTGCGACGATAACTAGACCTGACGTTTCACGATCAATACGATGGACCATATAAGGCTTGGCCTGCGCACTCGCACTCAGCAGTTGCCGCATCTGAAAATTAGCGGCTAAATAGTTCAATAAGGTATCTGTTTCTGTTATTGAATGTGGGTGCATCTTCATACCAGCTGGTTTATCAACGATAACAAAATCATCGTTTTCAAAAACAATCGCTACTTGTTGTTTATCATTTGGTAAATAATGCGATTCACTCGTTCGAAAATCATCATTTTCAAACAATAGCGTCAGCACATCACCTGTTTTTAATACATAATTCGTTGGTACCTCATGATCATTAACACGAAAATGTTGTTTCATTCGTAGTGCACCGCGAATACGTTGTGGAATAAGCCAACTAATAAATAGCGCTTTAATTGTTTTGCCAACCTGCCCATCGCAAACAGTGATTTGATAATGCCAACTTGTCATCATGTGCATTCATTATTTGCCGTATCGACCAAACGATATTTAATTTTATCGTCCTCAAGATAGGCATATAACCACTGTGTTTCTGTATCATCAAAGTATCCTAGATTAATTTTGGACTTATCGCCATCTATTTCTAGCCCTTGAAAAGCTACTTTCACGATTTGTTTAATAATCATAAAATTTTCGAACTGTTTTTCAGCAGCAATAACCGCGTCATGCAGTGATTCGCCATCATCTAAATGTTGTTTGATGATAGATACCTTAACATATGCGTGTAAACCATACAAACGTGACTCATTGTCACCACCGCGGTCAATAGCTAATACATAACCTTGCTTCTCCCAGTACCGTAACTGACGTGTCGATACACCTGTCATTCGTGCTAATTCACCAATTCGAAATCTCATATTCTCAAACGTCGGTTTTTTAAATTGTTTTAAATCTGATTCTTGATTCATATTCGAAAGCCTCTAATAATTTGATATATGCGATGAGTTATTTGTTCATTTTTCACTAAAAATCGTTTCCCATTGCGTTAAAATAGGTGCTATTTTAAAATCCTCAACGCGTGCTAAACTTTGATCAGCATACGTCTGTCGTAACTTCTTATCATGCAATAATGGTGCAATTGCCTCATAGAATGCATTAACATCGCCATTATCAGTTAAAATACCATATTGCCCTTCATTTAACACTTCCGCTGCGCCTGTATTACGCATAGCCGCAATTGGCAAACCAAAGCTCATTGCTTCAGCTAAAACTAAAGGCAGCCCTTCCCAACGTGAAGTTTGTACAAATAAACTAGCATTTTGATAATGTGATCTTAACGCATCATCCTTCAAAGAACCTCTATAAATAATTTTGTTCTCAGCATGATATTTTTCAATCAATGACTTAAATATTGCCATATCTTCATCGCTACCACCACCTGCCATAGCTAGTTGCCAATCATCGGGTAGCTTAGCCGCTAACTGTACTGCAAAATCAATTCCCTTATGTTGAATGGCAATTCGAGCTGTAAAAGCAATCAGATGTTGCGATAAATCTGAGTGACCACTGGGCGTAATTGTTAATGGATTCCATATTTTAACGGTTCTATTATATTGAGAAAACCCAGATAAATCAGATTCCGTCAACGATACAATAACATCTAGGGCACGCAAACCAGCAATAAACTCATCTTCAAGGTCAGCATAATACTGTTTTAAATAAGTCACGACATTATTATGCATCCAACCAATGAGCTGTGTATGAGGTAACGTTAAACGTGCCGCAAAACTTGACAATAGACCACCTGACAAAATAACGACATCAAAATCACTTGCTACTTGATTAAATTCTGAAATTTGAGTAGCAAACCGCTCAAAAGGCTTTACGCCATTATCCAGTGTTACTGGTGTTTTACCGAAAATCAGCGGCGCTTCTAAATTATAAAATGGTTCTAAATCGGAAAAGCTATAATATGACACCTCATGATTTTCAACCAAAGCGTTACCAACAACAGTTGTCGCACGCTTCAAACCGCCTAAACCAATGTTCTCTAAAGCAATCAATATTTTTGTCATGTGCATCTCTCCCATGTGACATTGCCTCTATTGTACCAAAAAAGTCAACAAAAAAACCAACTGCTGACTATTTATACCACCAGCAGTTGGTATTGTTGACTTACTCACTTTGACTCCAGTCATCTGCGTTCCTTGGCATCAAACGTGTTGAATCAGTTGTTTCATCATTTGCCTCAGGCGCGTCAGTGACATACTGACTCAGAGTCGATTTATTGCCATTTTTTGCCAATAAACTCTTTGAATCTTGCCCGAGTGATTTATTTTGCTTGGTTAAACGATTTTGAGTTGCTATCTTACTATAGTTAAATTTATCAGCATCAATTGGTTTAAACTTTTTAGGTGTATAAAAACATAATAAGTTCTTTTGATTCAAATTATCTGACATTGCCAGTTTCTTGTTAACACTACTCTGAATATCATCAAATTTTTTCTGCAAACTCGCGCTTGGTTTCACAATGATCTCGTTTGTTTTAACAGACCAATAGCGCCCAGATAAACTCGCATAAGTTGGTGTAATCCAGTCCTTATTACGGAAAGCAACAACATTGGAACGATCTTTGCTCAATAGATCTTGTCCAAGTTGAATATAAGATTTAGTACTTATGCCTAACAAATGCTCAATTGTTGGGGCCACATCAATTTCACCACCAAACTGGTGGTCAATATATCCCTTTTTCATACCAGGAATATGTACTATGAACGGCACACGTTGTAGATTCGCGTTATCCAAATCCCCCCATTTATCACTATCTTTGCCTAAAACAGAGGCTAAATACTTCGCATCTGTATTTGGAATACCATAATGATCGCCATACATGACTACCATTGTATTGTCATATAGACCAGATTTTTTCAAATAGGTAAAGAATTCTTTAACAGCTTCATCTAAGTAATGATTGGTCACAAAATAATTATCGACCAATGCCGATCCTGTATCTGATGTTACAAACTCTGGGTCTAAGTCTGCTCGATCTAAGGTAAATGGCGTATGGTTTGTCACAGTCAGATATTTCGCATAGAATGGCTGTTGCAATAATTCTAAATAAGGTACCGAATCACGGAATAATAACTTATCTTTTAAGCCCCATGTTGTGGCTTTTTTACCAGTAGAGTCAAAATAATCACTAGATATCCAATTTTGATATCCCATATGTTTATAAACATTGTTACGATTCCAAAATGTACCTTGATTCCCATGGAACACAGCACTTGAATAGCCAGCACGTTGTTGCAAAATACCTGGCATGGCCTGAAAGGTTTGATCGTTGCCTAATTTGGAAAATAGCGATCCTTGTGGCAAACCAAAGGTAGAAGTTTCTAGCATGTTTTCAGCGTCTGAAGTTTTACCCTGCCCCACCTGATTAAAGAAATTATCAAAAGCAATTGTTCCTTGATCATGATAAATGCTATTCAAAAACGGTGTCACTTCTTGTCCATTAATGCGCCGATCAATTGACATCTGTTGGAAACTTTCCAAATGAAGTACAATAACGTTTTTACCCTTTGCTTTACCATAAAACTCAGGGTTAATGCCAGCATAGTGCTTGGAAACATAATCTTTTACCTGAGTTAATTCCTTTGGTGTTGCACTTTTACGTACCTGTTCTGTTTGGTATGTATTAAAAGCATCAAATATCGTAAATGGTCCGAGACCCAGATATTTAACCATATATTCTCGATCAAATTGACGTGTGAGTAGTTGTGGTCGATCAATATCGGAAAATAATAGGTTAGCCATGAAGATAAATACACCAACTGTAAATATTTTAAATGGCTTAAAACGTGGTAATAATTGATTATCAAACTTAATTTTTCGCAACACAAGCAAGACAATTAATATGATAATATCCACCCAAAATAAAATGTCATGAATATTAAAAGCTATCGCACCAGCTGCTTTTCCACCCTGATTCACTGTTTTATAGCCAAGTATCGTATTAATTGACATAAAATCCGAGAACTCACGAAAATAAATGACATTCAGATATAACAATAATGACATTAACCCATTTAAGATAATTAATGCCCCATAATAAATCGGCTTTGATTTAATAAACAAGATTAAACTAAAGAGCATCACAGTGAATCCAATTGGATTCACTAACATTAAAATAATTTGAAACAAGTCTTGAACATGTAACCACTGAAAATCGGCGCCATAAGCTAGAATAGTTTTAAGCGTTAAGAAAACAATTGTCCACATAAAAAAACCTATGCGGGTATTTAATTGATTTAACCAATTTTTAGGTGATAAAATATGATCCCAAAAATTATTTAAACTTTTTTTTGCTCGTTTTTTCATAATTTCCATTATACCAATAACCTATGCATCTTGTATAAAATCTTGTTATAATAACAGCATGACAATAGAAATCACACACCAAGTTGGATTAGGAAAAGTCCATGATGATGCACTTAAAATCCGTAAAGCCGTTTTTGTTGCCGAACAAGGCGTTAGTCTCGTTGATGAAATAGACACACCCAGCAATGAAGAATCTGCACGCCATTTTGTAGCCTATGTTGATGGTACCCTTGCGGCTACTGCACGTGCGTTAGAAGAAGAACCTGGTGTCTGGCATATTCAACGTGTCGCGACATTATACCCCTTACGTGGTAAGGGTTTGGGCGCTAATTTGATAGCTTTCATAGAAAATACTGCAACCAATTATGATATTCACACACTATATTTAGGTGCTCAAATTCAAGCCAAAGGATTTTATGAGCGCCTTGGTTTTAGTTCTTATGGTGATGAATTTTTGGATGCTGGTATCTGGCATGTTCACATGAAAAAATCCTGTTAATTACCACTCGCTATGTATATAAAACCTCGACATACTAACTGATGTCGAGGTTTTATATTACCCTAACGTCTTTTTTCATAAGCGACTTCAACTTTTAGACTGTATGGCCCCTCAGTTTCAATCAGCTCTGTCCGTGTTGCTGTATGACCAATACCTCCATTGAGGACAACTGATGCTAGTGCAAGATGATATTTCTCCATCGCCTGTCGAGCTGGTACCATGCCAACCATGCTCAATGTCGCTAACTCACGTGCTTGCAATTGGTTAACACCCCCCATTATTTTTACCGTATTATCTGTTGTCACCATATCAAAATAAGGTAATAACGTGCCCGGATGGTTAGCAAAAATAATATCATGCTGTGCTATAATATGACGCTGTGCTTGCGTTCCAAGATGTCCATAATTAGTGCTCATCAATCCTAATTGCTCTAATTCAGTTGCTAAAAGGTCCATATTAGCCTGTTGTGTAGCGTTGGTATCGACTACACCTGGCATAACATCTTGACGCTCATAAAGCCCATTAGCTGGCATAATAACTGTCTGCTGCTGTGTTTCTTCTTCAATATGGGGGCCTCCTAACAATTTTTCAATATACGGTGACACATCCCACTTTGTAACTGATTTTGTAAAATAATACAAAATATTTAAAAAGACAAAATATAATAACAGTATAAACACGCCAGCAATCAACGTGCCACGTAACCAACGCCCGTTGGCGAAGAAGCGATATGCCAAATACAATAGGTACCACACACCTATGGCGCTAACAACTGTATAAATACGCCCTTTTGTCTTTGAATTAGTGGTAAAATAACCAAGATAATGGTTTATCAGATCAAGAATTGTTAACATTATTGTGTTTCCTCCGAACTACTGGTGGCACTATTTTGTGAAACAGCTGAGGATGTATTAGCGCTTGATGTACTGCCATCTTTATTTTCTTGTTGTCCACTGCTAGCATTAGACGCAGATGATGAACTTACAGAAGAAGATGATGCATCACTGTCACTCGTTGTTGTTGCCGCTGATGACTCTGACGTTGATTCTGAAGACGCATCTGATGTACTATTACTACTACTCGACTTATCCACCATCTTTGAACTACTTGTTTGAGAATCGCTTTCTGAAGGCATTACACTACTTTGTTCTGGTGGTCTTTTACCACCTTCATTAGTTCCTGTCGCAACATTAACGGCTAAATTAGCCGCACTAATGGCAATAATAAATGAAACAATTGCTGAAGGTATTAAAAATGGGGGTGTTCGATATTTTTTTGCCATGATTTCTCCAAAAGATTATTCGGCCATACATGATACAGCCCGAATTGCATAATTCTATTTTACTCGTTTGATATTATATCTGTATAAAAATGTCTTTAGAAAACGAAAACCCACAATTACTTGTGGGCGGACATTTTATAAAATGTTTTAGGAGATTTTATTTTAGGGAGATTGAGATTGGAGAGAAGTCCGTTGATTCGTTGTTTGATATCAACACTTGTTGATGTATATAATATAATTAATTGAAATTAAATGGAGATTAAATACAAAATATGAAAAAATACAAAGCTTATTTCATTGATTTAGATGGTACAATTTATCGTGGTAAAACAAAATACCCTAGTGGCAAACGATTTATTGATCGTTTAAAAAAAGAAAATATACCTTACTTATTTGTTACGAATAATTCTACTAAAAGCCCTGCTGATGTCGCGGCCAATTTAACGACTAATCATGATATCACCACTACTCCAGATCAAATATACACTAGTGCGCTGGCAACAGCTGATTATTTGATAACTATCCTACCACCACATGCTAAAATATATGTCATTGGTGAGCCTGGATTATGCGAAGCCTTATTAAACGCAGGCTTTAATTTATCATCTGATACAGATGTACAAGCAGTCATTGTTGGTTTAGATCGTGATATTAACTACGAAAAACTAACAGTCGCCACATTAGCGATTAACGCCGGTGCAAAATTTATCGCCACAAACCGTGATACAAATTTGCCAACAGAACGTGGTATGACTCCTGGAGCTGGCGCCTTAATTGCTGCCGTTCAAACAGCGACACAAACCACCCCAATAGTCATTGCAAAACCCGAATCTCCTATTATGACTGGTGCCTTAAAGCGTATGAATTTGCAAAAAATAGACGTTATCATGGTTGGCGACAACTATAATACAGATATTCTGGCAGGCATTAATAATGATATTGACACGCTATTGGTTTATTCTGGTGTCTCAACACATGAACAAATTCAAAATACCTCTGTTAAACCTACCCACGAAGTAGAAACACTTGATGATTGGCAATTATAAAATAGCAAAAACCCATTGGTGGTATAAAAATACCACCAATGGGTTTTTGCTATTTTTTATTTTAAATGATAGACATTTAGGCTAATTTTTTAGCAGGTTGTGAACTCTTTTTACCTGACTTATAGAAAAGAAGATAAAGAATTGCAGATACTACTGGAATTGCTGCTGCAATAAAGTATAATCCTCTAAATGAAACTTGTCCGTGCAATGCACCAAAGACATATGGTCCTACACCTAAACCAAGATCCAAACCGATGAAGTAGGTTGACAGCGCAATACCAATTCGATGACTAGATACCAATTTCAAAGTAACTGCCTGTCCATTGGACATAAATGTACCATATCCCAAACCAATAAATGCACCTGATACTAATAACATTAATCCATTCGTGGTCAATCCTAGCACGATTAAACCAAGTGTCAAGAAAATGTAACTCGGATACATCACATAGTTTTCACCATAGCGATCAAAGATGCGACCAGACATAGGGCGTGTTACCGTCACTATACCAGCATAAACTACGAAGAAGAATGAACTAATCGATACAAGATTTATGCTTTGTGCATATGATGCTAAGAAAGATAGAACACTTGAATATGAGAGCCCCATCAAAAATCCAATGAAAGCAATCAATAATACTTTATATTCAATAAAACTTGAAACTTTCCAAGACTTTAATTCTGCTAAATGTTCTGCAGTTAATTTTACATTATTAATTTGAATAGCAAACAGCGCAATCATTGACAAAGCAATCATAGCAACTGATAGCAACACAATAAAGTGGAAACTCGTCATATTTAACAACAGTAAACCAATAAACGGTCCGATAGCTGCAGCTAAACTCGTACTTAATCCGTAATAGTTAATACCTTCACCTTTACGATTTTCAGGAATAAATTCGGTAACAATAGCATTTAATGCTGTTGATGTCATTCCATACGCAAATCCGTTTAATAAACGAACAATATCTAAGGTACCTATAGTTGGTATTGTTAAGTAAGCAATTGTAGTAATTAAATAAAAAATCACTCCCCAACGTGCTACGCGTTTTCGTCCGATTAATTCTAGTTCTTTTCCCATAATTAATCGTGCTAGCAGGGTACCAATAATGTAAATTCCTGATGCCATTCCAGCTTGTCCAAAACTCGCATGTAATTCATTGTGTGCAATGACAGCAATAATAACCATCATTAGATAATACACAAGATACACAATAAAGTTAATAATCGTAATTGTAATAAAACCTTTATTAAATAATTTGTCTTCCATAAGTCCATTCTCAATTTTTCACCGACACAACATTTTTTTCAAGAAAATATTGCTACGTGGGTGATGGGGACAATCTTAATACGGTCTTTACGCTATCCATTTTCAGAAACCTTCATTCATTTTTGCACTATTCTTTACACAAACAATTGTAAATAAAAAACGGCTGTTCTTAGAGTACCACTTTTTCACAAGCAGCGCAAAAAAATTTCACAATCTCATTTAATTGTAAAGTACGTTGACAACTAGGAGTTAATCAATAGACAATTAAATAAATAGTTAGTGAAATGTCATTTTCAAAGACAAAAAAAGCAAGGCACTCACGTGACTTGCTTCATCTGATGGGCCTGACAGGACTCGAACCTGTGACCCCTGCGTTATCAACACAGTGCTC
>NZ_JACHGL010000008.1 GCF_014207505.1 Leuconostoc carnosum
CTCTTTCTCTCACTCTTTTTCTTTCCCTTACTCTTTCTCTCTATCCCCCTCTTCCGTTCGCTTTTTCTCTCGGTTTCCCTCATTACCGCTTACTCCCGTTCATGTTTTATCTATTTGAAAATTTGCAGTTTACCAATGCGTTCAGCTGCTTCAATTAATCTGGCCTCGTCAATTGTTAACCCAACTCTTATATAACCTTCTCCAGCATCCCCAAATCCAGAGGCATCGGCTACCGCCACGTTTGCCTCTTCCAACAAGAGTTCTGCAAATTCTGCAGAACTATACCCTTTGGGTACTGGCATTAAAACATAAAATGCACCTTTAGGTACATAGGGTTCCCACCCATATGCTCTCACTGCGTTCACAAAAGCATCACGTCGTTTTTGATAGACAGTATTCAACTTTACAATAGCTTTTTGACGTTCAGAGATATTTGTCAATGCTTCGACTGCTGCATCTTGAATAGCTGGAAATAATGAAACAAACAAGTGATCTTGTATGACATTAATTGCCTCGATCATATCTGCATTACCAACAGCAAAACCTATTCGCCATCCTGCCATATTAAAAGTCTTTGAAAAGGTATAGGTTTCAATACCAACATCCTTGGCACCGGCTGTTTGCAAAAAAGATAGTGGTTTGTATCCATCAAATCCGATGGCACCATATGCAAAATCTGATACGATACCTACTTCATTATTAACCGCAAAATTGACTGTTTCTTCATAAAAATGATCTGTCGCTACTGCACCAGTTGGATTATTAGGATAATTCAGGTATAAGAATTTTGCTTTTTTCGCAGTTTCCGAATCAATTGCTGTGTAATCAACAAGGAAATCGTTTTCACGCGTCAATGGCAAGAAATCACAATGCACTTGCCCTAAAGCAGCACCTGATAAATAATCCGGGTACCCAGGATTAGGTAATAATAACGTTTCACCCGGATTCATCAGCGCCCATGGTAATTCTACTAAACCAATCTTACTCCCAGCTAGAATGGCTACTTCTGTTTCAGGATTTAACGTTACACCATATTCTTCTTTATAAAAATCAACAATAGCTTGTTTCAAGCGATGCTCACCACGAAAAAGAGAATACTTATGATCCCCACTATTGGCTGTTGCTTCTTGCATTGCTCGGACAATGTATTCAGGTGTCGGTTGGTCAGGGTTCCCCTGGCCAAGATTAATCACATCAGCGCCTGCTGAAATTTTGGCATTCACTTTAGCAACTAATGATGCAAAAAACTGCTTTGGCAATGTTTTAAGTAACTCTGATTTTTCAAAATGCATATTTTCACCTATTGATATAACTCTGGACGACGATCTGAAAATACTGGTATTTCACCGCGAACATCTTGTTCGTCATTAGTATTAATCTCTGCCACTAGTAGCGTTTCCTCTTCACCAGCCTGTTGTACGATACGCCCCAACGGATCAATAATGAGCGAACTTCCACCGAAAACATTATGATCATCATATCCGACACGATTAGCTGCCACAACAAATGCTTGGTTTTCAATAGCACGTGCTTGTAACAAAATTTGCCATTGATTAATACGTTGAATTGGCCATTGTGCCGCAATATACAAAATTTCTTGTGGACCTGGCGCCATAATTGTTCGTAACCACTCAGGAAATCGGATATCATAACAAATGGCACCAGCTGAAGGGACACCAGCAAGCTTAAAGCTATTAGTTTTAGTGCCCGAAGTTATATACTGGCCTTCATTCATTAATCCAAATAAATGTAATTTATCATATTCTTGAACTTTTTGGCCATTCTTGTCAAAAATATACATCGTGTTATAGAAATCACCATCACGCAAAATAGCAACAGATCCGCCAATAATATTAAGTTGATAAGTTTTGGCTAATTGACTTAATACCTGTTGACTATTAACACCATCCACATCCGCCAAAGTATCCAATGCAGTCAATGCATAACCTGTATTCCACATTTCAGGATAAATTAAAACATCAGCACCCGCGTCTGCAGCTTTTTTGGCATAATCTGTGATTGTTTTTTGGTTAATTTGGGGCCGTCCTAACGCAATATCAATCTGCGCAATCGCAATTTTTAATTTCATGAATGTTACCTCTTGTGTGTTATTCTGCATTAAATGAGACGTTTTGTCAAATTAAATGATTTTTTATTCATTTTAATCAAATAAAAAACGCCAACGGCGTTTTAAGGAAACTTGGGAAATTGATCAAAGTTAGGGTCGCGCTTTTCTTTGAATGCGTCACGGCCTTCTTTGGCTTCATCACTTGTATAATATAGCATCGTCGCATCACCAGCAAATTGTTGCAACCCAGCTAACCCGTCTGTATCGGCATTCATAGCTGCCTTAATAAAGCGCAATGCCGTTGGTGACTTAGTTAACATCTCATCCGCCCATTCTATTGTTGCTTTTTCAACTTCTGCTAGTGGGACAACCTTGTTAATCCAATTCATTTGATAGGCTTCTTGGGCTGTATAAAAATGATTTAAGAACCAAACTTCCTTGGCGCGCTTATGTCCGATGACACGGGCTAAGTAACCTGATCCATAGCCTGCATCAAACGAACCAACCATTGGCCCTGTTTGCCCAAATTTAGCGTTATCAGCAGCAATCGTTAAATCTGCCACAAGCTGCAAAATATTACCACCACCAACTGACCAACCTTTAACCATCGCAATAATTGGCTTTGGGATGATACGCATCAGACGTTGTAAATCTAACACATTCAAGCGTGGAATGCCATCGGATCCAACGTAACCCCCGTTACCACGGACTTTTTGGTTGCCACCTGATGAAAACGCTTGATCACCGGCACCCGTCAAAATAATGACACCGATATTATTATCATCACGCGCAATCGTAAAAGCTTCAATCATTTCAGTTACCATACCTGGGGTAAACGCATTGTGAGTTGCGACATCATTCATTGTGATTTGAGCAATTTTACCAGGATTTTCACCATCAGCATTTGTTTCAAATAAAATTTCATCATATTGTTTTACGGCGTTCCAAGTTGTCATGTGTTATACTCCATTCAGAAAGGGGAATTTTGTTCTTATGAATATTATAGAACTTTTGGGATTAAAAACTACCTTATTATCAGCAGAAAAAATAATTGTCGAAGTTGACGTCAGTGATAAATTGATGCAACCATTTGGTATTGTGCACGGTGGTGTTAATGCCCTCATTGCTGAAACAGCTGCATCACTAGGTGCAAATGAAGCAACATCTGAGAATCAGATACCTGTCGGTGTCGATATACACACACACCATTTAAAAGCCGTCAAATCTGGACATCTAATCGCTACTGCGACGCCGATCAATATCGGCCGTACGCTACAGATTTGGTCGGTAACTGTTATTGAAAGTCAGCACAAACAGCAAACAAGCATTAGTACTGTGACGCTGATGAACAAAACACGTTAGTTATGACTATCTTTTTTGAAAAAATTGCGTAGTGGCTTGTTTTTTGACTGCATTGCTTTCAATTCATTTTGTCTTTGTAATTCTTCAGGTGTTGGTGTGTCATAGTCTAACGTGGCTAATCTTTCAGCCTGTGGCTGTTTAATCAGTAATTTAATCGTATCGTTAGGCATCATTGGATTACGAAGATAGTTAACGCCCTCGACTGACCGTGTGATAGCTAATGTTGGCGTTGGTGCTAGATCCACATCTTCACTAATAACAGCAAGGCCACCCTTGAATTGACTTTGATAATACAAAGCAGCATAACTAGATATCGGACCATAGCCAATAAATTCGACTTGATGTGCGTGAGCTTGCTTACGTGCTTTTTTAATTGCTGTCATAATGGCATTTTCGTTTGCCCGATAGAAGCCAGCATCAAATTCACTACTAGCGATATACTGTACCGCTTGATGCGTGAGTTTAACCCAATCAGACATATAATCAGTCACATATCGCTCTGGTTCAGAAAAAATCACACGCAAAGTTTTTGTCATGATTTTTTTCGGTTGTTGCAAGTAACTGTACAATCTTGGTGCCAATGTCTCATCATCATCACGCAGAATGCCTTTTTTGTGTGGGCGTATCACGAAATCATGGAAAACAAAACTACCATTACCTGCAGAAACTAAATCAATTGTGTAAAAAGCATACTCATTTGGCACTGTAATCGTTACTTCGTCACTATTTTGACTATTTGTTAGCAATGGTTGGTGATCTTTGTCAAAAAAAGTAACCACTAAATAAGCAAACATGCGCTCACTATTATCAATATGACGCGCAATGGTATAAGTTTGTCCCTTTAATAACCGTGGTAGATCCGATATGCGTTTTTCACCAACATAATATTGTTGAGAATGCCAAGTTGCAATAATTTGACCACTTGGTAAAAAGTAATGTTCGTAATAAACGTCGTTGACAGACTTAAAATCTACCGTCGCACCTTGTAACTGATGTAATTGCGTTTGCGGTGTCCAATACATGTGATATTGCATAAGTATTACTGGTCCTCCTGACGCATATTATCTCTTGCCTTTTTAAGTTCTGTCATAAAAAAACTGATCATTTCTGGGATTTTATCGGTGTGACTACCGACTGCTGTCACATGAGTTACTGTAGCTTGTTGTGCTGTAAAAAAATCATTTAATTGCAGCAAACTATTACCATCATATTCATCTTGCGACATCGTGAATAATGATATTTTGATCTTTGACCAATCAACATTTTGAATATGTTGCCAGAGTCGTTGATCCAATTCTTCTGTATCCTCTGGATTCATACGCCCAACTAAATAACGTCGTACATCCAATATCCAATCTTGGTTGAAAAGTTGTGCAAATTCTGCCTGACTAGTAAATGTTCCTAAATTCAGGATTGGTTTGGCTATCATAACGGTGCTAGGTTTAATATCAGCAGCATAATACAGTGCCGGAAAACTCCCCATGGAACCGCCTGTTAGAATGACATCTTCTGGCTTCAAATTTAATGTTGCCATCGCCTTTTTAATCATGTCAATCACTGCTTGTTGATAAACGGGTGTCCCAATATCAAAGGCGCCACCTTGTATTCTTGAATCGGTAAATAGTAAGTAGGGTGTCCCTAATTCATCTAGAGATGTTTTCATTTCAAAAGCATCGCCATGTAAACGTAAACCAGAGAAATTGACAATAAGCGGTGCCTGACGGTCACCTGGATTAAAGTAACTTAATATTTCTTCATTTTCAGTGGTTAAATGCCAATCATCCCCCGGTAACAGCATCCCCAATCCATGTCTTGACCGTCGTTGATGTAGGGCATGCAAGTCAATTAATCCCTCTCCTCGTGCAAAAACAAGAATTTGATAAGCTTGATAATCCTGCAACCCCCCCACTGTTGTCAGTTCACGCAAGGCTGCACCTTCGATAACCTGTATCGTTTGAATATCATTATCTTTATAAAAAACAAATTGCACTTGTACTTCAACTGACCCTGTTTGACTGTAGTCTAACCAAACTAAATTTGCTTGTGTTGAGGTAAAATCAGTCTCATAAGTTTGAAGTGTTCCAATCTGTTGCCATTCCAAACCAAAGTTACCACTATATTGTGCTGAAAATCGCCCTTCACGTTTAAAATGAATGCCTTCTGGTGGCAGTAGTAAAAATTGTGCTTCACTAAAACGCGTTGAAAAACCAATTTGTTCGGAAGATAGGTCGTTTTGGATACATTTAGTGATTGCTTCAGGTGTATTCTCTTGGATCAAGAAGGCACGTCGTTCATCCAAAACAGCTTGAAATTCAGGTGTGACTTCATGCGCGAAATATAGGGTTCGTAATGGTGGCCAAGCATCGAGCTGGCTAGATAATAATGTACTGTCTAACACGTCGTCTGTCAGCACAACATAGCTTTGCTCCAAGACATAAGGGTCTTTTTGAAAGGCTAACATCGTCGGTAAATCTAAAATAGATGTATATTGCCAGTCAATATCTTTTGACTGCATTTTAGGGGTCCAATCATCGGATCCAATTTGAAGAACTGAAATATTTGACATTTACTTCTGATGACCCCCTTGTTTGATTTTATTGAAAACTTGCTGCCATTTAATCCAAAGCATTTCCTCATTTGACGCCTGACTCATTTCAATTGTAACTGCTCTGGATTTATCAACGTTAGCATAGTCATCAAGATAAAAATGTAATGCTGTTGGTATTTGTTCGTCGTTTGTGACTAACTGACCGTTTCCTCTGGGCACCATATAGTCTGTTTGAACGCGGTTAATTTGTGGTATGCCATAAGTTAATGCTGTTGCCTGCAAATGATGATCTGGTATGTCGTCAAGATCAATCAATAGTCGTACATTGCTCATATAACGCTGACGGCTAGCTTCATTTTGTGGTGGTAAAAACTGAAAGCGAGCTTTGTAGGACTGCTGACTATTTTCATCAATAAGACCATGCTCATTAGTTGCTGACAAACTTGCTGCCTCAATCATATCATCATATACTTCATGATTTTGGGACGTCTCAACCAATAATATAACATTTGAATAATGCGCCACTATCTGACTTACTATTGAAAATACTGCCACTGTTAATTCTTTCGCTGACCAATAAATCGGAACGATTGGCATTGTTGCCTGAGAACTCGCTTTTATGTCCGTAACATAAGGTGGAATAACCGTCATATCATCAGACTGATAGCCATGCTTTACAATAATTTCTGATTGTTTTAATGTATCTACAACAGACAAGTCAACTTGTTCGGGTTTTTCCAGCAAGACATGACGTTCTAATTGTGCCCTAGTACGTTGTGCTTGATAACTGAAGATAGTCGGTTGTTGGGGTGACACATGTTTAACCAAAAACTGAGTAAGTTGGCTCTGAGCAAAAATGAGATAATCTGTCTCGGGCACATGCTGCAAGTGATAATTTAATGCAGCAGCTAACACTTGTGATAAATTATCAAAATGTGTTTGCATTGTCCAAAGTTGTTTTGTTACCACGTGACCTGTTTCAAGATCTTGTTGCATTGCTATTTGTCCGCTCGGTGTCAAATAATCCACTTTTGTAGCGCTGTGATTCTCTTTATCAAAACTTGTCACACGCGACACAAACCCGCGATCATCAATCATTAATTCTTGTATACGTTGATTATCACTCATTAAATCAATACGTTCAAAACGAGAACGTGTTAACATATCTAACCAGACAGTGGCATAATGTGCATCCGCTACGCGAACAATAATACGATCTGGCAAATCAATAAACTGCGCACCAGCAGGCCAAGAAAAATCCATTAAAGCTACAGGTTTGACCGCCTGCAATCGTATTTGCTGCAAAAAATCATATACGGACCATGTCGATACAGCTTCAATATTTTTTTCTGCTAGAATACCACGTAAATTAGGTAAAAAATCAACTAAAATTAATTCTACTTGTTGATTTTGTGATAGAAAAAGCTGTGCTTGGTGAATAGAATCATTAAATTCTGGCAATATCATGCTGTAATCATGCCAATCGGGAATAATATGCAATGTCATGTATAACCTCTTTATGTACGGCGCATACGCGCCTTTTAAAATTGGTAGCAAAGTTGCTCGACTTTGCTTACCATCAAACCTATCGATATAAAACTATTATACCAATTATTCTCATAATTTTTGAAATGAGTCATAATAAAATATGTTTCACGTGAAACATGATAGACAAAACCCACCCATTTACTGGAACTGCTGCCATAATTTAACGATGGCTTGCACACCTTCATCACCGTGATCCTGACTCAGTTTCTCAAATAAGCTTTCAGCTAACTTGGTGCTAGGTAACTCAATGTGCATTTCGGCTGCTGAATCCAAAGCGATGCGTAGATCTTTAAGCAAATGCTTCGCATAAAATCCCGCAGCATAATCACCTGTCATAACACGGGGCATATAATTATCCACTGACCAAGAACCGGCAGCACCAGCACGCCAGACATTGTAAGCTGATGTCATATCCAATCCAGCAGCTTTGGCATATACCATCGATTCAGCCATTGTAATCACAGTCGCCGCTACACCGATATTGTTGCTCATTTTCATATGCTGGCCTTTACCAGCTGAACCTGCATGTACAATTTGCTGGCCAATGTCTTTCAGCACAGGGCGCAATGCCTCGAATGTTGCTGTCTTACCACCGACCATGATCGATAACGTGCCATTTTTAGCCCCAATATCACCACCAGAAACTGGGGAATCTAAGACTTGAAAACCTAATGATTCACCTTTTTGGGCCAATTGTTCAGCTAATTTTGGGGTAGAAGTCGTCATATCAACTAAAATATCCCCTCGACTCGCACCCGCAAAGACACCATTTTTACTCAGCCAAACTTCTTCAACATCACGTGGATAACCAACCATCGTAAAAGTAATCTGCGACTGCTGGGTAACCGCTTTCGGTGTTTCTGCCCATACGGCACCATGAGCAAGAACTGGCTCCGCTTTGGCTGGCGTACGATTATAAACAGTTACCTGGTGCCCCGCCTGCAATAAATTATTGATGATGCCAGTACCCATAACGCCTGTCCCAATAAATCCAATATGCATAAGCTTTTTCACCTCAAAATTTCATTTTCCGTGTAACCATCATTTGCTAGGGTAACCGCATCGTTTAAGGCTATTTCCACCATGTTCTTAATGGCTGTATTGGTATAAAAAGCAATATGTGGTGATAAATAGAAATTGTCCAACTCGGTCAACCGTTGAATGTTTTCAGGTAGGTCGGATAGTGACTGCTTTTGATCCATAAATTCATTTTCGTTTGGTGTTACATCAAACGCCGCACCATATAATTGACCTGACAATAAAGCATTTTCTAAAGCAGTCATATCAACTACTTCGCCTCGTGACATATTCAACATAATTGTACCAGGTTGAATTTTGTCAAAAAAGTTTTGATCAGCTAACCCACGTGTTTCATCATTTAATGGTGTATGAAAACTAATAACATTGGCACGTGATAAAGCATCGTCCAATGTCGTGTACTCAACAAATGCCTCATTTTGTGCATGATACACTGGATCCACTCCTAATACTTTGGCTCCCAATGCATGCAGCATTTGGGCAAAAGCCGTACCAATACGACCAACACCAATTACTGCAACTGTTAACTGATAAATTTCACGCGCTTGACCACCAGCAGCCCAAGTATAATCACCAGTTGCCATGGCTCGGTCAAACTTTTTGCTGTGACGCAATACATTAAAAAGTTGTGTCAAAGTATATTCAGCAATCGCACGGGGAGAATAAGCCGCAACATTAGACAAACGAATATGGTTTTCAAAAGCAGCTGGTAAATCAAAAACATCATACCCTACTTGACGCAAGGCAATTTGCTTAATACCGTATTCATTTAATTTTTTGTAAACTATTGCCGGAATCGCTGTGGTTTGTTGACTAGAGACCGCATCAAATTCTTTTGCTAAATCAACATTATCTTCAGATAATGGGCCAACTTCTCTCACAACTTCATGCCCAGTTTTAGTTGACCAAGCTGTCATAAAAGGTACTTCTTCTTCAACGGCATTATACATTAAAATTTTCATATTCAAGCTCCTTTTCATCCACAATATATCTAAAAACGCTCGCCTAAAGTGTACGCCTTCTTACTTCACTTTACCTAAGAAATACTTTTTCTTACCTCGACGGACTAGTACAAATTGACCATCGTAATGTGTCGAAGGATCAATGTCTGCTGTGACGTCTGTCATCTTATCACCATTTACAGTAATTGCGCCATTCATGACATCTTCACGTGCTTGGCGTTTTGATTTTTCCACACCACCAGCCACCAAGAAATCAACAACATTCTTAACTTCAGCCGCTGTATCAAAACTAGGTACCCCACCAAAGGCATCAGCAATTTGTGCTGCTGATAACTCAGCTACATCCCCATTAAACAACGCCTTTGATAATGCTTCTGCTTCCTCAACCGCTGCTTGACCATGAACAAATCGTGTCACTTCTTGCGCCAAACGACGTTGTGCTTCACGCGCACCAGGATCGGTTTTAACAGTTTGTGCTAAGGTATCAATTTCATCTGGTGCCAAAAAAGTAAAGTATTTCAGATATTTCACAACGTCTTCGTCACTTTGATTCAACCAGAATTGATAGAAAGTGTATGGCGATGTCTTCTCAGGATTTAACCAGATGGCGTTACCTTCTGACTTACCAAATTTTTTACCTGTTGCATCTGTCATCAAAGGAATTGTTAACCCGTACGCATTGGCGTCACTACCTTCAAGTGAATGAATTAAATCAACACCTGATGTGATATTTCCCCATTGATCCGAACCACCAATTTGCAATTGCACATTCTCACGACGCCATAATTCATGAAAGTCAATTGCTTGCAAAATTTGGTAAGTGAATTCTGTGAAAGAAATACCTGATTCCAAACGTGAAGCAACAACATCTTTTTTCAACATGACATTGATAGAAAATAACTTACCATAATCACGTAAAAAGTCAGTTAATGTTAATTTACCTAGCCAGTCGTTATTATTAACAATGGTCGTATTATCGTCCCCAAATAACTTCGTAACTTGTGTTGTAATACCTTTTTCATTGATTAACAACTGTTCTTGACTCAATAACTGGCGCTCAGTTGTTGGGCGCGGATCACCAATAGAACCAGTAGCGCCACCAACAATAATCACTGCTTTACCGCCAGCATTCTGAAAACGTTTAAGTACCATAAAAGGAATTAAATGTCCCAAATGTAAAGAATCAGCTGTTGGGTCTGTGCCAACATAAGCCCCGATTTGTCCTGATTGCATGGCTTCTAACAAACCAGCTTCATCAGTCACTTGATTAAGCGCACCGCGCCATTTTAAATCTTCAATAAAATTCATATCTATCTCCTTATTCACGAAAAAGCCGTCCTATTTTATTCATCAATAAAATAGGACGGCTTTAACCGTGGTACCACCTAAATTGTAAGTCATCGGACTCACCACTTAAATCGCCTTATCGCGGCATACGTCATGTGTTTTTTATGTTGCGTAACTCGATAATATCCGCGGATTAGTTTACAGCAACCACTAACTCTCTTGATTTCGCGCCTGATATATCTTTATCAACTAATGATGGTTTTATTATAGCAGATAAATAGTTTGAGCGGTAATTTTAAAAAGTATATTTTCGATTGCCTAGCCAAAAAATACCAGTACCAGTCCTTGCACCAGCTCTCTTTTGTTGTTATGATGTCATTAACTTAAGGAGAATGACGACTAATTATGATAACCACCCATTATATTAAACGCCACGCATGGCTACGCGTAACTAAACATTTTAAAACCGTTTTTTTAATATCACTCATCCCTATGATTTTTACAGTATTTGGTGTGACTATAAATCATCAAACAACTATTATTGACACCAGATCCTATCAAAATCATGTCAACATTGAAGGTACCTTACCAAATGGTGCCAACTATAATATTTCATCAAACGAATTAGTCCATTTTTTAAATGATAATTGGTTTGTCATCTTAATCATTGGCTTGCTTGTTCTATTTATTACTTTATTGATCGGTATCATATTAACAGCTATTAGTGATTTCTTCACTGAAAGTGCAATTAGTGGCTTAATAGATTGGCGCGATGATGATAGATTACCTCATGATCCAATTAGAGCCGGTCTTCAGTTGCTGACTGGTGTTGCTTTCCGCATTGTGTTGTTGCGTGCCTTATATATTACACTATGGTCTTTCTTATTAATTGTCCCAGGTATCATCAAAAGCTTTTCTTATTCTCAAGCCCTGTACCTATACCGTGACGATTTACGTGCTGGTCGCCCAATTAAAAGTGCTAACGCCTACATCAAATCATCTCAATCATTAATCTACGGTTACAAAGGTCAACTCTTTGTCATGTATATTAGTCTGATTGGCTGGTATATATTAAATTTGATCACTTTTGGTATCGCTAATTTATTTACTTTACCTTATATTCTTGTCTTACGTTCAGAATTTTATATTGCACTACGCGCTACGGCACCAGAACCAACCAAAACAACAATTTTATAGGTATTATAAAAAGGCGCAACGTTATTAGTTTAGTTACTAATAACGTTGCGCCTTTTTAATATCATTCATCAGCTCGCTATCTAAAAACACACTACCTCAGTTCTCGATTTATCCCGTAGTGGCAATAACTATGTAAAATTTATTGACAGCTGGACTCAATTTTGAACGGTGGTCTAGCTGCGAAACTGCTAATTCTTTTACCGTCTTTACCAAATGCATCAACGCACTCTCAAAATTCTTACCTGATTCAATCGCATTTTTAAATGACAATAGCGCAATACGTTCTTTCTCTAATGTCTTAGGATTTAAAATCAGGTCATATGCCTCATTTAACAATAGCTGCTCTTTACCTTGTCTCTTTTTTGAATTCATTATGATTCCCCCTCAAGTAACTTTCCTGTCACTCACATTCAAGTGAGTTATCCAGCACTATTGGCATATATTGTACACTTGTTTTATTTTGCCGTAAAGCATACATTGTCACATCTCAAGCTGAAAACTAAGATGTTTTAGTCTGAAAAATAACGCGTTGACTGAATATATAATTAACTAATACAACGACAATATTATCAATTATTTTCCACACAATTGGATTTTGTCGTAGTAACTGTACACCAAACCAAATAATAATCATCTCAACTAGTAATGTGATAACGCGAGCTGAAAAAAACAGACTCATTTCTCGAATAATGCCACGAAATGATTGTGACGATGATTGAAAAACCCAAATTTTGTTAGTGCTATAAGCAAATAGTATTGATAATAACCAAGAAATCACGACAGCCACTTGAATATTAACATGCCATTCTAATAACATGTAATAAGAAAGAATATTAATAATGGTGGTCAACACACCAAATATAAGGTATAAACTCACAGTACGGTATTGGTTTATTCTTTGCATATTGTTCCCCCTATTCTCTACAAAGCCTGGTGCTACTTCAAATTTTGTCGGCGTGAGTGGTAAAAATTAAATAGGACAATACCCAAATTCAAACCAGCAACGGCTAACAAACTTGACATGATGCTTGGTAGATGGTTCGTAGCAAAAAAGCCAGTTACAATTGGCATCACGAAGAACGCAATACTACCAAAAAAGAAATAAAGTCCTGTAAGACGCCCAGAAAATTTAGGATAACGTGTGATTAACTGACTCAATCCTAATTGCAAGGAACCACCCGCAGCAGATATACCAAAAATGAAACAACCAATACTAGCACTCCTCATATCATGACTCAACACCACAACACTCAGTCCTAATAGTGTCCCTAAAGCTGTCACTATCAGTAAGTTCGCTTCTTTAATCCAGCTTCGATTTGTAATTAAAAAGAGCAAGCCGACCCCGACTAATGACCCCACGCTGTAGAAACTCATCAGCAAATGCGCATTAACAGTTGAAAATGATTGTACAACATGAAAATAACGAGTAATCCACTGAGTAAAGTGAATCATTAACCACATCGAACTAAAACCATAAATCAAAAACAATATTTTTGTTGTATCCCACTGCCAAGTAGCGTCCTTTGTGTTAACCGCCACTTTTTTACTTGGTTTTGCAACATAGAAATTATCAGAACTGATGGTTGCCATGAGGATAAGATTCACGAGTAGTATCGCTGTGGCTAACCAATATAACCAACCAAACCACATATCACGATTCATAATGGCTACTAACACAATCGGCAATATACCTTCACCCAATGAAATCATTGCTTTAATCAGCACGTTACCACTTGAATTACCGTGGTTAATTTCTAACAATGTTGGATATGCCACAGCATCTAAAGCGGCATTACCTAATCCAGCTAATGTTGTTATGATAATGGCAAAAAAGACAGTATGTGTTAGTGGTAATATCGTAAAAAACAGCAAGTACAGGACAGCCGCAACCATCAATAATTTTTTGCGATTTAAGTGGTCAGATAACTCACCTAAAATTGGATAAGCTATCAATTTTCCAATCCCAATTGCCGAAACAACAGCAGTGGTACTAGCAATAGAAGCCTGCCACAATGTACTCAATTGTTGCACAGTTTGTGCCAAAATAATTAACGCAAACCCTTGGACGATGTAATTTAAATAAACTACAAGCCGCAATCGCAAATTACGGCTACTATTCTGACTATTTTTTATAATTCCAGTCATCTTAAACTCTCCTAAATTAAACTACAATGTGATTAAATA
Organism: Leuconostoc carnosum; assembly: GCF_014207505.1. Taxonomy (GTDB): domain Bacteria; phylum Bacillota; class Bacilli; order Lactobacillales; family Lactobacillaceae; genus Leuconostoc; species Leuconostoc carnosum. Next base: position 14,195 of record NZ_JACHGL010000008.1, read on the forward strand.
ATAGTATTAATCTTTAAAAATATATATTTTAGAAATCATTTCATTTTAACACAAATATTATGAAATACCCGACAATTTCTTAAGGATTAATAATAAAAACAGCCTACTCATTTAGTAGACTGTTTTTATTATTTCATTAACTGTGTGCATAATTAATTTTTTTGAGTTTACGTTTTTTCATCATGTAGAAGCTAATGATGATTAATGTAAATACCACAAACATTCCCAATAAGACGAGTACATCTGCTGTTGCCGAATGACCAATCATCAACGACTGACGTAATGCACTCACAGAATACGTCATAGGTAAGTACGGATGGACAACTTCAAAGAAATGATTTGATAGCTCAATCGGATAAGTTCCAGCTGACCCACCTAATTGCACTATCATCAAGAGCATTGTCAAGAAGGAACCTACTTTTCCAAACCACAAATTAAGAGCCGTAACGATGGTAACAAATGCAAAGGATGTCATAATGATTATGCCAAAAGTCGTAGCATAATTTACGGGTTTCAATCCAACAATGACAACTGATACCAAGTACATCAGCGCGCCTTGAAGAAAAGCAAACGGATATACAACTGCCATTTTACTTGCCCACCAACTCATAACCTTTTTAGGATACTTAAGTGGTGTCACCAAATCATACATCAAGTTAAACGAGACTGCACCAATGAATAACGATAACGATAATATATAAGGTGCCATGCCTGTCCCGTTATTCGGTACAGTATCCTTTTCGCTATGTTTTGTGGTAGTGGGATTTGCTAATTGCTCATAAGTCTGTGGTGTTGCCTTAGTTGCACTGACCTTACCACCTACTTGTCTGAGCTTATTAGCTAATAAACTATTGCCATCGGCTACTTGAGAAATACCATCTCCTAGTTTCTGAGAGCCTGATGCTAATTTATTTGACCCATCAGACAATTGCGTGGCACCCTGAGTTAATTTCTGAGAACCACTCAATAGCTGGTTACTATGGTTCGTCAATTGACCTAACCCAGCTGTTGCTTGATTGCTACCACTAGCCAACTGTGATATTGCTGAATGCATAACTGGCATGTTTGTATTAAGTGATGATAGACCATTGGTCAGCTTTTGTGAACCAGTATTCAGCTGCTTGCCATTAGAAGATAATGCTCTGGTTCCTGTATTGAGTTGTGAACTCCCTGTTGCCAAAGCATTAATACCATTGGTTAACGTTGGCATATTCGCATTAAGTTGTGTCAAACCATTCGTTAACTGTGTCGCACCATTAACCAGCTGATTTGACTTCTGATCAAGCTGTGAAAGTCCTGTCGTTAACTGTGTTGCCCCAGTTGCTAATTTATTCGTGCGATCTCCTGCTTGCTGAACTGAACCAATAAGACTGTTGATACCGCCATAAACTGTTGTCGTTTCTGCACCAGTACCGTAGCTGTCAACCAGACGGTTTACTCCATTTTGAACTTGCTTTGAGTTTTCATCAGCTGTTCCTAATGTTTGTAAACGCGTTTGCAAAGTACTTAGATTATTTGTAGCCTCTTTAAGTGCGCTGATAACTCCTCCAGTCGGCAATATCGCATTTGATATTGCTGTAGTCTGTTGATCACTGAGATGCTGTTCTTTGGCTACAGTATTTAACTTTGCTTGCGTCCCAGTCATATATTGGTTAATTGTCGTGATATTGCCCGCCAAACTTGCCATACTAGTGGTGAGCTGATTAATTTCACCAGCATGCTGATTATTACTACTGCTATTCACAGCTGCTTTTAGTTGGTCTAATCCTGTCTTAAAACTTGTTAATCCTGCTTGTAACTGCTGGATTTTATTTTTTGAACCAGCATCGTTTAATGCACTATTCATCTGTGTCAAACCACTAGAAATTTTTTCACTCGCTTTAAATGCAGTTGTTGTCCCATCTGTATATTGAATGACGCCAGTATTTAAATCATTTGAACCATGAGATAATTTCTCAACGCTAGAATTAACTGCTGTACTACCAGTAACTAACTTCTGCGCGCCCTGATTTAGAGCACTAGCACCAGTATTGACTTTATCAATACCAGTAGTATATTGATTGAGTCCTGATTCAAGATTAGTTGAGCCTGTATACAATTGTGACACACCAGTATTAAGACTAGGCATTTTTTCTGACAGTTTGTTTAGCCCTGTTGCAATCTTAGCACTGCCCTTTTGTGCCTGAGACACGCCACTAAAATACTGGCCCAACCCTTGGGTTAATGTATTAGAACCATCACTAAATTTCAGACTACTGGTAGCTAGAACTTGTAAATTCGTTGCAATTTTATCATTTCCATTTTGTATTTTTTGACTACCCGCGGCTAATTGCTGGTTTCCTTTTGCCGCAGTTGAAAATCCACCACCTAACGCCTGCATTTGTTGAAACATAGCTTCAGCATAATTTTGAGTTATTTGTTTAGAAATAGTTCGAGCAATACTTTCAGCTCCAGTTTTAGAGAGCTGACCCGCAATAAAACTATGTCCTAAACTAGTACTATAGTGTAGAGACATTTTTTTCGGATGTTCATCTAACAAAGTTGTGGCATTTTCAGAAAAACTTTTAGGAATGGTTAAAACCATATAATACTTACCGTCTGAAAGTCCTTTGTTGGCAACTTTTTGACTTGGAAAACTAAATTTCATTGTATTCGAATTTTCTAAATTGTGTTTTAATTGTTCACCAACAGCTAGGGTCTTGCCGTTATACTTGACTGATTGATCCTCATTAATCACTGCAACAGGTAAATTTTTAATTTCACCATACGGATCCCACATTGATTTTAAAAATCCTAAAGCGTAGAGTGACGGAACCAACATAACAGCAATTAAAACAATCACCATAAATTTATTCCGCCAAATCTTTTGCCACTCTATTCCAAGCATGATTTTATTCCCCTTTTTTGAACAACGTGTTGATTTATTTTAAACTATAGTTTATATTAGTCATTAAAAGGCACAAAATCAATATACAATTTTTTGAAAAATGTCTAATAATTATCGGAGTATCTCATGAACAGACAAAGGAAAAACGAAATTACACAACAGCGAATTATATCAGCGTTAATTGTTTTAATTAACGAGAAAGGATTTACTAACCTCACCGTTTCAGACATTGCGCGTGTTGCTGAACTCAGTCGTGGCACATTTTATGTTTACTATTTAGATAAATATGACTTATTAGAAAAAGTTGAACAAAATCTGATCAGCAACTTAACAAGGTTAATGCAAACAAATATTGACTGCACAATTTCTTGGTTAGATCACTCAGAAACAAAAAAAACTACCGAAAACTTAACCGACTCACCTTACCGTAGTTTTATTCAATCTTTTGATTATCTTGATCAAAATCGTACCATCATCAAATCTTTATTATCACAAAATGGTGATTCACAATTTCTTTACCAACTGAAAACTCTGATTGATAAACAAATCAAGGAGCATTATCAATTAATTTTTAAAGATGAGAAAAATGTTATACCAATTGATTACAAGCATGATCTATTAATCACTAGCTTGATGAGCATTATTGGTCATTGGCTCCAAAAAGAATCACCTGAGTCACCTACTGAAATTGCTGAAATTTTAATTAATAGTCGTCTACTTGCTTCGTATCAACTAAAGTGAAAGATGTCATGAACAAAACGTATGATATACGTTTTGTTCATGATGTCTTTCTTTTACTCTCTTATTACTGACTACAATTAAAAATTTAAATAAAAAAACCTATCCCGAAAGATAGTGAATCAAGCGCTAATCAAAACATCGCTCACTATTTTTTAGAATAGGGTTCCCCAGCGTATCTTTTTGCTACAATTTGATATGCTCCCAATTAAATTGTAGCAAAATAACCCAGCAAAAATTTCAATTAATTACTGCTAATTTAGCCCAATATATATTATTGATTTTTATAGTTTTTGTGATATAATGTTGTTTTTTAATGAGTTAATCTATGCTACATAAATTTATAATAAATACTTATTGTTCATTAAATCACGAATAGTAGGTGTTTTCGTTATTTTGCTGTATAATGTAAACATTAAACTAACTGATAGAGGTATGAATGAGTATTGGCGAAAAAATCAAGCAACTTCGAAAAACAAACGAACTAACACAACAAGAATTTGCTGAAAAGTTATATATTTCATTTCAATCTGTATCTAATTGGGAGCGCGGTGTAGCGCATCCAACAACTGAAATGATGTTACATATTATTGAAAATTTTCAACTACCAATGGCTTTTTTTATCGATGAACCCTTTGATAGTAAAGAAGAAAAACTCATTTTATCATCCTTTGTAAAAAGCATGTATCATAGTAGAGATGAGGCGCCAAGTCTTGAAAATATTCAAGCTTTATCCGGCCTATCAGCAGAACAGATTACGTCATATTTCCCATCCTATGATGATTTAGTTTATGCTATCATACACCAAGTTGATCAAAATATTAAAATGAGAGTGGCAGACAGGCTGGCGACTAATGATGACGTTATGGCAGTTTTTATAGATGATATGGCCCCTTTACTTTACAGTAAAAAAAATGAACTACATATTTTATACACACGTCCTTACATTAAAGGTGTGTGGATGCAATTTATTAAGTCAAAATATAAATCAATCCTCCTTCAACATACGTTAAATGAGTCGTCATACAATGATAATCTAGCGACTGAATATCTTATTGAAACACTTATGGGCTTTATCTCAGTATGGATGAGCCAAACTGAACCAGAATCTTTAGAACAGTTTCAAAACCGAATTAAGTATCTGGCAAATAATAATCTGTCCTCTTGGCAATATTAAATTTAAAAAGCGCACATGTAATCAGATTCAGTCTAACTACATGTGCGCTTTTATATGACATGCTTATATTAAATCTACAATAGCAAAAATCCCTGTAAATAACATCAATTAATTGTGATTTACTATGCCAGCTGCCACATGATACTTTGTTAACACCATATTGATTCAACTTAATAGCCTCATAAAACAAATTACTTTGACAAACACAGTAATTTGTTTTATGCTATACTTATAAGTTAAAAGAAGGTGGCAAAATGGATATTTCTAAAGATCTTATTCGTGGTCACACAGATACGATTATATTAAACATTCTCAGCCAAGGTGATTCCTATGGCTATCAAGTATCAAAATCTATTCGTAGCCTAAGTGATAATCAATATAGCCTTAATGAAGCCACGCTTTATACTGCATTTCGTCGTTTAGAAAAAATTGGTGAAATTGAGAGCTATTGGGGCGATGAAACACAGGGTGCCCGCCGTAAGTATTATAAAATTACTAGTTCAGGTAGGCAACATCTCGAAGCTGCTTTGAACGAGTGGCAATTCGCCAAAAACATCATTAGTCACCTAATCAGTGGCGAAGTAACTGAAGGAGACAATCTATGACAAGTATAGAAATGGAAATACGCACGCGTTTGGATGTCCTTTTCTCACAATACACACCAAATAACCAATTAACTGAATTCAAAGAAGAGCTTGTCGCTGATTTGCTTGAAGCTTATCAAGACTTTGCTAAACAGGATCGTTCGCACGATGAAGCACTCGATGATGCCTTTGATCAATTGGGTGATATAGAAAGCGTCCTCAGCGATATAAGTCAACAACATACAAGCGATGAGCATCAATCCAAATCCAATCAAAACAAAAAACCCTTTGTAGACTTTTCTGATGACGGCGTGCATATTGGTAATTTACACATCAACGGTAAAGGTGTTAGATTAGGTGATGATATTGTTATTGATGGTAAAAATGATAAAGTAAACCTTGGCGATTGGTTACATGTTGATCATGATGGTGCCCGTATTGGTAGAAAATATTATAAGTTTGATGATAACGACAACAACGAAGAGAGCATGTTCGACTCTGGAAATTTTAAAATGCCATCCTGGGCTGCAGCTCATCATAACGCCCAAATTCCAATCAGCACGCAATCACTAATTTTTGACTATAAAGATGCAACCGTCCATTTTTATACAAATGATAAACTTGATTTGATCACTTTAGATGAGTATTTCAGTCGTGATAACAGCCGATATTTTGCCACTATACATGAGACAGATGATCATATTTCAGTAACTCAAGGTGATTCCCCACTCATTTTCCATGTACGTAAATTAATTAATATTGGTCTACCAAAATCTATAACAAACAGTGATATTACCATTATTAATCGTAATGGCAATATATTAGTACAAGATATTACTTTAGCCAACTTCAATGTTAATATCGAATCTGTTAACTTTAAAGCCCAGCATATTCAAGCTAAACATGCTGACTGGCAAGCGCACTCTGGTAATATTCAAGCTGATCACATACTCTTTGAAACCGCAAAAATTGATAGTCGCTCAGGTCATACTAAACTTGACCACACCACAATTAATCAAGCTCAAATCGACCTATCCTCTGGATCAGCGGACATTAATCACTTTACCGGTGGTGGCAAAATAAAGATCAATTCTGGTTCTGTTCGTTTACGAATCAATAAACTAACTAGTGATCTTAAATTGAAAACTAGTAGTGGGCGTGTTCGCATGACAACACCAGAAACGCAAGATTTCTACTTTGACTTAAACTCCAATTCTGGCAGTATTAAAATTGAACGCACAGATAGTAGTCATCTTGATAAAGATACAAGCAATTATAAACGTGGATTCTTTGGAGATGACCCGCGCTTTACAATTGACGCAACAACTAATTCTGGTACAATTAAGGTGTATTAATACCAATTATTTCAATTAAAAGGAGATTAATTATGACTCATAAAAAGCAATTAACGCGATCACGTAATAACCGCATGGTAGGTGGTGTTATCGGTGGCATTTCGGAATATTTTGGTTGGGATGCAACAATTGTTCGTGTAATATATGTTATTCTCTCTATCTTCCCAGTTATTCCTGGTATTGTACTTTATATTTTGGCGTGGATTATTATTCCAGATTCACCACGCCGGACACATCGCTACACTCATGGGAGCCGTAAAGACATTACACCAGATGATAATTAAATAAAGTTAGCCTCCTCGTCAAGTGATATAACCATTTTTTTCGTATTATAATTTATCTCACTGACAATGGAGGTTATATGGTAGATTACGTATTTAGTCTTTTTACAATAAAAAAAGGACGTTCATAATAAAAAACCGATGACATTAACAGTCATCGGTTTTTTATTGTAATGATGTTACTCAAACATTTACTATTCTTCGGTTGAGGTATCATCTGTTGAGGCACGATCTAATAAATCAGTAACCTGATCAAGTTGATTACTATCTAATGGTGTTTCACGTGGAACATCTTCAGTCACTTCATCAAGTGGTTCATCTTCATGATCGACTTTAGCTAGGGTAGCCACTTGTGCGCCATCTTCTAAGCGAATCAAGCGAACACCCATTGTTGCTCGTCCTGTTTGGCTCACAGTTGATGCAGCAAAGCGAATCATTACGCCTTGAGTCGTTGTTACCATAATATCTTTATTAACATTAATAATAATCATACCAGCTAATGAGCCATTTTTCTCAGTGATATTAGCTGTTTTTATACCCTTACCACCACGCCCTTTAATTGGGTACTCTGTAGCAGGTGTTTGTTTCCCGTAACCATTCTCGGTGATGATCAATACATTATCTTGTTGGCTCAAAACATCAGAACCAATAACTAGATCTCCCTCACGTAAGCGAATACCTCGGACACCAGCAGCAGCACGGCCCATAATACGGACATCTTCTTCAGAAAAACGAACAGAATACCCATCTTTTGTAGCAATAATAATACTCTGTGTTCCATCAGTAATTTGAACAGATAAGACTTCATCATTATCACGCAACGTCAAAGCCTTTAGCCCATTTGTTCGAATATTTGAGAATTCACTCACAGCAGTACGCTTAACGACACCTTGTCGTGTCACAAAGAATAGATAATCTTGGCTTTCACTCGCCTCACCTTTCACAGTGATTACAGTCTGAATTTTTTCGTCACCTTCAAAATTCAGTAAATTAACAACTGGAATACCCTTGGCTTGACGGCCATATTCAGGTACTTCATAGCCTTTCATCCGATAGACTTTGCCCTTATTTGTGAAAAAGAGTAACGTATCATGTGTTGATGTGGCAACCATCTGATCAACGAAGTCCTCATCATTAACGTTCATCCCCTGAACACCACGACCACCACGATTTTGGGCTTTAAATTCCGCCTGTGGTACACGTTTAATGTAACCATTACGTGTTAATGTAACGATGACTGCTTCTTCTTCAATCAAATCTTCATCTTCAATATTTGTCACATCACCAACTTGTAGTTCTGTGCGACGTGGATCTCCAAATTTTGTTTGAATTTCAAGTAATTCATTATAAATGATATCATCAACACGATGCTCATGTGCCAAAATATCTTTCAAATCAGTAATTAATTCAACTAATTTCTGATACTCATCTTCGATCTTATCACGTTCTAAGCCTGTTAAGCGCACCAAACGCATGTCTAAAATCGCTTGTGCTTGTTTATCGCTTAGTGCGTAACCATCAATCAAATGTCTCTTAGCTTCTTCAGATGTTTTAGATGAACGAATAATACCAATGATGGCATCAATATGGTCCAACGCTATCCGCAAGCCTTCAAGAATATGTGCACGCGCCTGTGCCTTCTGCAAATCAAAGGCCGTACGACGACGAATAACTTCTCGCTGGTGTACGAGATAAGCCTCTAAAATTTCTTTGAGGCCCATTGTTTGAGGCTTTCCACCATTAATTGCTAACATGTTGAAACTGAAGTTTGTTTGCAATAAAGTTTCTTTATATAAATTATTTAAAATCACACTAGCTGACGCATCACGACGTACATCAATAGATACACGCAAACCGTCACGATCTGATTCATCACGAATTGCAGTAATGCCTTCAATACGCTTATCACGCGCAAGCTCAGAAATACGCTCAATCAAACGTGCCTTATTAACAGCGTAAGGCAACTCAGTAACAATAATTTGTTCTTTCCCTGTCTTGGTTTGTTCGATATCAACCTTGGCACGCACTGTTACACGACCACGTCCTGTCTCATAAGCACGTCGAATGCCTGACTTACCCATGACAATACCACCTGTTGGAAAATCAGGTCCCGGCAATGCCTCCATTAAATCAGTTGTTGTTGCTTCTGGGTTATTCATCAGAATATGAATGGCTGAAATAACCTCACCCAAGTTATGTGTTGGAATATTTGTTGCCATACCAACGGCAATCCCAGTCGCACCATTGACTAACAAATTTGGAAAACGTGCAGGTAGTACTTCAGGTTCTCGCTCTTCACCATCATAGTTGGGCACAAAATTAACCGTGTCTTTATTCAAGTCACGGACCATTTCCATAGCAACTTTAGATAAACGCGCTTCAGTATAACGCATAGCCGCAGCGCTGTCACCATCGACCGAACCAAAGTTACCATGACCATCCACTAACATGTGACGGTATGAAAATGGTTGCGCCATACGCACCATTGATTCATAAATCGCCGAATCACCGTGTGGATGATATTTACCCATAACGTCTCCAACAATACGTGCAGATTTTTTATGCGGTTTGTCGGGTGTATTCCCTTGTTCAATCATCGAATACAAAATACGACGATGAACAGGCTTCATACCATCACGAACATCAGGTAAAGCACGCGCCACAATAACTGACATTGCATACGATAGAAATGATGTTTTCATTTGTTCAGACAAATTCGCATTGCGAATGCGCGTGTCATTTTGTTCAGACATTTGTTACTCCTTGGTCAATTTTTTGAACTCTTACTATGTACCCGCTTGAATGCTATCATTCAAACTTAACGTTAAATCAATACGGTATATATCAAATATCTAAATTCTCAACAAACACCGCATTTTCTTCAATAAATTCACGACGTGGGGCAACATCGTCCCCCATTAACATATCAAAGATACTATCGGCTGCCTCAGCATCTGCAGGGTCAACACGCAATAAACGACGATTTAAAGGATCCATTGTTGTATCAGCAAGCTGATCAAAATCCATCTCTCCTAGTCCCTTATAACGTTGTACCTTTGGCTTAATATTTGATGGTAATTGCGCTAAATATGCCTCAAGTTCTTCATCAGAATCTAAATATTCTCGTGTTTTAGAATTACCAAGCGCCACACCATACAAAGGTGGTTGTGCAATATAAATATACCCAGCATCAACTAATGGTCGCATGTAGCGATAAAACAATGTTAACAGCAACGTCCTAATATGTGCACCATCAACGTCGGCATCGGTCATAATAATCACTTTGTGATAATTCGCTTTTCCAGCGTTAAAATCTTCACCAAATCCTGTACCCATTGCTGTGAATAATGAACGGATTTCTTCGTTAGCTAGTACCTTATCCAAAGTCGCCTTCTCAACATTTAAAATCTTACCACGAATTGGTAAGATAGCTTGAGTCAAACGGTTACGCCCTTGTTTAGCTGAACCACCGGCCGAGTCTCCCTCGACGATGAACAATTCCGAAATAGATGGATCATTAGAGGTATTATCGGCTAGTTTTCCAGGTAAATTACTAATTTCCAAGCCAGACTGCTTACGCGTCATTTCACGTGCACGCTTAGCTGCCAGACGGGCCTTTTGTGCCAAAATACCCTTTTCAACAATTTGCTTAGCAATTGGTGGATTTTCCATCATGAAACGACTAAAAGTCTCTGAAAACATACGATCAGTCGCTTGACGCGCATCTGAATTACCTAGCTTGGTCTTCGTTTGCCCTTCAAATTGTGGATCTGGATGCTTGATTGAGACAATTGCTGTCATCCCCTCTCGTACATCTTCACCTGTCAAACTTTCCGCATTATCTTTAAGTTGCCCATGTTTACGGGCATAATCGTTGATAACACGTGTCAAGGCTGTCTTAAAGCCTGTTTCATGGGTACCACCTTCATAGGTATTAATATTATTAGTAAATGTTCGTAAACTATCTTTAATATCAGTGGTATACTGCAGTGCCGCTTCAACAACGATGCCATTTTCTTCACCTTCAACATACACTGGATCTGGGAATACAGCTGTTTTATCAGCATTTAAATAAGCTACATATTCTTTAATCCCACCCTCAAAGTGAAAACTTTCAGTCACTGACTGTTCTGGTCGATTATCAGTAATTGAAATACGTAATCCTTTATTCAAAAAAGCTAATTCTCGGACACGAGTCAATAAAGTATTGTAGCTAAATTCTATTGTTTCACGAAAAATATCTGTATCTGGTTTAAAGTGGACAATTGTCCCACGGCTAATCGTTGGCTTTTCATCTAACTTAACCATTTTGGTGTTCACGCGACCGGTCTTGAAATCCATATAATAGACTTGCCCATCACGAATAACTCTAACATCTAGGTCAGTTGATAACGCGTTAACAACTGATGCACCAACCCCATGAAGACCACCAGAAACTTTATAACCGCCACCGCCAAACTTACCACCAGCGTGTAAAATAGTAAACACTGTCTCAAGCGCTGGTTTTCCAGTTTTGTTTTGGATATCAACTGGAATACCACGACCATCGTCTGTAACCGTAATTGAATTATCTTTTTCGATGGCTACCGTGATATGTGTTGCAAAACCAGCTAAGGCTTCATCAATACCATTATCAACAATTTCCCAGACCAAGTGGTGCAAACCTTGTGCTGTTGTCGTTCCAATATACATTCCTGGTCGCTTACGTACCGCTTCAAGACCTTCCAGTACTTGAATTTGGTCTGCATTATAATCACCAGCGCTGGCATCAACCGTACTAGATTGACGAATTTCTTCATCATCCGTAACGATGCCATCAATATTTTCTACTGCTTTATTATTTTCTTCAGACATATTTTTCTCCAGATAGTTGAATATAATAAAACCTGATTTGCAACAGGTTAATCACGCAACTTACTCATGATTGCGCCTCTTCTTCGACATCAATACGACCTTGCTGGACGTGAAACACTTTAGGTTCATGAATCAACTGCCGTGCAACATCACTTAATGATGGCGCCGTTATAAATGTTTGAACTTTATCTTGAATCGCCAACAGTAAGTGTGTCTGACGATTAGCATCTAATTCACTTAAAACATCATCTAGTAGCAAAACCGGATATTCTCCCGTTTCTTGCTGCATCAAATCTATTTCAGCTAATTTAATGGCTAAAGCTGTTGTTCTTTGTTGGCCCTGCGAGCCAAAGACTGCCACATCATTCTCATTAACAATGAATTGAATATCATCACGATGTGGCCCAACAAGTGTTGACCCTTGCATAATTTCGCGTGGTCGCTGCCGCATTAAAGCTGATTCAAAGGCTGATTTTATTGTTTCTAAGTCTATGCCTTGATTAACTTCAACAGCACTTTGATACTTGAGTGTTAGCGTCTCTTGCTGATTAGAAATCGTTGCATGAATCGGCTGTGCTGCCTGTTGTAATTTTTCTAAAAAGCCCTGCCTCGCTAATAGTACTTGGGCGCCCACATCAACTAATTGTGATGTTAAGACGTCCAAAAACATGGTATCTGTCGTTTGCTTGAGTTGCAATCGTTTTAAGTAGGCATTGCGATCCTTTAATATACGGCGATACTGTGTTGTGTTGTATAAATACAATGGATTCATTTGTCCAAATTCCATATCAATAAATCGTCGGCGAACACTAGGTGCCCCTTTAACCAACTCGAGGTCTTCTGGTGCAAATAAAATAACATTCAATTGGCCAATATATTGAGATAACTTGGATTGTTCCAGATGGTTAACACGTGCGCGCTTGCCTTTGTTAGAAAAATGCAAAGATAATGGCGTTTCGCTAATATTTTTCTTTACACGACCACTAATGGTTGCTTCTTTTTCTTGCCAACGAATTAAATCTTTATCACTACTCGTACGATGCGAACGCGCTAAAGCTAAAACGTAAATGCTCTCCAACAAATTCGTCTTTCCTTGCGCATTCTCACCCAAAAACACATTAATGCCCTCACTAAAATCCAACGCTAAATCAGCATAATTACGATAATTTGTGAGCTTTAACGATTTGAGTTCCAAGAACCCGGCCCCTTTGGTCCTCTAGTACCTTGCTTTGATCTCCCAAATCCACCAGCGCGTGTGCCATTTTTACGACGTAATTCTGCAAAACGTGCTTCTTTACGTTCTTTAGCGACAGCGGCCTTTTGTGCTTTGATGCGATCATTACGAATGGTCTTTTTGGCAGCGGCAGCACGCTCATCTTTTTCTTGTTGTGTCGCTGCGATTAGCTCATCAACATTTTCCGCTAATTCGATAACGTACGTTTCACCGTCAATGATAATCTGATCATGGTCGTACAATTTTTTACCACGACGGTTTTCTTCCTCGCCATTAAGCATCACCGGAAAATCCATGAGATAGTATTTAGCTTGTCCACCAGAAGAAATAATATTTTCTTCTTTGAGCAATTGAGTGAGTGTGATGTATTCAGTTGTGATTTTTACATTTTTCGTCATATTAGTTACTTGAGTATTATACCATTTTTTCATCTTAAGTTCTTTAAAAAACGTCCTAAAATCGTTTTTAAGCGATTTTAGGACGTTTTAAGGATTTTTGTTTATTTTCGATTAAATTTATTGAGAACGTAAATCAGTCTATTCTAGCGACTATTGCTTAAAATGTGCGTACTGGTGTAATTAATTGTAATTGCTTATTATCTGTTTCACCAGCTGGTGTAATTGTAAATGGACGTAAGTTACTGGTAAATTTCACATCAACAGACTTACCACTAAATATACGTAATGCATCTCGAACATAGTCTGGGTTAAATGAAATTTCTAAATCAGCACCGTCAACTGATTGAGCTACCAACTCTTCCTGAACTTCACCAACCTCTTGTGATGTCCCTTTTAAAGTCACAACACCGCTAGTTAAAGTTAGCTGTACGACGTTATTTCGACTTTCATGACTTAACAAACTTGCTCGGCCAATGGCACCAAGTAATGTACTAGCCTCAATTGTTAATTGTGTTGTACTTTCAGTCGGAATTAATCGATCAGTTTCTGGATAGTTCCCCTCTAATAAGCGTGAATAAAATGATGTATGTCCTAAATCAAACATCGCTTGATTTGTAGCTAGTTTGATGTCCACACGGTCTTGTCCTTCAAGTAGGCTCTGTAATTCATTAAATGACTTAGCTGGAATAATCACATCAGCCTGAATATGCGCATCTGTGCCAGTTAATGTCACAATCCGTTGTGATAAACGGTGTGAATCTGTGGTTACTGCCTTAACATCTGTACCATCTAATGCTAAATGAATCCCCGTTAAGATAGGTCGACTTTCTTGTGTGGATGCTGAAATTTTTGTTTGTGAAATAATATCAATTAATTGCGCTGCTGAAACACTTAAACTCTGCACATCATCCATTTCTGGTAATTGTGGATAGTTACGGACATCTTGACCATTAATTGTAAAATCTGATGCGCCTGAAGTGATACTTGCACGAACGCCTTCAACGGCTAATGTCATATCATCTGCTGGCAAATTTTTGACAATATTAGAAAAAAACGTTGCGGGTAGTGTAATGCCACCAGTTTTTTTAATAACGAGTTGTGCCGCTGTATCTGACTGGTCAATTCGCGTTTCAATAGAAATATCTGCATTTGATCCGGTTAATACTAATTCTTCATCGTTTAAGAGAATTTTGATATTTGTCAAAATAGGAATTGTTGTTCGAGATGAAATAGCACGTGAGACATCATTTAATGCTTTGATAAAAGCTTGACGATTAATTGAAAATTGCATCAGGTATTCTCCTTTTTATGTGAGCAATCCAGCGGATTAATTGTTTTAAATAAGTTAATTAAAAATCTAGTAGTAATAATAAGGGCTGTGAAAGTTGGGGAAAAGCGGGTTGTGTATAATAAGGCTATAACTTTTAGTTGTGCACAATGCTGTGGGAAAAACGTCATAGTTGTTCTTCTTTATCCACAATCAGTTATTTACCGTTTTTGATCTCGTCAGTCAATGCATCGAGCATTTCTTTTGTTCGGGCATCTGATTCAGCTTTTTCGGTAATTTTGTTGGTTGCATGTAACACCGAGGAATGATCTCTGCCACCAAAAGCTCTGCCAATATCTGGTAAGCTTTCATTTGTCAAAGTTCGTGTCAAATACATGGCAACGTGACGAGCTGTCACGAGATCTTTTTTCCGGCTGGTGCTTTTGAGATCGGCGATTGTCTGCATGTAATAGTCAGCCACAACTTGTTGAATGCGTTCAACTGTGATTTTAAAACCTTGGTTAATATTTAGATCACCTAATATTTGTTGTGCCGTTTCTTTTGTGGCGGGTTTATTTCTAAACCTTAACATCGCTTCAAATCGGTGGAAAGTACCTTCCAACGTGCGAATATTAGAATCGATTTTATCAGCAATCAGCTCTAATACATCATTTGGAATTGTTAAATTGTCTGTTTCGGCCAAATTTTTCAAAATAGCAACACGCGTTGGCAAATCAGGCTTTTGAATGTCCATTGATATCCCTGCTTCAAAGCGAGAAGTTAGACGAGATTGTAAATCAACAATCTCGGTTGGTAACTTATCTGAAGTCATGATAATTTGTTTACCAGTTTTGGTTAGGACATTAAATGTGTTGAAAAATTCTTCTTGAACTTTTTCTTTGCCCGACCAAAACTGAATATCATCAATAAGTAGCAAGTCAACGGTGCGATATTCTTTTTTAAACGCTGCAGTTGCGCCCTCTCCTGCTCGCAGAGATTCGGTAAAATCGTTTAGAAAATCTTCGGCTGTTGCATATTTGATACGTGCACTGGGTGTGGTTTTCGAATACGCATTGCCAATTGCTTGCATCAGATGTGTTTTCCCTAAGCCGACACCACCATAAATTAAATATGGATTGTAGACACGACCAGGATCTTCAGCAACTGCACGTGCGATGGCATAGGCATTTTCATTACCTGTGCCAACAACGAATTTGTCAAACGTAAAGTTCTCATTTAAGTCAGATTCACGTGTAAATGATAAATTGTCATTGAGAACTTGTGCGGGTTTCGTGAGTGTTTGTGCTACCCGTAATTCCGGCTTAATAAACCCTTCTGCAATTTCCATGGCATATTGTACAAAACTCATCGCGTAGGATTTATTCCAATTATCAATAATATCCGTACTCTCATCAGCTGGTACCTCTAGGATAATGCTAGACTCTGTTAAGGTAACCGGCGAAAGTGGTTCTATGTACGTGTCGAACGAAACCGGGCCAATTTCTTGATAGAATTTGGCTTTGATTTGATTCCACAATTCTTCTTTTGTTATGGGTTTTGTCACAAAAATATCTCCTAATATATCGGTCGCTGTGCGAAATTGATGGTAAATCAATTCGAATTAACATGACGACCGATCGACTCACTTATCTATTTAAAGAAGTAGCAAGATTTATTATAACAGTAAGGAAATAAGTTTTCCACAGCTGAGAGACAACTTTAGAGAATATCAACAGCTGTGGACAAAATAGTAAACACTTTGTGGATACAAAAACGAACAAATGTGCGAGTTATCCACAAACGAACAATGTTGTGCACATTTAAAAGTGGGTAAGGACACTATTTGAGATTCGTTATGAACATTATCCACAATTTGGCAATCACAAGCTGTGGATATGTGGATAACTTGTGAACACCCTTGTGGTTAATCAAAGTTAAAAAGCTACTCGTACACAAGGTTGTGACTTGTTTTTTATAACCTTGTGAATAGTAAAGAAAAGGTTAAGACCTTAAAAAACGAGTAGACATCTGTTCGCCTTTTAAGCTATGTTATAATTAATGCTATGATTGTACTATTTAACAAACCATATAACGTTCTAACTAAATTCACCGACAATGAGGGACGCGCAACACTAGCTAACTACATTGATATACCACGAGTTTATGCTGCTGGCCGCTTAGACATGGATAGTGAAGGGTTATTATTGTTAACAGATAATGGTAAGCTCAACCATCAACTAACTGATCCGGACAACAAAGCTTATAAAACTTATGTTGTTCAAGTTGAAGGGATACCAACAAAACAACAGTTAAAACAGTTAGAGCAGGGTGTTGACTTAAAAGATGGACTAACTTTACCAGCCAAGGTTAAACGCATACCGTATCCAAAATGGTTGTGGGAGCGCGATAAACCAATTCGTGTACGTCAGAATCAGCCAACGAGCTTTATTCAACTTAAAATTAAAGAGGGTCGTAATCGTCAGGTGCGACGTATGACAGCGGCAGTAGGGATACCAACTTTACGGTTGATTCGTACTCATATTGGTGATTATCACATTGCTGATTTAAAACCAGGACAATATCGCATCATAAAATAGAGAATGATTGATGCAAAGTGATTAGAAACCGTTATAATAGTAAAAGATATAAATGTCATGAGGTAGAACATGGGACGCAAATGGGAAAACATTAAGATGAAAAAGGCGCAGACAGATGGCGCCGCCGCAAAAACTAATAGTAAGTATGGTATTGAAATTTATGCTGCTGCCAAACAAGGTAACAGTGCTGATCCAGAAGCCAATTCGACATTAAAGTTTGTGATTGAACGTGCTAAGCAAGCACAAGTACCAAAACATGTGATCGAACGTGCGCTTGAAAAAGCAAGTGGTTCAGGAGACGAAACATTTATTAAGGGTCGTTATGAAGGTTTCGGACCTAATGGTTCGCTGATTATTGTGGACACATTAACATCCAACGTTAACCGTACTGCAACAAATGTACGGACAGCATTCAACAAGAATGGTGGTAATTTCGGCGCAGCAGGATCGGTCAGCTACCTGTTTGACGAAACTGGTGTCATTGTTTTTGAGGGTAATGATGCTGATACTGTGTTGGAGAACCTGTTAGATGCAGAAGTAGACGTACGTGATGCTGAACAACAAGATGATCAGGTTGTTGTTTATACTGAACCCAGTGATTTGCATAAAGCTATCGAAACTTTGCGCCAAAGTGGGGTAACTGAATTTACGACGACAGAAATTAGCATGCTACCACAATCTGAGATGACTTTAAGTGGGGATGATTTAGCCGTATTTGAAAAATTAGTTGATGTCCTTGAATCTGATGAAGATGTACAAACTGTTCATCATAATGTGGCCTTATCATAATCAGATATTGACGTAGTTATATCATAGTGAATGTATGAAGTGGTCAGACGTAAACACGCATAGTATTGAGAAGCTAAATTTTGATTATATTTAATTGGTGGCATAAGGTTGCTAATGAAGTTGATCCATGTTATGATTAATGTCGAATTGCAAAGTTTTTGCAGGTAAAAATCGCGAATGGAGGTGAACACACATGAAGCGTACATACCAACCAAAGAAGCGTCATCGTGAACGCGTACACGGATTCCGTAAGCGTATGAGCACGAGCAACGGTCGTAAAGTTTTGGCTCGCCGTCGTGCAAAGGGCCGCAAGGTTCTATCTGCCTAACAAGGTCGCTGCTATGCAGTGGCTTTTTTATTTATTAAAAATTGTGAGCAGTATGGTTAACGGCCATGTGAGCACCTCAAGTGAGATTAAATCTAATGAGAAAAACTTTTCGAATTAAAAAACCAGCAGATTTTCAGGTTGTTTTTAATAAACACCAATCTGTTGCCAATAAATACTTTATTGTTTATCAATTGCATAAATCAGAGCAAAAACATTTTCGACTAGGACTTTCTGTCAGTAAAAAGGTAGGTAAGGCACACGATCGTGTTTGGGTGAAACGTCGTATTCGGCAAAGTATTTTGGAATTAAAACCGCAATTACCAAATGAGCTAGATTTATTGGTAATTGCACGTCCAGCAGTGGCTCACAAGAGTCAAAAATTCATTAAAGAACAGATGATCCATGTGCTACAATTAGCTCAAATACTGAAAGTAGAAAAATAATTGATGAAACGTTTTGAAAATATTTTAAAGAGAATTGGACCATTACCACTTATATTGGCTGTTGTAGCGCTGGTTATTATTGTTATTGCTAGTGTAACCTTTGAGGGACATATTGCATCGCACAGCTTTTGGAGTGCGATTGTTGCGGCATTTACATCAGCTATCTTAGGGACATCAGCATGGTTTGGCAATAGTTATGGTATTGGTATTATTATTTTCACAGTTTTGATTCGTTTTTTGATTTTACCGTTGATGGTTTATCAAATTCAATCAATGATGAAAATGCAAGTTGTTCAACCGGCTTTAAAGGCGTTGCAAGCCAAGTATCCAGGTAAAGACACTGAGAGTCGTCAATTGATGATGGCAGAACAGCAGGCGCTGTATAAGGACGCAGGGGTCAATCCCTTTGCTTCAATGTTGCCTTTGATTGTACAAATGCCAATTTTGATTGCCTTGTATCAAGGTATTTATAATTCGCCAGTTTTAAGATCAGGTCAATTTTTGTGGTTACAACTCGGGAATCGTGACCCGTACTTTGTATTACCCATCTTAGCTGCAATTTTCACATTTGCTTCATCTTGGTTATCAATGCAGTCTAACCCAGAGCAAACGGGGATAACAAAAGCAATGCCGTATATTTTCCCTGTTGTTATCTTCTTTTCCGCAATAGCCGTACCAAGCGCTTTGTCGCTGTATTGGGTTGTTGGAAACTTGTTCCAAACGATTCAGACATTTTTCTTACAAAATCCATTTAAAATTCGCCGTCAACGTGAATTAAAAGCGGAAAAAGAGCGTGAGATTCAGCGCAAAATTAGAAAAGCTAAGCGTGGTAATAAGCGTTAATTAATATAAATATTTACTGTAAACCGTACCTGGTTTGCTTTTTTTTTGCAGAATAATTCAAATTCGTGGTCGGGCTAATGACAATTACTGTACCTATCGGAAATAATATTGTTAATTGTTGTGCTGTAAAATGTGAGTTTGGCATTGAAGTGAACAAAGAGTTGTCCGCTTTTTCTGATAATAGTTGATTGTTAAAACAGGATTATATTCAACAAGTCCTAACTCACTCAACGTAACAAAAACTGTTATAATATAAACCATAGGTTTTAGGCATTCTTATGGCATTTATGACCGTTTCTAAGTTAATAGGAAATGGTTATGGTGTGATAAGTTAAATATGCCTGGACAATCAGATTAAGAAAGACACATTAAGATTAATGATTAAGCAAAAAAAGACTTTAGCCAATAATCATTTAAAATTACGTGCAATGCGACCAGACGATGCGACTGCGCTTGCGCGCATTTACTTAGACACACGTTTAGCTAGTTTCCCTTGGGTAAAAAACCCACGTCTAGAAGATTTTGTGACAGTCACGCAAGGTGAACATGTGCAGGTAGCGATCATTGAAGAAGAAATTGTCGGTTTTGCATCACTTTCAGAAGAAGACAGCTTTTTACATTTACTTTTTATTAAGGAAGGGTGGCAAAATCAAGGGATTGGCCAGCAATTATTGACGTGGGCGCGCCAAGAAGTACGACGACCTTTGGAACTTAAAGTTGTACGTATTAATAAGCGAGCACAACAGTTTTATAAACGTGAAGGTTTTAAAATAATAGCGACCTCAATTTTAGCAAATCCAGCGAATGTGACGTATAGAGATGATCGAAACAGTTAAAGTATTTAAAAAATTTACATGGTATCATGTGCCAAACATGACTTCAGATGATAGGGAAGAGTTAGTGATTACTCATCATTTGACCAGTGAAATGATAGGTTATGCGGTTGATAATAACGAGGCAGTTCGTATGGAATATGATACTTCTGCCGATGAATCGCTAATGGTCATCGATGTTATCTCATACCATGATGAAGCTGTTGAAACACGCCCCATTGGTATCTTATTTGCTCACGGTAATTTATATACGTTCTCACACGATGTGACGGATTATATTCAAGCTGTTTTATTGGACCCTCAAAATCGCCAGAAGCGTCATGATGATACGGAAATTAGTGCGGTTGACTTTGTTATGACGGGTTTATATTCTTTAATGACGCGTTATGTTGAACAAGTGACAGAGATTAATCGTAAACGGCGCATTATTCAAGCGCAATTTGGTCAGCAAAAACGAACAACAAAGCAAATGAATGAACTATTACGGCTGCAAACACAGATGATTTATATTCAAAATTCATTAGCTAACAATCATGTGATGCTTGATGTTTTTAAAAAAGACTTTCAAAAAACGCTGTTAACATTTGAAATAGAGCATATTGATGATGTACGTGTGGAAGTTGGTCAGGCTGAACATATGGCTAACCTAGCTCTCACGGTGATTAATTCTATTTCTGATGCTTATGGTAATCTCAGTAACCGTGATTTGAACTGGACAATGAAGGTATTAACTGTCTATTCGATTGTTTTGACAGTGCCTACAATTGTTAGTGGCTTTTACGGTGAAAATGTTAAATGGCTACCATTTGCTGACGCAATTAGTGGTTGGTGGGTTACCATTGTCATAACGGTCTTGTTAATGGCAGCTGTTAGTTTATTATTGGCTATCAATGGCTTCTTTAGAAAATAGGCCATAAACAACATGTTTATTGGTGAAAAATAACAAGCTTAAACCCTAGAAAAAGGAATGATCATGAAACTATTAGAGGAACGTATTCAACAAGACGGTCGTATTTTGGGAGATGAGATACTGAAGGTAGATGCTTTTTTAAACCATCAAATTGATCCAGAACTTATGGCTGCTATGGGTGAAGAATTTTCACGGTTGTTTGCCAATGATAAGATTGATAAAATTTTAACAGTTGAATCATCTGGTATCGCGCCAGCAGTTTTTGCTGGTTTATCATTACATGTACCAGTTGTATTTGCACGTAAAAATAAATCTTTGACTTTACCAACCACCGTTTGGGCAGCAGATGTTTATTCATTTACAAAACAAACCACAAATCAAATTATGATTGATCAGCAATTTTTAAAAAGTGGTGAAAAAGTGCTCATTATTGATGATTTTTTAGCTAACGGTCAGGCTGTTAATGGGTTATTGAAAATTGCTAGTCAAGCTGATGCACACGTTGTTGGTGCAGGTATTGTTATTGAAAAAACCTTTCAAAAAGGGCGTCAAATTTTAGATGAACAAGGTATTCGTGTCGAAAGTTTAGCTCGGGTAAAAGCATTTGTGGATGGGCAAGTAGCATTTTTGTAATGATATTATGTTCCACGTGAAACACTGTAATAAGTGATATCATATCAATTAACGCAAGTTGTTGATGGCGATATAATTTATAGCAAAAAGCGCTTATGGACAAAGGAAATTTAATTAAGTCAGGGGAACAGAAAATGGTGAAAAAAGCATCTATAAAAGATGTTGCACTTTTGTCTGGTGTGTCAATTACAACTGTTTCGCAAATCATTAATGGTAAAGGACACCGATTTTCTAAGGCAACAATCGACAAAGTACTGCAAGCACGTGATGAACTTGGTTATGTGCCAAATCATGCAGCGCGATCGTTGAAAAGTAAAACAACGATACTGATTGGTGTGATTGTGCCATCTTTTCGACTACCTTTTTTTGCTGATTTAATTCAGAGTATGGAAACACATGCGCCATCATCGGTTAGAATGGTATTTTTATCGTCACCAGATAATCATCTTGAAAATACTATTCACTCACTTGTTGAAAGAGGCGTTGATGCGCTTATTTTTGGGCGACAGTTTCCAAATGATAAAGCCATAGCTCAACTTTTAAGTAAACAAAATATTCCATACCTTGTTTTAGACCAAAATAACGATGAAGCAGCTCGTGATAAAATTATTGTAGATGAATTTCAAGGCGGTAGTTTAGTGGCTGATCACTTTGTGACGCTAGGTCATCAAAAGATTGCTATGGTATTGCCTGAAATGTTGACACAAAATATGCTTGAGCGCCAAGATGGTTTTTTAGCTACCTTACAAAAATATGATGTTAATCCTATTATACTAACAGCTGAAAAATTATCTAAGCATGGTGGTTTTCGTATGAGTCAGAGCGTGATTGACAGTCAAGTAACAGCTGTTTTTGCATTTAATGACGAAATGGCAATGGGGTTGATGCGTGGATTGGTGAATTTAGGCATGACAATTCCAGGAGATATTTCAATAGCTGGCTATGATGATGCCGATTATGCTGAGTTTTTTATTCCAACTTTAACGACAGTAACACAACCAGTTTTTGAGATAGGTTCAGCTGTATTAAGTCTCATTTTAAATCGGCTTAAGTTTCCACAATCACCGCCACAAATACAAAAATTTCAACTAAAATTAGTAGCACGTGAGTCAACTAGAAAAATATAAAGTATGATAAAAAGCTTATTTTAACTTGAGGAGAGTTTTGAAATAAGCTTTTTATTGTGTCTAAGTGACATGCTGTGAGTTTAATGAGTTGACAAATATCATATAGCACGTTAAATTAGAATCGTGGAAGCGCTTACAGAATAAAAACTATTCTGTTTGCTGTATTTTTTTCCGCTTAAAGTAAAACGTTTTACTAAAAATAAAATGGAGAAGAAAAGCCATGAAAAAGAAAGGTATATTAAATTCAGATATTTCACGTGTCGTTGCTGATATGGGGCATATGGACTGGTTAGCGATTGGTGACGCTGGGACACCTGTACCTCGAGAAACAGAGAAGATAGATCTAAGTATCAAAAAAGGATTGCCTAGCTTACTAGCTGTTTTAGATGCGGTGCTAGATGAATTGGCTGTTGAAAAAATATATCTTGCTGAAGAAATTAAGCAACAAAATCCGGCTATGTTGGAGCAGTTGACGCAACGATTTGGTGAAAGCGTGACGGTTGTATTTATTTCACACATAGCGTTAAAACAAAATTTGAAGCAAAGTAAGGCATTTATTCGAACAGGAGAGGAAACGCCTTTTGCCAATATTATATTAGAAAGTGGTGTCATTTTTTAAGCTGGTAGCAGCACAAAGGAGAAAAAATGAAAGTTGATATGATCGGTATTTCAAAATCATTTGGTAAAAATCATGTCCTACGTGACGTAGATTTTCATTTAAAAGATGCAGAAGTACATGCCTTGATGGGGGAAAATGGTGCTGGAAAGTCTACATTGATGAATATTATGACTGGTCTACTTAGTGCTAATGATGGTGATATTTTAGTGGATGGTCAGCAGGTTCATTTCAATGGCCCGAAAGAAGCAGAGGAGGCAGGTATTAGTTTCATTCACCAAGAAATGAATAATTTTGGTGAAATGTCTGTGTTGGAAAACTTATTTTTAAATAAAGAAATAAAAAATAAATTTGGTTTGGTTGATGACTATACGATGCGGCAACAAGCTAATCGTATTTTTAAAACGTTACATATTAATTATGATTTGGATAGACCAATTGGTGAATTGAGTATTGGTTCACAGCAGATGATTGAAATATCTAAAGCAATGATGACGGATGCGAAGGTCATTATTATGGATGAGCCAACTGCTGCTTTGACTAGTTCTGAAATACGATCTCTATTTGAAATTGTCAGACACCTAAAAAAGCAAGGTGTGAGTTTCATTTATATTAGCCACCGTATTGAAGAAATTATGCAAATAGCAGACCGTATCACTGTGATGCGCGATGGGCATACTGTTGATGAATCTTTTATTTCTGATACAAGTGTCGAACAGATTGTGACAAAGATGGTTGGTCGTGATATTGGTGATTTTTTCCCAACACGTCAAGTCCATGTTGGCAAAACAGTGTTGTCTGTTTCAAATCTGAATAGAAAAAATACATTTCATGATATTAGTTTCTCTGTCCGAGAGGGGGAAATATTAGGTTTTTCAGGTTTAATGGGTTCTGGACGAACAGAAATTATGCGGGCAATTTTTGGTGTTGATGCTAAAACGTCTGGGGATGTGTCTATTGATGGTAAAATAGTTCAGATTAAAGAGCCCTCACAAGCTATTAAACAGGGTATAGGATTTGTGACAGAAAATCGTAAAGATGAAGGATTGATTCTTGATTTTTCCGTGGCTGAAAACATCATTCTTCCTAGTTTAAATGATCTCGTTAAGCATCATATATTAGATGAAAAAACAAAAGTAGATTTTGTTGATTTATTGATTCAGCGATTAACTGTTAAAACAGATGGACAAAACATTAGTGTTGGTAGTTTATCAGGCGGGAATCAGCAAAAAACGGTATTGGCTAAGTGGATTGGTGCGGGAAGTAAAATACTGATTTTAGATGAACCGACGAGAGGTGTTGACGTTGGCGCTAAAAGAGAAATTTATAATTTGATGAATGAGCTAACAGATCGTGGTGTTGCTATCATCATGGTTTCAAGTGACTTACCTGAAGTTCTAGCTATGAGCGACCGTATTGCCGTGATGTATGAAGGTACCTTAATGGCTATTGTTGATAGCGATGACAAATTAACAGAAGCAGATATTATGACACTCGCAACGGGAGGAAAAAAATTATGACTCGTGCAAAAGTAGAACAAAAATCATCTGAATCAGTGAACCAGAAAAAATTTTTTAGTCAGTTAGCTGGATTAGGACCAGTGCTAGCTTTAGTTGTTTTGGTCATCATTACAACAATGATGAATTCAAGCTTTTTGGACGTTAACAATTTACTGAATTTATTACGACAAGTATCAATCAATGGCTTGATTGCCTTTGGCATGACGTTTGTGATTTTAACTGGTGGTATTGATTTATCCGTTGGTGCAATGTTAGCTCTAACATCAGCGTTAACGGCTATGATGATTACCAGTGGTGTACCAACACTGTTGGCGATGCTGATTGGTATTTTAATCGGTGGCGTATTAGGCGGTATTAATGGCTTAATTATTACTAAAGGTGGCGCAGCACCGTTCATTGCTTCCTTGGCAACAATGACTATCTTTCGTGGCGCAACATATGTATTTACAGATGGTAATCCGATTACTGGCAAAGTGATGAATGATAGTTTTGCTTTTCAATTTATCGGTCGCGGATATTTTTTTGGTATACCAGTGCCAGTTATTATTATGATTGTTGCCTTTATAATTTTATATATTCTACTTCATAAGATGACTTTTGGTCGTAAAACTTATGCATTGGGCGGTAATGAGAAAGCAGCATTTGTTTCTGGTATTAAAGTAAAGATGACTAAGACATGGATTTATGTCATTTCCGGTATTATGAGTTCAGCCGCTGGCATGGTTTTGATTTCACGTTTGAGTTCAGCACAGCCAGATGCCGGTACTGGGTTTGAGATGGATGCAATTGCGGCTGTTGTCCTAGGAGGTACCTCTCTGGCTGGTGGGCGTGGTCGCATCTTTGGTACATTCATTGGTGCATTGATTATTGGTACGCTTAATAATGGTATGAATTTAATTGGTATTTCGAGCTTTTACCAACAAATTGTGAAAGGAATTGTAATTATTATTGCAGTTCTACTCGATCGTCGCAAGAGCGCATAAAAGAGGAGTTGATTATCATGACTAAGAAAATTATTGGCATAATTGCAGGGCTTATTGTATTAGCATATGGCATCTTCTTTATTGTTTCGGGACGACCAATTTTTTCAATTACTAACCCATTTCAAGTCAATAGGCTACAAGAACGTAAAAAACCAGGTGATTTAAAAATCGGCGTGTCATTATCGACGTTAAATAACCCGTTCTTCATTTCTATCAAAGATGGTGTCAATGAAGCGGCTAAAAAAGAGGGCACAGATGTACAATTGTACGATGGACAAAATAGTACGAACAAACAAAACAACGATGTTGAAGATTTAATTCAAAAAAAGGTTGATGTTTTGATTATTAATCCAGTTGATTCTTCAGCTATTACGCCTGAAGTTAAATCAGCAAATGAAGCGGGTATTCCAGTGATTACGATTGATCGATCATCAGAAGGTGGGAAAGTACTGAGTTTAGTAGCTTCTGATTCACGTGAAGGTGGAAAAATGGCAGCTACATTTATGATCGATGCGTTAGGTCAAAATGCTAAAATTGCGCAATTACAAGGGACGCCGGGCGCCTCTGCAACAAGGGAACGTGGTGCTGGATTTGATGAAACCGCTGAAGGTCATTTAAATATTGTAACCAAACAGACTGCAAATTTTGACCGTACGCAAGGTCTCAACACTTCAGAAAACATCGCGCAGGCACATCCTGATATTAAAGGGCTATTCTCTCAAAATGATGAGATGGCATTAGGTGCTGTCCAAGCTTTGAAATCACAAGAGGATATTGTTATCGTTGGTTTTGATTGATCAGAAGATGGTATTAATGCCGTCAGAAGAGGCCAGATGGCAGCAACTGTTGCACAAAAACCAAAAGAAATGGGAAAGTTGGCTGTTCAAGCAACCTATGACTATTTTCAAGGTAAAAAAGTATCTCCTAATATTAAATCACCGTTGGAATTGGTTGTGGCAGATAAGTACAAGTAGACTTTAGTTGTTAAGTAAAACGTTTTATGAAAGGATTAGGATCATGAATAAAGTTGTTGTCATCGGAAGTTTAAATACAGATTTAGTCACTAAAATCAAGCGACTACCGGCACAAGGCGAAACAGTGTCTGTTATCGAACAAACAACCAACTTTGGTGGTAAAGGTGCTAATCAAGCTGTTGCCGCTGCAAGGCAAGGCGCTGACGTTACATT
Organism: Leuconostoc carnosum; assembly: GCF_014207505.1. Taxonomy (GTDB): domain Bacteria; phylum Bacillota; class Bacilli; order Lactobacillales; family Lactobacillaceae; genus Leuconostoc; species Leuconostoc carnosum. The sequence continues at coordinate 41,779 of NZ_JACHGL010000008.1, forward strand.
TATTGGTGCTGTTGGTAATGATGACTATGGTCTCTCATTTAAAACATTACTTCAGGAAGAAAGCATAGTGACAGATTACATTGTGACTAAAGAAAAACCAACTGGAATGGCTACTATTTTATTAGAGTCAAATGGTCATAATACGATACTAGTTAATGGGGCTGCTAATCTGGATTTAAATGCATCTGATGTTAAACAGGCAAATCAAGCTATTGCAGCTGCAGATATTGTTGTGGCACAACTTGAAGTCCCAACTGAGGCAATTATTGCTGGATTTAAAATTGCTAAAAACAATGGGGCAATCACCGTTCTAAATCCAGCGCCAGTTACCAGTCATTTAAGCGATGAATTGATTAACTATACTGACATTATTGTGCCAAATGAATCAGAAGCAGCGGCTTTGGTTGGTAGTACACCAAGTACAGACATTGCGGTGATAGAGGAAACAATTGATCCAGAATTACGTCATAAAGGATTGAAAAATGTCATTATCACTTTAGGTGACAAAGGTGTCTATTATCATGCCGCAGAAAATAAAGGTGTGTTGCCTATATTTAAAGTAGCTGTTGTTGATACCACGGCTGCTGGAGATACCTTCATTGGTACGTTAGTAGCCTATTTACAAGAAGATATGTCAAATTTGCGTGATGTCTTGCGACGTAGCTCTAAGGCAAGTGCTTTAGCAGTTAGTAAAGCTGGTGCAATTACATCTATTCCATACCGAGCAGAAGTTGATCAGGGACTAGTTTCTCTGGTAGATTACGAGGTTTCGCAATGACAGTACAAGATAATAAGAAAAAGCGAGCTGCCAACGCAGCGCTGAGATATATTGAAGATGGCATGGTCGTTGGTTTAGGAACTGGCACAACTGTGTTGTATTTATTACAAGCAATTGCGGCAAGTAAGATCAACATTCTGGGAGTAACAACATCAAAAAAAACCACAGTAATATGCCAACAGTTAGGTATTAAAGTTACTGATATTGATGATGTAGATCATATTGATGTGACGATTGATGGTGCTGATGAAGTTGATACTTACATGAATGGTATCAAGGGAGGAGGTGCGGCACTGTTAATGGAAAAAATTGTAGCCAAAAATTCTAACAAGAACATTTGGATTGTAGATGATAGTAAAGTACATGATACGCTAGGCACTTTCCCCTTACCGGTAGAAGTCATCCCTTATGGTAGTGGCAGATTACTACGTAAATTTGAGGCTAATGATTTTAATCCAGTACTCCGAGTTGATCAAAATCATCAACCAATCATAACAGATAGTGGTCATTATATTATTGATTTACATTTAGGAGATATTATCAATCCCCAAACTTTAGCAGATTACCTTGAAAATCAGGTTGGTATCGTTGAGCATGGTCTGTTTGTCGATATTGTCGATATCATCATTATCGGAGGTGACTCGGTTACCCTCAAGGAAAGACAAACGCAACTTAAATAAATTTTGCGGCATGAGATCAATAAGCTAACAAGGTTGACCTGCAATTAGAAAAAGAAAGAGGAAAATGATATAATGAAAATGTAATAATATTTTTCATGTAATAGGTTACTGAAAGGAGAATTATTATGGGACTATTATGGACATTAATTGTTGGCGCTATTATCGGTGCTGTTGCTGGCGCAATTACCAGTAGGGGTGCAGCAATGGGGTGGATTAGTAATATTATTGCTGGTCTTATTGGTTCATGGCTTGGAGAAAGCCTTTTGGGATCTTGGGGGCCATCGCTTGCCGGTATGGCTTTGATTCCATCTATTATTGGGGCGGTGATACTAGTTGTTATTGTATCTTGGATTGTTGGCAAACAACGCACCTAATTGAAAATAAAAAACAATATGAATTGAAAACACAGTAGTCCCGATCTTAAAATCGGGACTACTGTGTTTTTCAGTGAGATATGGCTAAACTGCTATGTGAATTAAATCATATACGATAGCAAAATAGTGCCGTGCTTCACAATAAGATTATGCTAGTCTTTTGACGTATGATGATTTATCACACAAAAGGATTTAGGATATGAAGAATAAATTAGTAACAAGTTTATTGACGGTTAGCCTAGTTAGTGGACTAGCTGTGAATACAGTTAATGCGGCAGTAATTGGGGATGACTATCCGGCACAGTTGAAAAAGGCGGCCCCGGATACATTGGTAGATAATTGGACGATGTATAATCGTGAATGCGTCTCATTTGTGGCCTGGCGTCTACATGCAATTAACAAATTTGAATTGCCAATCGGTTTTGGTAGCGCAGTGAGTTGGGGTGCACAAGCTCGTGCTAAAGGGTATCAGGTAAATGCAACACCAAAAATTGGAAGTGTGGCGTGGTTTGCTGCAGGGCATGTGGCTTGGGTAGCGGATGTCAAAGGGGACAACGTTGTTATTGAGGAATATAATTATAATTACAATCATAATTATCACCAACGTACAATTAATAAGCGAGATGTTTCAGGTTATATCCATTTTAATGATTTATCCACGAACAATGCGGTCACTGCGAATACGACACCGAAACCACACACAAATAACACAACAATTAAGGTGGGTACAACAGTGAAGTTTACTGGTGTATACCAAGTTAATATGGTGAATTCAGTAAAAAATAGTGTGGCGAGCGACCGCCTATCTGGTGGTAAATCAACGACATTGAACTTAATTGATGCTGTACCATTAGATGAAACAACATCTTCAGGTGCTAAATCAGGAAATCAGGTTTTAGCTGTTGGCGAATATTTTAAAGTCAACGGCAGATACAAAGTATTAGCAGTAGATCCTGCTTCTAACGGTATTAAAGTTAAAATTGGATCCTATGAAACATGGTTAGATATACGCCAAGCCACTGTTGCATAATTGTTTGCCAATTGGCTCAAAATTTTACATAAAAAAGCATTTTCAGACAAGATGACAATTGTATCTGAAAATGCTTTTTTTGCTACCGCAGTAGGAGTCGGTTAAGCCATGGTGATTAAATGTATTCGGATAAATCGACGGGTTGGGTAACAGTCCAAGTTTTATCCCCATAAGTTAAATGTAATGAAGTGCTTTTTAAATCAAGCATTGTTTTAAAGCCTAATTTATGTGCTTGAATGTAAGTATTTCTTAGCTGTTCAGGTATGCTAGCAAAAATCTCATCAATAGATTCTTGACGACGTTCCGATGACAGAACTTTTCCTTGTTTGAGAGCAAAATCAACGAGAGAGCGATTGTTGATAAAAGTTGCTAGTTTAGCAGCAAGCGTTTTGTCGGGGGTAGTTACTGCTGATTTAGCAAACGATAAAGCCTTTTGAAAATCTGATTTTTGTGTTTCCGGTGCATGAGCTACAATTTTTTCTAAGCGCAGGAATAGTGTTTGTGCAAAAACTTGTGCAAATTCAGGCAATGTCTCGCTAGGTGTTTGTGTCGCCACCACATGATTAAAATTAGCGGCGCCGCCATCAATATGTGGCCATTGATTAGGATTTATAATAGCATCTATGATGAGTAAATGTAGGAAGCTTAAAGCTGTTTGTGAAATACCATCTTGAGTGAATGGATCGATATCAAACATTCTAAATTCAATATACGCAGCACCATTTTTGACAATATCTGAGAGGTTATCAGCACCTTTTAGTCGTACTGGCCCATAAAATTCACTTTGGTCATAGAAATCACCGTTCTGAATATACTGTTGAATTTGTTGGATATAAGTTTCAAAATTCGTATAATCAACGTTGATTTCTGGTAAATTAGCAAAACCATGGTGGCTTGAACGCCAGGAACGAACGGGATGCCAGTTATCGTAATGTGTTGAAATATCATCATTGCTATTTTCGGTTAGTGGTGATGCACCAAATAAATAGGTTATGAGCCACCGATAATTTGCGACTTGTTGGACAATTTGGAAAAATAGATAATTTTTAGCTGTGGCATAAGGCAGTTTGGGATGTTGTTTAGCAAAGAATTGTATCAAATCCTCACTTGGTGAAAAATTAACGTGGACACCTGTTAGAATATGTTGATAGTTACCGTAACGTTCAAATAATTTGTTGCGATATTGTTGATACCATGAACGTTCAAAATGTGTTTGTAAAAATTTAATATCAGATGATGTCAGATGTGGTGGCATCGATAATGGCCAAATAATCTCATCATCAGATAACTCGTCAGATAGCATACGCTGTAATTCATGTAAGTGTTGCAACGCCTCTTTTGACGATGGTTTTGGTGCAGTAACAACTTCTTCTTGGCTTTCAGAAAAATCAGTTTGGAAGTATGGTTGTGTTCTGCGATCACCAAGTGTTGTTGGATGAGGATGTTGAGAGAGTGAGTGACTATTGCGGTTGACACGGTGTTCTTCAATTTCCAGACCAAAAAGCCCGTCATATAGCATGTGGTTGGTTGGATTCATGAGTTGATCTGTCATGGCTTTTCCTCACTCAAATCTTTTTCTATATTTTACCGTATTCTGAAAAAAATTGGTAGAATATCAGCTTGTTATTTCTTTATTTTGAAAGTATTTATTTGCAAGATGTTCCACGTGAAACACTAAAAACAGTAATTAACTGGTTCTGACATGGCAATCATGATGGTGATTATTTCTTAAAAAGCTGACCAAGTGCCGACTATTGTGATTGTGCAATGTGAACAAATTTAACAAAAATATTGTTTATTTAGTTTATTACGTGTATGATTATTTTTAATCTCTAGTTGATGTTTTGATTGTTGTATTGTTATTTAACCGGTTAATGGCTATATAAACATCATTAGTAAAATTAGAATTGATTAGTCATTTATCATAATATCTTCATCGGAACAGTAGGAGGCGTTTTATGAATAATTTTTTTCAACCACACCTTATCTGGCAATACTTCCCTGATGTATTATCGGCTTTGCCGGTAACACTACTACTAACACTAGTATCAACAATAATTGGTGTGATTGTTGGTGCTGGAATTGCATATGTCAGAATGGAAGATACACCAGTTTTTAAGCAAATAGCGGCAGTCTTTACTTCATTTATTCGTGGGACACCCATTTTGATACAAATGTTTTTAGTTTACTATGGTTTACCACTTTTCTTAGGTTATGTTGGTATTGATACGGACGGTGTCAATGCACTGGTATATCTATTTATTACTTATGGATTAAATATGGCAGCGTTTTTATCAGAAATTATTCGTGCAGCATTAGAAAGTGTCCCCGCAACACAACGTGAAGCTGCTTTAACTTCAGGCTATACCAAGAGGCAAATGTATTTTAAAATTATTTTCCCTCAAGCAGTGATTATTGCCATGCCTAGTTTTGCAACAATGGTCATATCCTTACTGCAAGATACATCACTGGCATTCACAATTGGCGTACTTGATGTTGTGGGTAAAGCTAAAGCATTGGGGACAGCAACATTTCATACCGTGGAAGCTTACCTAAGTGCCATGATTATATTTGTCATCTTAAGCTTCATTCTTGAAAGACTGTTTCGTTGGATTGAGAAACGGAGTAATTATTCCTCTCGTCAGATGCCAATTGTAGCTACTAACCCTGTTATACCTGTTATTGAGACACCAAAAACAAGTTAAACAAGACACACGTTAATTATGTTTGGGAAGAAATTTATCATAGGAGAACGATTATGCAAAGTAAAACACGAAGTAGTAAGGGATTATGGATTGGCCTAGGGGTTGTTATTGTTGCTATTATTGCCGTTATGTTTTTACATAACACAGGGCAAAGTAGTGAATCATCTTCTAAGGTAGAAACAATTAAGGTTGGTTCTGGAAATGATGGACAGCCCTTTGCCTACTTGGATAAAGATGGTAAACCCGCTGGTATGGATATTGCACTACTTCAAGCAATTGATAAAAAATTGCCACAGTATAAATTTAAGCTGACATTGTCGGATTTTCCAACAATGATTACTAATTTAAAAAGTGGTAAGACAACGATTGCTATGTATCAGATTGAACAGAATGCTGAACGTAAGGAGAATTTTAAATTTGGAACAGTTGGTTATACAGTTTGGGATACGTTGTTAGCTACTAAAAAATCTACCGGTGTATTGGATTCTTTTGCCGATGCTAAGGGTAAAAAGTTATATGTCACTAATTCAACTAACCAAGCGACTTTAACTGATGCTTATTTAAAGAAAAATGCTAATGCATACTCTGTTGTTCGTGGTACTTATACGATGGAACAGGTCGCACAAGGATTAAATTCAGAACAATTTAATGTGTACCCTGCACCTAAATACTCGATTGATTTATTAAATCGTCAATTTAAAACAAATTTGGTTTATGGTAAGTCAGTTAACCATTCTAATGCTTACCCAATGTTTAATAAAAAAGCAGATCCTAAGTTCGTTAAGGCTGTTAACAAGGCAATGGCAGAGATGAAAGAAGATGGTACACTTAAAAAGTTAAGTAATCAATGGCTTAAGGGTGACTATGTACCTAAGGATTAATGGAGGTTTCAGATGAACTTTGATATTGGATTTATATTTCAAGTTATGGGCCAAATTATTCGTTACGTACCAGTCACAATATACATGGCAGTGGTCAGCTTGATTATTGGTGGTGCATTAGGCTTAGTTGTGGCACTGGTCAGGTATTATAAAATACCTGGGTTGTCACAACTGTTATCAATTATGATTACGATATTGAAGGGTGTCCCGCTCATCTTAATATTCTTAATTATCTTTTTGATAACATCTCAAAATTTTAACCGTTTTGCTAAAGCGGTTGGTTGGCATATACGATATGGTGATTTACCAATGAGTGTTTTAGCTATTATTGGTTTATCTTTAATGGCTACAGTTGGATTGAGTGAAGCATTCCGAGGGGCGTTTGAATCAGTTAAGCAAGTACAATTTGACGCTGCGCGTTCCCTAGGTATGACTAAAATGCAAACGATTCGTCGTGTTTTGATACCCCAGACGATGCCTGTGGCATTACCCATGATCATTAATATGCTTATTAATTTAATTAAAGGGACGGCTATTGCATCGTTAGTATCAGTTGTTGAACTTTTTTCGGCAGCTACACAAACTGCCAGTTCAAATTATAAGTATTTTGAAGCTTATATCGCTGCAGCCCTGATTTATTGGATGATGACCATTGTGATTGAGCGTGGCGCTGTCTTCCTAGAATTACGTATGGATAAGAAAATAAAGAGGTCTTGATCATGATTGAAGTCAAAAATGTTCACAAAAGTTTTAACGACAATGAAGTTATTAAAGGCGTCAGTTTATCCCTCAAGGAGGGAGAAGTGGTTACAATTTTAGGACCTTCAGGTTCAGGAAAAACAACTTTTCTACGGTGCTTGAATTTTTTAGAAGAAGCGGATTCAGGTTCTATTACGGTTAATGATCACGAAGTGATTTTTGGACAAGCGAGTGCAAATGATGTTTTACAGTTGCGTCGGAGCATGGGCATGGTTTTTCAGAATTATGCCTTATTCTTAAATAAAACAGCAAAACAAAATATCATGGAGCCGATGGTCATTGTCCATGGGTATAGTACTCAGCAAGCCGCAGCACGTGCAGAAGAGTTACTAGCAGTTATTGGTTTGCCAGATCACGGTGATTATTACCCCTCGCAACTTTCTGGTGGTCAAAAGCAGCGGATAGGGATTGCCCGTGCTTTAGCGGTTCATCCGACAGTATTATTATTCGATGAACCAACCGCAGCGCTTGATCCAGAATTAGTTGGCGAAGTGCTTAAAGTTATGAAAGCAGTCAAAGACGCTGGTGTTGCCATGATTGTCGTGACACATGAAATGCAGTTTGCTTATGAGGTGAGTAATCGTGTTATTTTCATGGCTGATGGGGTCATTGTTGAAGAAGGCACCCCACAACAGATATTCGAGACCCCACAAGAAGCGCGTACCAAATCATTTTTGAACCGTTTTACTGTACATTGATTGATTATTTAGAAGGAGATTTGCTATATGTCAGAATTGCGTTATCAGTTTGCATCACGTGTGTCTAGTTTGATCCCCAACCCTTTACGTGAACAAGCTAAGCATGTTCAAAGGGCCGACGATTATATTAAATTAACCTATGGTTATCCGAGTAATGAGGCTTTCCCAATCGAAAAGTTAGCCAGGCTTTCTGATAAAATTTATCGTCAACATGCTGTCGAATTTATGCAATATGGAGAAACTGAAGGTATTCCAAGACTCCGAGAGCAAATTAAAGCACGGTTACATCAATACCAAGATTTAGATATTGTGACTAATGATGTCTTGATTACCTCTGGATCAACTCAGGGGATGGATTTGGTATTTAAAATATTTGTTAATGAGGGTGATACAGTACTCACCGAAGAACAAACATTTATTGGGGCTGTCAATTCAATTAAGTCTTATGGTGGTCACGCACAGGGATTACCATTTGATATGGTTAGCGGTTGCATTGATACTGGGGCGTTAGAAGCAACATTAGCTGCTGACACGGCACATCATATTAAGCTACTTTATTTGATTCCAACTTTTCAAAATCCAATTGGGACATCAATGTCTTTTGAGAAGCGACAAGAAGTTTATGATATTTGTCAGAAACATCAGATTATGATTTATGAAGATGATCCATATGGTGATTTACTTTATTCAGAAATCGAATCAATTCCTAAAATTAAGTCGTTGGACACAACTGGAAATGTGATTTATGCGGGTTCTTTTTCAAAAATTTTAGCGCCTGGTTCACGGTTAGGTTACTTATTAGCACCAAAATCAGTGTTTGATAAATTAGTATTGGTCAAGCAGGTGGCAGACTCGTTTGCTAACTTGTACTGGCAGTATCTTGCCAGTCAGTTAATGGATGATTATGATTTTAACGAACATATTGATTATTTACGCCAATTATACAAGGTGAAGGCAGATGCAATGGTTGGCGCATTACGGGACTATGCCACACAAAATATGACTTTTGTTGTACCTGACGGTGGTTACTTCATTTCTGTTAAGCTCAACGATGATATTGATCCTAGTACATTCTATGATGCATTAGATCAGCACCATGTAGGTGTCATTCCTGGAAATATTATGAGTGCAGCTGGTCAGGGTTATGAACGTTATTTTAGGTTGAATTTCACACTACCATCGGTAGAAGAAATTGAAACTGGTATTAAACGTATTGCGCAAGCCGCAACAGTCGCCAAAATAAAACAGCAAATGGTATTTTGAGGTAGGGAGAAAGTGCATATGAAAATACTTTTCTATAATGTAGCAGATATAGAAAAAAGCTTCATTAATGATTGGGCTAAAAACAATAACATAACTGTCAAAACACTGTCGGTAGCAATTGATTCTAACAATATTGAATTAACACGTGATTATGATGCTGTTGTGTTTTATCCAGGGGAAGCTTTTCTAACCGATAAAAAGTTGTATGCTCAGTTGGCTCAAAATGGGATGAGACAAATTTCAGTTAAATCAACAGGTTATGATAATATTAATTTTACTTTTGCTGAAAAATACCAGCTCAGTATTACTAATGTCCCTAACTATTCACCTGAATCAGTGGCGCACTTTACTGTTATGTCAATCATTATGTTGTTACGTCATATGCCAATTTATTTACATAAACAGGCGACAACTCACAGAAAAGATTTTATTGGACAAGAATTGACTGATTTAACCATTGGTATATATGGTGCAGGGCGGTTAGGCAGCTTAGTTGCGAAAACATTAAAATACATGGGGGCTCGCGTACTGATTAATTCACGTACAAGCAAACCAGAACTCGAACAGTTAGGCATTGAAAGTGTTGATTTTAAAACATTATTAACAGTCAGTGATGTGATTAGTATCCATGTGCCACTTAATGAACAAACACACCATTTGTTTGACTTCGACAATTTAGATTTGATGAAACAAGAGGCCATGTTAGTCAATACGGCACGTGGTAGTATCATTGATACAAAGGCATTAATCAAGCATCTTCAGCAAGGAAAATTCAAAGGGGTGGCACTTGATGCTTTGGAGGATGAAGAATTCTTTGAGGTAACAGATAATCCATATTATCAAGCACTTATGGCATTTGATAATGTCTTGATAACGCCACACATTGCTTATTTTACACAAGCAGCCGTACGTGATATCGCAATTACTGCTTTAGACAATGCACGTGATATTGTGACGAACGGCGAGTCAGAAAACATAGTTTTGAACTAGGAGGCTAGCCATGAGTTTTATTGAAATTAAGGACGTGCATAAATCTTTTTATCAAAAAGAAATTTTAAAGGGTATTGATCTTACGGTTCATAAGGGTGAGGTAATTGTTATTCTAGGACCGTCAGGTTCGGGTAAAACCACCTTTTTAAGATGTTTGAACACCTTGGAACAAGCTGATAAAGGTCAAATTAAAATTAACGATGTGACCAAGGATTTCACGCAAAAAGATCGGCGTAACACGCGTGATCTGATTTTGAAAACGGCAATGGTTTTTCAAGGACATGCTCTGTTCAATAATATGACGGTATTGCAGAATGTAATAGAAGGATTAGTTCGCGTAAAAAAGAAACCTCGTGATGAAGCCTCTAAAATTGGGTTAGCCATGTTAGAAAAAGTGGGCCTATCTGATCGTGCCGATTACTATCCAGTCCAATTATCTGGAGGCCAACAACAGCGTGCAGGGATTGCTCGTGCCATGGCTATGAAACCGGAATTGTTATTATTTGATGAACCAACTAGTGCATTAGATCCAGAGTTGGTTGGTGAAGTTCTATCTGCTATGAAAGAATTGGCACAAGAGGGTCATACCATGATTGTTGTCACACATGAAATGCAATTTGCTTACGAAGTAGCAGATCGTGTGCTCTACATGGAAGGCGGGATAGTGGTTGAAGAAGGGACGCCACAAGCTATATTTAATACCCCACAAGATGAGCGGACAAAGAAGTTTTTGGCACGTTTATCTGGTAAAAATTTTGATGATGTTGAACTGGTAGAAGTATGATGCAATTTAAGCAAGAACGTGTTAGTAAATCAACTGGCACGGAGAAAATATCAGCAGAAAGTCATGAAAAACAGCTTTTTTCTAAGGATATGGTGTTGCTAATGGTCATTAACTTTTTGGTTATGACAGCTGTGACAACGCAGATGGGAACTTTACCTCTATATGTCACACGATTAGGTGGGAATGCTGTGATGTCAGGACTAGTTGTTGGTATTTGGGGATTGGCAGCGTTAGCTGCGCGGATACCTGTTGGCAAGTTAATTGATAGTTACGGGCGCAAGCAACTTGTGTTGATTGGACTAGGCATATTAGTCATTGATTTTTCAACGTTGATTTTTGTGAGCACCATTGTGAGTTTAATTATATTACGTGCGGTGCAAGGCTTAGGTAATGGGACGCAATCAACTGCAGTAGCGACATTGGTTGCTGATAAAATACCAAAAGAAAAGCTGTCGATTGGACTAGGATATTTCAGTATTTCACAAACTTTACCAGCGGCAATTGGTCCAGCAATTGGGTTAATGATTGTTGAAAATTTAGGCTTTCAGTCGCTTTTTTATTTTAGTTTGTTACTTGTTAGCCTAGCATTTCTACTCACTTTATTCATCAAAGATAGCTATGATAGTGATACGCAAGTTCAGGAAACAACACAAATCAGAACCGGGTTTAAGGCATTGATCCGATTACAAAGTATTTGGGTGCCTAGTTTGTTAATTTTTGTTGTTTCTTTTGCAAATGCTGCTGTGGCAGCATTTTTGATTCAATTCGGTGAGCAAAAAAACTTATCGCCAGCTATTGTTGGTTTGAGTTTTACTGCGCAGGCCGTTATAGGTGCATTAGCTAGAATTTGGTTTGGTAGGATGTATTTATATTTCAAATCTTTTGTGTTGATTTTAGCTGGAATCATCATGATTGCTTTAGCTTACATATGTATTGCTTTTGGTGATACGATTGAACTATTATTGTTAGCTGGGGCACTAGATGGGTTTGGTTTCGCCTTGTTAATGCCATTGATGAACGCGGTTGTTTTACGTGATGTGACTTCAGAACAGCGTGGACGTGCAACAGCTATTTTTTCATCTGGGACAGACGTGGCATATGGTTTAGGTGCTTTGGTGTGGGGAATTGTTGTGAGCTTAATTGGTTTTCAGGGGATGTATCTCTGCACAACGATAGTTGTTTTAGCTACGTTAGGACTTGTTTTGGCACATCGTCAGCTGTTGCGTTAGAAGTTGATATGGTAGTAAAAAATATAGTAGTATTTTAATAAATTATATCAATATGTTTGAAAAATCAAAAGCATACTGTAACTCATTATCTGTTAGATATTTGGCTAAATATCTTTTTTCATTGTTCATGAATGCTGGATTGTGGTCAGTGAGATGTGCAATGAGATTAGATTTTTTAATTAATGATAAACCAACAACTTTTTCGCCATGAAGGTACTGTGCTAAGCCTTGCAAATTAAGCAGGCGGGCACGATGGTAATAGTCTTTTTCTTGCTGTTTAAAATAAGTCGACAAGTTCTCGATCAATAAGTCAGCTGTATCAAGATGGTTACGATCTAACATAATCGAAATGATATTATTATAAATATAAAAAATCATAGAAAAACTGTCGTATCTGAAATTATCGTATAAAAAACCCTTTTGATGTAATTCTTTAAATAGATTGAACATGAATGTTTCTTCAAGAAATGGCATAGCATGTCCAAAAAGATATAATTCGAAAAATGTCCAATTTTGGATACTTTTAAAATAATTTTCAAGAAGTAATAAGTCGTTAGCTGTGATGCTTGCTGCGTTTAGCGTGGTCAGCATCATTTTAATGTGGATAACTTGTAATTCGGCAAATTTTCCGGATTGACCTTGCCGAATCCGTAGATGATCTCTCAGTGTTGAGACATCACCAGATTGATAAGCGTTTTGAAAGCTAGGTAATAAATCATTTTTTTCGGAATTATTTTTCTGATACAAAAACTCAAATTCTGATAGTTGAACATTAATGCGATCAAGAAGTTCTAATAGGTGGGTAAAAGAAATATCAGTTAACCCACGCTCAAAGCGTGACAAAAAAGGATAAGAAACAATATTTTGACTTGCTTCTTTGAGGGTAATATTTTTCCCAGTCCTGAAGATTTTAAATATTTCACCGATTTTAGTCATTTTTTAACCTATATGCACATTTCTTATTTTTATTTTATATTGAGTTTAACATAAAAAAGAATAGGAATATTTTTTGCTAGTTTAGAAAAAGATAAAATGGTGCGAGCGATGAAAGAATTAAGTTGGACTTATTTATGGTTTAGTTTTCTAGTTTCTTCTATGGGTGATTGGCTTTATCGATTAGCCTTACCAATTATTATTTTGCAAAAAAGTGGGTCAGCCTATCATGCTGCCACTACCTTTGGGGTGTCTTTTATACCTTGGGTATTATTTTCATTAATTGGTGGTAGTTTGGCAGATCATTATGCAAAAAATAAAATACTGATTTTAGGTAATTTGGGGGCTATCGGTGCCAGTTTATTTTTGATTTTTGTTTTAAAAAGTCCGCACATTGACTTTTCCTTATTGTATTTGGCAGTTTTTATTTTGGCATCGGTTGATCCATTAATCCACCCTAGTTTTCAAATTATTATCCCTGAAATTGTTGCTCAAGATAAATTTGCTCAGGCTAACGCAGTTATTCAAACCATCGATAACACATTATCAATTATGGGTCCTTTAGCTGGTGGAACGGTGGTTATGATATTGGGTGGTGCTAATGTCCTATGGCTCGATACTTTTTCCTTTACGGTAGCAGTTGGTATTTTATGGTTATTGCCTAGCTCAAGTGCAACTAAATCTAGAAAAACCATCATTAGAAATCTGCGATTTGATATTGTTAAAGGGGTAAAATATAGTTTCCATCAACGGGTTATTTTTAGTGGATCAATGATGTTTTTATTGACAAATTTTGCATTGAATATGTTTGAAGCTAATTGCATTTTTTATATGACCAAGACGTTGAATTATCCGTTAATTAACGCAACGATTGCTATGTCGATTGGCGGTATTGGGTCACTAATAGCTGGTATTTTAGGTAGTCAAATTGTGACACGATTTAGAGCGGGCATATTGTTATCATCGAGTACAATTATGGCCGGATTAAGTACACTATTACTTTTATTGAATACCAATTATCTGTATATTGGTGGTATTTTAGGACTAGTAAGTTTCTTTGGTACGATTAATGTGATTACCTACTTCACTTTGCGACAGCGGACGGTACCAAAAGAAATGCTGGGTCGTGTCGTTGCCGTCACGCGTATGGTGTCATATGCCTCAATTCCTGTGGGATCATGGTTTGGTGGTCTACTATTAAGTCATGGGCACCCAATGATAGTGGTGATTATGATAGCTGGCATTGTTCGGACGTTGGCAGGTGTTATGGCCAAATTTTCACCGTTGGGTAGGGAAAAATAAAAGAACTGTTAGTCCATAATAACTAACAGTTCTTTTATTTGAATAGGTGCATACGCCGAATGATTCTAATTCTAGTGTGTTGTTTAACTTAGGTTTTTTCGATATCATAAATCCTAATCTAATTTTTCAATGCTTTAGATTGTGCGACGCGATTATAAATATTGTTACCAATTAGCGCCAAAATAGTGATTGCAACGCCAGCCAATTCAAAACCAGATATGTTATAGCCATTTACAATACTAATGACAAATGAAGTAATAGGCACTAAGTTCATAAACAAAATACCATTAATTGGCCCAACTATACGATTACCAAGATTCCAAGCAAATACAGCAATGACACCAGCGAATGAAATCATGTAAATTAACGCGCCGCTCACGCCGGATATTTGTCCAAAGCTTGGCGCTGATAACCAGCCCATCAATGTAGCGACAAACAAAATAACAATGACTGAGAGAACGCCATAAATACTAGTTAATGTTGAATAGCGTAGAATTGACCATTGCTTAAAGTGTCCCCGCCACCGGTAGTATAAATTACCCAACATAGGGCACCAAGCAAAATGAGTATAAGTGCAAATATCGTATGATCACCTTTATATAGAACGGATAGATCACCTTTAGTAACGACCATAAATACGCCAATGGCGGCGACAATCATCGAAATTAAAGATACAATTGTAGGTTTAACACCACGATAAACCCAGCCTACTAATACGCCAAGTAACGGTTGTATGGCCATCATTACAGAAGCAATAATAGAACCAGAAGGGCCGGCAGTCTTTTGTCCAAGGAAAACTAAAAAACTAAATCCGGCAAAAGCAGATGTCCCAAAGAGCCATAGCTTTAAAAAGTTTCCGTCAGATTTGAAAGCTGATTTACCTTCGACAAATAGCAAAATGATAGCAAATATAACCGCAACTGTACCATAACGAAACAGTGTAAAATAAAATGGATCCATAATTTTTAATGCAGGGGCCATTACAGGAAACATACCACCCCAAGAAAATACAGCAATTAAACATAGGACAATTCCTAATAAATATTTTTTAGTCATCTCAATTCCTCTTCCTAAAACCCATGATATTTAATTTTTCCAGACAAATTAAATTACCTCTTTGGCTTGTTTAAAATATAGCATCTATATTGCTATACCGGAATTAACAGTATAAACTAGGGGGATATAGAAATATGTTATAGGGTCATGAATTCATATGTTTAGAGGGGGTAGGGCATGATTGGAAATGAAAATATAAGCTTTGACATGTTGAACGTATTTATTAAAGATAGTATTGCTAAAGCAATAGATCTCCAAAAATTTAAATTAGTATTACTGCCTATGTACTGTCCTATTCATCAGCAAGTTGTTAAAGTATTTAATCGCTTAAATGTGGCGCTCCCTGAAATATTTGAAAATGACTATAGTGAGTTAACGATCTCCTTAGTCAAAAATTCTGATTTTGTTACTGTGTTGCCTGAATCCATTGCTATTAATAAAATCACGCAGGATATGAATGGTTTAGACATGAAAAGATTAGAAATAGCATTTGATCGATCTGTGTCTGTTTTTGGAAGATCCAAAAATATAGTTAACGAAATTGAAAAGGAACTGGCTTGAAAAAGCTAAATCTCATATGTAAATGTCAGGGGTACTTTTATAGTCCAGGGTAGGTAAAGAATTAACAGATCAGTTAAGGGTTCAATGCTATTGTTATCAATGAGTACCCCTCTGTATTGACTTGACAAAAGAGTGTATGAACTGTATATTGAAAGCGGTTACAATTATAACAAAAATGCTGCTAATTATTTATGAGGTGATTATTATGAAGTTAACAAATATTCTGTATCGGCGCCAATATAAAATACAACTTTCGTCGTCTACTCCGAACTTGGATTTAAAATCTTTAGATACTATGGGAATCTGGATTAATCCGACAGATAAACATTATCTTTTGACATTAAAATCAGGTGATGATCCAAATGTAGATTTTGCCATATTTGAAAAAAATTTTAGAGAAAAAACAGGATTAACTTCAGACGAAGCTAAAATAGAAGCAAAAGACGGTCCACTTACTTTACAAAATGCAGTAGATACGCCTTGGTTTTAAAAAAATTTATAGATCTTTAAATTTAAACATAAATTTTATTCAGACTGTTCACGTAGTCTCATTTAAGACGTTGATAATACTATGATTACTAAATAATCGCTAGCTTGGTAGGGCTAACGATTATTTTTTTGCTAATTTTTAACCAAGTCAATAACTAATACTAGTAAGGTAACTATAAAAGTAACAAACATGAACATGAGCTGTATGGCAGACTGTGGATGCCTATTATGCTAAAAAAGCATGAGACGGTGATGACAGGAACCTCCGAATTGACATTAGGGTTAAAGCTTTTTCTTTTTATCATAAAACAATTAAAAAACATTATTTCACAATAAATATGTGGTAAAATATTTGAATGCTATTAAAATAGTCAGGGGATCCAGGATGCATGAAATAATAAATAAAATCAACAAGCCAGCATTCTTAGCAATGGTAACGTTCATTTTGTTTATGCTTTGTTTTTTGTTTGGAATGATAAACGGATTACATAATGTCAATGGTGGCGTTCTTGTTTTTAGAGCTTAATTAGGGGGAATATTTATGATTATAACAGGGAAAAAAGTAATAGGGTTCAGTAGTATCTTGATAGTCATATTAATGACTGTTATCATACTACTTATGTATGTCGGATTATTAAATAAAATGGACAATTATTTATTGATTTATTTTTTGACGTTAGTTGGTTGTGGTGCGTGGTTCTTGGAGTAATGGGGCCAATAAATATTCTTTCAATAAAGTATTATTTATAAAGTTGCTGTAGGAGATATAGCAATATTCGTGGTAGCAATACTGCCAAATATGATTGTGTCCATTTCTTCGCAAAGGATTTCTGGTATTGGCTGGTCTATTAGTGTTTGGTACAAAAAGATAGTAGGTAGATAATGTTTAATATATTAAACAGTAGTTTCGAAATTATAGTAGTTATTCTTGCAACAATAGGTTTTGTTAGTACAATGATTGCTCAATTTGGACATGACACGAGTAAAGAATCAGCTAAATTATATGGTGATTTATCACTTTTGTTTATGGGAATCGGGTTGACTGCTCCTATGTCAATAAATGGCACATCTTTTTCTAAACACTCGTTCTAATTCTGTCGGAATTAAACCAACTGATGTAATTTGAGGTTCGGATTAC
>NZ_JACHGL010000009.1 GCF_014207505.1 Leuconostoc carnosum
AAAGCTTTGTTGCGTGAAATTTGGCAAAATAACTATAAAGCTTATGGCGCGCCACGTCTGCGATTAGCATTAGCTGATCTGAATTTGCATCATGGCACCAACCGAGTTCGTCGTTTAATGCGAGAAGCTGGCATATACTCTGTCATGAGTCGTCGATTTAACAAACCAACGACAACTGTTGATTATCGTCAACGTCCCAACTTAATCAGGCATTTACCCGAAGCCAACGCTTGGCGCATGGACATCACTTATTTAAAGTTGAGTAATGGTCAGTGGGTCTATTTAGCGTCAGTTTTAGAGTTACAAACGCGTAAGATATTAGCCCATCAAATCAGTGCCACGATGGATACCAAATTGGTAGTTACAACACTACAAAGATCGCTGTCAACTGATAAAAAACCAAATTATTTACATATTGATATGGGCAGTCAGTTCACTAGTTTTGGTTTTGAAAATTTGTTAAAGCGACATAAAATTGATCATTCGTATTCAAAACTAGGACATCCATATGATAATGCCAAAATTGAAAGTTTTCACTCCCTATTAAAGCGTGAAATGATTTATCAATTCCGGTTTCCATCGATTGCACATCTAATTTTAGATGTGTCCAAGTATATTCATTGGTTCAACAACGAAAGAATCAGTCTTGCCAATCAAAAAATAAAAGTTGCCTAATCAGTTCAGCCCTAGATAAAAAACATTCCGAATTATTGACATATGAGCAAGCCACCGCCTTAACTTCTCTACTTGAACCATTATACAGGAGAAAGCTTGATTTACCTATTGATAATTAATGCTCTAATATCCTGAACGGCTAGTTTTCTATTTTCAATATAAATATAATTATCCGACATGTTTTCAATGAAGCCAGATATATTTTTTTTGGTTTCATGATTGAAGTTGGTTTCATCTAATTGAATAGTTACAGTATAATAATTTGCTAGTGCATGCATTGCATTATGAAATATTTTATCCGTAGTCATTTTGGGTAACTTTTTTTCACTATACACATTGTCCTGATCCATTTTCCTTAATGCAGAAGTATGGTCGCTTAAAAAGAAGCCACGCCACTTTTTAATGCCCCTATCTCTATAATCATGTTGAAAGTAATTATTAATTAAAGCGCTAAAATCTTGATCCATTGCATTTCTCATTTCAATTTTTTATTCTTCAATTATACGAACATTTGTTCCCTTTTGCAACTTAAAGCATAAAAGTTCTTATTGTTATATTATTATATATAAGTAAGTAAATTTTATTTTTTAACTATTTACTTGTATTTTGTTCACCTTCAAGCATTCTGCGCCCTTCTTTAACAGCAGTGCTTGGATCTTCAGATGGCGTATTTCTTAATATTTACGTATTGAAATTGAGGAAATTAAAGAGAACCGGGATAAACAATTAGCTGTGAAAGATAAGCAACTAGAAAATAAAGATTCACAAATATCTCAAATGCATAAGTTACTAGACCAGCAACAGCGATTAGCTTTGCAAGACAAAAAATTGCTCGAAGAATACAAGGAAGAAATAAAGGAATTGAAATCTCTTTAAATACCATTATCTGATAAAAATGAAATGGATTTGATAAATGATAGAGAACAAATTGAACGTTTGAAAGCTGAAGTGGTCTTCTTTAAAAAAGAACTATCTAAAATAGCAGAACAGCATGAAGTAAAGAGATACTCCAAAAAATGGTGGCACTTTTTTGGGGATAATTAAGCAATCTTTTTATCAGATAGGAGGAGTACTGTGGACTATGAAAAATTAATCAAGTCAAAAGAGCGTGTGCAACAGCACGGAGAAGTTTTCACCCCTCAATGGATGGTTCAAAAAATGTTAGACATTGAAGGGATTAAAAAAGCTAGCGAAAATATAGATGCAACATTTTTAGAACCTGCCGCAGGAGATGGTAACTTTTTAGTGAAAATTTTAGAACGTAAATTAAAATCTGTCACTGATAATTTCACTTATGGACACTGGAAAACAAAATCATTATTTGCTTTGAGTTCGATTTATGGAATTGAATTTTTAGCAGATAATTTAGATATTGCACGTTCTCGAATGTTCATTCAATATTTAAATTGGTATGAAGAAGTTTTTAAAGAGGAATTAAAAATCAAATCAGATGTTTACAAATCTGCGATATATATCATAAATCACAATATTGTACGAGGGAATACTTTAACAAAAAAACATCCTGATTATGATAGTCCCATTGTGTTTAATGAGTGGAAAAGAGTTCCGGGATCTAGTAGTAAAGTGGAAATAATACAATTCTCTTTTTCAAGTTTATTTGAGAATGAAGAACCTCTAGGTAAAATCATTCCAGAAGGTCAGTTAAGTTTATTTGATTTTGAAATGACTAATGAAAAACTTTCTTTAGCAAGAATATTAGATATTAAGCAAGTTTATCAGATAGGATAAGGATGACATGTCAAATTTTGATTTTTTAACTTTGGAAATAGAAACAAGTAATTTATTTCAAACCGCTAACTATGCTGAAAAAAATTACGCAGAAAAAGATTATGAAGGCACACTTACGAAAGCCAGAAAGTTAGCTGAAAATACAGCACGAGAAATAGCTCTAAAAGAAAAAATTAGCTTGTCAGATCGTGACAGCTTTAATGATATTCTGCGTGAGCTTAAAAAGTTTCCAATTGATCATTTTATAATTGAGGCGTTTTATGACATTAAACGTCTTGGTAATGATTCAGCTCACAATCTAAATAGTCATAGCTCAACCCAAGAAAATGCGAAGCAAGTACTTCATAAAATTTTTATTATTTTAGTGTGGTATATGAATAAGTATTTTACCATTGAGATTCAGAAGGAATATTTAGATTTTTTAGAGCCACAAGCTGCAAAACTCTTTCAATCATACGAGCGTAAAGTAATTTATGTTCAAACAACCGATAATTCATCTGGAATGTTTCCAGCCTATCAGGATGCACAAAAAATAGGTGAAACTACAGCTCCGGATGACGATTTTGAGGTGGACTGGTCGCCAAATAGTGAGTTTTTAAGAAAAATAGGTGAAACAAGAGTTAATAAATACATGAAGACTTCAGGGCTTCCATTTGTACTGGAGTGGGTAGAGTTAGCATGGAAAAAATCAACAAAGACTTGGTTTAGTGACCATGATGTTCATGAAGTATTAAAGCGAGCAGGCATACAGCGTCCGCAATTCCTAGATGGAGCAGAATGGTTTAAAACAGATTTAGAAACAGCCAAATTAGCAATTAAAGCAGTAAAAGAAGGTCAATCTGCACTAAATAGTGTTGAAAAAGAAAATTCTGACGATCATATTATTCTTCGTCCAGAACAATCATTAGCGGTAGAAAAAACTCGAAAAAATTTCAAAAAGAATAAAAAAATGCTATGGAATGCCAAAATGCGTTTTGGGAAAACTTTGACATCCTTAGAGCTTATAAAAGAGCAAAAATATTCTAAAGTTTTGATCATGACCCATCGTCCGGTAGTTTCTGATTCCTGGTTTGAGGATTTTGGAAAAATGAACATGGCTGAAGAAGGATATCGTTATGGTTCAGATGGTGCACATTTTAAATTGAAAGATCTAAAATCAGGAAACACGCCATTTATCTACTTTGTGTCTATTCAAAAGCTCCGTTATGGAGGAGGGAAAGTTAATCTGAAGGAGTTTTCTGATGTTGACTGGGACTTAATCATCGTTGATGAAGCACATGAGGGGACACAGACTGAACTTGCAGAAAATGTATTGAAATCACTTGAAAAGGACAATACCAAAGTGTTGTCATTGAGTGGCACTCCGTTCAATATTCAAGATCAGTATAGTGAGGACTCTGTTTACACATGGGATTACACAATGGAACAATCGGCGAAACTCCGTTATTCATTGGAACATCCCACAGAGAAAAATCCTTATGAATCATTGCCAAGAGTTAATATGTTTACGTTTGATATGAAGAATAAAGAACGTTTTTCGGACGAGTCAAAATCTTTTAATTTCCGTGAATTCTTTCGTGTGAATGAAAATAATGAGTTCGTTCATAAGTCTGATATTCAGTCATTCTTAGATAATATTACTAACGAAAATAGTAAAACTAATTATCCCTTTTCAACTAATCAATATCGTAACGAATTGCGGCATACATTATGGTTATTACCTGGAGTTAAAGAAGCAAACGCTTTCGAAAAGTTACTTAATGAGCATCAGATTTTTGGAAATGAATATAAAATTGTCAATGTTGTGAAAGATGATAAGTCAGATATAAACGAAGTTGCAACAGAAGGTGATTTGGATAAAGTGCGGCAAGCAATAGGAGATCCGAGTCAGAGTAAAACCATTACACTTACTGTTCGTAAACTGACAACGGGGGTTAATATTCCGGCATGGACAGCTGTTCTTTTTCTTTCCAACACTAATAGTGCTATGAATTATCTTCAGGCTGCCTTCCGAGCACAGACGCCATTTTCTCATGAAAAACTAGGAATGAAGAAAAATTCTTATATATTTGATTTTGCGCCAGATCGCGCACTTACTGTCATGGCTGAAAGTGTACAAATTAATTCTGGGGTGGGAAAGAAAAATACAATACAACAAAAAGCATCTATGACACAATTGCTAAATTTCATGCCTATTTTGGGACAAACAGAAAACGGTATGAAGGTTTTTAATGTTGATAAAATGCTTACCCAACTAAAAAAAGTTTATGCGGAAAAAGCTGTTCGTTCAGGATTTGAAGATGATTCACTTTACAATGATGAATTACTTACGCTTAATGAAGCAGATTTGAATGATTTTAATAACTTGAAAGAAATTGTTGGAAAAACTAACCTATCAGGATTACCGAAGAAAGTTGAAATCAACGTCAATGGATTAACGGATGAAGAGTATGAAAAAGGAGAAAAAGCCCAGAAAAAGAAGCCTCGAGAACGTACTGCAGAAGAAAAAGAAGTTATTGAAAAAATCCAAAAAGCAAAAAAACAACGAAAAACAATGATCTCAATTTTGCGTGGGATTTCCATACGAATTCCAATGATGATTTATGGTATGCCTATAGAGATTGATAAGGAAATGGGGATTGATGAATTTGTCAATCATGTTGATAGCGTTTCATGGGAAGAATTTATGCCAACTGGAATTGAAAAGTCTGATTTTAAGCGGTTCGCAAAGTATTATGATCCAGAGGTATTTGTCGAAGCTGGTCGAATTATCCGACAGAAGGCTCAGTCTTATGATGATTTAGAATATACAGAAAGAGCAGAGAAAATTGCAGAACTTTTCGGAACATTCAAAAACCCAGATAAAGAAACTGTTTTAACTCCATGGAGAGTAGTTAATCTACAACTTTCTAAAACAATTGGCGGATTGCGTTATTTTGATGAAAACTTTGAAAATACCACATTGAATGGGCAAGATTCGATCACTTGGGTTGATACAGAGATCACAAAAGAAGTATTTGAGGACAATACTAAAATTCTTGAAATAAATTCTAAAACAGGCCTATATCCTCTCTATGTAGCAAGTTCATTATTTTATCAAAAACGAAATAAGCTAAATGATGATCTGGCAGGAAAATTCAGCAAGATTGATGAAGATAAAATAATACAAGAAATATTGAGAGAAAATATTTACGTCATTGCTAAGACACCTATGGCCAAAACGATCACGCAGCGCACACTAGTAGGATATAATAATTGGACAACTAATATTTTATATGTAGAAGAAATTAATAAAAAAATTAGTGAAGATATATCGGATACCATAGAGGAAATACAAAAAGGATTGAATATAATGAAATTTGATGTCATAGTGGGTAATCCTCCTTATCAAGAGAATGATAACGATAGTGGTAACGGAAGTGCTAAGCCTCTTTATCACCATTTCATAGAGTTATCTATTGAGTTAAAACCTGAATTTATAACGTTAATTACGCCCAGTGTATGGTTTACTGGTGGGAAAGGACTAGACTCATTTAGAACTAAAATGCTAAATGACGTGTCTCTTGAAAAGATAGTCAATTATGTAACACCAAAAGAAGTATTTCCTACAGCTAATTTACGAGGAGGGGTTAATTACTTTCTTTGGAATAAGCATTATAATAACGAAAAAGATGGTGTTTTGATACAAACTATCAAAAATTCTGAATTGAAAGAATCAGGAAATCGCCCCCTTACTTTTGACGGACTAAACATACTAATAAGCAGTAATACTAGTTATAAAATTATTAATCGTTTGGTAAAAAATAATAGCATTATATTAGATATTGATTCTAAAAATATGCTGTCACATTATGTTTCTTCTCGTAATCCTTTTGGTTTTTCTACTACGTTTACCAAAACTAATGATTTTAAGATCACTGATAAAGATATAAATTCTCCTGTAAAAATACATGCAAGCGGTGGTAAATTGGGATATATTGACCGAGATACAATAGTTCGTAATACTGACTGGGTTGATAGAGTTAAAATATTAACGCCGTTCGCCAATAACATCGGAACAGATTTAAATGATGACAATCTAAACACAATAATTGTTGGGGAAAATGAAATTGCAACAGAAACATATCTAGTTATTGGAGCGGAACTAGAGTTAAATAAAAAACAAGCGGAGAATGTGGAAAAATATCTACATACTAAGTTTGTCCGATTTTTGATTAGTCTAGCTAAAGCCAATCAGAATGGAACTCGATCGACTTATTTATTCGTACCTATGCAGGACTTTTCGCTTAATTCTGATTTGAATTTTGATACATCTGCTAATAACCTAGATACTCAGCTATTCAAAAAATATCATTTTTCAAATGAAGAAATCGATCATGTAAATAACCATATCAAAGATATGAGCTAAGATGTAATGTTTCAATTTTTTAATTTAATTTTACGGTAATGACCCTAAGACGGCTACCGGATCAATTATAATAATAGGGGTGATATTATACAAATCGCCCCTCAAAATCATTGTTAAAATAGCCCCCAATATCTATATTATAGATATTGGGGGCTATTTTAATTTATTTTTTTATAAGTGCCCCTAAACTATAGTTATTGATTCAAGATTTCATGGGAGCCAGTTGCAACCAATAACAAAATCAATTCATCATGATCTAGCTGATAAATAACAATCCAGTTGTCATAATTTTTACCATAGTTTCCATATCTGGCAGGGTGAAATTCACGATAGCCACGCCAATTTCCTTTTAATGCATGATCTTTAATCTGTTTCAAAACAAGTACATCTTGTTCAACAATTGCTTCTAAACAAGGCTTCAAGACAGTTATTGGGAAATGTTCTTTGACTAGTTTTTTTAATTCACGTTCAAAAGATTTGGCCTGTTTAATTTGCATCTAACTTATCGATCCAATCTTCAAAGTCAGTCAATGAACCAATATTTTTGACCTGCCCTGTTTCTGCTTCTTTTTTAGCGGCTAAGGCTTCCGGAGAATCTAAAAAGCTGACTAATCGAACTTCATTATTGGCCGCTTTAACTAACGATAAGCGTATATACTCAGAAACGGTTAGCCCTTGTTTTGCTAGATTAGCTTTAGCCCGTTCACTAATGTCAGGTGTTACACGAGTTGAAATTGTCTTGTTTTTAATAATAGTATTACTCATACTAATCCGCCTCCTTTAAGTTTACCATCGTACTACATTATAATATTCGATTTTTAAGTTTTCTGCAACTAAATTAATTTTAAAGTAAAGGAACTAACAGCTTATGCAACAAGTTGTCTTACCCATCAAAGATCTGGCTTTTTAAAATCGTATCTTGTTTATCATGACGACTTATCTGATAGTGTTTCCAATGATAATACGTACTTTTAGAAAGCCCTAAGGCTTTCAAGATTATCCAGAGGCGGTGTTTACATAATTGTTCGTTGATAAAGTCTATGGCTTTAACTTTGCCTAATGCCTTCCCAGTAACACCGCCGCTGCTTTTAAAATTTCATTTTCTTCTTTTAACTGCTGGTTTTCTTTCTGTAGTTGCTTGAAGGCTTCAACACTCGTTACGCCACCGTCAGGTAGTTCAACTAATTTGGCCCGCTTGATCCAATGACTGATGGTGGTTGGATGAACCCCATATTCATTGGCTAAGGATTTCTTTGAACGATTTTCATTGTGATAAAGCTTAACGATGTTGTTTTTAAATTCATCTGAATAATATTTCATAAAAAAAACTCCTATTCTGATTTTTATCATTATGACACAAAATCTAATGAATTTGGTACCAAATTTCAGTATAGGAGCAGACTCGTCTTTTTTGATGCAAAGTTGAAAACAAATCGTTGTTCAAAATCATGAACTTGAAGTAGACTTAAGTTATTATTGAGTTAGGAGATTCATATCATGACAACAAACAATGATCATTACAATGAAGCTGAATTACTTGCCAGCTATTTTTTCGAAACTGCAAATAACTCAGAACTATTACAGCAAAAGTTAACTGATGTTCAACAAATCGAACAAGCACTGCAAACTTTAATGGCTCTCTGTGGTCAAGACGACAATAATCCCGATTTAGATAAAACGCCCTTTCGTGTGGTAAAAGCCTTTCTTGAATACACCAGTGGTTACCGCGAAGATCCTACTGCCCATCTAGAAAAAGTCTTTGATATTCAACAAAATGATCCTATTATTGTAAAAGATATCGAATTTTATTCGATGTGCGAACATCATTTTGCACCCTTCTTTGGCGTAGCTCACGTTGCATATCTTCCTGATCAAAAAGTCACCGGACTTTCCAAAATTGCACGGGTCGTTGAAGGTTACGCGCGGCGT
This sequence comes from Leuconostoc carnosum, assembly GCF_014207505.1. Taxonomy (GTDB): domain Bacteria; phylum Bacillota; class Bacilli; order Lactobacillales; family Lactobacillaceae; genus Leuconostoc; species Leuconostoc carnosum. The sequence continues at coordinate 8,762 of NZ_JACHGL010000009.1, forward strand.
TTCCAAGTTCAAGAGCGCTTAACGAATCAAATTGCCGATGCAATTGATACCGTCTTGCAGCCTAAAGGGGTTATGGTAGCTATTGAAGCGAAGCATTTATGTGTTTCAAGTCGCGGCGCTAAAAAAGAACAAGCGCAAACTTTCACGCTGGCTAGTCGTGGTGCTTACATTAAAGATAGCCAATTGCGGTCAGAATTTATGACTGCTATTAAGTGAGGTCACTAATGAGTAAAAGAGTCGCTTTTATTACAGGGAGTACTACGGGACTGGGCGTGCAAATGGCCCATAAACTTGCTCAAGCAGGCTATCAATTAGCCTTAAATTACCGACACAGTCAAACAGCTGCGTTACAATTACAACAAGATTTGGCACGATGCTATCAAGTCAATGCTCGCCTTTACCAAGGCGATGTAAGCCAACAAGCTGACGTGGTACGAATGATTGAACAAATTAAACTTGATTTTGGTAACTTAGATATTTTAATTCTTAACGCTGGTCCCTTTATTCACGATAAATTAAAACTCGTCGACCATACCCCAGCCCAGTGGCATGACATGATGAGTGCTAACCTTGATAGTTTTTTCTATTTAGTTAAGGCAACGGTACCTATGATGGAAAAACAAAATTGGGGCCGCATTATTGCGCTAGGCTTTGACCAAATTGACCAAGTCTCGGGTTGGCAATATCGTGGTGCTTATGCCGCCGCTAAAACTGGTGTGGCCGCGGCGATTAGAACTTTAGCGCTTGAAGAAAAAGACCATCAAATTACTGCAAATATGGTCTGCCCCGGTGATATTAAAGCTGATCTTAAAGAAGCTGACATTGAACAAGCCCAGAAACTTGCACCTAATCAGACTAAACGAAAAGCTGCTGGTGAAGATGTTGCTCGCGTTATTGCCTTTTTATGTGCAGAAGATTCAGACTATTTAACCGGCAACATCATTAACTTAGCTGGCGGCGAAAATATTATTCATCGTCATGACTAAAATTTAAACTACTAGTAACAACTAAATATGGTATAAAATTAGCCTTCCGAAAATCACTCAATATTTTCGGAAGGCTATTTCTATTCTTGATAAATTTTAAATAGCCACACTTTGACCGACGCCGCCAGCAAATATAACCAGTTATTGAACACCATGGTGTCTTAACATGTCTTTCAGTTCCGGGAAGCCCAATTCGAAATGCGCCACTTCATGTGCATCAGAACCTAAAGTGAATTTAGTGCCACCAAGTGACTGCCATAACTCAATCGCATATTCATATAGGCTAAATTATGACGCAAAACAATACTTTTAGCATTCACTTCCAGTGTCAAATCATGTGCAATCGCATTGCGAAACACTTGCACCAGCATTGGTTCTGCTAACCGTTGGAGACTGTAAAATAGTTTGTGTAAGGATGAATGATTCCTTAAATTAATTTTCAAAAACATTAGAAAAAGGAGTTCCTTTCTCGTATGATTGGTTTGAACAAAAAACACATACAGAAAGAAGAACTCCTTCATGAATGATTTTACCAAAAATATGGCTCAAGCTCTATTCAATCAAGACAAAATAAACGATTTATTGCGCAAAGAACTCCAGCAAGCAGTTAATGACTTGTTAGAAGCTGAATTAACTGCCTTTTTAGGTTATGATCCTTATGCAAGAGACGGCTGGAATACTGGTAATTCTAGAAATGGCGCGTATTTCCGTAAAATTGATACCCAGTTTGGATCAATTGAAATCCAGGTGCCACGAGATCGCAATGGTATGTTTCATCAACACACACTGCCAGACTATAAACAACATACTGATCTCTTAGAAGATATGGTTATAAAGCTTTATTCTAAAGGTGTAACCACTAGAGAAATAGCTAATTTGATCGAAAAAATGTATGGCAGCCATTATAGTCCCGCTCAAGTGTCTAATATCTCTAAGCAAATGATTCCTAAAGTTGAGGCTTATCACAAGCATAAACTGAGCGATAAGTTCTTTTGTGTTTATCTTGATGCAACGTATATACCGTTGCGTCGAGAAACTTTTGAACGAGAAGCAGTATATATTGCCATTGGTATCAAGCCCAACGGTCACAAAGAAGTGATCGATTATTGCATAGCTCCTAGCGAAAATATCGAAGTCTGGACGGAGTTGCTTCAAAATATGAAAAGCAGAGGCCTTAAACAAGTTGAATTATTTTTATCAGATGGTGTTGTGGGTATGAAAACTGCACTAATGCAAACTTATCCTAAAGCTCACTTCCAGCGCTGTTTGGTTCACGTCATGCGTAATATCTGCGCTAAAGTACGTGTAGAAGACCGTGAGGCAATTATGAACGAATTCAAGCAGATTCACCAGCAAGCCAATAAAGCAGCTGCTGTTGATGTATTGCATGCCTTCTATGCCAAATGGGACAAGAGTTATAATCATGTCATAAGAAACCTGAAAGACATCGAGCCGGACCTGCTAGTTTTTTATAACTATCCGAAACAGATCAGAAGTTCAATCTATTCAACTAACATGATTGAATCCTTTAATAATGTTGTTAAGCGCAAAGCCAAACCTAAAGCAGAGTTTCCAACTGAACAGTCGCTTGATACTTTTATTGGAATACAAGCAATGAGCTACAATGATCGATATTTCAAGCGAATCCACAAAGGCTTTGGTCAGGTTCAGAACACCTTAGAATCTTACTTTGATTAAATAAAGAATAAAAAATCAATCTATGAGAAAGATCTATTTACACAAAAGATTTGACAGTTTCTGATTTTTTGACGCTGATTAATGACTTTACTTATATTTCATGCTCTTAACTAAACAAGTCAATTAATGCTAAATAAAAAAGCCTGAATCAAGTGATCCAAGCTTTTTATCAGGTATAACTTATTCCAATTTTTGTTCTAACCATGCTTTTAAAACCACAGCTTGATTGTGTTGCTCGTTTTTGGCACCATAAATTAAAATTACATCTTCACTTTGTAAACAGAGACTAATAAAATCAAGCACCGCTGCACTTAATGGATTGGCGGCAATTTCAGCAAGATAGCGTTGCTTGAATTCAGGATAGCGCTCTTCTTGATGATTAAACCATTTCCTTAACTCAGAACTTGGCGCTAATTCTTTAAGCCACCATTGATAAGGTAAATCAGCTTTAGCGAGCCCCCGAGGCCACAAGCGATCCACTAAAATTTTATAACCAGATGCCCGTTTAACTGCTGCTTGATCATAAGTGCGAATTAATTTAATTTGTGGCATAACAACTTGAACCTTCTTTTAAAAATCACATTTTATAACGTGGATAATGGCTGATTAGTATCGGCAAACCGTTCTGAATCTAATGGTTGACGGTGTGACATTAATTCGGTAACGTCAGCACGCTCGTCATTACCATTAGCAAACAAAATAGCCAATGGTACTTGATTTTCATCAACATAAGCAATTGTAAACTTACCAGAATCAAGATTACCGCGGATAAAAGTTTGATCCCACTTAGTCGTATGACCTAAATATTCAAAGGCTTGATCATACTGATCTGTCCAAAAATATGGTAAGACATCATAAGGCTGACTTTGTGGCTGGATCAGATTAGCGGCAACATTTTTACCGTGACTTTGCGCATTTTCCCAATGTTCCACATGAATCTCTTCACCCTGGAACGGCCAAATAGTAGCATCGCCAACAGCGTAAACATCTTTCAGTGCTGTTTCGCCATATTCATTAACGACAATATTCTGCCCTAATTCCAAATGATCTGCTTTAATTGACGTGTTAGGAACTGCACCAACACCAACAACAACCATTTGTGCAGGAATTGTTGCACCCGTATCAGTTACCACCCCAGTGACTTGATGCTGTTGGTCATGCGTAAACGATTCAACACCACTACCTAAAACAAATTTGACGCCCTGTTCTTGATGCATCTTAACGAAATATTCTGAAGCCTGTGGACCAACTACACGTCCCAATGGATGTTGACCATGTTCAACAACTGTGACATTAAGGCCTAACTTTCTAAAGGAGCTAGCCAATTCTAAACTAATAAACCCAGCGCCAATTAAGACCACATCTTTAACTTGCTCGCTCCACTGCTTAATCTTGATCGCATCGTGATAACTTCTTAAGTAAAAAATTCCTTCAGCGTCATCATTAGGCAAGTGCAAATGACGTGACTCTGCACCCATAGCTAGAACAAGTTGACCATAAGTAATTTCTTGATGATCTGCTGTGACAACTTTCTTCTTCTCATCATGAACCGCCACAACTTCGGTATTTAATTGTAACTTAATCTCATTTTCAGCAAAGAACGATTCCGGTTTAAAAATAGGTGCATCTAACTTCTTGCCTGTCAGCCAATTTTTAGATAATTTATAACGATTATAAGGCAGTGCGTCTTCGCGATCAATTAAACAAATACTACCTGAAAAACCTTTAGTCCGTAATGCCTTCACCAAATAAAATCCGGCCGTTGAACCACCGACAACTACAATATCAAACTTCATAGAGATCCTCCTAATCTGAATTCGAATTATAACTTAAGTCTAATGCAAAAAGAATAACCACGCAAAATATCGGCTTGTTAGTCTAGCCGATTGACCAAATAAAAACACCATCCAAAAAGGACGAGAGCGTCAAGAAGTTTGTGTAAATAACAAGAAGACTTCTTCGTATCATTTTGTCTAGCTTAAAACATTGATTCTAAAGTATCTTGGCACTGCTTAAAGCCATTATGAGCTCTGCCGAAGTATTTCTCGTTGTACTCTAAGATAATTGTCGCAAGGAAACGGTCAAGTGCTGATTCATTTGGAAATTGTTCTTTGACTTTCGTCTTGCGCTTCAGCTTTTTATTGAATGATTCAATAATGTTCGTTGAGTAAATTGTTCTGCGAATACTCGGAGGAAATTCTAAGAAGGTTAGTAAATTAGACGTACTGGCTAAATTTCTAACCATTCGAGGATACTTTGACTCCCAATGATCGATAAAACGATTTAAAATTAGCTGGGCTTCATCACGTGTTTTTGCTCTGTGGAGTTCTTTGAACTCATTAACGACCACTTAAATGTCTTAACTGGCACACACCAATCGAGATCTTCTTGCTTAATCTACGTCACTAAATTCGTTCAAGTTATTTCTTGCAATCTGCCTCTTTCAAAAAAATCTGTCAAGCCTTTTTTCAAATTAACTTAACCACTTCTGTTCATCTAGTAATGGAATCACTCGCTCAAAGGTTGTAATCGGCCGATCATCTTGCTGATAGAAGTGCTTTTTAATGTCTTCAAAATCTGTATAGTTCTTAAACGCTGGAATCTGGGCCAAGCGCTTTGCATAAGCCCAAAGTGCCGGGTAATCTGTTAATCGGTGCAAGCTTAATTTATTTTGATAATAATAAACTAAATCAAACCTTAGCAAAGTGACGTACAGCCGAACATCTAATTGCGTTAGCTTATCACCCCACAAGTATTTTTGCTGCCGCAAGACCTGGTCAAATTTAGCTAAATGATCAAAAAAAATCTGCACTAATTTTTCATACTCAGCTTGTGATTTAACGGTTGTAATTTTCCCAGGCAAACGATTGATGTTTTCTAAAATATCAGCTGCTGCAGTTTTGAATTCACCAATCCGAGTTTGCGGGAAAAATTCGATCTGCTTCTCATTGGCATAACGTCCCCATTTCAAAGCCAATTCATCTAAAAGCGTATTGGTAACATTATTGACGACTTTCCCAGTTTTAATATCAACTAACGCTGGAACGCTAGAACGGCCCTCAAAACTCGGCAGAGCTTTCTGATAATTTTGCGATAGACGCGTTGTTTTTAGGACTGGATCTGCGAAATCATCACGTTCACCAAACCACCAATCAGTTTGGATTCCATTGCGGCGCAAAGGATAAATGACACCCTTGGAAATTACTTGATCTAATCCTAAGTAATCAATTTCAATCGCTACTTGAGTTGCCCAGGGACAAAACCTGCCAAGGATCAAGCGATAGCGACCAGCTTCAACTGGTAGCTCATTGGTTGAAAAACGTTTATCAATTGTTACGGTTGATTGCGTAACGGTCGTTGGTTGCTTGGGCTGAAATTCACATGTTAAATTTTCTGTCATAATTTTACCTCCCACTGATATTTTGATCATAACACGTTGCTGATTTAATTGGGTATTTGTTGCTCAGCATTTAAGAATTAGCTATTTTTTTGAGAGCGTAAAAGACCGCAAGGCCGTGATCAGTGACTTTAAACAAGTTCATCGGGCCGCCAACCGTGAAGCAGCCGAACTGAAACTGAATGAGTTCGCCAACAACTGGCATCAGACCTATCCCAAATTAATCAAAGATCTGCTTAAAATGCCGAATTTACTCACTTTCATGGACTTTCCACCAGCTATCCGGCAATCACTATACTCCACTAACCTGATTGAGAACTTTAATAAGCATCTCAAGCGCACCACCCACCACAAAGAACAATTTCCAACGGAAGATTCACTGGATCGCTTCCTGGTTTCTCAGTTTAATGTTTATAACGAGAAGTCTCTGAAGCGGATCCACCGAGGATTCAAAGGACTCCAGGACACCTTGGAAGCATCATTTATTTAAGTTAGATACATATTATATGTACGAAGGCATTTCATTTACACAAGATTCTTGACGCTACCTATAAATGACGTGCTTGCTAATACTTTAGGATTTGTAGTTGGTTATTATCTATCAAAGTTAATTGATAAATAACCCGTAGGTAAATTTATTTGGGTCTAGAATTTTTGGTGTTGGAAAGTATTTCCATTCCAAAAGTACTAGGCCCTAATTTAAAAAGCCATTGATAATGGATCAAAAAAGGCCACTAGGGTATACCTTATTGGCTTTACTTGGCTGTATGAACTGATGCCACCTGCAATAGTTCAGTAGGATTGTCCAAATTAGGCGATATTTATCAAACAGTATGCAAGCTAATTTCGTGTTTGAAGATGGTAAAGGTTTGATATACATGCTGCTGTCACCACACAGAGGGCACCAGCCCCGAATAGCCAGATTCAGTTCCAGGTCTGCCGGATCCAAGACGACGAGCAGGGTTGTTGCAATAATTACCACGAAAGAAGGTTGCCAAGTTTTTGACAAGCATCAACGTGCAATAAGGACGGTAAGCTAACCGTAACGCCAAAGGCTGATAAAACCGCGGAGTATGCTGGTAACCCAGCAAAACCAACGACTCCAGCACCTAAGTCAACGGTTACTAAAGTAGTTAAGATGGCCCAAACTGGTCATCACCAAGCTTGGTTTGATCGATTGGTGGCTTGGTTCAAATAATTGCTAGTTTGAGGGCTCAGCACGTATACTAATGGTGTTAAGAAATGACTACTGGCCAATAATGGGAGGAATCAACATGGCTGATAATGTGTTAATGGCCTATCATATTGTGCATGATCCTGATGAGCGGGCAAAACATGTTTTGAATATGAAAAAGTTGTATAAGTGGCGGATTACCGAAAAGACGAAGGGCACCCCGGTAGTTGGTAATGTGGCGTTAGTCCAAACCCAGTTTGCGAAGCGCACCCCAGTTATGATTTATGCGACGAAGGAAGTTGCCAATGATTTGAGTGACTTACAATCAGTTAAAGTCTTTACGAACAATCGTGATCAAGAGACGGTTAATCAAACCTTTGATGAACTGCTTAAATAGATTAGTGGTCTATAACAATGTGGAATCATTAACATTGTTATGGACCATTTTTGCTAACAAGAAGTGCTAATGTAAAACATACTTGAAATAGCCATGGTGGCAGTTGTGAATACATATTTTGCGCCCAGTATATAAGTTTAACTTAGCTATTATTCCACTAGATTTAGAATGCTAATACTTGCTGATGGATATAAGAATTTAAATGAATTGATAGAATGATGGTAGTAGTCGCCAAAACTATTGACTGGTTAACAGTTGATTTATATGTGCCAGTTATGCTGATGGCCTATTCTCTAATGAATAGTAGGCTCTATACATGTAATAAGAGTGAAGGTCGAATAGGCTTGAGCAACTTAAAAAATAGTTTTTGTTCAAACTTCCTTCGGATTGATTTTACAATCTACCTTGCGGCACTGAGTTTAGCAATCTAATATCATTTGAATCACAATACGGTATTTAGACCTATTACTGCCATGCTTACACGCCGGCTGAACGCGGCAGTAATGAACGATTTAATCAGAACTTACGTTATTTTTACCCTAAATAGAATTGTTTTGAACACATTGGTACTCAAGATTTAACAACTACGTTACTACAAATTAATCAGAGACCGCTTAAAGTACCCAACTGACAAACACTTTACCAAGTTATGTTGACCAATTTGCCAAAAAAATCAGATTAAATTTGTAATTTACCATCATACATTGGATATTTAAGCCAAATAGCTAGTAACTGTTGCTTGACTAATTGACTCCGACGAGAAGTTTTGCTGGGTTACCAATGACAATAACCATCATACGTTGAACTGGAAAACTTTAGCGTTTTTAAAATATGAGGAATGCGGTGCTGGGCTTGTAAACTAGCCTAAATCATTTCTAAGATGACCGTTCGCTCTCTCACCATTCTTTTTTTGTCAATAGCATGCCGCTCGTTTTAAAATATCGAGTTCCTCCCTAAGTCGTCGATTCTCCTCGATTAGGGCTCACTCATGATCCGAAGGGACCTTGGAATTATTGGGATCAGCCTGATTCATCCATTTAGTAACGGTGGAGACACTAACGTTGTATTCCTTAGCTAAGAAATCAGCTGAGCGGTTGTTTTTGTGTAGTAACATGATAGATGACTTAAACTCAGGCGAGTATCGATTCGAATATTTAATGGTCATAATAAAAGACTCCTTTGAAATAATTATAGTGAACAAGTTGTCCGTAATTACATCATAGGAGCCAACAACGGTTACATCCATTCTATGTCAGTAACAGTTAATTTTTATGTAAGCGCCGTCATGCTAATCCTTATACCCCGTGCTCAGGCACAGGCGTTGTATTTAATCCCCCTGTTTAGAGTATCGGGGGTAAGCAGGCATTTATCTTGTTAATGATGCAACTAAGTTTGGACAAGGATGATAAGCCATTTTTGATCGATCAGCCTGAAGATGAGCTTGATAATAAGGCTATCTATGATGAACTCGTTTCTTATTTAAGGCAACAGAAACAACACCGACAGCTATTTGTCGTTACTCACAATGCAAACGTTTTGGTTGGCGGAGACAGTGAATGTGTGACTTTAGCTTCAGAAGAGATGGATTCCAAAACAAGTAAAGGACGAAAATTTAAATATAGACAAGGCCCTATCGAAAATCCAGCTATGCAAACCGAAATTTGCGAAGTCTTAGAGGGTGGAAAACGTGCATTTCAGAAACGTGAAGAAAGATATGCATTCAGTAGAGGTGTTTGATAGAACAATGTGCGATGTTACTGATCCAATTAATGCTCTAAAACACTGGCTTTACGGGTTCAGCAATGATTAACGGGTAAACAGTTAATACACGAATATTCTGATAACGTCATTCCACTATAGATGTTGTTAAAGCAGAAGGATATGATGGCATTCACGAAAGTCGAATATAATAATTAAAGCCTTTCATTCAGGTCACAACTTAACAGTTGTGTCGCCTTTTTTTGTGCCTTATAATTAAAGGTGTTAGAATGCGTCATAACTTACCGCCATAAATATATACCCTTTTTTACTGCAAAAGTACCAAATTTGCGATATAAAACCGATTGGAGAAATAATATGAAATATGGTTACGCCAGAGTGAGTACCACGGATCAAAAACTAGAAAATCAAATTGAGAGCTTAAAAAATTCAGGTGCTGAAATAATCTATAAAGAAAAGTTTACTGGTACGACTATTGAACGTCCTGAATTTAACAAGTTGCTCAATGTAATCAAAACAGATGATACACTGATTGTTACAAAATTAGACCGCTTCGCACGCAATACTAGAGAAGCCCTTGATATAATTCAAGACCTATTTAAGTGTGATATCAAAGTTAATATCCTTAATATGGGAATAATTGATAACACCCCCACAGGACAACTTATATTTACAATTTTCAGTGCCTTTGCTCAATTTGAAAGAGATATGATTGTGACAAGGACACACGAGGGAAAAGAATATGCTAAGCGGAATGACCCCTATTTTAGTGAGGGACGCCCACAAACCTACACAGATGAACAAATACGTTTAGCTTATGAGTTGCGTCAGCAAGGCATGACTTACAAAATGATTGCTAGAAAAACTGGCATAAGCGAACGAACGCAACAAAGACGATTTAAAGATATGACATAGCATGTTATAGCATGACATATTATGCTATAACATGAATAATAGATAATTCAAAAGGAGGTTAATTATGTTAATGTTAGAGATTATGTCTATTGCTTTTTTACTCTTTCAAGCATTCAAATCAAAAAGCACCATCATTAGATATGTTGCAGTTTTCTTTTTAGTAGCAACAGCTTTAGTTATCATCAGCCCTTTTATTAAAAGTTACTTTGACAACTTTTTTGTTTAAATTTCAGAGCATATAACGTATTGTAATATATCATTGCATATCATAGCATGATATGATATAATGTACTTATAAACAAGGAGGCTTACTATGAAAATAATTACTTTTTCTGCAATTAAGGGCGGTGTTGGCAAGACAACATTAACTTTTAATTATGGTGAATGGTTATCCAGCAAAGGCTATAATGTTTTGCTGATTGATAGCGACCACCAATGCAGTTTAACCCAAACCTATGACATTTATAAAGATCATGGCACCCTAGCTAATATTTTTACAAAAGATAGTGAGAAAGTAGAAATTATTAAGTTGCATGAAAACTTATCAATTATTCCTGCTTCTATGAAACTTGATACTATTAATAACGAACTTCAAACAAGAGCCAACAAAGAATTATTAATGTACATGTGGTTTTCGGATAATTACAACGAACTAAAAAAATTTGACTATGTACTAATAGATACACACCCCGATTTTTCAACTATCACACAAAATATGATTGTAATTTCAGATTTTGTATTTAGTCCGATTGAACCAAGTGAATATGGTTTTATATCAAAAAGTAATTTGGAACTAAGAATGGATCAACTAAAACAAGATGTAATTAATGTTGAAAGTCGACAAAGTTTTGTTACAGCAAAACTCAAATTTATTGGCAACAGAATAAAACATAATACTAAATCTTCACATGAGTTTGTAGTACAAATGGAAAAAGACACCAGAACTATTGCACTAATTCCTGAAAGGGAGATATTTAACAAGACCACTCTTAATCATGAACCACTGATTAATATGGAAAAAGAAAAAAATTCAACTCAAAAAGCAAAAGATTTTTTCGACAACATCGACAAGATCTTTGATACTTTTACTAATCAGGAAGCATAGTACAATACATCAGGGCACGTCATATCATGACATAGCATGATATGCAATAGAAAGGATTAAAATTATGGCATTTGAAGATAAAATGGATCAACTAAAAAGTAGTATGAATAACAAAGCGGTTAATGAAAGTCCTGCACCTAGAATTTCTAAGTCTTACACGTTAAAGCAAGATATTGCCAATGAACTAGCTAATCGTGCTAAAGAAAAAGAGCTAACAGCTTCAAGATATTTGGAACAATTATTAAAAAAAGAGTTTGACAAATAAGCATTGCTACCAGAAAACAAAAGGCAGACTTTATGTATACAAAAGAACAACGATTAATTGATAGTGCAATTTCTGAAATAGAGGAAATGACTGAAAATATGCTAGAAATTCAATACTTGTTGAAAAACATGATAGACAAGCCTGTGAAGCGCCTAAATAATCAATACAATCATATTGATGAGCTAGGGGACAGCATTAAAAGCCAAACAGTGAGAGATGATTTGTTTAAGTATAAACACCGTGGAGGAGCACACAGGGATCAAGTTTTGTCAGCATATTTACAACGAACAGAATATTCATTGCAAGGTTGCAAAGAAACATTAACAATTCTAGAAAAAGAAAAACAAAGATTATCTCAAAAACACGATAAATAATTTTCAAAACTAACAGCAAAAAAGGGTAATCAAGGGAAAAGAGGAGAGTAAGTCATGCAAAAAAATCTAATAAATTTTTGGCTTTATTTGTATCTATCTTGTATCTATTTTTTACCCTTAGTAAAACTTATGCGTTCAAGCAAACAAGATAGCCAATTTTTGCTACGTAAGTTACTTTTCCCACTAGAGTATCTAATACAGGTAAAACTTGAAAAAACAACAAATTACAGCCGTTCAGCAATACGTCTAGGTCATATATTGGTTTGGTTAATTAGCATATTTGGCTTAATGTTTGCAACCGTACCAATGTATATTTTTAATGAACCATACGAGAACCACACGTCAATTCTGTTATTTATAACGTACTATTTAATGTTTGCACCAATCAGTTTTTGGTTTCAACCACGGTCATACCACAGTAAGTAAGGTTTGCTGATTACAAAGCCTTATGCTAAAATGAAAACAACTTAATACGAATTAAAAGAAAACTAAAAAAAAGTCCTAATCCAAAGGATTAAGACTTGAATTTAGAAAGTAGCTTCGACCAGCTACTTAGTCCAATTAACTTTAACCGCCAAGTAAAAGTTAATTGAATATTTATTTTCTTGATTACTTTCATTATACCGTAGACATACCCAAAGTGGCAAGTCTACAAGAATAGTAATTTATAGAATGTAAGGACTAAGTAGGGTTAATCTACTTAGTCCTTTTATTTTTATTAATTCAAGGAAAATAAAAAACTTGTCGGGCGGACAAGTTCGGTTGCTAACTCATGTATTTGTTAGTTGCTAGTAAATTATAGCAACTATGTAAGAATTTGTAAAATAATGCAACTATTTTTATTTTCCTTTCAAATCGAAAGGGAGTATTAATTATGTCAGAAGAAAGCTTTTATAAAGCAAAAGAGATTTACGGAGAAACATTTTACCAACTACCAAAAGTCCTTTTTACTAATCCTCTATACAAGGGAATTAGTAATGACGCAAAAGTTGCTTATGCGTTGTTAAAAGATCGCTTTAACTATTCTATACGTAACAATTGGGTAGATGAAAACGATAATATTTACTTTATTTTCACTAATGATGAATTAATGAGTTTATTATCTAGTGGCAATCAAAAAGTGATTAAAATAAAGAAAGAGCTAGACAGCGTTGGATTGTTATTACAAAAAAGAATGGGAGTAAATAAACCCAATCATTTATATTTATTGCGTCCAGAGGTTGAAGCCACAGATGTTTATAAGCAAGTAAATAGCTCAAACGTTGATAAAAGCGGAAATGTGAAAATCACACTTCCAGAAAACGTTGATAAAAGCGGAAATGTGAAAATCACACTTCCAGAAACAGCAAATAATACAAGTTCTGAAAACGTTGATAAAAGCGGAAATGTGAAAATCACACGCAATCTATATCTACAACCTTTAGATACTAATATAGATACTAATATAGATACTGCAAAGCTTGACTTTTCTTCCAAAAATTTTTCTCAATCTGAAATTAAAGAACAAAACCAAGATCTAGTTTCAAATGCTTACAAATATCTTACTGGAGAAAACGTAGATAATAGCATGCCGTTTGAACCAGAAACAATTCAACTAATCAGCTACTGGGTAAGAACCCCAGAACAAATGAGATCTTTTATTGGCATAATATTAAATGCAAGAAAAGACATTCAAGCAGATATTGAGAAACAAACAGGACGTCCAGTAACCATTATCATGGATACGGAGCCAGAATTACAGAAAGGCATTACAACTACACTTAGAAGATACTTTAATAGCATGAGAAACACAGATAATAAAAACAAAAAAATTAATAGTCCTGAAAATTATCTATATATCTCTATGAAAAACTACTTTGGATATTGGTATAACTCTGTAATGGCAAAAAGAAATAAAGAAGCCTCTAATTAAGCATGTAAGCTTATCTTTTTGAATGACGTACAAAAACAAGCGCTAAGTTACAAAACGCCTGATACGCTTAATAAGGAGCAATTCAGGAAGGCATAAATAATTAGTCCATTGTATAATTGACTTAGGAAACAAATACATTTAGCAGGAGGAAATATAATGACTAACCAAAACGTTTTTGATGAATTATTGTTAGAAGCTGAAAAAACAAACTTACAAGTATTAATGGATAATGCTTTAAACGAGAAAAATCCCGACAAGAAAAAAGTTTTACATGCAATTTATACGTATGCGCTTGATAAAAAACAGGACGAACTACTTAAAGACAAAAAGTTTGTTATTTAATTATGGAAAAGCCAAAATATGTGATTATCGGAGGAATAAACGGAGCAGGAAAAAGTACATTATACCGATTACAACCTGAATTATTTAACAGCACAGAACGAATTAATGCTGACGAAATTCTGCAAAAAATGGGTGGCGATTGGAGAAAAGAAATTGACAACTTTAGAGTCATGCGTGAAGAAGTCAAGCAATTACATGACGCTCTCAATAATTGTAAAAGTATTCATGTGGAAATAACACTTGCCGGTAGTGGTAAAGCACAATTAAATTTGATTGACGAAGCCCATAAAAAGGGTTTTGAAGTCACACTACTGTATGTCACAGTTAATAGTGCTGAAATGGCTATTGATCGAGTACAGGAAAGAGTTGAAAATGGCGGTCATGGTATACCACAAGAAACGATTAAAAAGAGTTACAGTCAATCCTATAATAACTTGCCAGTAGTTTCGTTTAAAAGTGATAATGTTTTTATTTATGACAATAGCAAAAGATTTGTCAATGTCTATACAAGAAAACATAATCAAGTTGAAATTAATAACTTGAAACAATATCCATGGATTAATCAAGGTGTAACCTTTTCAAAAAAAATACAAACTCAATTAGAAAAATTTGTTGAAAATAACCCAACAATAACTGGAAAATTAGATAAGACAATAAAAAAGGATAACCTTAAAATTTAGGGTTATCCTTTTTATATTTATCAGGCTTATTTGAATTAACGTAATTAGAAAATATTTTTAAAAGGTTTTCTGTGTCATCAACTGATAAACTTTCAGTCTCAAAGTATTTATCTAGTAGGGCGCCTTTTTGGATTAAAAGGCGGGTACGTTCTTTTCTAGCTTTAGAGTTTTCAAAATATTTTGATTGGCGTAAAATAAATTCTTCCTGATCAATTTTTTTTTGAAGTTTATCTTTTGATGAAACCAATTGATTTAATTTTTTACTCATAGGCTAAAACCTCTAATTATTTCAAGATATACCATTGTTGTTATCACTAACATTTGTAGATGAATTACTATCATTTTCTTTTGAATTATTTTCATCATTAATGCTAACACTACCTGAATTAAAAAAATCAGCTACTTGTTTTGAAATATCTTTAATTTTATTTTGATCCAAATTTGAGTAATCTAAATTTGAGAGCTTGATTATTTCATGACCCAGATTTTTATCAATCTTTTCTTTTTCATTCTTTATTTTTTCATTTAACTTATTCAATTTTTGTTGTTGTTTCTCTAAATTGCTTAAAGACATATTTACACCCCTTACTAATACCTTATTTATTTATTTCAACACAGAATAACATAATGATGAAAGCAAGTCAACATATTGGTTGCATAAACAAATATTAAATAGTACACTGAAAATGAATTTAAGAGACATCAGAAGAACAAATAAAATGAGTTCAATGCGCACTTACACGTCATCTTTCATGACGTTGTGCTAAAACCATTAAAACCTGTATCAGAAGTTGCCTTTGGCAACAACAAATTCAAAACCATAAATTAAAAAAAAAGGTAGTGAACGACATGGCAATATTCCACATGAATTTTAGCAACATAAGTGCAGGAAAGGGAAGAAGTGCTATTGCAAGTTCTAGCTATCGAAGTGGCGAGAAACTACATAGTGATATGGAGGGGAAAAACTACTTTTATTCACGAGATGTAATGCCAGAAACATACATATTAGCACCAGAAAATGCACCAGAATGGGTTAGTAATAGGGAAAGGCTTTGGAACGAAGTTGAAGCAGTAGATAGAAAATCTAATTCAAGATATGCAAAAGAATTTAATGTTGCTTTACCAGTAGAATTAAGTACAGATGAACAAAAAGTATTACTGTTAGAGTATGTTCAAAATACATTTGTTAATGAGGGTATGGTTGCAGACATTGCAATTCATAGAGACCACACAGAAAATCCACATGCACATGTTATGCTAACTAATCGTCCTTTTAACGCAGACGGAACGTGGGGACAAAAGACAAAAACTGAATACATTTTAGACAAAAACGGTAACAAAACAAAGACACCAGCTGGTAATATCAGAAACAGAAAAATATGGCTAGTTGATTGGGATAAAAAAGGAAAAGTCGAGCAATGGCGTAAGGAGTGGGCTAAGTCAGTAAATAGAGTTTTTGAACAAAAAAATATGCCAGATCGAATTAGTGAAAAAACATTAGATGAACAAGGTATTGACGGAGTAGCAACGCAACATGTTGGTGTAAACGGACAGCGACCTGAAAGAGAAAAATTTAATCAACTAGCTTTGGAAAATAGAAAGCACAAAGCACAGCTAAAAAACGTTGATGAAAAAATTCATAACGAGCGCAGAATTCAAACATTACAAAAACACTTATCGTTTAGTGAAAAGCGTTCTGTTTCACAACTAAGTAAGGATTTACAAACATTTGTTAGCTTAGAAAATTTAGACGACAAAAAACGTATGCTGTTTAATTGGAAAAATAGTCTATTAATTAAACAAGCAGTTGGGGAAGATATATCTAAACAAATGTTCACTATCAATCAGCAAGAACAATCATTAGAAAAGGCGAATGATTTACTTGATAAAGTTGTTGATAGAACAATTAAGAGTATCTATCCAGATGTTGATATTGAACAAACAACGGTTGCTGAAAGAAGAAAATTAATTAAAGAAACAGATAGCGAAAAAACAATTTTTTCAGGGAAAGAATTAAAAGATCGTTTAGCTATGATACGAACGGATATTTTGAATAAAGAAATACTATCATTTACTAAGCGACCTTATGTTAGTTGGTTAGTGTTAGAAAATCAGGAAGAACGCACTAAAGACTATATGACAGAAATCTTAGCTCAAAAAGGATATAAGTTTGCTGATATACACCGTTCCAAAGGTAGTATTTTACGAAACTTTAATGATGAAGAACAAGATATTTTGAAACGTGGAATTAAAGATTTACAAGCTACAAATGAAATTAAAAATATTGTTGAAATTCAATATTCAGGTGTATTAAAAAGGACGTTCCCTGATATGGATATTGATAATGTGAAAATGGTTGATCGAGAAAAGATTTACACGGCAATTGTCTACTTTAATCCTGAATTGAAACAATTATCAAAACAAGAATTTGATGAATTAAAAGATAATCCACCAGTTAAATTTAATACGAGAGAACATCAACAGGGGCTTGTGTATTTAAGCGGTAAGATAAAGGTTAATGATATTAAAAACCCCAATCTAGTCAGAGTATTAGCTAATGAGGGAACTAAACAGTTATTTATAGGAGAAAGCAGTCAAGACCCTAACATTACTAAGGAACAAATAGAACAGGTCAAGCAAGTAATGACACAAAATAATGGTGCGTATGAGGATTATCGTAAAGCCAATATTAGTGATTATCAAAGTGTCAATTATCGTGAAACAACACCAGCTGAGTATCTAAATAATGTATTTAGTAGTGTCATTATGAAATTACTGTATATTGATGAAGCACGTAGAAAGAAAGGCTTGAAAGAAACAGAATGGGAAATGGAGAAGAAGAAGAGACAGCACGAGAAGCACGGTAGACAAATGTAATAGTTAATTGAACACATTGTGTTCAATTAGTGGTATAATGGTTTTATAAATTAGGAAAGGAGAAACCGTGTGTGGCAGAAAATCAGGAGTGGTACAGTCTTACAAAAGCCAGTGAGAAACTAGGTTATGGCAGAACTTATGTTAGTTTGTGGTTGCGTAGACATAAAGACGACTTCCCAAGCAGTATGTTAATGGAGTCAGGAAACAGCAAGATGATTTCTGAACAAGGCATAGAATGGATTAAAGAAAACACAAAAAAAGCGGGCGTCCTCGTCAGCAATAGCAGTGCTAATGAGGATAAATACCTAATATTGCGAGTATTAGGTAAAGCCCTTAATATCCATTTTACAGGGTGGGCAAGGGGACGTCTAGGTCATTTACTAACGCCATAGCCCACAAATAACTTAAATTTAAAGGGGGTGACAGAATGAAAAAGGAGAGCTGGCAAGGAATTAAAGGAAGTCTAGTCTATGAAGATGATAAAGCCATTATTGTTGATGAAACAGACGATATTAAAGACACTGAAAAACTTTCAAAGCAACTAGCTGAAAAAGGACAACCAATAAAAGAAGTCAGGCATCAGTTACTAAAAAATTCTATTAAGAAAAATATTAAAACTGATCCCTTGAAATTAAGTAGTTGGTTTAATCGTAAATACGATAGTGATAATGCTAAAAAGACTGAAAAGTTGGAAAGTAACAAACCGACAAGGCAGTATAAGCAAATCAAAAATGAATTGACTTTTTTTGGCGAAAGTTTTCTAGAGGGTTTTCTAGGTTTTTACGGTTTGGAAGTTGATAATGCGCTAGCTAGGTATGAAAACAACCTACAAATCATTGAAACCCAAGACTTAGGATTAAGTAATGAGAAAAAATATTACTTAGGCCAAAGCAACAAGGGAGAATTAAAACTAGCTACTTCTGAATTACCAAGTCAGCAAATTGCAAAAGAGGAACTAAACAAGTTCTACTCACGACAGCAAGAACAAGTTCAGCAACAAAGTAACAGTATTAAATTGCCAGATGAAGATACTGATACAAATGGAAAGGAGTAACACTCAATGAAAATATTGAACAAAAGTAAAATCACAAGTATTTTAGCTTCTGTTAGTACAGCGGGATACTTAATGCTTACGAATGCTCAAATCGTATTAGCTGCAGACGGTGGCGAAGTGCAGAGCAAAATCACGAATGCTGCTAATACGATTAAAGGAATTTTGACAGGTATTGTCGTGTTAGTTGGTGTCTGTGTGGCATTATTTATTATTATTAAGCGACTACCAGACGCAGATGATCCACGAGAAAAATCAGAAGTCTATAAAGCAGTCGGACGAGTGGCAGGTCTTGTGGCATTAGCAGCCGCCATTGTTTGGATATTACCATGGGTATACAGTCTATTTACTTGATAAGAAAGACTATATGAAAAGGAGCTTGCCAAATGAAAAAAGGTAAAGAATTTATTTTTCCAGAAAACGTTGATAAAGATTATGGTATTTGGAAAGATTACACCTTAAAAGATTTTGGCTATGGTATTTTAACACAATTAATTGGGTTAATTTTTATTGCAATACCCCCTTATGGTTTTATTCTTGTATTAGTAAAAATTGTAATTGTTGTATTAGCCATGACGGTGGTCATGGCTATTTTAACAGTAAGACCAATTGCTTCACGCAAGAATATCAAAGTACGTGATAATTTGAGGCTTAAGCAAAAATATACTCATAGTCAAAAGCTCTACTATTTAAAGCCAAAGAAAAGAGATGAACCTAATGAAATTGAAAAATACTAAGGCTAAAAAATCTAAATTAGAGTGGGATTATCAACCGCCAAAAATAAATGGTGGTAAACAAACAATTGATGATATGAGTTTAGTTGCAGGAATGTATGAGAATTACGAAGTAACTAAAACAGGTAATCTGGTTGGTATCTTAGAAGTTAGCGGTATCAATCTTGACCTACTAAATGATAATGAACAGCAGGACGTGTTTAGCGATTATGGGGCGTTTCTAATGAGTACGTTGGGCGAGGGTGTAGATGATAGCTTGCAGTTCATAGAGCCAACAATACCAGTCAATATGACAGAATGGTTGAATGGATTAAAGCGTAAATATCTTGATTTAAAAAATAACCACCCCGAAGAAGAATTTAAAATTCAGCTGATAGCTAGTTATTTGGATCACTTTACAACCGTACAAAATTCAAAGAACATGACAACTAAACAGCACCTTTTAATTGTTAAAGTACCAATTAAAGACAAAACAATGGAAAGTCTAGATTTAGCAGTCCATAACCTTGATGAAAAAATTAATCAGGTTAAACGTGATTTAGAAAATGCTTTAACCGATTTTGACTTAACGGCAAAAGTCTTATCTAGTCAAGAAGTACAAGAAATATTGAAGAACTTAATTAACTTTAAAGGATAGGCGGGTGTAAATATGAGTTTTGGAGAACATTTAATCAATCTGTTTATGCCACCTGCAAAGGGAAAAACAGAGAAAAAAGAAGCAGAAGTCATTGATCCCAGAAATATGGATAAAGATAATTTCATGGACTTAATCGACCGTGATAGTCTACATTCACTATTTCCATTTAGTTGGGAACAATACCCCACTTATGTACAATCAGGCGAAAACTTTATGCGAGTAATCGCTATTGCTGATTATCCTAAGCGTGTCTATGGTAACTGGTTATCAGAATTAAAGCGCAAAAAAGGCGCCATTGATATAGTGCAATATATCGACAGCGCCAGTAATAATTCAATGATTACCTACTACAAGAAAACTATTCAAAACAAGGAAGCACAGCTTTTAAATACGTTTGACCCTTATAAGCAAAAAGTGCTAAAAAATTACATTGATAGTGCAAATATGCAGTTAGATAAATACTTAGATAATTCTACCACGTTTGTGTACCAACACATGCTAGTTTATTTAAGAGCTAACAGTTTAACAGAGTTGGAAGATTTAACAGATAATGTAAAAAATACGTTGATTAAGCTTCAAATGAAGCCACTCGTACCAGTAAAAGCTACCTTTCAAAGTTTTTGGTCTACTATGCCAATCAACGAAAATCTATTAGGCGATTATACGTATAAGGAAAGTAATACAGAAGTTGCTAGTTCAATGTTTCCATTTGATGACGCAGAAATAACTGATTTAAAACCACGTAGTGATATTGAGGGTGTTAACAAAGATACAAATTCGATTATTGCAATTGATATGTTGGATAGAAATAAGACATTGAACCAAAACATGGTTGTTATTGGAACTAGTGGCGTTGGTAAAACAACGTATATGATCCAAAAAATATTGCGTTATGCTATTCAAGATTATCAAATTTACATTATTGACCCAGAAAATGAATATACAAAAATTGTTGAGCTGTTAGGTGGGGCAGTGCTTCACTTAACATCAAACGCAAAAAGCAAAATTAATCCCATGCAAATCTTTTCCGAAGAGATTTTAAGTGCTGATGAAGCCGTGACAAATCTTGATGAATTGGTAAAAGATAAAATTCAACGTCTGAAAGGTTTCTTTGAAGTCCTGAAAGATGATATGAGCCAAGTTGAAAAAGCGGTTATGGATAACGTAGTTAAGCAAGCTTATATTAACAGTGGCATTTTAAAATATGAACGGCTTAGCCAAATCAAAAATGATCAATGGCCAACCCTAACTAACGTTTATGACGAAATGGCAAAGCTTGCTGAGAAATACCCAGATAAGTTTGAACGTGTAAAAGACTTTTACTACATTCTAGGAAGTTACACTCACGGCTCAAATACTTTGTTTGACGGATATACCAACGTTAATTTGAACGCTAAGATTGTCTCATTTGATTTAAAGCCATTGCAGAGTGAACAGGAAGTACAGGCAGGGGCTTACTTAACAACATTCCAGTATTTATGGGACGAAATTACCAAAGACCGTCATAAGCGTAAGAAATTGTTTGTTGATGAATTTCACTTTTTGACCCTACACAAGTCAGCGTCAACATTTTTCCACCAAGCTTATAAGCGTTTCAGAAAATATAATGCAGGAGCCATAGCGGGAACTCAACAAATTCAAGATGTTATTGAGGGAACAACAGATAGCGGACAGAATATTGGGGAAGCGATTATTGGTAACAGTTTTACAAAAGTGTTCTTTGGATTAGACGGTAAGGGTGTAGATGACGTCATTACAAAATTACGTATGACCTTTTCAGAAAAAGAAAAGAAACTACTTGAACGTAGGCGTCAAGGAGACGCACTCATGATTTATGGTAGTCAACGCGCTTTTATGAATGTTGAATTAACCGAAGAAGAATTACGACTAATCGACCCAGAAGCCTACCAAGAAAGATACAATCGTGAGACACCAGAACAACCAGATTATCAAAAAAGAGTTGTCCTAACACCAAGTGAAATTGAATTACTAACCACGACCGAAGAAAAAGGGGGTGTAGATAGTGAGTAAAAAAGACCTTGAATTGCTAAATATTGAAGTTGGTACATTTAAGAGAGTGAATGATAAACTCACGCTTAAAATCGACCAATCTCAATTTAGATATGATAGCCTAGCAGAATTAAATGAGGTTAAAGCACAAGAGCCTAATTTTCTACACTTGCAAAATATCGTTGAACAAGATAGCCAAGTGGTATTGACTTATGGTTTATCAAAAGAAGCAAAGTCATTAAAGCATTTGCCAACAGAAAAGAAAGCTATTAGAACAGCCATAGCTAAGCAAATCATGACACAAGACGTGTTGAGTGACGGAAAGTATCATATCTCACTTAATCCTGCTAATATTTGGTATTATCCAATGACTAATGTTTGGTACGCATACCGTGCCAATGAACTTATGCCCTTTGATGATAAATTTAATAGCTTGTCAAAATATAAGGCGTTAGTTCTATATTGCTTGACAGGTACACCATACGAAAGACTATTGAGTGAACCTAAAGAAGCACTAGCCAAAAATCAAGATGAATTATTGCAACAAATTGTTAATGCTAATGATACAGAAGAATTGAAGCTTGCGATTAAAGGGATTGATGATTATGTTTCTTATCGTGAATGGCAAGACGTAGATAATAAAGAGCAAAAGTCCAAAAAGAAATTATGGATTACTGCTGGATCAATTGCTATCGTTGCCATAGTTGGTATGGGATTAATTCACAAGAACGACCAAAAAAAATATGTAGCGTTAGAAAATCAACATCAGGAACAAATTACCAAGTTAAAATACAGCACAGCCGTTAAAACAGCACTTGATGATAAAGAGTGGAAAGAAGCAGGTAAAGCTATGGATAAGGCAGGATATAGCAAAAACAAAAAAGCAATGACCTACCTTAATATAAACAAATATCAAGAAGCTTTGAACACAGACCCTAGTTTATTGTTAAAGATTGTCAAAAAAGCTTATAAGAATGATGATACTAAAGATATTTTGGAATGGCAGACACCAAGTGGTGCCAGTTCTAAGACAAACGATCAGTTAAAGCTTGAAAAGGCGATTATCAACTATGATGTTGATACTTTAACAGGTCAGCTATCCTTTGAACAAAATGGAGATGTATTATTGCGCGTGGGTAAGGCATTTAACGACCATGACGACACACAGGACGCTTCAACAGCTCAAACAAAATTAGTGGCAATTAACAAGGATAAGGGCGATTATTTAAAAGCCTTAATGACCTTGAAGTCAGCTAACAAGTCAGTAGATGATAACCAAAAGAAGTTAGATGACGCCAACAAAATTGATGATAAGGACAAAAGCAAAGGCGATAAAGTCAAGGAAGCAAAATCTAATTTAGAAAATGCTAAAAGCGACCAAAGCACAGCGCAAAAGAAGGTGGATCAATTACAGAAAAAAGTAGGTGATTAGATTGCAGGCACTATCATTAAAGTACAAAGCCAAAAAGTATAAATGGATAATCTATACAGCGCTAGGTACAGTCCTACTAATGATTATCCTATTTGCTTCAATATTTGGAAAATTGCAGACAGATAGTTGTGACACGACCACAACCGTCACTAATCTTGAAAGTAAAGATATGGAGCAAAACGCCAAAAATATTTATGCTCATTGGAAACAAAAATATAATGCCACACCACAAGCCAGTGCGGGAATTTTAGGGGTATTAGAACTAGAAAGTAGATTAAATCCAAGTGCAGTTAATTCTAGTTCAGGAGCCACAGGATTAGCCCAGTGGTTAGGTGGTCGTAAAGATAAATTAGAAGCCCTAGCAAAAAAAGAGGGTAAAGAGGCAACTAATTTGGGTGTACAGCTAGATTATTTAGACCAAGAATTAAATGAAAGTTACTACTCAAAAAACAAAGAAATATTTACTTATACAGATGTTCGTAAAGCGACAAAAGCATGGCTTATGGACTTTGAGGGCATGTCTAAAAACCCAGAACAATGGTATCTAAGCCAACGATATGCGTATGCCGATCATTGGTATTCTGTATTTGGAACCACAGACCCAATTTCAGGTAGTGCCCTAGCAAATGCTAGTCAAGGGTCAATTGATGAGCTAGGTTGTTCAAGTGATACTAGTTATTCAGGAAGCGACATTGTTAAAACAGCCGAAAGCATGAAAAGTTATTTCTATTATGTACAATCCCACCCTAGCAGTGACTTAGGAAGTGATTTGAAAAACCCTAGCAAAACAGGTGGTACTGATTGTTCAGGCTTTATATGGCTGACATTGAATAAAGCGGGCTACAAAGTACCCGCTAATATGGGTTGGTTTACTGGATCAATGGCAAGTGACGCTAAAGGATCACACCAATACTTGAAACAAATTAATGAAAATGACGCCAAAGCAGGCGATATTGTCATAGTTAATCAGGGTGCGGGTGCAGGAAATAACGGACACACCGCAATTCTATTAGGTAAATGGCAGGGTAAAGGAACTAAGATTATTCAAGAGGGTGGCGACACATCAGGACACGTAAACGAGGGTAAGTTTGGTGCATCATTCTCAATCTTGCTAGACGGTGGAGATGTTGTATTGGCACGTCCAGTCAAAAAATAAGGAGGAGAGAAGATGAAACGAGGTTTAATAGTGATTATATCTGTTATTGGTGTCGCTTTACTTGTTTCTTTATACGGAAACATCTATCAACATTCAAAGATTAGTAAAGCTAACAATACGATTTCACAAGTTAAAAAGGATAAGCAAAAAGTTAGTAAAAAACTAGCCACAGCTAATCGTGAAAATGATGTTTTGAATAGTCAGGTTGATAACTTCAAAACTTACCAAAATAACAAAGATAAGAGCCAATCAGAGTTGAATTTCAACAATGTAGCTAATAAGTTTCTTACAACAATGTTTACGTTCGAGCCAGACACATATAGTAACCGAAAAGACAGTATTAAAGGGCTAATCTCAACTGATTTATACAATCAATACTTCCCTAAAAATACCAACTATGGAGACGCTAATAGTGTGACTTCTAAGCTAGATAACGCAACAATCTATACCCAAGCTAAGCAGGGTAACAGCATGAAAGGATTAGCAGTAGTTAGTTTTGAAAGCAAGAGTGGCGATAACGACTGGAAAAAAGAAACTGATTTGTACCAATTAACCTTTGATACTTCCACCAATCAGCTTACAGCCGTGCAAAATCTAGGAAGCAGTTTTAAAGCTTCAGATGTTAAATAATAAATGGTTTAAAATTATTGTTTCAGCCGTGGTGGCGGGTGGTGTAATAACCTTTGTAGGACATGACTACGTGAACTACGTTGAAAAGAAACAAACGCCAGTTACTATTTCAAGTAGTAACAAAAAGACCTTGTTTTTCTACCGAGACGACTGTTCCGACTGTCAATCAATTTTTCATCAGGTTTATTGGAAGAGTGCTTTAAAAAATAATGTTGTCTTTATCAATATGAATCAACAAAAAAATCGAAAATATATTGCTAAATATAATCTAACGTCAGTACCAACATTTATTAATGGCGACAAACAATATTCAGGTACAAACCTAGATCAAATTAATCGGGTTTTGGGGGATTAAAAATTATGGAAAATAAGGGATTAAATTTTTTAAAACATCTTATACCGTATCTCATTGCATTACTGGCAGGGTTGTATCTAGTTGTTCTAATCACTGGATCATTTATGGCACTATCACAGTATAAGCTTGATTTACCACAACATTTTTCAAGCATTATCACTGGATTAGCTACACACCCCATACATTACTATTCTTTATATATCTCACAGAAAAACCCATTAACTATTATTCTAAGTGTTGTCATTATCTTGTACCTTGCTTACTTTGCATTGAAGCGAAGCAAAAAGGGTAAAGAGTGGGAAACAGCAGATACCGATACGCACGGTAGTGCAACGTGGGGAAATATCAGAGACCTACTTTCACAATATTTTAGTATCACACCAAAAAACCTAAGTGACAGTTTTAATAAGAGTTTAAATGCAGATACAATCAAGAGCTTACAAGAAAAGGGGGAAGAAAAATGAATGGCACCATACTAGGCGTAGTTGATAAGCAAATTGTGTACCAAAATAATAGTACCAAGCCCAATCGAAACATTTTTGTTGTAGGTGGTCCCGGGTCTTATAAAACACAATCCGTTGTTATTACTAATCTATTTAATGAAACAGAAAATAGTATCGTAGTTACCGACCCCAAAGGCGAGCTTTACGAAAAAACAGCAGGTATTAAATTAGCACAGGGTTATCAAGTGCATGTCGTTAATTTTTCAAATATGATCCATTCAGACCGCTATAACCCCTTTGATTATATTGAACGTGATATACAAGCCGAAAATGTCGCAACAAAAATCGTACAATCTGAAAATAAAGAGGGTAAAAAAGACGTTTGGTTTAGTACCCAACGTCAGTTGTTAAAAGCATTAATCCTATTTGTTTTAAAAGAACGTGAGCCAGCGGAACGCAATTTGGCAGGTGTTACTAAGATACTACAAGAGTTTGATGTAGAAGCCCAAAAGGACGAAGATAACAGCCCACTGGATCAAGTATTCTTAGATTTAAAATTCGACCACCCCGCACGGAGAGCATACGAACTAGGTTTTAAAAAAGCAAAAGGCGAAATGAAAGCTAGTATCATTTCAAGTTTACTTGCCACCGTCAGCAAGTTCACAGATGAGGAAGTTGCTAACTTTACCAGTCGTTCAGATTTTGATTTAAAAGATATTGGTGCTAAGAAAATTGTTCTCTATGTGATTATTCCAGTCATGGACGATACGTACGAGAGTTTTATTAACTTATTTTTCTCACAACTCTTTGATGAATTATATAAGTTGGCTTCCGACAACGGCGCTACATTACCTAATCCAGTAGACTTTATTCTTGATGAATTTGTCAACTTAGGGAAGTTTCCGAAATATGAAGAATTTTTAGCAACGTGTCGAGGGTATGGGATTGGTGTGACAACCATTTGCCAAACACTCACGCAGTTACAAGCATTGTACGGTAAAGAAAAGGCTGAAAGTATTCTAGGTAACCATGCCGTTAAAATTTGCTTGAACGCTGCTAATGATGTAACCGCCAAATATTTCAGTGATTTACTAGGGAAATCAACCGTTAAAGTTGAAACAGGTAGTGAAAGTACCAGTCACAGCAAAGAGACTAGTACAAGTAAAAGTGACAGTTATAGTTATACAAGCCGTTCACTGATGACCGCAGATGAAATTATGCGTATGCCAGACACACAGAGCTTATTGATATTTAGTAATCAACGTCCAGTCAAAGCAACCAAAGCCTTTCAATTTAAGCTATTTCCAAACGCTGATAGTCTTGTAAAATTGGCACAGAATGATTATCAAGGTCAAATGGAGCTAAGCCAACAAGCTAAATTTGAAGCACTTAATGACAAGTGGCAGGAAGAACTATCTGATAAAAAAGCAAGTCATGCAAAAAATGATGTGTCCGAAGAAGAAGAAGAAGATTTACAGGATGAATTAGATCAAGCTACTAGTTCAAAAGATAGCAACGAAACTAAAGATGATGCGTTTACTAAAGATGATGTGTTTACTAAAGATGATGTGTTTTATTAAGGAGGAAGTAAAATGACAAAGCAAATGAAGTATCTAATTGGGTTAGTAGTTGTAATCTTAATTGCATGTGGTATTGGGTTTACAGTTGTTCACAAATCAACGGAACAAGCCCTACAAGCTAAAGAATGGACGTTTAAGGCAAGTAAAGGAGACGGACTAGCACAGACCGCTAAGTTTTCTGAAAAAAGCCTAACCTTATCAGAAGCGGGGTTAAACGACACGTACCGATACAAGATTAGTAAGAAAAACGGTAAAGAACAAATTACTTTTACTAGTCAAGATGAAAATTCAGGTACGAATGAAGTGAGGACATTTAACATCAAAAAGAGTTCAGATGAATACAAACTCACACCAACCAACAGTCTTGCTAAAGAGGACACAGGAGACGTTACGCTAATACCAAAGTAAGAAAGGAGGATTAGCAATGGGTGACATGATTTCTAAAGCAATAAATAGCTTCCTAGAGGGTATTATCAAAGGCGCTTTAAAATGGATTATTAATATTTTAACTGGCACAGTCAAACTACTTAATACCAATATGAATGAAATTGCAGTCTATTACGGTATTTTCTTAGGTTTTGCGACTAGTTTAGTGCTTGTGGTTGTCCTAGCTCGAATTATTGTAACCATTATGAAAGAAGCTGATGATAGCACGGACGCCACATGGGCTAACATCATTATGGACGCTGTAAAATCAGCAATATCAATTCCACTCATGGTCTTTATTCAAGGTTTTCTAATCAGAGCCTTTACCATTCCGCTTGTTACTTATATTTTCAAAGACGCAGGCGGACTATCAGAGGACACGGTTAATCATGCAGTTAAAGTCGCTACTGGTAATGGTACTGGATATGGCTACGGCGTACCATTATTAATCTTAGGTTTCTTCCTAGTCGTATTGGTTGTATTCTTTGTTAAAATTGGTATTTTCTTTGCAGACCTAGCCTTTTTCAATATTTCAATTCCAATTGTAGCCGTATCAGTAGCCACTGAAAGTTTTGAATATGCGTCGACGTGGTGGAAAAAACTTTTATATCTCAATCTCACGTTAATTGCGCAAACAATGGCAATGGCGCTTATGGTAGCAAGTTTTGGCTTACTAGATAAAGGTTGGGGGTACTTAGCCTTTACAATCGGCTTCGGTGTCCTAGTGATTAAAGCACCAACAATCTTGCAAGATATGTGGCAGTCAACTGGATTAGGAAAGGCAACCGCCACAAGTGGTATGCGTGCAATGGCTATGATGTTGAGAAGTAGATAAAAGAAAGGTGTGAATACTCATGACGACAGTTATATTAGCAGAAAAACCTAGTCAAGCTAGATCATATATTGAAGCATTTAAAAATAGCACAAAAAAACAGGGTTACTATGCAGTTAGTGACCCTGTTTTACCCAATGAGACATTTATAACGTATGGTTTCGGGCATTTAGTAGAATTAGCAACACCAGAACAATACGACACAAAATATAAACAATGGGCTTTATCTAATTTACCTATTTTCCCAGAAAAATACAAGTTCACAGTGCCAACAGATAAGAAAGCACAGTTCAAAATCGTAGAGGACTTATTAAGTAAAGCAGATACGATAGTTGTTGCCACGGATAGTGACCGTGAGGGAGAAAACATTGCATGGTCGATTATGACCCAAGCCAAAATAAATCTCAAAAGCAAAGAAATTAAAAGGCTATGGATCAATTCTTTAGAAAAAGAAGCTATTTTAAAAGGATTCCAAGAATTAAAAAATGGGTGGGATTACTACCCTGCTTATCAAGAAGCCCAAACCAGACAGATCAGTGATTGGTTAGTTGGTATGAATGGCAGTCCACTGTACACTTTGTTATTAAAAGAAGCAGGATTGCATGGTGTCTATTCAATTGGTAGAGTACAGACACCTACTCTGTATATGGTGTATCAAAGAGACTTAGCTATTCAAAATTTTAACCCAGAACCTTATTTTGAACTAAAAGCAGAAATTTTAGCAGAACAGGAAAAATTTGTCGCAAAATTAGACCCCTATCAGCGCTTTAAAGATGAAAAAGGTCTACTAGTATTCATGAGTGAAAAAAGACTAGAAAAAGGCTCACAAAGCGGTTTAATCAAAGATGTTCAAAAACAAACGAAAAAAACAAGCAGTCCACGCTTATTTTCATTATCTAGCTTACAAAGTGAGATAAACAAGCGTTACCACGCTAGTGCCAGTGATACATTACAAGCCGTTCAAAATTTGTATGAAGCAAAATTACTTACCTATCCTAGAACTGATAGTAACTATATTACAGAGCAGGAATTTAATTACTTAGTTGAAAATCTGAATGGGTATCTAGGGTTTTTATCTAAAGATGTATCTTTAAATCATCAAGAACCGAATAAGCGTTGTGTCAACGACAAAAAAGTACAAGAACACCACGCCATTATCATGACGAAAACAGTTCCAACACAAGAAAAATTATCAAAGTTCCCTGCATTGGAACAAAGAATATATAACCTTGTTTTGAGAACTACCCTAGCAATGTTTGCTGATCCATACGAATATGAAGAAACGGTTATTTTAACATCAGTTGGCGACGCCATATTTAAAGCAACTGGTAACGTCCCTAAAAATCAAGGTTGGAAAATATTATTTAGCGAGTGCAAGACCGAAAAACAGGAGGAAGAAACGACCCTACCCCCTGTTGAGGTAGGTCAATCCATTAATGCTAATCTAGCACCAGACCAAAAAATGACAAAACCCCCTGTTCCATTTACCGAGGGTACACTCATTACAGCAATGAAAACCGCAGGAAAAACTCTAGATGACGAAGAAGCCCAATCAATTTTAAAAGATAACGAGGGTATTGGCACAGAAGCCACCAGAGCTAATGTGCTAGACGTATTAAAAAAACGTGGTTACTTGCTAACTGAAAAAAATAAATTACATGTTAGTCAGCAAGGAATTACCTTATGTAAAGCCGTAGAACTTGAACCACTGCTTACAAGTCCTGAAATGACAGCAAAATGGGAAAAAGCACTAAAACAGATAAGTTCTAAGGAGCGAACACAGGAAAACTTTTTAGAACAAGTTAAAAAGTTTGTATCAAAAATAATTCATGATGTACCAACACAAATGAAACAAAGTGATAGTTTAACATTACAGGTTGCGAGCCAGAAAGATACTGAACAACAAGCAGAATTAGACGCTCAAATAGGTTTTTGTCCTATTTGCAAGACAGGTAAGATAGTAGATAAAGGCAAATTCTATGGTTGCACAAACTACAAAGCACCTGAACCATGCACATTTTCACTACCAAAAAAATGGAGTGAAAAAACCCTGGGCAAAACGGCAATTAAAGACCTGATTACCAAAGGCACAACTACTAAGTTAAAAGGGTTTAAGAGTAAAAAAACAGGGAAAAAGTTTGACGCCAAATTAACAATCAAAGAGGGCAAACTTAGTTTTGACTTTGGATAACCCCCTACCGACTTACACTACGTTTTAGTTGGTATACCCATTATTTAGTGTTCCTTTTCAAAACCAGAAAAGAAACACTAAAAAACGGGTTCTATTGAAAAGAAAAGGAGCAATTATGACAAATAACGAATTAGAAATATTAGCTAGTGAATTACCTATTTTAGATGATAAACAAGATTACAAATATTTTGAAGAGATTGCGGGTATAGGCTCGTATTATCATGTAGCATGGCAAAAAAAACTAGACGGATATATTGCACTATATGGTACTACCCCTATTGAATTGAAGAATATTGATACCAGTAATGATGTTTTTGAAGATGAGGAGGTTTAAATATGCCAACTAAAGAAGAAGCAGAAGAATGGAAGAAGCAACTTGTAGATAATGCAGAACAGCAAATTTTGAACTTAACTGATAGTGACAAGTTCAAAAACTATCTTAATACTGTGGCAAAATTTCATCGTTATAGCGCTAGAAATATTGATTTAATCTACTCTCAAAACCCAGAAGCTACTCAAATAGCAGGTTTTAAACAATGGAAAAATGATTTTAATAGATCAGTTAATAAGGGCGGAAAGTCTATTAGAATTTCTGCCCCAATCATCAAAAAATTAAACCCCGAAGAACAGCAACGTCTTAACACGACAGAAGAAAGAGCGATAGTCGGCTATCGTTATATACCTGTCTTTGATATAGAACAGACACATGGCGCCCCCGTTCCTAATGTTAATGATTTTGTAAAAGAAAACTTATCAGACCATAAAAACGTCAGCAATCTATACAATGAGCTAAAGAATTATTTAAACGAAAATACCGACCTGAAAGTAAGCGAACAGAATTTAGACGCACAAAAAGGTGTAAAAGGATATTTTCAACCTGATACTAATGAAATTGTTATTGGTGAAAGTCAACCAGACAGTGCATTAAAACTTAAAACCTTATATCATGAATATGCACATAGTCAGTTGCATGGCTTAACATCAGAGTTTAGAAACCGCCCCAGAGAGTACAAAGAGACACAAGCCGAAGCGGTAGCTTATATAGCCATGCAAAACATTGGCGTTGATACAAGTGAATATTCATTAGGGTATGTTGCAACGTGGGCGCAAAATAAAGATGTGATCCATGAAGCGTTGAGTGAAATTCAAAAAGTAAGTAATAAAGTTGTAGACCTTAGTAATGAATTAACAGAAAAACTTGGATTACAACAAGAAAAAGATAACAAAATAACTGAAAAAATTGAAGATATTGCTAAAGAAAAATTAGTAGTAAAAGCTGATAATCCAGTAGAAGCTGTTAAAAAACTCTATAATAACAATTTACAATACGCCATTCAAGAAAGTTATACCCTTTCAGATATATCAGAAAAAGAGGCTGATTATTTTAGAAAGACTGCCACGTGGGAAGATGTAGCGGACATTGAAAAATCAAATAATGCTATAGAAGCCTTAGGACATGGCTATTATGCAGATGAATACATTGAACGTAATGACAATAACCCTCATTCCGCTAATCAGTCTATTTTAAAGACTAACGATCCAGAGCACCCTACCCTATCTCAACAGTACAAAAGTCTATTAAATCAACTAAAAGAGCCTGATAAGAATAGTCAGCAAACAGAAAAGCAACTCAAACAAGTACGTCAAAATATCAGTGAGCAAACACAATCCGAACTACAATCATTTGCAAAAAACACCCCTACCCTTAAACAACCCAAAATAGAGCATGACGAACCAACAATATAGCATAAATTAATAATTGATGATATAATACAAAAGAAAAGGAAGCCTTGCTTGAACAAGACTTCCCCATAGAGACGTTTAAGACGGTGGCAATAGTTATAATAAAATTAAAATAACCGCTAGCTTGCCAGAGCTAAGGCGGTTATTTTTTTTGTTGGTTTTTAATCAACTCAACAACTAATGCTAATAAGGTAACTATAAAAGTACCAGACATCAACATGAGCTGTAAAGCGTCCGATACGGACACTTGGGCTTCTCCTTTCCTAGAATGTGAGTTTATAGTTTTTACACCATAAGCACCACCCCCTTTAAGGAAATAGCTGCTCGTATACTGAAAATCCGGACCGCTTTATTTCTAGGGCATAATCCGAGATAATCAAGTATAGGAGTTTTTTTATATTATGAAAGCTAAGC
>NZ_JACHGL010000010.1 GCF_014207505.1 Leuconostoc carnosum
ATGCGCGTTTAAATGACGTTTATTGCATGAAAAGAGACGATGTAAAGGCGTTAGCGACTTGGATTGTCACTTTACCTGAAGAACTCGCAGAAGCGTCCTACGAGCAACAGAGCGCCTTTTTTGAAGCAACCACAGCATTTCTAAATGACCGTTATGGTCAAGAAAATGCCGTGGCCGCTGTCGTGCATTATGACGAGACAACCCCTCACTTGCACTATGCCTTTGTCCCAGTGGTTTTTGATGATAAAAAGTCACGTGATAAAGTATCCGCTAAAGAAGTGCTAACGCGGCAGGATTTGCAAACCTTTCATGAGGATTTAGATCAAGATTTAAAAAAAGTGCTGCCATTTTATGAACAAGGGATTTTAAATCACAAAACCTTACCGTTTGAGAATGTCGCTGAAATCAAAAAATACAATGATCAGTTCAACGCTTTAAAAACGGAACTAGCTGACGTTGAAGAAAATATTAGGGCTAAACAGGCCGTACTTAAAATCACGGATCAAGCCTTAACGGAAGTTGACTTAGCCGAAAAACAAATTGATGATTTTAAACAAGCCTTATCTAAAAACCTTTTTGGTAAGACGGTGCTTAAACCAGATGACTTAGATCGCTTTAAAAACGTGTTAGCCACGATGAAGAAAGCCACCTTACAAAGCCAGCATGAGACAGAAGAACTCAAGCAAACGTTAGGCCAGGTCAAAGCGCAATTAGCAGCTGTCCAAGCAGATTATCAAAACCTGAAAGAAACGCATCAAGCGCTTCAGGTGGATCAACGAGAACAGCAACAGCTGGATTATGCCATGAGAGACATGCTTAAAAATGATTATGGTGTCGACAAGCTATCGCATACTGATGTGGAGGCCCGGTATGTTCTTTATAAGCTGGATCATGAAGAACTCACAAAAAATAAAAAAGTAGCCCAGTCCTGGTTAAAAACACTGACGACAGCTAGAGAAGATCCAGATACGAAAATAGCGCCAACTAGATTAGATTGGGGCATTGAACAAGTTAAAGCATTAATTAATCGAATCATTGAATTAACGCGTGATATTTTTAAAGGACCCAGTCTCTAACGTTAAACCGACTTATTTGCCCTTCTAAGCGTTTTTATCCATGTGACGTAGAAATAATCATTAAATAGATTAAAACGTCGCTATTGGCTTAATAAGTGGCAATCAGGTTACATAACCAGGAATCCATCATTTAAAATAATGCCAAACAAAAAGAACACTCTGGACAAACATTATGTACAACGGTGTTCTTTTTGTTTTGTTTTTATTAATTCAATAAAAAGGTGAAGCCTATTATAAGTTTATCTTTTATATTTTAATCTTTTGTTCTTTTGCGCGGTGATATAGTCAGTTTTATCAAGGGTTTAGAGAATAATAAGACTAGAAAATACTATGTATAAGACTAGAAAATACTATGTATAAGACTAGAAAATACTATGTATAAGACTAGAAAATATGTAAAAAACTAGTCTTATTTGCTACAATAAAAGCATGAAGAAATTATCTTTGGCCAGACATTCTTCATGCTTAATCCAAACACGCAAAGGAGCGCCTTTATATGGCTATTGTACCAGAATTAGAAACAAGGCAGGTAGAGACCTTGAATGAATTATCAAAAAGAAAAGTAGTGGAACATAATTCTTTAATTACCAGCATTGCGAAAATGGATAAAACCCCATTGAAAATGTTTGAGTTAGCCGTTTCTCTAATAGATACGGAAAATCCCCCAGAAAATCATACAGTTTATTTATCAAAGCGAGAGATGTTTGCTTTTTTTAACGTGGATGATAGCAATAAACATTCTCGCTTTAAAGAAGCCATTGAAAAAATGCAGAAACAAGCTTTTTTTCAGATTAAGAAAGAACACGATAAAGGTTTTAAGTTTGTTAGTATTGTGCCAATCCCTTATGTGGAATGGACAGATTATAATGACGAAGTAAAAATTGAATTTCATCGTGAAATCATGCCTTACTTAATCAATCTCAAAACCAATTTTACCCAACATGCCTTGTCAGATATTGCAGAATTGAATAGTAAGTATGCAATTATTTTGTATCGCTGGTTATCAATGAATTACAACCAATATAATCACTACAGCGTTAAAGGTGGGCGAAGAGAGAAACAAGTTGAAAGTTACCGTAATCCCGAGATAAGTATGCATGATTTACGACAGATGACTGATACAGTTGATGAATATAAACGATTTTATAATTTTGAAAAATGGGTACTAAAGGAACCGCTTTCCGAAATCACAAATCATACAACCCTTAACGTAACATACGAAAAAATTAAAAAAGGACGTAGCATCGATAGCATTGTCTTTCATATTACAAAAAAACAAGTTGCAGATGATAGTAGTTATAAATTAGCTGACCCCGCCTATATTGACGATAAGATCAGTCAAGAAGAAAGTGAAGAAAAATTGGTTTATCAAGCCATGAAAAGCCCCTATACAAAGTTACTTATGGAGCAGTTTTTATTGTCATATATTGATTTAACGGATACGACTATTTTGTCCGGGTTACAGAAAAATGTTTATCCACTCTATGACGAATTAAAAGAGTTACGTGGTTTAAAGGGCGTGAAAGAACACTTAGCCTATATTAGAGACAAACAAGATGACTATTCGAAAAAGAATATTGCTAAGTATCTTAAAAAATCGATTGAACAGTATCTACCAATCGTTAAAAGGCAGGATATAGATCATGAGTGACAATTTAAAAACAATTCGAGAACTTGCTGAGGAGTTAGGTGTTTCAAAACAGGCAATACAATATCATATAAAGTCGCTGACAAACAAAACAAGGCAAACAAACGACAAAGGTATAGTTATTTTATCTTTAGAAGAACAGCATTTTATAAGGTCGAAGGTCGACAAACAGACAAACAAAACCAAGACAAATAAACAGACAAATGACAAACAAACAGACAAAGAGACAAAGTGGGATATCCACAACTATTTAATTAGTGAACTTGATGAAGTTAAGAAAAATAGAGATAAACAATTAGCAGTTAAGGATAAGCAACTAGAAAATAAAGATTCGCAAATAGCTCAAATGCAAAACTTACTAGACCAACAACAACGGTTAGCTTTGCAAGACAAAAAGCTGCTCGAAGAATACAAGGCAGAAATTAAGGACTTGAAAGCCTTAACGATGGCACCGCATGATGATGGTGAAAAAGAAGTGACGTCAGACAAACAACCGGAACCTGAAAATAGCACCCCGGAGTCACAACCTAAACCGAAAAAGTGGTGGCGTTTTGGTAAATAGTTACAACTAAAAAAGAAAAGAAGACTAGTTAAATGGCGGAAGATAAATTTGAACAAGCTGTAATTGACAAGCTAAAGAGTGAAGGTTGGGAATATCTAACAGATTATTCTGGTGTAACAGTTGATCGGCTATATGACCACTGGCGCGACATTCTGAATGCCAACAATCGTAAACGACTAGAAGATACGCCGTTATCTGATAATGAGTTTGAACAAGTGAAGTTGGAACTAACGAAGAATAAAACGCCGTATGATGCGCAACTCATGTTGGCGGGTACGGGTGGTGTTGGGACGCAGCTAGAACTTGAAATATTCTATGGTGATGAAGTGGCTGGTGGACATTCACGTTATGAAGTCGTTAACCAAATTACGTTTACGGATTTAGCAACGTAAGTTAGATTTGTTGAAAGAACAGAAAAAAGGCTTTTTACAAAAGATGTTTGTTTAGGGTCTATAATTAATAAGTGATGGGGTATTGTGGAACTGATGGTCAGGCAATAACTACGCAAGCAACTAGAGACGGTGGAGTTGATGGATTTATCCAACAAGATGCATTAGGGCTACAAAATATATACATCCAGGTTAAAAGATACGCTAAATCAAATTCTGTAGGTTCTAGAACCATCCAAAGTTTTAGTGGAGCACTTCAGGAAAGAAGTGCAGGAAATAGTAATAGTGGTGTCTTTATAACTACTTCATCCTACACTCAAGATGCTTTAATATCCGCTAAACGTCTACATATAAAAGCTATTGACGGTGAACAATTGGCTAAACTAATAATTAAATATAAGGTTGGTATAAAAACCATCAATCAATTTCCAATTTATGAGATTAATAAAGACGACTTTTAATTCCCACCATTTCCATCAGGGTAATTTATAAGGAGAAAAGCTATGGATGACTTAAAAACCATAATAAGTAAAACTCTCAATCAATATCAAAATACTAAAAATAAATAAAAAAATTCTTTTCAATTTTTATTTATGGTATGACATAAATAAAGTAAAGTTATTCGTCTAGGTTAATCTTATTAATACTCTTTCTCACTAGTGTTGCATGCAACACTAGTGAGAAAGAGCATTAAATATACTGCAAGGCAAGACATTTGGTAATTGAAGAATAACAAGCAAAAAAATAGCAGTCAGGTCTCTTGACAAAGTATAGTTGCTATTCTTTTTTTAGGCCCTACTTTAATGAAATTTTTGTTTGGAGGGAACGACCTCATTCCTTTGATTATTTCAGTTGAATTTAATAGAGAAGCCTGGCGTCTATTAAGAAATACTTTTCTTGATGAGCGTCAATTTTTTTAACGGAAATCTATCCTATACTAAATTCAGTAAAGGAAAAGGAGAAATCAAAGGAAACTATTTTAAACAAACCAAAATTATAGGAGGAATAGATCATGACTGAAAATAAAGCTTCTCAAGAAAGAACACCCCAAGAAAGATTGCAAGAAGAACAAGAACACAAGGAACATGTCCATCATACAAAAATTAATGCAGCGGCCATTTCGGATCATCTTTTAGGGAACATGCATACTTTACATGTGAAATTGCACCAATATCACTGGTATGTAAATGGTGCTAATTTCTTCACTCTGCATGAAAAATTTGAAGAATTGTATAATCAAAACGAAGAATGGTTCGACAAACTAGCAGAACGCTTGATTACTTCCGGTCATAAACCGGCTTCAACCACCGCTGAATTTGAAAAATATTCCATGCTTTCAGAAGATGCCATCAATAAATACGCTAAAGCAGAAGACATGGTTGAAAATATTATCGAAGATTTCAGAAGTACCCGTGAATTAACGATTCGTGCTATTCGTTTAGTACAGGATGAGGGTGACGATGCTTTAGAAGATACACTGATTGCTTTTAAAAATGACTTAGATAAAAACATTTGGATGCTGCAAGCATTCATTGGCAAAGAGGCATTGGAAGACGACGATGCGTTTGATGAGGATGAAGATTAGGTTTTTCGTAAACATACATTTAAAAATTAAAGATTTTGGGGTTGGGACTCTTTCCAGCTCCTATTTTTTTGCCGTTAAAAAGACTTTTCTTGATGAGAGTCAATTTTTTTGAGGTAGGGGGCCTTTATACTAAATATAGGAAAGTTAAAAAAAGGACAATAAACTGATAAAGGGGGAGAACGAATTGACTCAATACACCCAACCACATGCAGCAGGAGACCACTCAGCTTGTATCCGCTTAGTCCCGATATTCAATCATTTGGAGGAAAGCTCGATGGATCGCATCGCTGGAAAAGCTCACACGAAGCACTATCAAAAAGGGGCGTTTCTGTTTCGCTCGCAAGAAAAAGATGATGCCTTATATATTGTGAATCGCGGAAAAGTCCGCATCTATCGCTTGTCTGATTCTGGTAAAGAGCAACTAGTGCGTATTTTGAATCCGGGTGACTTTACGGGAGAATGGACGTTGTTCAATCCTGATGCTGTGCATGAGGAATACGCAGAAGCTACTCGAGATACGTCTGTCTGCATGATTCAACAACATGATGTACAAGAGTTTCTAAAAGAGTATCCTGCAATTTCGTTAAAGCTGCTAGGAGAGATGTCGCAGCGGTTAGAGAAATCCGCACGTCAAACCGCACAAGTAGCCGTGGAGAGTGTCATTACCCGTTTAGTTTTGTTTTTGGCAGAAAATGTGGAACCTGAAATGGGCAACTCTCCCACCATCACCCTGCCGATGGCAAAAAAGGACATTGCTTCCTATTTAGGAACGACACCTGAGACCATCAGTCGCAAATTTGGAGAATTGGAGAACGAGGGATTGATTCAACAGCTGTCTGGGAAAAGAATCAAGATTCAGGATTTAGATGATTTATTGCTTTACAGCGAATAATCGGACACACTTTTTTATACACGTTGGTGTTCTGTCGCTCTTCATTAACAATGGGACAGAACTCAGTGCTTTTGCGTCAAGAAGAAGTCGCTTTGAGTTACGTTTTGTGGTACTCAGTGGGTCGGTTCTTCATTGAAGGTATGCGAACGAACAGTTTATGGATTGGCGAGTGGATCCGCGTTTCGCAAGCCTTGTCTCTGGCCCTGTTTATTGGCGCGATTGTAGTATGGTTTATACGCAGACAAGATTATCCACCAATTTCTTATTATTCTGATGGCAATAAGGGGCAGAAAAAGACTATTAAGATGGTGAATTGAGCAAAAAGATAAAAAGAAGTGCCGAACTTGATATGCGTCAATTTTCGTTTGCTAAAAGTGAGCTATATTACAGTTGTAAAGAGGAAAAGGCAGTGTTCATTAATCTGCTGCCGATAAAATAAAAACACATAAAGGAGATAGGAATTATGGAAAAAGCTATATTGCAATTAGAAACGTTGTCTTGTCCAAGTTGTATGCAAAAAATTGAAGGTGCCGTGAAATCAGTTAACGGTGTTGATAAAGACAGCATTAAAGTATTATTCAACTCCAGCAAAGTCAAAGTCGATTTTGATTCAGCTGTCACTTCGATTGAAGAGATTCAAAAAGCTATCGAAAACGTAGGCTATCCGGTCCTTAAAGCAAAAGTCAAGGCCGCTTAACAGATTAAATGAACTAGGCAATTCTGGAAGGAAAGCTATTTTTCCAGGATTGCTTTTTTTGTTGCAATCCGATTCGAGGTGCTTAGAAACGATAAAAGAGAACTTTCTAAACTTGATATCCGTCAATTAATTACTTAGGCAATTATCTTATACTTTGTTTATCAATAAAAGAGAAATTAAATTTGGAGGGAAAAAGCATGCAACAATATATATTAAGCAAAAAAAATGTTATCACCGTCATCAGTGGATTGTTAATCGCACTCGGTTTCTTCAGTCACTTTGTTTTAGAAAACGTAGGACTTTCAGAGTGGTCTTTGATCATCGCCTCTGTCTTTGGGATTATGCCAATTGCCATTCAAGCGTTTCAAGCAATGAAAGTCAAAGTCATCAGTATTGATGTCTTAGTTAGTATTGCAGCGATTGGTGCGCTTTTTATTCAAAATTATGAAGAATCGGCTATTGTCACGTTCTTATTCTTATTCGGACACTACTTGGAACATCGAACATTGAACCAAACGCGATCTGCTATCAAAGAATTGACTGAAATGGCACCCGAAAGCGCCTTGAAACAAATGGATAATGGCGAATTTGAAGAAGTAGAAGTGGATGATGTAGATGAAGGGGATATCTTGCTCGTTAAAACGGGTGCGAAAGTTCCAGTAGATGGTACAGTTCTTACGGGTGAAGGGCATATCAATGAAGCTAGCATTACAGGTGAAGCTGTTCCGGTCAACAAGCTAGCTGATGCAGAAGTTTTTGCAGGAACCATTTTAGAAAACGGAACGATTCAAATCAGAGCTGACCGAGTTGGTGAGGACACCACATTTGGAAAAATTGTTGAACTCGTGGAAGAAGCACAAGATTCTAAATCCGAAGCGGAACGGTTCATTGATCGCTTTTCTAAATACTACACACCAGCTGTCTTGGTCCTGGCAATTGTTGTATGGGCGTTCAGTCAAAATATTGAGTTAGCAATCACCATCTTGGTTCTAGGTTGCCCAGGCGCATTAGTTATCGGAGTGCCTGTCTCAAACGTTGCCGGTATTGGGAATGGTGCTCGTAACGGTGTTCTTTTAAAAGGGAGTGAAGTCATTCAAGACTTCAGCAATGTGGATACAATTGTATTTGATAAGACAGGTACTTTAACTGTCGGAAACCCAACCGTTGCAGCGACTGAACTGTATGAAAAAGATTCTGCTGAAACGCTTGGCTATCTGGCCAGTGTGGAACGGGAATCAGATCATCCATTAGCAAAAGCGGTCTTAAATCAAATTGGAGAAACAAACTTTTATCCTGTTGAAGAAACTGAAGTCGTGAAAGGCGGCGGAATCGTTTCAAGTGTAGCTGGACATAGAGTGGCTGTCGGGAATGTGGCCTTGATGGAAAAAGAAAATGTCACTCTCAGCAAAAAAGTGCAAAAAGATGTCAAACGGTTTGAACAACAAGGGAACTCTCTCGTTTTGACAGCGGTCGACGGTGAATTAAAAGTACTGATGGGCATTCGCGACCAAGTCCGTCCGGGTGTGAAAGCTAATTTGCAGGAATTAAAAGACCTGGGCGTAAAAAATCTAGTCGTTCTTTCAGGAGATAACCAAGGAACCGTTGATGTGGTCGCAGGCGAACTTGGTTTGACCGAAGCTCACGGCCACATGTTGCCGGAAGACAAATCGGCTTATATCGGAAAACTCCAACAACGTGGTCAAATTGTAGCCTTTGTTGGAGATGGCGTTAACGATAGTCCGTCCTTAGCTTTAGCAGACATTGGCATCGCAATGGGAAGCGGAACGGACGTAGCGATCGAAACATCCGATGTCGTTTTAATGAACTCGAACTTCAGCAACTTGCCTCACGCATTAGGAATAGTAAAAGCTACCGCTAATAATATGAAACAAAATATCGCGATTGCAATTGGAGTAGTGTTGGTCTTGTTGACCAGCGTCTTCTTCAGCGAATGGATGAATATGTCTATCGGAATGTTGGTTCATGAAGGTAGTATCCTGGTGGTAATTTTCAATGCCATGAGATTAATGAAGTATAAGTTGAAAGGTCGAAAAGAATAAAAAGAAGTATCAGCACCTGCAGAGACAGTAAAAATATCTCAAGAATAAACTAGAAGAGGCTGGGACAATAGTCCATCCTTGAAATGACAAAAGCGGAAACTCCCAGATTTAAAATTCTGGGAGTTTCCACTTTTTTGAGTTCTTGAAAAAAAATAAGAGTATAGAGTATGCTCTTTATAAAATTAATTTTCGTGTGAATGATTAAAAAATCTAATAATAAAATTTAAATTCCTATTAAGTTTTAACACATGAAATTACATAATTCATCATATTGGCTATATCGTGTTTACGATATTAATAAGGAAGCAAAATTAGAGAAGTATCATGGCAATCTAGAACAATATTTTAGTTTTGAACCAACTGATTATCTTGCTTTGAAGAAAGATAATTAGAACGTACAGGGCCCATTTTTATAGTTACGCCCCTAGCCATCAAACATTGAATCCCAAGTCACCGTTGATGGGTCGGCGGATTGCATTTCTGGGATCGTCAATTACGGCCGGTGCGGGTGCACCGGAAGATTCGTTCGTCGATTATCTCGTCGCGACGGATGGCGTGATTGCCATCAAGGAAGCGGTGAGTGGCACCACTTTAGCAGGTAACGCACCAGATAGCTATGTGCATCGGCTCTATCATCGGATTCCAGTGACCCAACCATTAGACGCTTTTGTCTGCCAACTTTCAACCAATGATGGGCGGCATGACAAGGCTATGGGGCAAGTTACGGGTGCACAACAGCGCCACGGCTTTGACGAAACGACGACGCTCGGAGCGATTGAAACAATCCTGGCCTATGTTCAACAGCATTGGGCGGTGCCAATCGTGTTCTTCACTTGTGTGCGAAAACACGATGCGAATTATGGTAAATTAGTGCAGTAATTGAAAGTCTTACAAAAAAAGTGGCACTTCACGATTATTGACCTCTGGCAGGATCCAGTGGTCAAAGCTGAAAATCGCGCCCAACCACTAGCAATGGTCGACGACGCTCATCCAACCCGATTAGGTTATCGGAATATCTGGACGCCAATTTTTCGGCAACAATTAACGGACGTGCTTCGCCAGTCGGAACCATAATCGTCAATCGATTTCGCGTTTTCAAGGCTTCCGTCGATAGTCTAAAGAAATAAACATAACGACCGGATGAACCTGTCATGTGATAGGCTCATCCGGTCGTTATGTTTTAGCTTACTTCAAATTTTAGGTTAGTCTGCGACTTCAATCTTCCCAACCGCAATCGGTAAGGTGACGTGTGCATCGTAGGCGCCAACTTCACCAGCAACGGTGGCTGGTAAAACCAAGTCTTGTGGTACGCCGTGAATGTAGATGACCCGTTTGTCGAGTTCCAAGTCATCGGTACCAAAGACTTCTTTGAACTTCGCTTGCAAATCAGCTAATGGCACATCGATTTCGTAGGCAAAGTGGCCTTGGGCGTCAGCGACTGGGTAGTTATCATTCGGCACGTCCATGTGATGTGGGGCGTTGTCAAATGGCACCATCGTTGTCCCTGAGACTGGTTCAGTTTCTGGCAAGTCGACAAATCCGTCATGATTGGCATCCTGCGCCATCGTGGCAATTTGGGCCGCCTTACCATCTGGAAAACCGTGGAAATGTTCCCAGTGTTGCGTATTTGCAGGTGTATCAAACATTTCAATCGCCACGTGTAATTGGTCACCGTCTTCAACAAAGGTGGCAGTTCCATGGGGTGCCGTTCCAATGTCTTCTGCGTTTAGTGGTACGATGTTAGCAACGTATTTTTTAGTCATGAATGATTCCTCCAATTCTTCATCATAAGTCCATTATATGCTATTCTAAACTTATTAAAATTGATATATGTCAAGAAAGGAAAATTTATGCACCCAAAAATGGATTGTATCAGTCGCTCGCCACTTTTCGCGCCGCTGTCACCGACAATTAAAACTAAATTGATTACAGTGACGCACCATCGCAAGTTTTTTCAAAAGGGTCAACTGATCCGACAACCGCTGGACCACCAAGAAGGGATGCTGATTTTGGACGAGGGGACGGCCAAAGTCTATGCGTTAGCTGATAATGGCAAGGAGAAAATTATTGACTTACTACATACTGGTGATGTGGTCGGTCAGCGCTGGTTATTTGCACCGCATGAAAATCAGGGCTACATCCAAGCGACTAGTGATGCGTGGGTTTGTTCCATTCAATACGCTGATTTTCAGCAGTTACTCGGAGAATCAGCGAATTTATCGTTAGCGATGATCAACAATTTTGGCAACCAATTGATTGAAGTCGAGAAAAATCAGATGCGCCGTGATCTATT
Source organism: Leuconostoc carnosum (assembly GCF_014207505.1). GTDB lineage: Bacteria > Bacillota > Bacilli > Lactobacillales > Lactobacillaceae > Leuconostoc > Leuconostoc carnosum. The sequence continues at coordinate 11,203 of NZ_JACHGL010000010.1, forward strand.
GGATGCAAAGGACCGTCTGATGGCTTATTTGCGGGATGTCGCGGTGGAATCCGGACAAGTCGTCTTTGAATTACCACTTAAAAAGAAGGAACTCGCCAATATTTTGGGAATTACGCCGGAGACGCTCAGCCGTCAATTTAAGCAGTTAGCTTTGGAAGGTAAAATTATTGTGAATAACCGGCAGATTACGATGTGCTAGAAAAATGCGGTTAACTACGCATTTTTCTAGGGACTGTCTGAAAACTAAAAATTCAGGTATAATCTGAGGAAAAACGAATCGAGGCATTCCGATGACAACACCTAAACGATACGAACTGGAAGATGCTCAGTGGGACCGAATCAAAGGATACTTCCCGCCATACCGGACTGTCCGTCCATCAAGCCTAGACAACCGTACCGCCCTCAACGCTATCCTCTGGCTCATGCGCAGCGCAAAAAAAACGCCGAATGCATGGTCGAAAATCAAGCTATTGGACTAAGTCGAGGTGGCCGAACGACCAAGATTCACGCACTCGTTGACGGATTAGGGAATCCCTTGGGGTTTCGCCTAACAGGTGGTCAAGTACATGATAGCCAAGTTGCCAGTGAGTTGCTGGAAGGCTTCGATATTTCTCAATCAAATATTATCGCGGATAAAGCCTATGGCACCGCGAAACTTCGCCAGTATATTGAAGATAAAGCAGGCGTCTATACCATTCCGCCAAAGGAAAATACCAAAGACAAGTGGACCTGTGATTACCACGTTTATTGTGAGCGCCATTTGATTGAGAACTTCTTCAATCAGTTGAAGAACTTTCGTAGGATTGCAGCGCGTTATGATAAGCTCGCTCGTGTTTATCTGGCTACGGTCTACATTGCCTCAATTTGCATCTTACTTAAGTAGTTTTCAGACGGACCCTAGTATAACCTATTCCGAACGAATTAAAATCGAAACCTTTTGTGAACTAGGGCTGTCCAATATCCAAATGGGCGTTCGGATTAATTTTACAATCTACCATAAGCCTACCGATTTTTTAATATTATTTTATTCATCAATTTCTGGCGCCGACCCAAGCTCTGCCTGAATCATCCAGATTTTCTTCTCAATTGCGGTTTTGAGACCAATGAAAATATCTTGGGTACTGAAGTCTTTTTCAACATCGGATACTTCAATGCCGTGTTGGTAAAGGTCTTCCAAGTAACGATAGCCATCAACTAAGTGTGCGAGGCGTTCTGGGGTTGTTTTGTCCCATTCACCAGGCCAGTCTTGAATCTTAGTGTTTTCGGCCATTTCTTTTAAGGTCGAGTAAGGACTGCCATCAAGCGCAATCAGCCGTTCAGAAATGACATCGAGTTGGCTGTCAATTTCTTCCATGAACTCATCCATCAAGGGGTGCAACTTCAAAAAGTTGGGTCCACGCATGTACCAATGCGTCTGATGGATAATCATTGACATCTGGCTCAAATCGGCAACGAGTTGATTTAATACTGCTTTGGTTTTCGTATATTTCATTAGATTGATCTCCTTTCGATATGGTTATTGTAGCATAGTGGTAGCTTAATCTGAAACGTTATACACTGGCAAATTAAGTTATTTATAGCCCGTAGAATTAAGTCGTTTTGAAAAGATGGAGACGTTACAATCTACCAATTAAATAAATCTACAATTGAATTCTATTTACCTTATGAAGATGTTCAAAACGCGTTAAAGGAAAGTGCGCAAAACCCCTTTATACGTACAAAGGATGAATGGGTAGTGGGTAACAATGAGTGTAAATTAAATAAGGCACAAAAAAGTATGCTTAAGGATAAAGAAATATATAATCATTTCAATTTAGAAAATATTCCCAGTTCCATCAAAACGGAGCTAAACAAGATAGTGCATGACATCGATGACTAATACTTAAACACCAAACAGAAAGGGGCTATGAATATATAGGGTCTATAATTATATAATGACCCCTCAAAAAGACTATTAAAACAGCCCCCATTATCTAATAGTTAGATAACGGGGGTTGTTTTTTTATAAAATGATATAATACTCCCTAGATAGGAGAAAACGTATGTCTAGACAAAAACGATCGATCAAGGAAAATAATGATAAATTAAAAGTTCAATTAGAACTCCTCCGTAGTTATACGGAACACTTTGACTCAGGTATGATTCATATGGCTTTGCCAATGGCTACACAGGTTCGTGTATTAATACATCAAACAGATAAGTCCAATTTATTGACTTCTGAGCACTTTTTCATCCGGCTGTTGTCGGCGCCGATCATTGTGCGATCGGGGGTGGGCATATGAATTCATTGATTAGTTTAGAAAAAGTTAATTATCAAATCGCTGATCAACATATTTTACATGATGTTGATTGGCAGATTCCAGCTGGGGCTCATATTACATTGACGGGACCATCCGGTGGTGGGAAAAGTACGTTATTACGGATCATTGCGGCCATGATTTCTAAAACAAGTGGGACCTTGATTTTTGATGGGCAGCCGATTGAAAGTTATGACACAATCATGTATCGGCGGCAAGTCTCATATTGTTTCCAACAACCGACGTTATTTGGTGAGACGGTGGCAGATAACTTAGCTTTCCCGTACCAAATTCGTAAGCAAGTCATGGATACGCAACGAGTGGTAACGGCGTTAAATAATGTTGGGCTGTCCGAACGAACCCTGCATCAGCCGATTATCGAGCTTTCCGGTGGTGAACGGCAGCGGGTCGCGCTGATTCGCAACATCTTATTCTTACCAAAAGTGTTGTTATTAGATGAGGTGACAGCTGGTTTGGATGAAAATAATAAGCAAATCGTGCACGCCTGGTTACGACAGTTAAATGAGCAGGATCACGTGACAACGATCATGATTACTCATGACGCGACAGAGATTGCTGCGGCAGATCAATTAGCGAAAGTGGTTGCTGGCAGATTGGAGGTACACGCATGAATTTAGCAGTTAATAATACGTCGCTATTTTTGGCGGCAATGCTAGTGCTCGTCGCGTTAGGAATTAGTTTGTGGCAGAAACTTGGCTTAGATAGGGACATCGTCGTTGGTGTCGTGCGGGCTGTTGTACAACTATTTATCGTGGGTTACTTGCTAAAGTATATTTTCCGAGTCAACAATTTGTGGCTAACGCTGGCGATGATAGGCTTCATTATCTTCAATGCGGCTTGGAATGCGAAAAAACGGGGGCCGGGGATTGACCATGCATTAGCCATTTCGTTATTAGCCATTTTTGTTAGTACGGGGGTAACACTCGGCGTCCTCGTGCTATCTGGTGCGATTAAGTTTGTGCCATCGCAAATGATCCCCATTTCTGGTATGATTGCGTCGAATTCAATGGTCGCAATTGGGCTGGCTTATCGCAGCCTCAATAGTCAGTTTCATGACCAGCGGCAAGGTGTGCTTGAACGGTTGGCGTTAGGGGCTGGTCTACTTGATGCTTCGATTGCCATCGTGCGTGAGGCGATTCGCACGGGGATGTCACCAATCATTGATTCGGCAAAGACTGTGGGTCTAGTCAGTCTGCCAGGGATGATGTCCGGTTTAATCTTTGCAGGGGTCGATCCAGTACGGGCCATTAGGTATCAAATTATGGTCACGTTCATGCTCTTATCAGCGAATAGTTTGGGGTCAATCATTGCGTGCTATTTAGCTTACCGTAATTTCTATAATGAACAAAAACAGTTGAAGTAATGACTCCTGATTGCAGTCCCGCGGGGAGTCCTTTATGATGGAAGCTGAAATAAAACTTAATGCGGGGGTATTGATGTGAATGACGCAGCGGTTTGGGTTCCAGTTCCAGCAATGTTTTACTGGGGCTGGTTAGTACCACTCATATTGGTTGGCGTTATTATCGCGATAAGGTTCGCCTAGGTAACGGTATTTGGTTTTCGCTATTTTTCTATTCGTTTTTAACCATGCTGGCGATTACAATTTTAGGTAGCAATATCCACTGGTTGATCATTATCAGTGGGACGTTGTTTGTGTTGCTGATCCTGTTGATTGGGCTGATTTTTACCTTACAAGCTTTCTTGCTCTTATGGAATGCGTGGATCATGTGGCGTCATGAGAGTCATACATTGGCGAATATGCTGACCTTGTACTTGGGACTGGCCATTCTGATTTTGCCATTTTTAGGCAATCTGTTGAGTAGTCATGTGCCGCAGCCCGTGAGTTATTTTTTGACGGTATTTCCGAATCTGGTCATTTTTTACCTTGGTTTTTGGTTTTATAACTATCTGACGATGCTGACGATTTATCAATTCAATTGGCCCCGTCTGCGACAAGATTATATTATTGTGCTTGGGGATGGCTGGGCGGAGACGCAATCGAAGACGACCTTGCAAAATATGCAGTTTAGTAAGCAATTGATTGCACAGGGACCTGTTAAAAATCCACGCACGATTTTTGTTATAAATAATTACGGTAGATTGCAAATTTAATCCGAATTTTTTGACAAATTGGTCATTCATTGACAAAAGTGAACTAATTATAGGCAAGGACTGTTCTATTATTGAGGTTAAATAGATATGCAACAAATCGTACTCCCAATCAAAGACTCCAACGTCTTAAAAATGGTGCAAGACACCTTACTAGATAGTTTTCGGGCAGGTCGCCGTAACTACACCATCTTTCAAGTTGGCAAAGCCACCCTGCTGCGGGTGAGTGATGTGATGACGTTAAAGAAATCCGATATCTATAATCCAGATGGCTCTGTTAAACACACGGCCTTTATTCATGATAAAAAGACCGGTAAAGCAAATACACTATATTTAAGGCCCGTGCAACAAGACTTGTTGCAATATCATGATTGGCTAGTCCAACAGAATATCAATTCGGACTGGTTATTTCCTTCAACGGCCCATCCAGACCGGCATATCACTGAGAAGCAGTTTTATAAGGTCATGTCACGTGTTGGTGATCTATTAGGTATCAACTATCTAGGCACACATACCATGCGTAAAACAGGCGCTTACCGCGTCTATACACAGTCAAACTACAATATTGGTTTAGTCATGCACTTACTGAATCATTCAAGTGAGGCTATGACGCTTACTTATCTTGGCCTGGATCAAGCTAGTCGTGAGACCATGTTAGATCAAATTGATTTTGGTTAAATATTTTAATTACAACTACAACTACAGGTGTAACTATAGCTGTAGTTGTAATTAAAATTTCCTTATCTTGAATATTGATCATAATTTTTGATTGAGATGATTACGATGAGGAATATATACGCACTCAGAATAAGTTGAGATAGATACCGATACTATCCCAATTTATTTTTTTGTGGTTAAGCTGACAGCAGCTTGCCCCACGCGGGTAGCGTTCTGCATGACATGCTCTCACTGAAGGTGATCCTGCAATGATAAATTGCCCCGTCACGGCGTGACCCGCCAGAGGTTTTACAAGCCGGATAATAGGCGCTGTAAAATAGCAGTTTCCCCAGAAGGAAGGGGAAACACTACTGTCATCGCTTGTCGATGACGTGCCTCGCAGAGCCTGTCCAAAATATCATTTTGGTATAACAGGCTATACCAGATTTTTAACGGTGTTATACTGGTCTTGGAAAATCTTTTTCGAGGAGGCATTTTTGATGGCACATTTAAAGAAAAATACGCGTGGCGCAGTCCCTGGTTTAGCGGTCCATTTTGAACGTAAAACTGTCCATCACACTAACAAAGAAATTGATGTGTCGAAAACCTATCTGAATCAGGAGCTCATGGCTGATGGTTCTGATATGCTTTCACGCTTCAATGCGCGTTTAAATGACGTTTATTGCATGAAAAGAGACGATGTAAAGGCGTTAGCGACTTGGATTGTCACTTTACCTGAAGAACT
>NZ_JACHGL010000011.1 GCF_014207505.1 Leuconostoc carnosum
ATACAAGGTGACAATTGATGACTTAAATTCTGTTGAGTATCGCTTAGCTTTCATAATATAAAAAAACTCCTATACTTGATTATCTCGGATTATGCTCTAGAAATAAAGCGGTCCGGATTTTCAGTATACGAGCACCTATGTTGATGAAAGCATTGCATTTAAGTTTATGGTGTATCATGGTGTTATACAAATTAAAATTATAGGTGGTTTAGAATGAAAAAAATTTATTTTTTATGTACAGGAAATTCTTGTCGCAGTCAAATGGCTGAAGGATATGCAAAAAAAATATTGCCGGCAAATGAGTTTCAAATCGAGAGTGCAGGGATTGAAACTCATGGGTTAAATCTAAATGCTGTTAAAGTTATGGCTGAAGATGGAGTAGATATTAGTAGCCACTACTCTAAATTAATTGATCTAAATTATTTGAACACTTCAGATTTAGTTATTACTTTATGTGGTGATGCCAAGGATAAATGTCCTATGCTTCCCCCTCAAACCAAGAGTTTACACTGGCCTTTATCTGACCCAGCGCAAGCCACAGGAACTTTAGAAGAACAACTACAAGAATTCCGTAAGGTTCGTGACGAAATTAAAAAATTAGTTACAAGTTTGAATAACTACGTTCATTAATAAAAAAACGCCATATAGTGCCGCAGTAAAACAGTCCAATTAATTTATTGACTTCTAAGGAAAATACCAGGGCTTTGGTTATGAGCTAGATATGTGACTAGGCACTCACTAAAATGCCCTTCCATTCAGGGTCTATAATTATATAATGACCCCTCGAAAAGACTATTAAAACAGCCCCTGTTATCTAATCACTAGATAACAGGGGCTGTTTTAATTCTAAAACGACATAATAACCCTTTGATATTACTATATTTTCCGTAATTATATCAGCATACCGTTTGTAAATTGTAATTTTATTTTGCATTAAATTTAAGGGGTGCTTTGCACTAATAAATCGAGTAGGAGACTAGCCATTAATTGACTAGTCTCCTACTCGATTTAAAATAGTCCTTTTTTCAATATATAAATACTTTAACTGCCATAAGCATACCCTTTTTCCAGTTCGTCTTTACTTGTAGTTATTTCTATTGTGATATGATTCTTTACACCCGATGTATGGGCAAGCTCTGCAATTTCTTCTTTGATTTCCCTAGCCTTGTTTATATCGGAAGAATCTATAAGAACCGTAACGATAAGGGCATTTTCTTCTCCGTCCAGTGACCAAATGTGAAAATGAGAGAGGGCCTTTACAGCAGGAATATTGTTAATGGAGCTCGCCAGGTTCTCTACGTTTACATTTTCCGGCGAACCGTTCAATAAAATTTTCATTGTGCTTAAAAATTCAGGTACAGTTTTATAGAGGATATAGAGTGCTATCAAAATCGATAAGATTGGATCCAATCGATAAGCCTCGGTAAAGTTCATTACGATACTCACAACCAAGACCCCAATCCACCCTAATACATCTTCTAGCATATGCAGGTTCAACATGCCTTCGTTTTTAGATGACCCTTTGCTTAGAATCTAAGCCGCATATCCATTCAATCCAATAGCCACGAGTGAAAGCCAAAACATGCCACTGTAATTAACCGGTTGCGGATCAATCAAACGTGGGATACTTCGGTAAATCATAAAAAATGAGCCGCCGATCAGTACTACTCCAGTTATCAACGCCCCTAATAATGAAAAGCGGTTATAACCAAAAGTGAACTGTTCATCTTGCTGCTTTTCTGAGTACCCCTGGAAAAACCAAGCGAATCCAATAGAAATGGAATCTCCTAAATCATGAACGGCGTCGGACATAATTGACACACTATTGAAAAGAGACCCAAAGAAAAATTCAATCATGGAAAAAATAAAGTTGGTGAAAAAAGCAATTTTAATATTCTTATTCGGTTGATTTTGGTGCGAGTGATTTTCTTGTTTCTCTGACTTTGAAATTTTAAAAACCTCCATTTAGTTTTATACCTTATTAGCTTTTATTGTTCTTGTTCTTTGATATGAGTTAAGACTTGTTCGAGAATACTGAAAACATGAAGATCATCAAGACTGTAAACCATGCTTTTCCCTTCTCTTCTTGCCTTCACTAAACGTGAATCATTCAATATTTTTAGTTGGTGTGAAATCGCGGACTGTTCCATATCCAATGCAAGCATAATGTTTCCAACACTGAGCTCTTCTTTCTGTAAAAGAAAGAGAATTGACAAGCGTGTAGGGTCACTAATCACTTTGAATTCTTTGCTTATTGATTGGATCTTCTCTTTATTGATTGGCGAAGTTGTTGATGTATCCATATGCTCTTATTCCTCTCACATGATTTTCCATTCATATATATAATATCACATGAGTAAAACGATGCTAGTTTTTTGTTTATAGACAAAATTAAGACTTTTGTATCAGCAATAGTAGTCCATTTGAATAAGAAGCATCTTGTCTTGACAAAACTCATACAGTGAGTTAATATGATTTTGTAAACATATGATTTGTTATTCATATGTAAAACGTAAAGATTCCGATTTACATATGGGACAACTGAAAGGAGTCAGAGACAATGGAAATTACATGAATACTTCTCTTCTTTTAGTGGGAATTTGTGTGATTTAATAAGTAAATGAATGGAAATCAAAGGAATTATATAGGAAGGTGATAAAAATGGAAACTATCGAAGAACAACAATCTCAAGAAAAACATAATCACAACCACGACCGTGAACACGGAAAAATGCCAATCGTTTTATACTTTATTGGTTTAGCCTTAGCGGTGATCGCTTTATTTTTGAATGAAGATTATCAGTTAATGCGAAATATTTTATTCTCAATCGCTACAATCAGTGCAGGATATCATGTCATTATTCTTGAAGGCCTTGGAGAAACAATCGAGAACTCCAAAGTTCAAAAAAAGTTCATGCCCAACTCTCACATTTTGATGGGATTAGCGGCCATTGGCGCTTCTTTAATGGGGAATTTTTGGGAAGGTACATTATTGATTCTTATTTTTTCTGGTGCACATTTTTTGGAAGATTATGCAGAAGGAAGAAGTAAACGAGAAATCACGAAATTACTCGAAATGAATCCAACGACTGCCCGGTTAATCCAGCCTGATGGCAGTACAAAAAATGTTGACGTCAGTGAATTAAAAGTGGGAGATCAACTTCAAGTATTGAATGGCGATCAAGTCCCCATTGATGGCGTCATTTTGTCAGGCTCTACGTCCATTGATGAGTCATCTATTAATGGAGAAAGTATCCCAAAAGAGAAGTCCAAAGGAGACGACGTTTTCGGAAGTACAATCAATGGAACAGGTACTTTCACAATGGAAGTCACTAAAGAAAATAAAGATACAGTATTTTCAAAAATTTTACAGTTAGTAAACCAGAACCAAGACAACCAAACAAAAGCTACGAGTATAATCCAAAAATTTGAACCGAAATACGTTACAGTTGTTTTAATTGCCATTCCGTTATTCATGTTATTGGCTCCTTTTCTCCTAGACTGGACATGGTCACAAAGTATCTATAGAGGATTGGTCCTTTTAGTGGCAGCTTCACCCTGTGCTTTAGCAGCGGCTACTGTATCGGTAACTTTATCGACGACTTCTAACTTGGCCAAAAAAGGCGTCCTTTCAAAAGGTAGTTCTTACCTGTCTCAATTAGCCGATACTCAAGCCATTGCATTTGACAAGACAGGAACCTTGACTAAAGGAAAACCTGAAGTAACCAATTACTATTTTGCTGATTCCGTGAACGAAGAAAACATGATTGATATCGTAGTAGCTCTTGAAAAAGAATCCAATCACCCTTTAGCAGATGCTATTCTAAGAAAGTTTGAGCAAAAAAATAAACTAACTATCGAAGTAGAAAACCAGATCGGCAAAGGATTGACAGGAGATTACAAAGGGAGAAATTATCGTATAGGAAAACCGACTTCGTTTGACGATGTTTCAGATGAATATAGTCGTTTAAATAATGAATGGTCGTCAGAAGGTAAGACGGTCGTATACGTAGCAGTAGATGAGGCTGTTATAGGTCTTATTGCCCTCATGGATATTCCGAGTGAGCATGCAAAAGAAACCATTGATTATTTCAGAGAACAAGGCATACACACCACATTAATTACTGGTGACTCAGAAATGACGGGTAAAGCAGTCGCTAAACAATTAGGAATAGATGAAGTGATTGCGAATGTCATGCCGGAAGACAAATCCAGAATTATAGACGAACAAAAAGAAAAATACGGTGTAGTTACCATGGTTGGAGACGGAGTGAATGATGCCCCCGCTCTCGTAAACGCAGATGTGGGAATCGCTATGGGAGATGGGACCGATGTGGCAGTAGAGGTATCGGATTTAGTTTTAATGCAAAACGATTTATCCAAATTGGTACAATCTCATAATATATCTACGAAAATGAATCGTGTCATTTGGCAGAATGTTATTTTTTCAATGGCCGTTGTTGCCTTTTTAGTTGTCGTTAGTTTCTTAGGCTTAACGGATATTGCAATCAGTGTCATTATTCATGAAGGAAGTACATTGGTTGTTATTCTGAATGGGCTTCGATTGTTAAGGTCTAATTCTAAGCCTATCAAAAATTAATAACCTGTTTCAAATATTAACTAATTCTCGTTTTCATATGCCTCTGAAGTTTTGGAAACTTTAGAGGCATATTTTTATAAATCAGTTAGTATCAAAAACAATCGATTATGGGACGATTTTAAATAAGGGAATAATGTCAATACTTTGGAGTGGTTTTTAGATAGCCCCGCGAGGGGCCGGAGCTACCCCGAAAGTTTAATCAAAAAGAATAAACGAGGTCCAGGCAATCATCGCCCGGACCTCGTTTGTTTTCTATAATTTATTTTCGGATTCAATCATGTGAGAATCATAGTTGTCAATTTTCCACTGTAAATAATCACGGGCATCAACAATTTCTTTTACCTTTTCGTTAAGCGTATTAATTGCTTCGCCTAGAATGTCTTTACGGGCTGGAATGGTAGTCGGGTCGTCTTCGAACACGGCGCTGATGTCAAGATTATGGACAGGCTTTTTTGGCACCGAGAGGTACCGCACTCCGAAAATTTTTCAAAACCCGGATTTCAGCTTAAAACGGCGTGATTTCTGGGTGTTTTTGTAGGTGGAACAGGGACGAGCCCTACCGGTGAGAGAAAACAGGTGGTATAGATTGTGAACCAGCCGGATTTCACAAGTTGTATCGTGCAACAAATAAGCCTTCACAAGGCGAATTTTTGAAATTCACAGGTGACGGCTTATAAACGGCGTCGTACCGGCTAGTGCCGATAACCGGCATTATGTTAAGCAGCTATACCACTTGCTGCTTAACATAATGTCGCTTATCTAAACTAAAAAGCGCCAAACCTGAAATAAATAGGGTTTGGCGCTTTTTCTGTGATCACGTCTTGTGAATCTGGCTCAAATTAATTGGTCTACCTCTCACAATCCCAGCAACAAGGCTTTTGTCATTTGTGAAATTTTAGTCCGTGAGCGGTTTATGAGACGGCTGTTTGTGCTTTTTGCGGAGGCGTAAACGGACCACCAACTTGTGTTGGGCGACTTCTTCGTCAGACAAGGTTAACTTCTCATCAATCGAGAAAGAGGTCGTTTTATAATTTTTGGCCAGGACAACCGCATAAACAGCCTGGTCAATCTGTTCACTTTGTTCTGGTGTTAGGGCAAACGTATAGGATTTCTCGCCATACAAGATTGTTTTATCGGGCGCCACGCGCGTAAAGCGTCCTTTGATCGCATTATAGGTCATATATGCCTCCTTAATCACAAACCGCGTGATAGAACCTTTAAAATGATTTATCTAATAAAAAATGCCATTTAATGGCCAATTTTTATTATCAAAATTTCATTATTACATCAATTTATACACGAATATTATTTCGCTGTAACCCTACGCCCCGTAAGCATGAGGGTTGTTTGCCTGTTGGCTTTTTTGTAAATTTAACCCCCCTATTAGTGATTTGGGGGTTAAAGAAATTTTTTGAAGCGTCTTTAATTGTGAAAAATGACAGGTTAGCCAGGTTATTGTTGGCGTCACTGGATTTTAAAATGGGCCACCAGGCTTGCCCAGCGCACTGGCGCAAGCCTTTGAAACAGCAGAGCTGTTTCATGGCAATTATTGTTTATAATTATACACTGTCTTGCCCTGAAAGGAAACTTGCTTCAAAAAAAGACAAACAAAAAGAGCTGGTGTTCCTACGCACTAGCCCTTTTTACTAGAGAGGTTAGTCTCCATGTACTTTCTTCTATTAGCATTATAACATTATATTATTGGTATTTCAAAACATGATATACTTAAAAAGCTGTTGTTTCCTACTATAACTGCAACGGCAAGGAGGTTTAGACTCCATGATTTACTTTTTTCAAGAACTCACACAATTGTTCAACGCAATCTGTGTTGCTGTTGTGACGTTCGCAATTAAACGTTATTTTGATGATCTTAATGATCGTTAAAATAATGTGGGCACCTTAAGGGTGCCTTTTTGTTTGCTTTTATTGTATAACACCTATTAATTGCGATAGTCCACTACAATTTTTTTGTTATTATACACTTACGTTTACAGATTATTTTAATGTGGTTAAGCTGACACCAGCTTGCCCTGCGCGGGTAGCGTTCTGCATGACATGCTCCCGCTGAAGGTGATCATGCAATGATAGATTGCCCCGTCATGGCGTGACCCGCCGGAGGTTTTACAAGCCGGATAATAGGCGCTGTAAAATAGCAGTTTCCCCAGCAGGAAGGGGAAACGCTACGGTCAGCGCTTGTCGATGACTCGCCTCGCAGAGCCTGTCCAAAATAGCATTTTGGTATAACAGGCTATACCAGATTTTCAACGGTGTTATACTGGTCTTGGAAAACCTTTTTCGAGGAGGCATTTTTGATGGCGCATTTAAAGAAAAATACGCGTGGCGCAGTACCCGGTTTAGCGGTCCATTTTGAACGTAAAACCGACCATCACACTAACAAAGAAATTGATGTGTCGAAAACCTATCTGAATCAAGAGCTCATGGCGGATGGTTCTGATATGCTGTCACGCTTCAATGCGCGTTTAAATGACGTTTATTGCATGAAAAGAGACGATGTAAAGGCGTTAGCGACTTGGATTGTCACTTTACCTGAAGAACTCGCAGAAGCGCCCTACGAGCAACAGAGCGCCTTTTTTGAAGTAACCAGCAATTTTCTCAATGACCGTTATGGTCAAGAAAATGCCGTGGCAGCTGTCGTGCTCAGAAGTCAATAAATTGGACTATTTTTGTTCAGTTAATTAGGCGACATTTGAGATACGATTGGGATTATAAAAATTGATATACCAACCAATGGCTGCTTGGACTTCTGAGCAACCCAGACTGATGTCGACTATTTAGTGAAACCAAAACAATTTTAATCCAAATAACATAGTATTAGTATTTTCAGAAATAGCTTTTGAATCAAAGCCCTTTCAATCCCTTTAAAAGCCGCTTTAAGATATAATAACTTTGCATAGTCTATTGATACACAAAATCTTAAAAAGCGCCTCAAATCGTTAACCAGCAACCATTAATTACTAAAGTACGTAAAAAAAACAGCCTTTCTGTTCAAAAAAAGAACGAAAGGCTGTTTTTAATCCAAATCACACGTGACTAAAAAGAATTTTTCTGTTGTAAGCGCCAAATACACCACTTTAAAAATTCGCTTTCATTCAAAATTTCAACGCTGTGCGTCTCAGCATACTTAATTTTTTTGGTGGTTAATATTTCGAACATGGACTGCTCTATTTGACCAGCAATCACATACTTTATTTTTTGATTCATGTTAGTTTGAGGAAACGCCCCTAACATCGCTGCCAATTGTTGGGCTTGTAGTCGTGTCAAACTGTTAAGTTTACCAGTAAAGATAATCGGTTGTTGCGATAAATCTTTCATGCCAACACTTCCTCACTAAAAATGACTATAAACACTGATTCCTGATTATAAAAAAATGCAATTTAAAGTCTGAATAGATTATGCCAAGTCACGTGGAGAACAGACTGGTCAGTTTTAAAAGGTAGCCTAATCGTCCTGGTTTATTGTATCGAATATAGGTCAAGACGCTTCTTATGTCATCACAATATATAAATATTTACTAACTGGGAGACTAAAAAAGTATCTATATCTTAGCAAAAAAACGAGGTTAATAACAGATCCCGAACATTGCAACAATATACAACTAAAAATTCACAATATTAGTGTTGATAAAACAGTAATAAAGAAATTCATAGTCATAAAAAGTGGCTACTTATATTCATTACAATAGTTGACATATGCCGATTTAAATGATTGTTTTATTATATTGTCTCATTTTTGAAAACATATTATAGGACATGCTAGGTAATTTTGCACATTGATACAAAACTCCTGTAACCCTTAACCCCCATACGAACTTGGGGGTTTTACTAGTTGTCTTTCGGTTAATTTACCCCCCCTATTAGTAATTTGGGGGCTACGCGATTTTTCTCATCTTTAGCACCTTATCCTTATAATAAAGCACTTTGACCCATCACCGGTCCACGACCTATCGGTCTTAGTCCCTGGTCACAGCAGAGCTGTTCCCTGATGGGTCACGCGAAAAAAATAATTACCTTAAGTATACCATATTTTATTACCATGAATATATGATTAAAGATCACAATAGCTAAAAAGATCGAAATATATACAATCCGTCGTAATTAAAACAATTAGGAGCAGGACTTCTTCCTGCTATGATATATCTTAGGCGTTGTGATTAGACGCCCAGAAGGGAGGTGTTCCTTCGTGAAAGCTTCTATAATTGTACTGCAACAGCTACAAGCCACACTTTGGCAGATTTTGGCTGGCTTAGTGTTAATCTCGTTGCAGAATTATATTGAGGATCACAATCATTAATTTACAACCCCCCTCGTCTGGCAGTATGGGGGTTATTTTTTTAAATCAAAAAGCTTATCACTGGCAGGTGACAAGCTCTGGATTATCTGCCACTAGAAACGGAAACCGCGCAACTGCCAACACAACAGTTAAGCTCGCCCGTGGTTATTATTATTATTGTGGCTTTTTTTAATGTCTTTAAATCAAAACCAATAGAGAAAACTAAAAGAAGTTATTGACACAAGCAAGTCACAAATGCTTGATTGAGAGTGAGGGAAGTTTAGAGCCGAAGAAAGTTTTTCCCTTGTTTTGGGAAGAAAAAAACTTTAATCAAACAAACACTTGACCGATCGTTCAGTCGTCCGTCACCTTATCCATACAAGCTTTGGTTTTACCCACTTGCTTTAATCAATTACTTAGTCATTGAACCAATAAAAAAACGCCCTTATTGGCGCTGTATCACTATATTTATTCTCTTTGTCACGATACAGTTTAAAGACAAGCTCTGTGTCCTTGAACACCGTTTTACCTGCCGAGCCGTTAATGGTCGCTCTCACCCTACTACACGCCCAGTATGGATTGTTTGTGTAGCACCCAAATATTTTTGTACAGTAGTGTCTGGGAAAATGGCACTTGTCTATTTTTTCGTATACCTGATACAGCAATTTGGATCTACCGAGTTGCAAGAAACACAACTACCCCCTACCTGTCATATCAACCATACCCCTTAAAGTGTTTGGCTTCACTCTTTTTGAAATCACCCACATTTACAACACAAAGGTTATGTTGTATAATAGAGCTACATTGATCAAACAAATAAGATGTATGTAGCTATCAAGGACGGCAATCCTTGGTGGCTTTTCTTTTATTCTTTTTTATTAACACTATCAATATAATACACCCTAATCACCCTGTCAACAATATATTTGTTTAATAGTGATATTTAACTATTTAACTATTTCACTATTTATATATATAGATATTTATAAATAGTGAAATAGTTAAAACGGGATATTTAACTATTTATAAACACTATAAAACCAGTATGTACAGCCGGTTAAATAGTTAAAAAGTTATATTTATCTATTGATATATTTATATATAGTGATATAGTTATATTTATAAATAGTTATATAGTTATATATTATTTTTTTATAAAGGACTAATCATGGAATTAAAAACAAATAGAAAACAAGCAATCACGCTAACAGTTGGAAACTTCAAAGGTGGTGTAGGAAAAACTACTAATAGTATTCTAATAGCATATACATTAGCGCAAAAAGGAATTAAGACCTTAGTTATTGATCTTGATCCCCAAGCAAACGCCACAAAAACACTAACTTTAACAAAGTTAAACCAAGATGAAGACGGAATACTCACGTTTGAAAAAACACTTATGCGTGGTATTGCTGACAATAAAATTGATGATCTACCAATAAAAATTATTGATAATTTATTTTTAATGCCTTCAAATATTGATTTCGAAGAATTTGCCAAGTTTTTATACCAAAACACAGACAATCAAACAGACGAAGATTTTTATTTTTCAAAACTATTAGATCCAATAAAAGAAAGCTTTGATATTATTATTATTGATGTTCCACCAATGTCTAAAGAAATTACACGTAATGCTGTTACTAGTTCTGACTATGTTTTAATTTCACTACAAACACAAGAACATTCACTAACTGGTGCTGAAAATTATATCGAAGAGTTAAATAAACTAAATGAAAAATATGATCTAAATCTAACAGTTGTAGGTTTACTGCCAGTTCTTTTAAAAAATACTGGAACAGTTGATGAATATATTATTGAAAATGCCAAAGAAATTTTCGGTGAAAGCAATATTTTCTCAACAATTGTGCCACAAATGGAACGTATTAAACGCTTTGATATAAATGGAATTACAAATCATGATAGACATGACTTAAAAGTTCTACAAAAGTATAACGAAGTCACAGATGAGCTAATTACTAGACTAAATTTTTATGAAAAAGAGGTAAACTAAAATGAGTAATAGCGTACTAAAAGGAATGAGCCCAAGAGTACAAGGTAACATCCCAGCTAAAGAACAATTTTCTTTAAATGATAGTAGAGAAAAGAAAGTAGCACCAAAACCACAATCTACAATTAAAACAGATACTATTGAAACTAAAAACAAAAAATCTAATAAAGAAAAATTTGTCAATCAAAAGTCGCAGATTAAAATTTCTGAAAGTATTAAAACGGAATTAGCTGCACTCAAAGCTATTAACAAAACAAAGTTTGACTACGAAGTAATAGAATTATTGATTGACAGTTATGTTCAAAATTCACTAACATCAACACAAAAAAGAAAATTTAAAGCATTAACCAGTGACGATTTTTAAATTGGTATAGATTGTGAAAAAAGCTTAAACCTGACTTTGTGAACTGTCGGAAAAGGTCAGGGGGATCACAATACACAAGTGCTGATTTTAATATTAAATATCAAAAGTCTGGATCGAAACATTCATACTCGCAGCAATGGCAAACATACGACAAGGGACATATGGAAGAGTTATATTGAAAACATACCAAACATCAACTGAATTCCAAGCAGCTATCGGGTGGTATACTAATTTTTATAATCGCAACCTTACCTCAAAATTTCAAATGTTGCCTAAGCAACTGAACAAAAGTAGTTCAATTTATTGATTTCTGATCATAAAATATCGCCGACAATTCAATATTATCAAAACTAACATTCCTAAAATTTGTATCTTCTTTACTTTTTTCATCATTTCTCCTCATACACTGAAAAAAAAGCGCTTATGCGCTTTTGTCAAATAAATGTATGCTTTGTTAAATTACTCTTCAGAGCCTTCAAGCTCCCCTTCTTGAATGATAGCTTCTTCCTTGGTCGATTCTGTAACACCGTGTTCATGCTTAACTGGTGAATAGATAGAGTAGCACTTCATAACCTGATCACCAACATTGATAACATTGTGCCAAGTATTATCAGGAATAATAATGGCCTCACCAGGAGTAATATCCTTATCAATAGTCAATTTCTCTCTATCTTTTCCCATCTGAACATGTCCGACACCTTCAACTAAATAAATAAACTGGTCATTACCATGATGAATTTCCATTCCAATATCACCACCATTAGGTGGAATTGCCATTAAAGTAACTTGAAAATGATCTCCTGTCCACAAGGTTGTGCGATAATTAACATTTTTTATAGCCGCCTGATTAAGGTCAACAGCAAATGGATGTGGTCCGTAATCTTTCAACTTCATCTCATTGTTAGTCATTATTTAATTCCTCCTTTGCTCATTATAGCACAAATACATGATCTTATACTTAATTAGTGGGCGTCAAATAATGAGACCAAACCACTTATTTGATCAGTATAAGATCAATGAAAATAATCAACTGTGTATCACCACGGCATGTTTTGCAGTAATTTGTAATGTTCATTTAATTCTTGTAATTAACCGTAAAATAAAATGTTATAATTTACACATGGATATACAAATTAGTAAAAAAATAAATATTCTACGTGCCATTGTGATGGGAGCGAACGACGGTATTATTTCAATTGCTGGCGTTGTTTTTGGTGTTTATGGGGCCTCAATGAATACTTGGACAATTTTTCTGGCTGGCCTGACAGCAACAATCGCCGGTACTTTTTCAATGGCCACAGGTGAGTATGTATCCGTAAATTCACAATTAGATTCAGAGCGTTCAGCTAAAGACGAACAAAGAAGTGCGCTAGTTAATAATTTTTCACAAGAAGCTCAATTTCTGATACAACACTATCAAACAGATGGCATCAGTGAGGAAAATGCACGGTTACTTGCGCAACAAAGCATGCAAAAAGATGCATTAGGAGAAACCTTACACGCACGCTATGGCATAAATGAGGATGATTTTATCTCGCCAGCTGAAGCTGCTATTGCTTCAATGATGGCTTTCCCCCTTGGTGCCATCTTGCCAATGGTCGGTATGATCTTTGTCCCGATGACATACCGTGTCGTCATAACTCTTATTTTTGTAATTTTCGCCTTGGTTTTAACCGGCTATTTCTCAGCCGTGTATGAAAATACACCAAAAAAAACAATGATTTTACGAAACGTACTGATGGGGCTATTAACAATGTCCGTGACATACTTAATTGGCTTATTAATGGCTGCGTAATATGGAATACAAAAAATTGACTTTATCAGAAAAATTAAATATTATTCGTGCTGGAGTGTTAGGTGCCAATGACGGAATTATTGGTGGCGCTGGTGTCATCCTCGGTATTACTGGTGCGACTACCAATAATACAGTCGTCTTTGTAGCTGGTATTGCTGAAATGCTCGCTGTTGCTTTTTCTATGGCGTCAGGGGAGTTTGTTTCGGTTTCGTCACAAAAAGATACAGAAAAAGCAGTGGTTGCAAAAGCTGAGACCCTTTTGGCCACCCAACCTACAATTGTGCATGATGAAATTGCTATATATTATGAACAACGGGGTGCTGATCCTAAATTAGCCACACGTGTGGCGGATGACCTGATGACAAATGATGCTTTGAAACACTATGTACAAATTAAGTACGGTATTGTAGTTGGAAAGTATTTAAGCCCTGGACATGCCTTAGTATCATCATTTATTGCCTCAATATCTGGTGGTATCTGGCCATTACTATCCGTGATATTACTACCCGACAATCTGAAAGTTATAGGAACAATTTTGGCAACGCTTTGGGCACTTTTTTTAACTGGTTGGCTAAGCGCTTGGGCGGGACGAGCACCAATAATTCCAGCTATTTTGCGCAACATATTCACAGGAGTGCTCACAATGGCCTTCACTTATTGGCTTGGAACCCTATTTAAGTAGCAAAATGAAATTTTATAACGCATAACCTGACAGAAACCAATCAGCCATCTGCTAATATAGCAACTTTTATAATTGTAATATCAAATCTTTTTGAACAGTGGTTTCATGATTATCGGAGCTACTATTGTTGAAACGATGACAGCAACAATAAACTCCGCTGAAGTATAATCATCAATAATATGTGATGATATACCTATTTGAATAATCACAAGGGCCATCTCACCTCTAGAAATCATGCCTGCCCCAATTGCACTTGAAACTCTGGTATCTAGACCAGAAATTTTTGCTCCCCATAACGAGCCAACAAATTTTGTGACAATAGCTAAAATACTAAAAATTATAATAGCTGTTATCTTATCTCCCAGTCCCTGGATTACGATTTCAAGACCGATGGACCCGAAAAATACAGGGTAAAAGAAAGAATTACCCATTTTCGTACTGATAACACCAATTTTATCAGAAAAATTATACTTCCTGAGTAGTATACCTAACGCAAAAGCGAGTAATGGTAAAATACTGTTTATCCCCAGTGCACCTCCACCTACTAAAACAGAAAATAAAGTCACCGCAAACAAAGCAATTATGTCATCTATTACAGCCGCCGAAAGTATGATTGCTCCTATTGCAGTGGCTAATTTTTTTTGTTCCGATAGTACAGCTAACGTTATAGATATTGAAGTTGCAGAGAACACAACACCGGCAAATATGGAAGTCTGTATATTATATCCAAGCAATAAAAATGCAATCGGAAAAGTAATTAAGGGTAGTAGTACCCCCATAACTGCAATGAGTGACGATGCTTTAATGTATCTTTTCATTTCCTTTAAATCCGACTCTAGTCCCGAATTTAACATCAGTAAAAAAATACCTATCTCAGCTATCAAGTGGATTAAATTACTTGACTGTACTATATTAAATATGCTGGATCCTAAAATGATACCTGAAAATAGTTGCCCAACAACTTCAGAAAAACCAAACCAGGTGCCTACCTTTCCCAGAAAAATAGTAACTATGACTAAGAACATGATTAATAGATATTCCATTATTTCTCCTAATATTTAAAAAGCTCCAAAAAATGCTAGTTCCCCGACTAACAATTCTTGAAGCTTGCGCCCAACCGTTTAAATTGAATTAAGTTAAATATACCATAGTTTTATTATTCAAATCAAATTTCGCTATATATTATTGTCCTGATCCTACGATATAATTTTTAAAAAGACATTTTCTGTCTCTAATTAAAAAAATATGATTTTTTATTAGCAAAAAAGGAATATATAGAAATTGTTTAAACAAAGAACTTACACCAAAAAAAGCTGATGGTTAGTACAAAACTAATTTTTATATCATCATACTCCACCTCTTCTTAGGCAAATTTTTATTTTGATACAATTATGTTGAATATAATTTCACTATTACGATGTGCTCACTCAATCAAAACACTCTAAATTACGATAAAGCGATGTTATCTCAATTGAATTTGAAACTAAAGCTGGTTCCAATTATTTGTAAAAAAGAATCTCCTGGTAATTATTTCTGTAATTGTAATTTAATTGATAACGAATTTATCTTTTCGACGCAAAAACTCTAAAATCGTGTTTTTGAAATTTATTTAGTTGTTAAGTGATAGTTGATTTCTAGTAATTTTTGCATCTTTTTGGTTCATTCTAATATAAATAATATCACCAGCACGTAATACTAAGTCTCCTTTGGGAATCAGTACATTTTCAGATCTTCTGACCAGTGTAATCAAACTATTTGATTCCAGTTGTAAGTCTCTTATTTGTTGATCTTCTAGCATACCACCAGCAAGAACAGTGACTTCCATAGTTATCATGGAGGACATCGCTAGATGCGCTGGTTTTCTTTTCAACAAACGTTCTAATAAAGATTCATATATTGGTGCACCATTTAATAGATCAACTACTAAGTAGGCTACTAAACTTACAAGTGCTAAAGGTAAAATGTGGGTCACACTCCCAACCATCTCAAAGATAAGAATAATTGCAGTAAATGGTGCTTTACCAATACATGCGAAATAACCTGCCATACCGATCACAATAAAGTTTAAAGCATAATTTGCACTCATGAGATGTAAATAGACAAATATATGAGCCATCAATGCGCCACTTAGTGCACCTAGAGTCAAAATAGGTAAAAATATTCCCCCTGGCAGACCGGAACCGTAACTAATCATTGAGAAAACAAATCGAACTAACAAAATTACGATGATCATTTTCATTGTCATAGGTGCTTCTTTCAGTGATAAAATTAAATTATTTCCCCCACCTAAAAGATTTGGCCATAAAATTCCAATCGGTATCACCAAGATAAACGGCACGATACCGTATAAATATTTAGGAACCCTAATTTTACTGTAACAATTTAAGCTGAATAGTAAAAATTTTTGATATAAAAAGCCAAATAAGCCTAATATAATACCAAATACCAACAATAAACCATATAACTGTACCGGGAAAACGCTTAAGTGTCCAATAGATAAAACTGGTGTTTGGCCAAACAAAACCGTAGAGACAAAATCCGAAACGCTTGCGCCTGTCA
>NZ_JACHGL010000012.1 GCF_014207505.1 Leuconostoc carnosum
AATCCGAACCTCAAATTACATCAGTTGGTTTAATTCCGACAGAATTAGAACGAGTGTTTAGAAAAAGATGTGCCATTTATTGACATAGGAGCAAAATGATCTATGAAATAGAAATAATTGGCAAAAACAGTGAAAGTGGTATAATATAAATATAAACAAAAAGACCCATGTTAGGTACATGACCTTTTAAGTCACAAGCGTGCTTCAGCGTTGGTAGTTGTTATTTTGTTAATAAACTAAAATAGTCATTTCACGAAAACCCCTAGAACCGGCCAAAGTTAAGGGGTTTTTGTTTACCTATTTTTTAGACTTGTTAATTTCTTTTAGTAGTTCGACTACTTTCGTAGCTAAAACAACCAGAAATGTGATCAACACAATTACCGCGGTCTAACAGACCATTTGGTGTTATCCTTTCAGGTAGCCTTGAGTTTCAACAATAAGCGTCACCCCCAACTATCAGATTCCACCAGTCCTTAACTTGCTTGTAAATAAAATTATATCATAACCTAATCTTCACAAAAAAATATGACAGCTTTACAGTTATTAGTGCAATAAACTTTTGAGTAGTTTGCACTTTTTCAAAGTCATGCTATACTTGGCTTTATATACTGCAATTTAGTTATGCAATTTTAAAGAGGTATAAAATGACAGTTTATGGTTATGCACGGGTTTCAACAGCTGGACAATCTTTATATGAACAAAAAGAGACTTTGAAAAATGCCGGGGCTGAAATGATTTTCAGTGAAAAATATTCAGGTACAACTACATCACGACCACAGTTTAAAAAACTTGTCAATCTAATTGAACCTAATGACACATTGATCGTCACCAAGTTAGATCGCTTTGCTCGAAATACACGTGAAGCATTAAATTTAATTGATGATCTCCTGAAACAAAAAATTGTGATTAAAGTTCTAAACTTAGGAACAATTGACAATACCCCAATGGGTCGCATGATTGTAAGAACATTACTTTCGGTTGCGGAAATGGAACGCGACATGATTATCGAACGTACGCAGGCTGGTAAGATATTTGCAAGGCAACACAATCCCAACTATAAAGAAGGTAGACCCAAAAGAAAAAAAGATAGCCGAAACACAGCTATCTTTGAGTATTCTCAAACGCACACAATAAAATCTACAGCAGAAGCTTTCAATATTTCTGTTAGAACAGTACAATATATTAAAAAATTGTTTATTCAAGATTAATTATATTAAATTAATGGCAGATGACAAAAATATACGTCTTCCAATTGATATGCATATATGATATCAGTTCAGTAACATGGACAAACGCTTATACCAGACTCACACTTTATTATAATCAACCAATTTTACCTAGATTTACAATGCTCGTATACTGAAAATCAGGACTTCTTTATTTCTAGGGCATAATCCGATGCTAATATACTAAAAAATGGACTATCTTTATTCAGTCCGTTATTCACAAGATGTCAAAGGTTTCTTGGTTAAACTTCACCAAGAAGGCCGTTCACTTAAATCACTAGCAGAAGGATTCGGACCGTCGAACGATCCTATGGATATTTGGGTTAAACAAGCTACTCCAATCTTGATCAAGGGTCAGTCAAAGACTTTAAAATACGTCAAGCAACTAGAGAAGCGCCTCACTATTTTGGAGGAAGAAAACGAAATTTTATCACGCATAGCCTGACAAGCATTGAGCGGCCATCTTACTAGCCAAAAAATAGTCCGTAATGTGGGATTGCCGCTAGTTAACCAATTTTTAGCACAAGGCTACGCGCTTGTGCGTATTTTAAGTCCACTTAAAATCAGACCTAGTACCTATTACAACTGGCGCCATTGGCAGTTCAGTCGACAAGAAAAGTTTAGAGAATGCCTAAAACCTTATATTTTAGACGTTTGGAAAACCTTTAAATTTTATGGTTATCGTCGTATTGCTGCTTATAGTCAACTAACCAATGACTGCCCGAAAATATCTGAGTATATGACACTCAAATTGATGCGTGAATTAAGGATTAGATCAAGCATGCAAAACGTTATCGCAAACACAAAACCGTTGTGACGGTTTCTCAAATAACTAATCTGATTAGGCACTAGCATGATTTGAGCGGTGTTTGGCAAACAGATATCACTTATATTCAGTTGACTAATCACAGATGGGCCTATTTAGCAACCGTTTTGGATCCTGAGAAGAGAAAAGTATTAGGCTATAAAATTGGCAATACAAGGACAGCCGAACTAGCTACAAGTGCCTTACAGATGGCGTTAGATAATCATCAAAAGCCACTAATAGTTCATTCGGATATGGGGTTACAATACACGAGTGCTGAATTTAATACCAAGGGTCAAAATTATGGCTTGAAACATTCATATTCACTCAAAGGACATCCATACGATAATGACTTTATGGAAGCGTTTCATTCAATATTGAAGCGTGAAGAAGTTTATTTGAAGGCATACCAAACATTAACTGAGGTCCAAGCAGCCATTGGTTGGACTATCAATTTTTATAATCGAAATCGTATCTCAAATGTCGCCTAATTAACTGAATAAAAATGGTCCAATTTATTGACTTCTAAGCAATAGACTGGGCTACTAGAAATATCTATTTGAGAGGAGCTAACACAGAATTTTAGAATAATCATAATTACCTAAATGAGATTGTTTAACATAAAGTAATTAAAAAAATAAACTCATAATGAAAAACTAACATATTCATTATAAGTTTATTTAGCATAAATCCTATTTTATAAGATACCTCACCGGTCTATCCCACGTATCCTTTGAAAATTTATGGATTGATTGAGGAGGCAACACTAGCGAAACCGTTATACCATTATACTCTGCCAACGTTGCGTCAAAGAAACCTGCACCGTAACCTATCCGATAATTATCTTCGCTAAAGGCTACACCGGGAACCACCATTAGATCTATTCCCTTCAAATTTTGTGCTTGATTTTCATCTTGTGTTGGTTCTAGAATTCCGAATTTTGATTTACTCATTAAACTTTCTATATAGTCAAACCATAATAATTTTCCACTACTCACCCTAGGTACTACTACTTTCTTATGGCTTCTCAACGCCTCCTGAATAATGACATCAGTACTCAATTCGTGTTCCATACTTATAGTTACAGCCACTGAATTAGAGTTATTCCAATATGCCTTAGAAAACAGAATTGCCTGTAATCGCTCTTCTTCAGTAATCTTGCTATGGTAATCATATAATTTTAGTTTATCCAAGGTCATTTTTCTTATTTCTTTTTTACTAAGCACTGCTACAAATCTCCTCCAAATTATCTTCAAACTAGTCCGATAAAATCTTACTAATTATCTCTTTTAATTCTGGCACAACCTCTTGTTCAAACCACGGATTTTTTTTAATCCATATATTATTTCTTGGTGAAGGATGAACTATCGGAAAATAAAGAGGCAAGTAATTTTTGTAGTTCTTTATTACATCGGTTATCTTGCTTTGATAACCAAGATTCAGATAATATTTCTGAGCATATGATCCCACCAATATAATTAACTGAACATCGGGCATAAGCTCCAATAATTTTGGGTGCCATTTGTTAGCTACTCCTCGTCTGGGCGGTAAGTCACCCCATTTTCCTTTTCCTGGATAGTAAAAGTCCATGGGAATTACGCCAATTTTTCCTGAATTATAAAAGGTATCTTTACCAACCCCGATCCACTCTCTTAATCGATCTCCCGATGCATCATCCCACATTATACCCGAGTTTTGAACTCGTAATCCCGGTGCTTGACCAATAATGACTAATTTTGCTTTTTTCGATACGTGAAATATTGGCCTTAATCCTTTTTTAGTAAACTCCATATTCATTTGATCTGCTGCTATATCATCAATAATACTCATATTCCCCCTCCTAACCAATGTATAATAATTATTATAAGCTACTTTATCAAACTTATATTGATTTATTAGTTCACAACTAAACTATAAAAGTCTACCAAGAGTCGTGCAACTTCTTTCTGCATCGCATTAAATTCGGCACGAGTCACTGGCTTACCGGTAACGTCCGTCCCAATGATTTGGGCTTTCTTCACCCAACCCGTGACGGTTTGTACAGCCAAATGGTATTCATTGGCTAGAGAATTAGCAGAACGTCCCTCGTTATACAAGGTGACAATTGATGACTTAAATTCTGTTGAGTATCGCTTAGCTTTCATAATATAAAAAAACTCCTATACTTGATTATCTCGGATTATGCCCTAGAAATAAAGCGGTCCGGATTTTCAGTATACGAGCAGCCAGTGTTTCTTTTTTAGAAAGCATGGGATCCACTAAGAAGGTTTGATCACTATACTCTATTTTTACGGTGGCATTTCTAATTTGTTAAATTTTCATATTAAATTTTAATGTTCCTATCTATTTAACTCTAACTAACAGTTCAAGTGCCTTTTGATATTGCTCAGATCCTGTTTCTGCTTCTGAACAATTTCTAATATTTTCAGCAATAACTAACTTTATTGCCTTATCAAGACTTGCTCTGACAGCAGATAACTGTATGACGACCTCTTCACAAGGACGCTCTTCATCAATCATATTGACAATTCCATTTATTTGGCCTGCTGATCTCTTTAACCTATTTTGTATATTTTCATACTGATATGCTATTGTATTCATACCTGAACCTCATAAGTCAATTATTTTACAATGTTTTGTGGATACATCAACTGATACAGTGAAAACGCACCATCAAGATTTTTGACATTTCTGAATCCATTATTAATAAATATTCGTTCAGCTGTATAACTTCGTTGACCTGTAGCACACGATACAATGATACCAGTATCTTTTGGTATTTGATTAATACGGTCTCGTATTTTTTCTAACGGAATATTTATGAAACCATTAATTAATCCCATAGCTCTAATTTCCTGAGAAGATCGTACATCAATTAATAAGTAACCATCACGCCTGTAATTCTCTAATTCATTATATTGAATATTATGAGATCGACTATTAATAATATTTTCAGCCACATAACCGGAAATATGAACGGGATCTTTAGCTGCTCCGAAAGGAGGAGCATACGTTAATTCCAGTTCAGGTAAATCATCTACTTTCAGCCTAAATTTGATTGCCGTTGCAAGAAGATCAATACGCTTATCTACCCCTTCATTTCCAACAGCTTGGGCACCTATAATATCACCAGTATTTGTAAAAATAAGTTTCATCATAACTTGTGTTGCGCCAGGATAATAGCTTGCGTGATGATAAGAAAAAGTATGAGTCACATGATAATTTAAACCAAGTTGCTTTGCTTGTTTTTCATTAATACCTGTACTTGCAGCTGATTTAGAAAAAACCTTAACGATTGATGTGCCAATCTCAGGTTTATTTTTAATAGATAAACCGTGAATAGCATCAGCAACTTGTCGCCCATGTCTGTTTGCTGGTCCCGCTAATGGAATTAGTGTTTCCTGTTCAGTAATTTGATGAATAACACTGATAACGTCACCAATTGCATAAATGTTAGAGTCACTTGTTTTAAAATCATGATCCACAACAATGCCTTTATTGGGCCCAACTTTTAGGCCTGCAGCTATGGCTATATCAGAATTTGGTCGAATTCCTGCAGCAATAATAACAGCATCAGCTTGTATTGACATACCATTATCTAAATAAAGAATGTCTCTGCTCACCTTATTTATAGTAGTTCCCGTATTGATACGAACGTCATTTTTTATGAGCTCATTCGTAATCGACTGTGCCATCTCAATATCAAGATTTGGCAATATTTGGTTAGAACGTTCAATAAGATTGACTGAAAAACCTCTCTTAATCAGATTTTCAGTAACTTCTATACCAATAAATCCAGCACCAAGTACCGCAACCGTTTTAATACTCTCATCTAAATGGCTCATAATGTTATCTAAATCAGGGATATTACGTAATTGAAAAATGTTTGATTGAGTATGAAGCCCCTCAATCTTAGGTATTACAGGACTAGATCCTAAAGATAATATTAATTTATCATAATATAGCTTCTCTTGTTGGTCATCATGATTGACAGATATCATCTTACTATCTCTATCAATATGGGTCACTTCACTGTTAACACGTACATCTATATTAAACCTACTTCTTAAATCATCAGCGGTTTGCACAATTAATTGGGAGCGATGTTTAATCGTTTTGCTAATGTGGTAAGGTAACCCACAATTTGCAAAAGAAACGAAAGGGCCTTTTTCGAAGACTATAATTTCATCTTTTTCAGATAGCCTTCGCAGTCTAGTAGCAGCTGACATACCGGCTGCTACCCCCCCCACTATAATAATCCTCATGTTATACCTCTTAGATATACTTTTTTAAAGTATTTTCGATTTCATCTTTAGGATGAAATCCAACAATTTTATCAATGACTTGACCATTTTTCTTAATAATTAACGTGGGGATACCTTGAATGCCTAGTTGGCTGGCAACCTGTTTATTTTCATCGATATTTACTGAGGCAAACTTTATTTTACCGCCTAATTGATTTTCTTCTGATAAGTGTTGTAGTATAGGGTCCATCATCTTGCATGGCGGGCACCAATCAGCACGAAAATCGGTCAAAGTAACCCCTTCTTGTGTTTCATTTTCAAATGTACTATCAGTAATTTCTTTGATTGTTGCACTCATTTCTGCTTTCCTCCAAATATTCTAGGTTTCTATGATTAAGAAAGAAGGTAATATATACCCCCTAGGGTATATATTACCTTCTTTCTTAGTTTTTAGCAATCTCATCAACATGCTCAGAAGTCAATAAATTGGACTATTTTTTTAGTATAAGAGCACTTACTCGCGCCGGTAGATTTGTCCAACACCACGTCAATTCCGGTTACAACCATTCAGGCAACGACCCAGGCTAAACTTGCCGAGCTCCCACGAACAACCCAGCGGCTCGTCAACCCAGATCTTTACCCGGTCTACATGACGACCACACTCAGCCAGTTACAAACTAGTTTGTTGAATAAAATGACGATACTAGCAGATTAACAAACGAACACGCGTAGCAACGACCAAAGCCACTTCTGTACTTAGCGGTCATTTGAACGCTAAGTACAGAAGTGGCTTTAGTTTATATCAAGTAACAGTTAGCTCACTGACCAGTAATTTGATCATGTTCACCCGGGGTCAATATTTTGGTCATCACCGTAATCAAATACGCTTGTTCGCGCTCAATTTCAGTTCCCGGCAATTCCAGTATTAACCGCGCTAGGTAACCGAATAGCTGCGATAACAAACTTTGCAGTATCAAATCATTCGGCCAATCCACAATCAAATGATCTGCTTTTAGTTGATTTATGACACTTCCCATCTGCTTGACCATCTTAGGCGCAATCTGGCTAAGAATCTGTTCGCGTCGTTCGGTGTCAAAAGCTGCCATTTCAAAAATGACCTTTAACTCTTTCACGTTAGCTTTAGCAAATGCAACCCGGTCCGTAAAAATTGCTGTGACGAATGCCTGTAGACTGGGATAATGCTGCCGTAATTCATCCTCTGAAAAATCACTCGCTAAAATTGGCACAATGTGCGCGGTAATTGGTGCTAAGATGGCATCCCGTAAGGCAGCCTTAGTCTTATACCGCCGATAGACCGTCCCCTCCGCAACGCCGGCCCGTTGTGCAATATCACTAGTACTGGTCTGGTCAAAACCCTTTTCAGCAAACAAATCGAGACTTGCCTGGAGGATGGCCCGTTGCTTAGGTGTAATCGTTTCATTCTGACTTAGATCCTGTTGAAAATAATCCCGTATCCGTGGTCGTTCCATATCCTCACACCTTCCGATAACGTTTCATTCCAACAATATTCAACATTGTTAGTACGACCATAAACCCTACTAATATTAACAAATTGACACCAATATCGCCAAGCCCAGCACCCTTTGTCACAACAGCCGTCAACGCATTAGCACCATAGTATAACGGCATGATGTGGGCAATTGCTTGCAACCAACTGGCCATGCCATCGACTGGAACCAACCCAGCAAAAAAGATTTGTGGTACAACAATCAGTGGAATAAACTGAATCATTTGAAATTCTGAGTTAGTAAAGGTGGAAATAAAGATACCCAAGGTCAAAGCCACTAACGCTAATAATAAGTTAGTCAGAAAGACCAGCCAAATACTACCAACTAAGTGAATCTTGAAGACCACAATTGTAAAAACAACGGTCAGAACAGTCTGAACGATGGCAAAGCCCCCATAGCCAATTAGATAGCCCATAATAATTTCACTCCGTCGAATTGGGGTTGCAAGTAGCCGGCTTAGGGTTCCAGTAGTGCGTTCATTCAAAAGTGAAACGCCAGAAATCAAGAACACAAAGAAGAAGACAAAGAAACCGAGAAATGCTGGCGAAAAGTTTTCAAAGAACGTTGAATCACTACTACCATAAATATAATGAGACTTAGTCGTATAACTGGTTGCTTTAGCTGACTGAGTCGAACTAGACGTCGTGGCTGTGGCCTGCTTGAGTTGCTTTTGTAATTTCTCAGCAGTTGCCTGGTCACCGCGGGCCTGGGCTTGTGCAATGGCAGTCTTCAGCTTGGTCACCGTTGCTTGTGTCTGGGCTGCTGTCAGCTTCTTCAAAGCGGCTTGTTGCGATTCAAGGGCCGCGCGCTGTTTCTTAGTAACGGTCACCAGCGTCTTCATTTTCAACTTGACTAATCCTGATTGTAAACTCGCCTTAATTAAAGACGTGCTGGTTGGATCGCTATTTGAATAAGTAATCGTCAATTGACCATTTTTCTGAGTCAAATAGCCATCTAGATCATGCTGCTTAATCATTTTCCGTGCCTGTGAACTATCATAATGATGAATCGTCACGTTTTTGGTATCGATCACGTTAACCACGGATTGGTCTACATGATGAACACCCAAGCTTGCTACTTGCGTCGTATTGTTTTGAAATAAGAAATACATCAGCGTCATAATCAGCAATGGTGCCAAAAACATCAGCGCCAAGGTACGCTTATCACGTAACATTTGCTTAAAAACTCGTTTAACTATTGCCATCGTTCGCATCTTGCATCCGCCCCGCTTTCATAAAGACCTGTTCGATCGTATCTACTGCATACTGTTGTTTCAGTGCCGCGGGTGTCCCCTCAGCAAGCGCAATCCCGTGCCGAATCAACATGAGATAATCACACCGTTCTGCTTCGTCCATGACATGCGTTGTCACGAGCATCGACTTACCGGTATCCTTGAGCTTATTTAGTTCGGTCCAAATTTGTTGCCGTAATTCTGGATCAATCCCAACGGTCGGTTCATCTAAAATCAATAATTGGGGATCCTGAATCAGGGCAATTGCTAACGACAAGCGCCGTTTCATCCCACCCGAATAGCCACTGACCCGCTTGTCTAATTGGGACGTTAAATCAACTAATCCTGCTGCATAATCAATCATCTGTGCTAACTTTATTTTTGGAACGCTCAGCAATTGCCCAAACAAGGTTAGGTTTTCACGGGCCGTTAGTGTCTCATACAAAGCGTCACTTTGGGCCATATACCCTACTTGTGCCATTACCGCCCTATTGGGCATCACCGTATCCATGACTTTAACAGTGCCACTATCCACAACTTCCATCCCTAAAATACTCTTGATCAGGGTGGTCTTCCCAGCTCCTGATGGCCCAATCAAGCCATAAATCATTCCAGCCGGCAGTGTCAAATCAATCTGATTGAGCACTTGCTGATGACCAAAGTGCTTGCTGACCTGCTTGGCGATGACATAATCCGTTGCCATTTTAATAACCCTCTTTCTCAAAGTGAGTATATACTCACTCACTTAATGGCTTTAGTATAATTCAGTACATATCGGTTTGTCAACATTAAAATAAGTTATCACTCACTTATTTTGTTTCCGGCCCATTTGTCACCGCATTGCAAACAAAAATACGCCACCCCGTTGTTGGGATGTCGCATTTTAATTAAATAGCAGCACTGATATAAGCGTTAGCAATGTTTTGGTAGATTGCAAATTTAATCCGAATTTTTGGGCAAATTTGTCAGCATAACCTGATACGGTGTTTGCCAGTCGAGTATTTTAAGCGGTCGCTGGTTAATTTGGAGTAACGTCGTCGTCAAATCTTGAGCACTAATGTGCTCAAAATAAGTCCCCTTAGGATAAAAATAGCGTAAGTCCCGATTAAATCGTTCATTACTGCCGCGCTCAGCTGGTGTATAAGCATGGCAGTAATAGGTCTTAATACCGTATTGTGCTTCAAGTGATACTAGACCGCTAAACTCAGTGCCACGGTCCACCGTAAAACTATGCACCGGGCCATTAAAAGTTGCTAGAAACTTATTTAGGGCTTCATTAACAGTTACTGCTGTCCGGTTTTTTAATCGGTAGGCCCAAAGGAAACGTGATTTGCGATCGATTAAGGTTAATAAAACTGCCTTACTATGCCCACGGGGGCCAACAATTGTATCTAATTCAAAATCGCTGATGCGATTACGTTGATTAATCATCATGGGACGCTGTTCAATTGATCGCCCCAAAGATTGATTATATTTGGATCGTTGGTCAACGTTACGCCATGTTCAGGTAGATCATTCAAGGAGAAACCAATTCTCCCCTGATTTAGCCAATTATAAATAGATTTAGTAGCTAGTTTAAATTCGTGAGCAATCATTCCTGGTGACCAGCTTAGACGTAAATGGTTGAGAATTTTTTGCTTTAACTCATCGCTCAGCTTAGTTTTCCGACCACATCGTGATCGCTTCAGCCGAACGCCCATTTGGATATTGGACAGCCCTAGTTCACAAAAGGTTTCGATTTTAATTTGTTCGGAATAGGTTATACTAGACAAAAGATCAGCTCCTAAAAGATGGGTTTATGGTAAACACCATTTTAAAGGAAGCTGATCTTTTTTGTCCGAACAGCGTTCGGATTAATTTTACAATCTACCCTGTACCGGGAAAACGCTTAAGTGTCCAATAGATAAAACTGGTGTTTGGCCAAACAAAACCGTAGAGACAAAATCCGAAACGCTTGCGCCTGTCA
>NZ_JACHGL010000013.1 GCF_014207505.1 Leuconostoc carnosum
TAACAAAAGTGTTGACAAGTTAAACAAGACGCAGTAAGATAGTATAGTTGTCAAATAGCGAAAGAGGTGCAGGGCGTCAGAGCGAGCGTGGCGAGGAGGAAACTTCTCAAAACAAAGTGTTGACAAACGAAACTGAGCGTGGTATGATAATATAGTTGTCACAGCGACAACAAGTAGCACATTGAAAACTGAACAAAACTTTGAACAAACGAATCTGTTGTTGTTATTAGAAGTAATAACGAAACAAATTTGCGAAGTCAATTCGTAACAAACAATAAACGGATTACGTTATAGAGATATAGCGAAATATAGTCAGTTTAATCGAAGAGCAATCTTCAAATTTTCTAAATTGAGAGTTTGATCCTGGCTCAGGATGAACGCTGGCGGCGTGCCTAATACATGCAAGTCGAACGCACAGCGAAAGGTGCTTGCACCTTTCAAGTGAGTGGCGAACGGGTGAGTAACACGTGGACAACCTGCCTCAAGGCTGGGGATAACATTTGGAAACAGATGCTAATACCGAATAAAACTTAGTATCGCATGATACCAGGTTAAAAGGCGCTACGGCGTCACCTAGAGATGGATCCGCGGTGCATTAGTTAGTTGGTGGGGTAAAGGCCTACCAAGACAATGATGCATAGCCGAGTTGAGAGACTGATCGGCCACATTGGGACTGAGACACGGCCCAAACTCCTACGGGAGGCTGCAGTAGGGAATCTTCCACAATGGGCGAAAGCCTGATGGAGCAACGCCGCGTGTGTGATGAAGGCTTTCGGGTCGTAAAGCACTGTTGTATGGGAAGAAAAGTTAAGGTAGGGAATGACCTTAGCCTGACGGTACCATACCAGAAAGGGACGGCTAAATACGTGCCAGCAGCCGCGGTAATACGTATGTCCCGAGCGTTATCCGGATTTATTGGGCGTAAAGCGAGCGCAGACGGTTGGTTAAGTCTGATGTGAAAGCCCGGAGCTCAACTCCGGAAAGGCATTGGAAACTGGTTAACTTGAGTGCAGTAGAGGTAAGTGGAACTCCATGTGTAGCGGTGGAATGCGTAGATATATGGAAGAACACCAGCGGCGAAGGCGGCTTACTGGACTGTAACTGACGTTGAGGCTCGAAAGTGTGGGTAGCAAACAGGATTAGATACCCTGGTAGTCCACACCGTAAACGATGAACACTAGGTGTTAGGAGGTTTCCGCCTCTTAGTGCCGAAGCTAACGCATTAAGTGTTCCGCCTGGGGAGTACGACCGCAAGGTTGAAACTCAAAGGAATTGACGGGGACCCGCACAAGCGGTGGAGCATGTGGTTTAATTCGAAGCAACGCGAAGAACCTTACCAGGTCTTGACATCCTTTGAAGCTTTTAGAAATAGAAGTGTTCTCTTCGGAGACAAAGTGACAGGTGGTGCATGGTCGTCGTCAGCTCGTGTCGTGAGATGTTGGGTTAAGTCCCGCAACGAGCGCAACCCTTATTGTTAGTTGCCAGCATTCAGATGGGCACTCTAGCGAGACTGCCGGTGACAAACCGGAGGAAGGCGGGGACGACGTCAGATCATCATGCCCCTTATGACCTGGGCTACACACGTGCTACAATGGCGTATACAACGAGTTGCCAACCTGCGAAGGTGAGCTAATCTCTTAAAGTACGTCTCAGTTCGGACTGCAGTCTGCAACTCGACTGCACGAAGTCGGAATCGCTAGTAATCGCGGATCAGCACGCCGCGGTGAATACGTTCCCGGGTCTTGTACACACCGCCCGTCACACCATGGAAGTTTGTAATGCCCAAAGCCGGTGGCCTAACCGTAAGGAGGGAACCGTCTAAGGCAGGACAGATGACTGGGGTGAAGTCGTAACAAGGTAGCCGTAGGAGAACCTGCGGCTGGATCACCTCCTTTCTAAGGATAATCGGAAAACGACAGTGACTTTGGTGTCAAGTTCGTAACGTTCAAAGTTTTGTTTAGTTTTGAGTGTGGTACTGTTATAGGTATCATGGTCAAAGATGAACCTATGGGGAATTAGCTCAGCTGGGAGAGCACCTGCTTTGCAAGCAGGGGGTCAGCGGTTCGATCCCGCTATTCTCCATAGGCAACTGGCAGCAGTTGTCGTGGTTGTACATTGAAAACTGAATAGTAACAAATTCTTTTAATAATTTTTAATTATAAATTGAACCGAGAAACAACACAAAAAAGTTCTTTAAAAAGAACGGTTTAATCGCAGGTCTGAAAAACGACCAACTCATAAACTTGAACCACAACTTCGGTTGTATAGGTTAAGTTAATAAGGGCGCGTGGTGGATGCCTTGGCACTAGGAGCCGATGAAGGACGTAACTAACTACGATAAGCTTTGGTGAGCGGTAAGTACGCTATGACCCAGAGATTTCCGAATGGGGAAACCCAACTCGCAAAGAGTTGTCCATATCTGAATATATAGGATATGAGACGGAATACGCTGTGAACTGAAACATCTCATTAGCAGCAGGAGCAGAAAGAAAAATCGATTCCCTAAGTAGCGGCGAGCGAACGGGGAAGAGCCCAAACCAGAGTGCTTGCATTCTGGGGTTGTAGGACTGATATATAAGAGTTACAAAAGTGTTTTATAGCAGAACAAGTTGGGAAGCTTGGCTATAGAGGGTGATAGCCCCGTAAGCGAAATAAAGCACACTCTTTTCAGGATCCTGAGTACGGCCGGACACGTGAAATCCGGTCGGAATCTGCGGGGACCATCCCGTAAGGCTAAATACTCCCTAGTGACCGATAGTGAACCAGTACCGTGAGGGAAAGGTGAAAAGCACCCCGGAAGGGGAGTGAAATAGTTCCTGAAACCACGACGCCTACAAGAAGTCAGAGCCCGTTAATGGGTGATGGCGTGCCTTTTGTAGAATGAACCGGCGAGTTACGATATCGTGCAAGGTTAAGGAGAAAAGACCGGAGCCGTAGCGAAAGCGAGTGTGAATAGCGCGAATAGTACGATGTTGTAGACCCGAAACCAGGTGACCTACCCATGGTCAGGATGAAGGTGAGGTAAAACTTACTGGAGGTCCGAACCGGTGCATGTTAAAAAATGCTCGGATGAACTGTGGGTAGCGGTGAAATTCCAAACGAACTTGGAGATAGCTGGTTCTCTCCGAAATAGCTTTAGGGCTAGCCTCATTATAAGCATACTGGAGGTAGAGCACTGTTAAGCCTAGGGGCCCATCTCGGGTTACCAAAGTTTGATAAACTCCGAATGCCAGATATGTATGAATGGGAGTCAGACGATGAGTGATAAGATCCACCGTCGAAAGGGGAACAGCCCAGATCGCCAGTTAAGGTCCCTAAATATATGTTAAGTGGAAAACGATGTGATAGTGCATAGACAACTAGGATGTTGGCTTAGAAGCAGCCAACATTTAAAGAGTGCGTAATAGCTCACTAGTCGAGTGCCATTGCGCGGAAAATGTACCGGGGCTAAACATATTACCGAAACTGCGGGTGTGCGTAAGCACGCGATAGGAGAGCGTTGTAAGGGCAATGAAGGTAGACTGTAAGGACTACTGGAGCGCTTACAAGTGAGAATGCCGGTATGAGTAGCGAAAGACAGGTGAGAATCCTGTCCACCGAATGACTAAGGTTTCCTGGGGAAGGCTCGTCCTCCCAGGGTTAGTCGGGACCTAAGGCGAGGCTGAGAAGCGTAGTCGATGGATAACAGGTTGAGATTCCTGTACCAGTAGTAATGCGTTTGACCGATGGAGGGACGCAGGAGGCTATCAGAAGCGTACTGATGGATATGTACGTGCAAGCAGTAAGTTTTGATAAGAGTGAAATGCTTTTATCTACAAGAACAAGCTGTGATGCGGATCGAAATAAAGTAGAGAAGTCTGAGATGTCACACTGCCGAGAAAAGCTTCTAGGAAGTATTACACTGCCCGTACCGCAAACCGACACAGGTAGTCGAGTGGAGAACACTAAGGTGAGCGAGAGAACCCTCGTTAAGGAACTCGGCAAAATGACCCCGTAACTTCGGGAGAAGGGGTGCTCATGGTAAAACATGAGCCGCAGTGAATAGGCCCAGGCGACTGTTTATCAAAAACACAGGTTTCTGCAAAATCGTAAGATGAAGTATAGGGGCTGACGCCTGCCCGGTGCTGGAAGGTTAAAAGGAGTGCTTAGCTTCGGCGAAGGTACGAATTGAAGCCCCAGTAAACGGCGGCCGTAACTATAACGGTCCTAAGGTAGCGAAATTCCTTGTCGGGTAAGTTCCGACCCGCACGAAAGGCGTAACGATCTGGGCACTGTCTCAACGAGGGACTCGGTGAAATTTAAATACCCGTGAAGATGCGGGTTACCCGCGACAGGACGGAAAGACCCCATGGAGCTTTACTGTAGCTTGATATTGAATGTTTGTGCTGCTTGTACAGAATAGGTAGGAGACGTAGAAAATTGGACGCCAGTCTAGTTGGAGTCGAACGGTGGGATACTACCCTCGTTGTATGAACATTCTAACACTGGTCACTTAACGTGATCGTGGACAGTGTCTGGCGGGCAGTTTGACTGGGGCGGTCGCCTCCTAAAAGGTAACGGAGGCGCTCAAAGGTTTGCTCAGAATGGTTGGAAATCATTCGTAGCGTGTAAAGGCATAAGCAAGCTTGACTGTGAGAGCTACAACTCGAGCAGGTACGAAAGTAGGACTTAGTGATCCGGTGGTTCCGCATGGAAGGGCCATCGCTCAACGGATAAAAGCTACCCTGGGGATAACAGGCTCATCTCCCCCAAGAGTCCACATCGACGGGGAGGTTTGGCACCTCGATGTCGGCTCATCGCATCCTGGGGCTGTAGTCGGTCCCAAGGGTTGGGCTGTTCGCCCATTAAAGCGGTACGCGAGCTGGGTTCAGAACGTCGTGAGACAGTTCGGTCCCTATCCGTCGCGGGCGCAGGAAATTTGAGAGGAGTTGCCCTTAGTACGAGAGGACCGGGGTGAACAAACCGCTGGTGTACCAGTTGTTCCGCCAGGAGCATTGCTGGGTAGCTATGTTTGGATGAGATAAACGCTGAAAGCATCTAAGTGTGAAACTCGCCTCGAGATGAGATTTCCCATCTATTTATAGAGTAAGACCCCTTAGAGATGATGAGGTAGATAGGCTAGAAGTGGACGTACAGTGATGTATGAAGCGGACTAGTACTAATCGGTCGAGGACTTAACCAAAGTCTAGTTTACAGGAATGTAGACACAAAGCAATTATGAGTGGTTTAATTAAAGGAAGAATTTGATACTATTTAGTTTTGAGTGAATAACTCAAAGGTGTCGTATTGATAGCATAGAGGACACACCTGTTCCCATCCCGAACACAGAAGTTAAGCTCTATCACGCCGAAAGTAGTTGCCGGATCGCTGGCTGCGAGGATAGGAAGATGCGGTGCCGTACATAGGT
>NZ_JACHGL010000014.1 GCF_014207505.1 Leuconostoc carnosum
TCGCTTAGCTTTCATAATATAAAAAAACTCCTATACTTGATTATCTCGGATTATGCCCTAGAAATAAAGCGGTCCGGATTTTCAGTATACGAGCAAATTACATTGGTAAAGAAAGGAAATAGAGTATGACAGCAGTACAAGTATAGTTAATTATTAAAGATTAATATAATAGCTTACCATGAGTTATTATATTAATTTTCAACTACAAAAACAGTATATTACTCTCTAACAACCGTTGTTATCTATTTGGTAGCTATACATATTAATATTATATCGATTATTTCCCTGATAATTATAGATTAAGCTGAAATTTCTTTGATATAAATATATTATAATCCAATCTCTTATAGTAATGTTAGCTTTAGGAATGGTAACGAAGTGACTAATAAAATTAGTAATTTTAACTTTACCTAGTTAGTAATTCTAAAAAGAATAATCGTTTTCTGACATGGATTCTGCTTCTCCCATTAAATATCCTGCTCCCACCTGAGAAAAAAAGTCATGATTAGCTGTTTCAGTTGATATACCATTCATAACAATTGGGTTAATATCAGTTATCTCAGCATCCTTAAACTTTGATTTAAATCCCATATTTTGTAAAGATTTATTAGCATTATATTGTACAAATTTCTTAACATCTTCTGCCAATCCAATAGACTTATATATATCATCTGTAAATAGAAATTCGTTTTCTAGAAGATCATCCAGCAAATTATCCATCCATTCTTTTAGAGTACTCTGCTCTGCAGTAGAGCATTCATTATATCTTAGCTGAAATTTATATCCAAGATACGTACCATGTACAGACTCATCTCGAATAACTAGTTTGATAACTTCAGATAAATTTGCTAATTTATTATTTCCCCTATACCAAAGAGGAATAAAGAAATTAGTATAGTATAAAATACCCTCTAAAAATACGCTTGCTACTTTTTTTTGTAGTTCGTTACCTGTTTGATATATCTTATTAATTACTTTAACCTTATACTGCATACGTGGATTATTATTCATCCATTCGTAGACCTCATCAACTGTTTGTCGATTATTTAAGGAAGTCAAAATAGTACCATAGCTTTTGGCATGAATAGATTCCATCATGAGGAAGTCATTAATAACAGCAATTTCCTTTCTAGTTCTGGCATCAGCCCTAATGACATCTACTCCTTCTTCTGATTGAAGGGTATCTAATAATGCCAAACCACCCACTACACGATTAATAGTATCTTTCTCAATTAGTGATAATGTTCTCCAGTCTTTCAGATCATTAGATACTGGAACACGTGTATCTAACCAGTATTGTGCTGTAGCTTTATCCCACACATACTCGTCGAATTCATCCTCATTAATATCCCAATTAATTGATTTATAAACCATAATTATCTATTTATTTCCTTTCAGAAGTCATAATCTTGATCATCCATATCTTCGATGTTATCTATACCATTAATCTGTACTTTTTCCTGTTCTATAAATTTTTTAGGTTCTACTAATATTTGTTCTAGGTATTTAGTAGATTCAGTATCTATTTCAATATATTTTTGTTCTAAATTAAGAGATGTTAGCATATAATTTACGCCGTAATGTACTAACTCAATAGCACTTTGGGGATTACTAGAATTTTCTTGGAGAAAGTGTTCTTCTAATTTAATCACGTTATTAATAGTGTCCTCTACCCAATTTAGAAAAATATTTTTATCTATTCTATTTAGTTTATTAAAACCTAGTTGAAATTTGTACCCAATATATATACTAAATATAGAATTACCACGTAAAATACTAGAGATAATTTTATTACTATTTCTTAGTTCTTGATGTTCTAAAATTTCATAATATTTTCCAAATAATAGACCTGTCTCAAATAATATAGATACAAATTTTCTCTTCAAAGAACTATAATTATCATTTATGTTAATACTTAAAGTACTAAACTCTCTTTGAATTTCAATAGAACTATCAGCCCAATTAAAATACTTACTACCTTCATTTGGTAATAATTCACGAAATATTGTAGTTGTACTTTTAGCATGTACCGATTTCATAAAAGTAATTGTATTGTAGACTGCCTCTTCTGGTTTGGTTATCCTATCATGCCTGATACTAGGTATACCAGATTCTGACTGATAGGCACTAATTAATGAAGTACTGGCTAACATCTTGGCAATAGTACTCTTTTCATAATCACTATAATGTTCCCACATATTAACATCTTCAGTAACAGGAATACGAGTATCTAACCAGAAATGCGACGTTAAAGCTTCCCAAACATATTTATCAAAAGTGTCTTGAATATTATCCCAATTAATTGCTTCATAGTATAAATAGCTCATTTATCTAACCTTTCTCATATCATACATGCTTCACATTCATTTGAGGTTCTTATTTCATCATCTTCTGTGAAGGTTCTAACGTAGTAAAGAGACTTAATGCCTACTTTCCATGCATAGTTACGCAATTTATTTAGGTCACGAGTTGTCATCTTCAAATTGTCGTTACTCTTCCATTCATATAAGTCAGGCTTTAATTGTGAGCGCATAAATAATGTTAAGCTCATACCCTGATCAATATGCTTTTGTGCTACAGCGTATATATCTATAATTTTACGTTGGTCGATATCATATGCTGATTTATAGTAAGGGAGGGTTATATTTGATAGCTGTGGTGCTGGATAGAATATTGAACCTACTTTATTTTCTTGTCTTTGTTCCACTAACTGTGTAATAGGATGTAGTGAAGCACTAGTTTCGTTAACATATGATATAGATCCATTTGGTGCTATAGCTAGACGGTTCCTATGATAAAGGCCATATTTTATAATGCTATCTCGTAGTTTTTTCCAGTCATCAATAGTTGGTAAGTAAATATTTTTAAAAATATCAGCTACCTTTTTATTTTTAAATATAAAGTTCTGTTTAGTATACTTTTCAAAATAGCTGCCGTCAGCATAGGATGACTTATTAAAATTACTAAATGTTTGATTATTCTCTATAGCAATATTATTACTTGTAACTAGTGAATAGTAATTCATGGCTAAAAAGTAAGCATCAACAAATTCTAAAGCCTCATCAGATCCATAATGAATTTTATTTTTTGCCAAAGCTGTATGTAGCCCCATTGCCCCCAACCCAATAGTATGGTATTTTTCATTTCCTTTTTTTACTGTAGGAACTTCTCTAATAGTTGTTGTGTTCGTAACATGTGTTAATGCTCTTACTGCTGTATCTATAGATTTTCCAAAATCTGGTGATTCAATCATATTCATTATATTAGTGGATCCCAAGTTACAAGATATATCAGTTCCAATAGACTTATATGATAGATCTTCATTTAATTCAGAAGGCTCTTGTGGCTGAAGAATTTCACTACATAAATTACTCATAATAATACGTCCATATACTGGATTATCTCTATTAGCTGTATCAATATTTAAAATATATGGATACCCTGATTCTTGCTGCAACTGAGATATAAGTTGCTCGAGTTGTCTAGCATTATAGGGTATCTTATGAATATTTTTATTTTTAACTAGATTATCATATTCCTCAGTTATATCAATATATGAGAATGATCGTCCATACTCACGTTGCACATCATATGGACTAAATAAGTACATAGGAGCATTACTCTTTAATAATTCATAATATTTATCAGGTACGATCAAACCTAATGATAGTGTTTTTACTCGTATCTTTTCATCAGCGTTTTCTTTCTTAGTTTCAAGGAAACTAAGAATATCTGGATGAAATACATTGAGGTAGACTACACCTGCACCGTTACGCTGTCCTAGTTGGTTACTGTAACTAAAGGAGTCTTCTAGTAATTTCATTACAGGAACGACCCCTGATGATGCGTTGGAAATTCCTTTTATGGGGTCACCTAGAGAACGAATATTGGATATGTTAACACCAACGCCGC
Source organism: Leuconostoc carnosum (assembly GCF_014207505.1). Taxonomy (GTDB): domain Bacteria; phylum Bacillota; class Bacilli; order Lactobacillales; family Lactobacillaceae; genus Leuconostoc; species Leuconostoc carnosum. The sequence continues at coordinate 3,913 of NZ_JACHGL010000014.1, forward strand.
CCCCAATACGAGATAATTGTAATGCAGAATTAATTCCTCTTCCAATTGATAGCATAGAATCAGCCATATCAATAAGAAAGCATGACACCATCTCTCCTCTTCGTTTCTTACCAGCATTTAAAAATGTTGGTGTTGCTGGTTGATAACGTTGTTGTATTATTTCTCTGGTAATATTATCTGCTAAGTCAGTATTACCGTCAGCAAGATAAAGTGCATTAAATATGGCTCTATCCTCAAAGTTTTCTAAAAACTGCTGCCCATCATCAGTTTTCATAGCATACTGGGTGTAAAACTTGTATGCACCTAAGAAACTTTTAAAATGAAAGCCCATTTTTTTGACTCGACCATACAGATTACTAATATACTCAAAGGTATATTTATCCAATATAATTTTATCAATATAATGATTTAAAATGAGATAATCTAGTTTATCACTAAGTGTTGTAAAAATTTTTGTACGAGGAATAACATCCTCATCAAGATAGGTTCTTAGTGCTTCTTGATCATAATGTAATGGGATTTCGCCATTAACTGGTATGTTTACAAGGTTATTTAAAAAAAAATAACTCTTATTTCCTTCTACCTGACTATTGTTCATTAATTGAGTCCCCCGTTTAGTAAGTATTGATCACGATACTTTAAGATATCGATATAAATTCTTTCAAAATCACCCTCTGATCCACGTAATTCAAAATCTGTAATATATGGAAACCCAAATCTTTCGGCATACTGTTTAGCAGTTAAAGCATATTGTTTATTAAAATTACGATTTCCACTACCAATTATTCCATAACAATTTCTGTAGTTATTTTTATACTGTAAATAACTGGATAGCCTAGTAGTTAAAATTTCAGTATATCCATTATCTAGACCGTTTCCACCTTTTAAAAAAGTAGGTAAAAAGGTCACAAATGGTGTGTTTAGTTCTTTTTCCTCAGGGTAATCTTTAATGTTAATTTCATTAATATCAACAGATTTTAATTTCAAATAAGTTGTTAAATCCTGTATAAAAGATTTTGTATTACCACTTAGACTAATATAAAGAATATTTATAGTATCCACTTCAATCCTCCAATTTTTAGTTAAATTATTATGTATTTGCAAATACACTAGTCAAGTCTACTCGAATTAACATAATACACAAGGTCAGTAATGGTCCTATCAAAATATCCTATGCTCATATGTCAATAATTCGGAATGTTTTTTATCTAGGGCTGAACTGATTAGGCAACTTTTATTTTTTGATTGGCAAGACTGATTCTTTCGTTG
>NZ_JACHGL010000015.1 GCF_014207505.1 Leuconostoc carnosum
GTGTGCCATATAATACTACTGACAGCTTTGATGTATTGAGTCTAATTCTTTTTTTAAACATAAAATCAGTTTACAACAAAAAGGGGGTTGATTCCGAATACAGAAAAATTTAACGATTTTCTTTATATATTCTCATTCTTTGATTAAAACAGAATCAAGCGAATTCGTTTTGTGTATGTATTAACAAAACATCAAAGACATTTAAAACTGCGTGTTTCACATTCAAAGTATTTCGTTAAACGTGTATGTGTATAGCTACAATAAATAAAAAAATTCCTAAGACTAATGTCAATGCAAAATATACCATACTCCGTTTAAAACTATTAAACTGCTCTCCCTGTGTCATCATGGTGCTGAATGTCGTCAGGCCGCCAATAAAACCCGTTCCAATAATAATATGCCAGACGTTGCTGTTCATATTAACTGATAATACACCCATCAAAAAAGCACCAATAATATTAACATAAAAAACACCTGTGAAAAAATTTGTAATCCTTGGCATAAAACTTATAACTAGATATCGAATAACAGCACCTAGCCCAGCAGCTAAACAGAAATACAAATAAAAGTTAAAAAAATTCACTGATTTAATCTCCGATTTTTTCCTACATTTTTCCCAAAAACAACTGCAATGTAAGCCAGTATAAAACTAATTAATGTATAAATAATACTAATTAAAAAATTTTCTCTACCTAATTGATTAATTTGAAGTATAAATGTGCTGAATGTTGTAAAGCCACCCATGATACCCGTCCCTATAAAATTTTTTAAAATTAAAGAATAGTCATAGCTGTCAGGAATGACTGCTCCGATATAAGCAAGGAAGAATGATCCTAAAACATTGATGACTACTATAACCCAAGGACTACTCCCAATATGTGGAATTTCGGTAATTAGTAGCCTGAACAAGCTACCTAATGACCCACCAAAAAATACTACAAGACAACTAGTCAGCAGGGTACTATCTTTTAAATATTTCATGTTTTCTCCTAAACAATACTTGTTAACACTTTAAAAAGTATAAAAATCAAATATTTATATTTTATAGTGTCTCTTCAAAAGTAAAAATTACAGATGTGGAAAATAATTTACTGATATCATCATGTATCTAAAATGCACGTTATACCAACCTAAATTGGGATACTACATGAAAATAGAAAAGAGATAATTATGATCAGTTCAGTACAATTTGAAAACACAAAATGTTATTCAAACCTATCAAACAAAGACTGCATTGCAAGTAAGGAATTCGTTTTTTTAAAAAAATGATTCTTGCGGAAAATGGCTACAAAATAGATAACATTGAAAATAACTTAGCACCAAAAATTGCAAATATAACGCTTTCTGATGACAATACCGCCCTTAAGCAACGTATATACGTTGAGTCAACAATATCAAATAAGATTCCGAATTTCGTATACTTAATATATCAAGAACGCCATACACCCGATGAAGTATCGCTTAGTACGACCATTTCATTACTAACCCCATTTAGTATTAATGGATTATTAAACAACACACCTGAAAATTAGTTTAAAAATGCTAAATAAAAACAAGCAAAATGCTCCTATCCTAGTATTTGGTACATAAATTTCTGAACAGTTGTGCCATAATTAATAAAACAAGATAGGAGCATTCCAATGAAACGATATCA
>NZ_JACHGL010000016.1 GCF_014207505.1 Leuconostoc carnosum
TGCTCCTATCCTAGTATTTGGTACATAAATTTCTGAACAGTTGTGCCATAATTAATAAAACAAGATAGGAGCATTCCAATGAAACGATATCAAGATGATTTTAAAGCCAGCATTGTGAAGATGCATCGTGAAGAGAAAAGATCTATTCGCTCGCTTTCCGAGGAATACGGTGTTTCTCCAGCCGCAATTCATAACTGGGTTAAAGACGCTAAATCAGTTGAGCTAGAAGACGGTACTGAAGTAACGTCCAAAGAATTCAAACAACTTCAAAAGGAAAATCAGCGATTAAAGGAGGAACTTGAAATTTTAAAAGCTGCGGCGGTGTTACTGGGAAAGCATTAGGACGAATTAATTGCCTTGTCTTCATAGAAGATCAGTTATTACGACACCGCTTATCAATTATTCTTTCGGCACTGAAATTACCGCGCAGCACCTATTACCATTGGAAAAGATATCAACCTAGTCAACACGAACGTGTTGATAATCAGCTCAAAGAAAAAATTAAATTGATTTGGGAAAATAATTATCGTGCCTATGGTTATCCACGAATAACGATGGTGCTTCGCAAGTCAGGCATCTGTGTTGGGTCAAAACGAATTTTACGATTAATGAGGGAAATGGAGATTCACTCTTTAATGAATCGGCGATTTAAAAAACCTGGCACTCATGTGGATCATTCGCAACGCCCCAATTTAATCAAGCACCAGCCCAATGCAAGGATATGGCGTGCTGACATTACTTATTTGGAATTACGTCCAGGAACCTGGGTTTATCTCAGTTCTATTTACGAACCAAAGGTTCATCAAGTTCTTGCTTTCAAGATTGGTCGTCAGATGGAGGCGACGTTAGTTGTAGAAACGATTAATCAGGCGCTTGAATGTCATCAAAAGCCACAATATTTTCACTCTGACATGGGTTCACAGTACACCAGCAACGAAGTTGAAACTTTACTTGAACGGCATCAGATTAGCCACTCATACTCAAAACAAGGTTATCCTTATGATAATGGGCCAATTGAAGCTTTTCACTCATTGTTGAAGAGAGAGTTTGCCTTTCAAACAACTTTTTCCAATTTTGAGGACTTGGTAATCCGAACCTCAAATTACATCAGTTGGTTTAATTCCGACAGAATTAGAACGAGTGTTTAGAAAAAGATGTGCCATTTATTGACATAGGAGCA